>JAQGJU010000012.1 GCA_028290465.1 Xanthobacteraceae bacterium | reverse complement strand
CCGCGGGCTTCGGCTTCTTCGGCGGCGCGGCCCGGCGCTTCGGCGGCGGCGGGGCGGGCTCCAGTCCCGCGACGACCGGATTGGGGAAGAACTCGGCCGAGCCGGCGAATTCGGCTTCGTTGCGCACCTCCGGGCTGCGGATCTGCACCGGCACGGTTTGCGGCTGATAGCCGGCCATGCTGAAGGTGGCGGTGAAATCGGCGGCCGGCAATGCCAGCGCGCAAGGCGTGCGGCAGGTCTGGCCGTTCGAGGTGCGAACTTCCGCGCCTTGCGGTTCGGATTCAAACCGGGCCGGAATATTGGCGCCTCCGCCGCTCAGGCTCGGCAGGAAATCCATGCTGGGCATGGATGAGCAACCAGCCAGCAATAGTCCGCAGGCCACGGTGACAATGACTCGGCGCATGGTCGTAATCCGTTTGATCGGGCGGCCTTTGGCCGCCATGGCGTCCCCAAGGGAAAGACCATAGGGGTGCTGAAAATATGGCGCAACCGTCAGCGCCTCCGCCGACTGTTGCACCACGGTGCGGGACACGGACCGGGCGCTTGGCCCGGCGCCATTGCGGCGCGGCTCATGGCCCACGCGTTACCAGGATAAAGGGCTGTTTCACAACAGTTATTTGGTTCGTTACAGGAACCCGGCATGGCGTCGGCGCTGGCCGCGCCGATCAGCCTTTATAGGCGGTGCTAAATCCGCAGCCGCGCAGGTTATCGGGGCGACGCGGCGATCAGGTCGCGGACGGCGTCCGGCAATGCTGCAAACGAACTGATCAGCCGGTCCGGCGCCAAGTCGGTCAGCGGGATTTCCGTGTAGCCGAAGTCGACCGCCACCACCGGGATGTTGGCGGCGCGGGCGGTCGCGATGTCGGTCTCCGAATCGCCGACCATGATGGCGTTGTCCGGCCGGCCGCCGGCGCGTTCGATGGTGCCGAGCAGGATCGCCGGATCGGGCTTCATCACGCCGAAGGTGTCCTGGCCGCAGATCGCTCCGAAACGCGCCGACAGGCCGAGCGTATCGAGCAGCTTCACCGACAGCCATTCCAGCTTGTTGGTACAGACCGCAAAGGCGCAGCCCTGCGCGGCCAATTGATCAAGCGCGGTCGTCAGATGTGGAAACGGCCGGGACCGGTCGGCGATGTGGTCGCTGTAATGCGCGACAAATTCGGCCACCAGCCCGTCGAGATGCGCGCCGCCGGTCGGCCGGCCGTCGGCCTCCAGCGCGCGCGCCACCATGCGGCGGGCGCCGCCGCCGATCAGCCGGCGCGCCTCGTCATACGGCACCGGCGGGAGGCTCTGCCGGGCCAGGATGAGGTTGAGGGTGTCGACGAGGTCGGGGGCGGTATCGACCAGCGTGCCGTCGAGGTCGAAGACGATCAGGGGTGCGGACATGCGCGATCGCTAACGAAAGCGCGCCCGCGACGCAAGGCTCTAGGATCGGGCGCGGAACCGGGCTAGACCATCATCCCAAATTTGCCCTCTCAGTGCTTTCCAGCAGCCGGCCACCGATGGATCCTGAAGTTCAAAAGCGACACGCGGCCGCCCGTGCCCTGGAATTCGTTCAGCCGGGCATGAAGCTTGGCCTCGGCACCGGTTCGACCGCGCGCCATTTCGTCGAGTTGCTGGGCGAGCGCGTGCGCGCCGGGCTCGACGTGGTCGGCGTTCCGACGTCGGAAGCGACCCGGCGCCAGGCCGAAGCCAACGCCATCTCGCTCACAACCCTCGACGAACTCGACCGGCTGGATTTGACGGTCGATGGCGCCGACGAAGTCGGTCCCGATCTCAGCCTGATCAAGGGCGGTGGCGGCGCCTTGTTGCGCGAAAAAATCGTCGCAGCGGCCTCGAGCCGGATGATCGTCATCGCGGACGAGTCGAAATGGGTGCCGGCGCTCGGCCGTTTCCCGCTGCCGATCGAGGTCGTGCCGTTTGCGCTCAAGGCTACCCATAAGGCCATCGAAACGGCCGTCGCGCAGGCCGGCCTGTCCGGACCGATCAAGCTGCGCCTCAAAGACGGCCATGCTTTTGTCACGGATGGCGGTCACTGGATCCTGGACGCCAGCCTGGAACGCATTCCCGATCCGAAATCATTGGCCGAACGGCTGGTCGCCATCCCGGGCGTGGTCGAACACGGCTTGTTCATCGGGCTGGCCCAGATCGTCATCCTGGCCGGCCCCAACGGCATCAGGGTTGTTGAACGGCCTAGCGCATGATCCCGAAAGTGGGAACCGGTTTTCGGACAAGATCATGCGCCAGGTAAAACAGCATCTCACAGAGGAGCGCTTCATGTTCACCCGGACACTCGTCACTTCGGCTCGCGCCGCACTGTTTGCTGTGGCGCTCGTCAGCATGGTTGCGCCGGCTTCGGCGCAACAGCCGGCGCAGCCATCGCCGGCTGCGATCGCGATCGCGAAGGAATTGATCACCCTCAAGGGCGCGGCCGCGATGTTCACCCCAATTGTTGCGGGCGTGATCATGCAGGTCAAAGGTCAGCTCCTGCAATCCAACGTCAATCTCGCCAAGGAACTCGACGAGGTCGCCCTGCAATTGGCGCGGGAACTGAATCCGCGTGTGTCGGAGATATTCGACACCGCCGCCAAGTTATATGCGAGCCAATTCACCGAGCAGGAGCTCAAGGACGTTCTGGCATTCTACAAGACGCCAGCCGGTCAGAAGGTCATCATCCAGGAGCCGCGGGTTCTGGATCAAAGCGTTCGATTTGCCGACGAATGGGCCAGCAAGCTCGCTTCGGAAGTGATCGACAAGATGCGCACCGAGATGAAGAAGAAGGGCCACGATCTCTAGAGCATGATCCCGAAAAGCGCGCCCTCGGACTTGATCCGGTGGGTGGGAACCGGTTTTCGGAAAAAGATCATGCTCAAACA
This sequence comes from Xanthobacteraceae bacterium, assembly GCA_028290465.1. GTDB lineage: Bacteria > Pseudomonadota > Alphaproteobacteria > Rhizobiales > Xanthobacteraceae > FEB-22. The sequence goes on along the minus strand of JAQGJU010000012.1, from coordinate 70,681 downwards.
AAGCTAGACCATGATCCGATCTGAATGAATCGGATCATGGTCTGGATCGCCGGAATTCTGGATCGCATCTGAGATCGTAGGAAAGCGCGCCGCATGGCCGACCAGGAAGTCGATCTATTCGTCATTGGGGCCGGGTCGGGCGGCGTGCGCGCGGCGCGCATCGCGGCCAGCTACGGCGCGCGCGTTCAGGTCGCCGAGGAATTCCGCGTCGGCGGCACCTGCGTGATCCGCGGCTGCGTGCCGAAGAAACTGCTGGTCTATGCGTCGCGATTTTCCCACGAATTCGAGGACGCGGTCGGCTTCGGCTGGACCCTGCCGGCCGAGCCGACCTTCGACTGGCCGACCTTGATCGCCGGCAAGGACAAGGAAATCACCCGGCTGGAGGCGATTTACGCCTCGAACCTGGAGCGCTCCGGCGCGACGATCGTCAAGAGCCGGGCGGTGATCGAGGACGCCAACACCGTGCGCATCGAGACGACCGGCGAGCGCGTCAAGGCCAAGCATATCCTGATCGCGACCGGCGGCGCGCCGACCATGGAGCGCATTCCGGGCATCGAGCATGTGATCTCGTCGAATGAGGCGTTCGACCTGAAGGCGCTGCCGCAGCATGTGGTGGTGCAGGGCGGCGGTTATATCGCGGTCGAGTTCGCGGCCATTTTTCATGGCCTCGGCGCGGACGTGACATTGGTCTATCGCGGCGAGAATATTCTGCGCGGCTTCGACGACGACGTACGCACGCATCTGCGCACCGAAATGGAAACGCGGGGCATCAAGATCATCACCGGCGTGACGGTGGCGTCGGTCGAAAAGACGGAAAAAGCCTACAAGGCGAAGCTTTCCGACGGTATCGAACTGGTGGCCGATCAGGTGATGTTCGCGATCGGCCGCAGTCCGCTGGTCGGTGGGCTCGGGCTTGAGGCCGCGGGCGTCCGTCTGGCCGACAATGGCGGCATCGCGGTCGACGAATATTCCCGCACGTCGGTGCCGTCGATCTATGCGATCGGCGACGTCACCAACCGGATCAACCTGACGCCGGTGGCGATCCGCGAAGGTCACGCGCTGGCCGACAGCCTGTTCGGCAACAAGCCGACCATCGTCGACCATAGCGACGTGCCGTCCGCGGTGTTCTCCGACCCGGAGATCGGCTGTGTCGGCATGACCGAACAGCAGGCCCGCGCCAAGCTCGACAAGGTCGATATCTTCCGCACGGTGTTCCGGCCGCTGAAGGCGACGTTGTCGCTGCGCGATTCCCGCGTGCTGATGAAGCTGGTTGTGGACGGCAGCAACGACCGCGTGGTCGGCTGTCACATCGTCGGGGAAGGCGCCGCCGAGATGGTGCAGGCCGTCGCCATCGCGGTGAAGATGAAAGCCACCAAGGCCGATTTCGATGCCACCGTGGCGCTGCATCCGACGGCCGCCGAGGAATTGGTGACGATGCGTCAGCCGACCGCGCGTTACAGCCGGCCGTAAACAAGCTCGTTTTTTCCGGTGTTTAAGTACTTTTCGAATAAACGCTTCTGCCTTTAAAATAGGCAAGCTGCGCGAATGTTCAGTTCTGAGTTCTCACACGACATAATTTAACTTTGCCGAAAACTTTCTCATTCAAAACGCGGTGATGCTCTTTTCGTGACCACCATTTGATTGGGACGATTTTCGATGCAAGCCGAAACCGCGCGTTCTTCCGCCGTTTCGCTCAGCGATATTGCCGGGCTGACCGCCAAGGTGCGCAATCTGGCGAACCTCAAGGTCGAACAGATTCAGCAGATCACCAACCGCATGCGCATCCTGGCGCTCAATGCGATGATCGAGGCCGGCCGTGCCGGCGAGGCCGGACGCGGCTTCGCGATCGTCGCCCAGGAGGTGCGCGGGGTATCCGGCGAAGTCGGCGGCGTCGCGACCACGCTCGAAGCCGAACTTGCCGGTGAGATCAAGAAGCTGGAAGTGTTGACACGGCTGATGGCCGAACAGGCGCAGGGCTCGCGTCTCGTTGACCTGGCGCTCAACGCCATCGAGCTGATCGACCGAAATTTGTACGAGCGCACCTGCGACGTGCGCTGGTGGGCGACGGATTCCGCGGTGGTCGATTGTTCGGCGGACCCGGCGCTGACGCGGTGCGACTACGCCGGCGAGCGGCTCGGCGTCATTCTCGATGCCTATACGGTCTATCTTGATCTGTGGCTGTGCGACATGAATGGCCGCGTCATCGCCAATGGGCGGCCGAACAAATACGCCGTCATCGGCCAAGACGTCAGCAAGGAATCCTGGTTTGCGCGCGGCAAGGGCCTGCGCAGCGGCAACGATTACGTGGCCGACGATATCGCGACGCAGCCGCTGCTCGACAATGCGCCGGTCGCCACCTATGTGGCCAGCGTGCGCGAGGGCGGCCGGGCCGACGGCAAGCCGATCGGCGTGCTGGCCGTCCATTTCGACTGGGAGCCGCAGGCCAAGGCCATCGTGACCGGTGTGCGTCTTTCGGACAGCGAGAAGGCGCGCTCGCGCATCATGCTGGTCGATGCCAGCCATCGCATCATCGCGTCATCCGACGGGCTCGGCATTCTCAGCGAAAAGGTCCCGGTGAAAACCGATGGCGCCGCGCAAGGCTGCTACCAGGACCCGCAAGGCTCGACCGTGGCGTTTCACGCGACCCCCGGCTACGAGACCTATAAAGGCCTCGGCTGGTATGGCGTGATCGTGCAGCGGGCGCCGTAAGTTCATCCGCGTTCAAATCACTTCGCATTCGCGCCCAGCCACATTGCAGCGTCGCGCCACAGCGTGTCGCGGTGCTCCGGCCGGAAAAATCCAAAATGGCCGATGCGCCGCGCGCCGATATCGCGCGGATGAATGTCGATCCGTTCCGTGCGGGTGCCGGTGAAGCCTGAACACAGCAAATCCACCGAGGCCGGCGTGCCCCACGGATCGTCGGCCAGACAGACCGCGCGCAGCGGCGCGCGCAGGCCCGGGAAGTTTTCCAGCGCGTTGAGCGTCGGGTCGTCGAAGAAATAGCGCTTCTTCATCACCCAGCCGGCCCATTCGAGAAACACCCCGAGCGGCAGTTCCTGGCCGATGCCGGTCCAGCCCGGCAGATAGCCGACCCGGCGGGCCACGACCGGGCCGATGATCCGCAGCAGCAGATAGACCCGGTATTTCTCCGGCGCGTGAAACAGGCCCCAATAGCCGGCCTGCGCGGCGACCAGCAGCGCCCGCGAGATCTGGTCATTGTTCGGCGCGAGGCCGAGCGCCTGGCCGCCGAACGAATGTCCGACCACGGCCAAGGGTAAAGCCGGCCAGACCTGGCGCGTGTGGTCGATCGCTCCGGCGACATCGAGCGCCGCCCAGTCGCGCATGCGGACCTCGAAGCCCCGCAGGGACGCCGGCCGGGAGCCGGCGATGCCGCGATAGTCATAGGTCATGGCGGCGAAGCCCTGAGCAGCCAGATAAGCGGCAAAACCGCGATAAAACTGGCGCCGGACGGCGGTGGCCGAATTGATCAGGACCGTGCCGCAGGCGGCGCCCGCTGGCGCAAACACGGTCGCCGCCAGCGGATAGCCGTCCCGGGCGGCGATGTTCGTGTCCTGAACCAGAATGCCCTCGGTCACCTGTCCCTCGATTTCCGTCCGCGCCACCCCAAATATACCCGGTCGGCCGGGGGCTTAGGGGCGCTCATCAAACTGGCCCTTGGTCGCCAGCCTGTGTATAACCCGGCCGGCCGGGCGCCTGTGGGCGGCCGGTTATCCTATTTCGTAGGAGTTTGGCGTCGTGTCTGAACAATGGAAGCCCGATAGCTGGCGGAGCAAGCCGATCGCCCAGGTTCCGGATTATCCGGATATGGCGAAGCTGGCGGAAGTCGAGAAGACCCTTGCGACCTATCCGCCGCTGGTGTTTGCCGGCGAGGCCCGCAATCTGAAGGCGATGCTGGCCAAGGTCTCGGCCGGACAGGCTTTCCTGCTGCAGGGCGGCGACTGCGCCGAGAGCTTCGCCGAGCACGGCGCCAACAATATCCGCGACTTCTTCCGCGCCTTCCTGCAGATGGCCGTGGTGTTGACCTATGCGGGCGCGCTGCCGGTCGTGAAGGTCGGCCGCATCGCCGGCCAGTTCGCCAAGCCGCGCTCGTCACCGACCGAGAAGCGCGACGGCATCGAACTGCCGAGCTATCGCGGCGACATCATCAACGACAATGCGTTCACGCCGGAAGCCCGCATGCCGGACCCGCGTTTGCAGCTTGAGGCGTATCGGCAGTCGGCCGCGACGCTCAACCTGCTGCGCGCGTTCGCCAAGGGCGGCTACGCGGCGGTCGACAACGTGCATCAGTGGATGCTGGAATCCGTCAAGGGCTCGCCGCAGTCCAAGCGCTACATGGAGCTGGCCGACCGGATTTCGGAAGCGGTCGATTTCATGCGCGCCTGCGGCCTGAACTTCGCCGTCGATTCCACGCTCGGCACCACCGATTTCTACACCAGCCACGAAGCGCTGCTGCTCGGCTACGAGCAGGCGATGACGCGCGAGGATTCGACGCGGCCGGGCACGTATTACACGACGTCCGGTCACATGGTCTGGATCGGCGACCGCACCCGTCAGCTCGATCATGCGCATGTCGAGTTCTGCCGCGGCATCAAGAATCCGATCGGCCTGAAATGCGGCCCGTCCAGCAAGCCGGACGAATTGCTCAAGCTGATCGACGTGCTCAACCCGGACAATGAGCCCGGCCGGCTGACGCTGATCGGCCGCTTCGGCTCGGACAAGGTCGCGGAATTGCTGCCGCCGCTGTTGCGGGCGGTGAAGCGCGAAGGCCGCAGCGTCGTGTGGTCGTGCGATCCGATGCACGGCAACACCATTACGGCCTCCAGCGGCTACAAGACCCGGCCGTTCGACCGCATCATGCAGGAGGTGAAGGTGTTCTTCGCGGCCTGCATGGGCGAGGGCACCTATGCCGGTGGCGTGCATCTGGAAATGACCGGCAACAACGTCACCGAATGCACCGGCGGCGCCCGCGCCATCAGCGATGCCGATCTCAACGACCGCTATCACACGGTCTGCGATCCGCGGCTCAATGCCGAGCAGGCGATCGAAATCGCTTTCCTGCTCGCCGAATTGCTGAAGAAGGAACGCGCGGGCCAGGAACTGCCGGCGGTCTCCGGGCTGTAGAGCATTCATTAGCATTCATTCCCCCGGCTCAAGAGAGCCGGGGGAAGCTCGCTCTCGAAAAATATTCTCGTGAAGCGTCGCGACAATCCGTTCTCTTGCCGTGTCTCGGCAGAGACGGAAGTTGCCCATTTCGTTCGCCCGATAACGCAGACGTTTCGTGTTGCCTGACCGGCAATTGCAAGCGCCGATTTAGCCACGCTCCGCCGGCTTGCCGGTCAAAACTCGCCTTGCTACCTGTCCGGTAATCTAATTACCCCGACAGGAGCTTTGCGATGGAACGCCGTGGTTTCTTCAAGTCGATCCTGGCCGTGACCGGTCTTGCGGCGGGCGCGCTCGCCACCCGTTCGGCGGTGGCCGCGCCGAACAAGCAGAAGGTCGCGTATCATCTGACCGATCTCGATCGCGCGCAGTCCGTGCTCGGCAATATCCAGAACCACCTCAACGGCGTCGGCGGACCGGAAAATGTCGAGATCATTCTCGTGGTCCACGGCCCGGCCTTGAAAGCCTTTGAGGACATCTCGGCCAATCCGTCGCTTAAGGCCGCGCAGGAAAAGCTCAAGTCCAGCAAGGTGTCGTTCGCGGCCTGCGGCAACACGCTGAACTCGCTCAAGCTCGAAGTGGCCGACCTGATGCCGGGTTTCGTCCGGGTCGATCAGGGCGGCGTGGTCCGGCTCGCGGAACTTCAGTCACAGGGCTACGTGTATCTGCGGCCCTAGGCCGTCGATTCATTAGCGCGCAGCCACAGCCGTATGGACGCGAGTTGGACGAATGCGAGGTATTTGGCCGAACGAGCTGAGACTGCCGGCTGGTTGAACCTCTTTCGGCGAAGCAACCACTAATGATTTCCGGTAGCAGCCGCATACAGGCGAAGTCCGAACGGCTCGGCCCAGCTCAAGCCAAGTGTGACACAATGCCTATGATGTCCGACTTATTTAAATACTCAGCCCTCGCAGTAATGCTCCTGGCGATATTGCTCGCATACTACAAGGGACGACACGCGGTCTCTGCAAACGGTCGGTCGCTCGCCTGGACTCAAGTTCCTCTGATTGCGTTCTTGACGGTTTCTATCGGCCCAAGCGCGATCGCCATACTTATCTATCTTGGCTACCAAGCTGGTCTGTTGCAGGCCGGACCATCCGGATATCGATTTTCAACATTCATTTTTCGGCTCCCCCTTGATTTCGCGGTCATGAACTGGGGATTTGTTGCTTTGTACGTGGCTTGCCGGCTGTCACCGAACTTTGGGTCGCCTCGATCTGCGATGTGGCTTTCCGCAACCGCGATGTCTTTTTTCAACGTGCCGCTGTTCTTCCTGGCTCCCGAGATGGTTTCCAACGTCTACGATGCGGGCCAAGGCATCGGCGTTATTCTGGCCCTGCTCAGCATTCCGGTCTGGTTCGGTCCATACCCGAGTTTTCTTGATTCCGACTCTGGCATTGGTCTTCTTGTCTTTGCGCCGCTCACACCCATACCGCTCTCGGGTTTGATCGGCTGGATCGTGGGACGATTGAGCGAATGGACGGCCAGCTCTTCAAACGGGAAAACTGCGCAGTCGTAGTGCACTGGAGGTACTTGGCGCCGCCGGCCTGGTTCGTCCGCATGTGGCCCTTCTCGGACCTCCAAGCATATCCGCTTTCACGCTGCTTCCGGGGTACAAGCGGACATGCAGGCGTCATCGTTCCGAACGTCCCGGTTTATGCGTGCACGACCTAATACGAACGAGCCGGAATGATTTTGTATCGGGTTGACGCGATGGCGTTAACGCGCGCGTCACCATGCGGTTTTCGCCGAACATTTAGGCGGGATCGATTCGATTATGTCTTTTGACACCAGACAATTTTTACTTGATGTCCGCTAGATCGTATCGAGGAGGCCTCACCTTTGGGAGGCCCCGATAGATCGAGTGGCATTGCGTACGATGTATGATGAACTGCGACAGCTGGCTGCGGAACGCTCGTCCGAACGACGGGTCGAATTGCTGCGACGCCTCACCGATCTGTTCTTTGACGGTATCGGGGCACACACCGATACCGAAAGCTATCTGTTCGACCAGATCATGGAAAAGATCGTCGACCAGATTTCCCACGAAGCCAAAATTCAGGTCGCCGGCAGCCTGGCGACGTTGGCGGAATTTCCGCCGAACGTCATGCGCAAGCTGGCCAATGACGACGACATCGAAGTCGCCCGCCCGGTACTGCGCGGTTCGCCGGGGCTGACCGACGACGACTTGCTGTCCATCGCCAGTCGCGGATCGCAGGCGCATCTGAGCGCCATCGCGACGCGCTCGACGCTGTCGGAGCCCGTCACCGATGTGCTGATCAATCGCGGCGATGCCGGCGTGGTCAGGACTGTGTCGGGCAACCACGATGCCCGGTTCTCGGCCTATGGCTGGAACCAGTTGGTCGACCGTGCCAGCGAAGACATCGACCTGCAGGACCTGCTGGTGCAGCGTCCGGATCTGGCGCAGGAATCCATCGATAAACTGCTGCCGCTGATTTCCAAGGCTCTGGCCATCAAGCTGGCCGAGCGTGGCTTCGACGTGCGCGGACGGATTTCGCCGGACCTGATCGCGACCACGCGTCGGCGTTTCGCGGCTGCATTGCGCGACCGCCGGACCAATATCAAACAGGTCGAAGTCCTGGTGGCCCTGGTGCGCAAGCAGGAGATTACGCTCGATCAGGCCATCGTCGAGACCACCCGGTCCGAGCGCCTGATCGATGTGGCCGGCCTGCTCAGTGAATTCACGCCGCTGGAGCGCAATTACCTGTTCAGCCTCGTCGCGCGCGGCCAGATTCAAACTCAATTGGTACTGTTCCGCTCGCTCAACTTGGCGTGGCCGACGGTATCGGCCGTGCTGGAACTGCGGGCGCTGAAGCATCGCGTCCCGCGCGATGACAGTCCGGACCTGCAAAACGACTACCAGGCGATCGAGCCCGCAACGGCGCAACGCATCGTGCGGTTCCTGCAAATCCGGCGAGCCGCCAATGCGGCCGAACAACTCGAATCCGAGCCGAGCGCGCTCAGCGCCTGATCGATTTCTGGCCGCCGGCCGGCAAAGCCGGCTGCGTTACGCATCTGTTAACGATCATCGCAGAGCGGCCAAGCCATTCCGCCGCCATCGGCAAGGAATTGCAAACAATTCTATCCACACTCGCGACGGTTCATTAACCCCAAAGGGGCCGCCGTGGCGAGAAACTGGAAGCTTGTCTCGGCTGCGTTGGCGCTCGCCGTGCTGGGGCCGTGCGCGGCCAGCGGCGGCGAATTCGGCGAGCCGGCTTGGCCTAAGGTGTCGCTCGTCACCTACGAAACCGGCATCCGCTACTGGTACGCCTGGGGCAACACGGCCAAGGACCTTTATGACACCACCGGCTCGCTGCTGGTGTCGCGCCTGACCTATGAAAAGCTCGGCATGCATTCGGGCGAGGCGTTCCTGCGCGGCGATCATTCGAACGGCATGTTCCTCAAAGGTTATCTCGGCGCCGGCGGCATCATCAATGGCAATCTGAAGGATGAAGACTTTCCGCCGGTGACGATGCCGTATTCGAGCACGGACGGTCCGCAGAAAAACGGCATGCTGGTCTATGGCAGCATCGATGTCGGCTACAAGGTGATCAAGGGCGGTGACTTCAACATTGGGGCGTTCGTCGGCTATCACTATCTGAACCAGAAGGTTGAGAGCTACGGCTGCACCCAGACCGCGACCTATCCGGCCTGCATACCGGCTATCCCCGACACCTATATCGGCATCAGCCAGACCAATAATTGGCATTCCGCCCGGGTCGGCCTCGACGCCAATTTCGACCTGACCGATCAGTTGAAGCTGAACGTGGAAGCCGCGTGGCTGCCGTATGTTTCGCTGTACGGCTCGGACACCCATTGGTGGCGCATCGGCTCCGACTTCACCGGCGCCATTCCGGAAGACGGCAAGGGTTGGGGCTACCAGTTCGAGGGCTCGCTGTCCTACCAGGTCAATCAGGCGCTGAGCGTCGGCTTCGGCGGCCGCTATTGGCACATGGAAACCACCAAGGGGCACACCCATTTCGAGGGCCATATCGTCGGTGGCGGCGGCCTGCCGCAGGAATTGCGCTGGACCGCCGACAATGTCGGCATGTTCCTCCAGGGCAGCATCAAGCTCGGGCCGTACAGGAACGACCTGTTCTAGCGCCTCCTGACACACCGGACGAGCCGCTTGCCGGCCGGGACGGGGAGAGGCTAGACGTTGGCTATGAACGCACGTCCGTCCGACCGTCTCGTCATCGCCGCTGCCCAGCTCAACGCCACCCTCGGCGATGTCGCCGGCAATGCCGGGCGCGTGCGCAAGGCCCGTGCGCACGCCGCGGCCGGTGGCGCCGACCTCATTGTGTTCCCGGAATTGTTCATTTCCGGCTATCCGCCCGAGGATCTCGTGCTCAAGCCGGCGTTCCAGGCCGCCTGCCGGGCGGCCGTCGAGGCTTTGGCGCGGGAGACGGCGGACAATGGCCCGGCGGTCCTGGTCGGTACGCCCTGGGTCGAGAACGGCAAACTGTATAACGCGGTGGCGCTGCTCGATCGCGGCAAGGTCGCGGCGCTGCGTTTTAAAGTCGACCTGCCGAACTACGGCGTGTTCGACGAGAAGCGGGTGTTCGCGGTCGGCCCGCTGCCCGGCCCGATCAGCTTTCGCGGCGTGCGCATCGGCGTGCCGATCTGCGAGGACATCTGGGGCCCGGAGCCAGTCGAGTGCATCGCCGAGACCGGCGGCGAAATCCTGCTGGTGCCGAATGGCTCGCCGTATCGGCGCGGCGTGGTCGACGAGCGGTTGAACGTCGCGGTCGCCAGGGTCATGGAAACCGGGCTGCCGCTGCTGTACGTCAATCAGGTCGGCGGTCAGGACGAACTGGTGTTCGAGGGCGGCTCGTTCGCGCTCAATGCCGATGCGTCGCTGGCCGCGCAACTTCCAGTGTTTGGCGAAGCGGTGGCCATGACGCATTGGCAGCGCGAAGCGTCCGGCTGGCGCTGCGTCGAAGGCCCGATCGCTTCGATCATCGAAGGCGAGCAGGCCGATTATGCGGCCTGCGTGCTGGGCCTGCGCGATTATGTCGAGAAGAACGGTTTCAAGGGCGTGGTGCTCGGTCTGTCCGGCGGCGTCGATTCCGCTTTATGCGCGGCGCTGGCCGTCGATGCGATTGGGCCTGAGCGGGTGCGCTGCGTGATGCTGCCGTATCGCTATACGTCGCAAGTCTCGCTCGATGACGCGGCCGGCGTCGCGACCGCGCTCGGCGTGAGCTACGACATCGTGCCGATCGCAGCGGCCGTCGAAGGCTTCGAGGCGGTGCTGGCGCCGGTGTTCGCCGGCACTTCGCGTGACGTTACGGAAGAGAACCTGCAAGCGAGGGCGCGCGGCACGCTGCTGATGGCGCTGTCCAACAAGTTCGGCCTGATGGTCATCACCACCGGCAACAAGTCGGAAATGTCGGTCGGCTACGCGACGCTGTATGGCGACATGAATGGCGGCTTCAATCCGCTGAAGGATCTGTACAAGACCGAGGTTTACCGGCTCTCGCATCTGCGTAACAATTGGAAGCCCGCAGGCGCGCTGGGGCCGGCTGGACGCGTGATCCCGGAAAACATCCTGACCCGGGCGCCGACTGCCGAACTGCGCGAGAACCAGACCGACCAGGATTCGCTGCCGCCCTATGATGTGCTCGACGCGATCCTGGAACGCTTGATCGAACGCGAGGAGCCGATCGCCCATATCGTCGAGGCCGGGTTCGACCGCGACACCGTGATCCGGGTCGAGCGCATGCTGAATCTGGCGGAGTACAAGCGCCGGCAGGCGGCGCCGGGCGTCAAGGTGACGCTGCGCAGTTTCGGTCGCGACCGGCGCTATCCGATCGTCAATAAATTCCGCGATAACGGCGATCCGCTGCCGCAGCCCGACGCGTCGCTGGTCAATGGCGCGGGCGCGGCGACCACCGAAGCGTTCGATTTCTAACCAAGCGCCGAAGCCTTACCGCACCGGCACGAAGGTCGGGCCGACCGAGCGCACGCTTCGCTTGCCGGGCTCGGTCTCGGTCTTGGCCTCCGGAGCCGCGTCGCCGGCCGCGGCCGGCTTTGCCTCGGCCGCCTTGTCGGCGGCGGCGCGCTGCGCGGCGGTCAACGGCTTGCCCTTGGCGTCGACCCGCGGCGCCTGCGAAAGCTGCTTGGCGCGCTCCTGCGTGACCACGATGTCGCCGCGCTCGACGGTCTGGTCGTCGATCTGCTTGAGCGCTTCGCTCCAGGTCTGGCCCGGTGCCTTGCAGCTACAGGCGGCGCTGAACTCCTTGCGATACTTGAATGCGTTCGGCATCGACGAATAGGGCTGGCCGCTGGTCGACACCGCCTGCGCGACGTCCTCGCCGGGATTGCGGTGCGCATACAGCACCGCCTCTGAGGCCGGGCACATATTCTTGCATACCCGTTCGTCGTCCTGGAATTTGCTCGGCACGGTCGAATACGAGACCGGGAAATAGAAGCCGTCGCAGGTCCGCACGCACAGCGTCCGGTACGTGCCGGCGAGTTCGCCATTGGGAGTCCCGGCCGGCCCGACGACATTGCCAGGGCCGAACAGCGCATCGAACATGTTGCGCGGCTGGGCGGCCTGCGCGGCGGCGCGATATTGCGGACCGCAATTGTTCTGCGCCAACGATACCAGCAGGGCGCGGCGCGGGCCTTCGGCGTCGGCTTCGCCGCCCTTCAGGCGCTGCAGGTCGCCCAGCATGCGGTCGAGATTGGCCCGCATCTGCTGGATTTGGTTATTCAGCGGGCCGCATTGCGGCGCTTGGCCGCTGAACAGGGAAAAGAAGCCGGAGCCCTCGCAGCCGCTACGGCGCGCCTGCGCGACCACGCGGTCAAGCTCGGCCTGCTGCTTGGCGGCGGCGTCCTCATAGCGGCGAAGCTGATCGTTCTGACCGCCGCGGTCGAGCGCCGCTAACTGGCCTTCGAGACGCACACAGGTCGGGTTGGCGGATACGCCAGGCGGCAGGCCTTGGGACGAGGCACCGGGCGGCGGCAGGCCCTGCGCGGCGGCATCGAGGGCGAAGCCGCCAATAGCCAGGGTGGCGCCCATGGCGAGGGTGAGGGCTGCTACACCCAACCCGCGAAAAAAATGCGCCATCATGCTGGGATTCCACGCTGCAATCGATAATCCCCCGGATGTGGCCCCGGCGACGTGGCGCCAGAATGGTGACGAAAATGAGGACCTGTACCCTGGGAGGGAACTGGTCCAAGCGGCGGAAATCTATCTGTTCAGGACGCCCCGCGCGAGCTTTTTGAAGGTATCCGGTGGGCGGCCTGGGGATGATTTCGGGGGCTGGAGCATGGTCTAGATGTCCGGGCCGCCGGCCGGCGGAATGGCCGGATTGCCGCGTTGGGTTTCCGCCCGCAGATTCCACAGCACGCCGGCGATGATGATCCCGGCCCCGATGAACACGAAGGCATCGAGGGGCTCGCCGTACAGCCACCATCCCACGACCGCGATCAGCGGAATGCGCAGGAAGTCCATCGGCACGACCACGATCGCGTCGCCTGACCGGAACGCATTCGACAGAAAGAAATGCGCCGCGGTGCCGGCGATGCCGATGCCCAGAACCGGCAGCACATCGTGCAGCCCGAGCCGCATGAAGAACAGCGGATCGCTGCCCAGCATGGCCACGGGAAACTGCATGATGTTCATCCAGAACACGATGGTGAACGTGCTCTGGTTCGACGTGAGCATTTTGGTCGCGGTGATGTTGAGCGCGTAGCCGAGCGCCGCCAGCAGCACCAGAAGCGCGGCCGGATTGAACATGCCGAGGCCGGGCCGCAGAATCACCACCACGCCGATGAAGCCGAGCACAACGGCGCCGAGACGGCTCGGCGTCAGCTTTTCGCCGAGGAACAGCACCGCGAGCAGCGTGGTCCAGGCCGGCATGGTGAATTCGAGCGCGAACACCGTGGCGAGCGGCAGCAACAGCAGGCTATGCGCCCAGAGAAACTGCGCGGCGAAATGCGTGCCGTTGCGCACGGCGTGCAGTCCGATCCGTTGGATGTGAACTTCGTGGCGCATCTGCGGACGCGCGGCGACCACGATGAGCAGGATCACCAAGCCGAGACCGGCGCGTACCGACAGGATTTCCATGACGCTCAGGACGCCGCCAAGCGCGCGCACCGATACCGCCATCACGCTGAATGAAAGCAGAGCGCCGGTCATCCACAGGACGACCCGGAGAAGTTGGGATGTGGACACGTACGCTCGCGCTTTCAGGTGGGGTGAGGAGAGGGGACAGACTCTCTACGAGTGAAGTCTGGCGCGTTACTCCGCGTCGGGCTGATTTTCCGGACGCGCGGCCGCGAATGCCGCGAGCTTGTTGCAGGCGGCATCGATCGCCGCAAGCTTCGGATACTTGTCCATCGAAACCTTGAAGCGCTGCGCGTTGAACACCTGCGGAACCAGGCAGATATCGGCCATCGTGACCTGCGTGCCGAACGCGTAGGGGCCCGGCTGCGCCAGTGCTTCCAGCGCATCGAAACCGGCCGTCACCCAATGCCGGTACCAGGTATCGGCGGCGGCCTGATCCTGGCCGAGCGGGCCTTTCAGGTATTGCAGCGGCGCGAGATTGTTGAGCGGGTGGATGTCGCAGGCGATCAACTGGGCGAAGGCGCGGACCTGGGCGCGCTTGATGGCGTCGGACGGCAGCAGCGGCGGGTCGGGATAGACCTCGTCGAGATATTCCAGGATGGCGACCGACTGGGTCAGGATCTCGCCGCCCGACAGCACCAGCGCCGGCACGCGCTTGTTCGGATTGATCGCCTGGAACGCGGGGGCGTGCTGGCGGCCACCGTCCTTGGTCAGGTGGATCGACTCCATGTCATGCGGCAACTCCTTCAGGTTCAGCGCGATGCGCACCCGGTAGGCGGCCGACGACCGAAAATATCCATACAGCTTCACGGAATTTCTCCTGGCCGGTGGGAGGGCGCATGGGCCGCTGGCGGCAGCGCCGCTGGTTCGTTCGCCTACCTTAAGTGTCGTTCCGGTGCAACGCGGCCTCGGCTGCAAGTTCCGCCGAGCGGTCGGTCAGCTTGCGGAGCGCCCGCTCGAAGGCGGCGCGATCGGCCGGGTCGATCACTTCGCCGAGCCGGTGGGCGAAGTCGACCGCGATCGGCACCAGATCGTCGTAGACGCCGCGGCCGGTCTCGGTCAGCGACAGCAGGGATTCCCGCATGTCGGCATCGTTGGCCCGCCGGGCGACCAGTTGGCGTTGTTCGAGCAGCGCGACCGCGCGCGACACTTTGGTCTTGTGCATGTGGCTGTGCGCGCCGACCGCCTTGCCGGTCATCACGCCGTATTGGCCGAGGGTGACCAGCACACGCCATTCCGGCACGCCGATGCCGTAGCGCTTGGCATAGACCTTGGACAGCGCCTGCGAAGCCAAGCTGGCCACCACATTGAGCCGGTAGGGCAGGAATTCTTCCAGCTTCAGCGCGGCATCGGCGGGCGCGGCATTGGCCGGAGCCGCCTTTGGCGCGGAGCTGTCACTGGGCGATACCGGCGTGGCCATCTGGGCGTTATTTTCCCCTCCAGGAGGTTCTTGCGGCCGCCTGTCTGGCGCCAACATGGAATAACTTTAAACAACGCGCAACGCGTCCCTTGCCGCGTTCCGGGCAAAGTGGACCGCAGGCTTGCCGTTCGATATGACGTTTAATCAAAGAGTTAGCCTGGATGCCCAGCACCGTGAATTGACAGCCGGGCAATGCACCGCGTAAATAGTCACATTCGCAACTAATAAGTGCTATCGGGAGGCCGGGGGATGACCACCGCCTATATGTCGGGGTTCGGCAACAGCTTCGAAACCGAGGCGCTGCCGGGTGCTTTGCCGGTCGGCCGCAACTCGCCGCAAAAGGTCAATTACGGTCTGTACGCCGAGCAGCTGTCCGGCTCGCCGTTCACCGCGCCGCAGGCCACCAACCAGCGATCCTGGCTTTATCGTATCCGTCCGACCGTGCGGCATACCGGCCGTTTCCAGCAGATCGACCGCGGCCAGATCCGCACCGCGCCGGAGCGTGAGGACTCAGAACTGCCGATCGGCCAGATGCGCTGGTCGCCGACGCCGATCCCGGACGAGAAGCTGACCTTCGTCACCGGGCTTCGCACCGTCACCACGGCCGGCGACGCCGAGGCGATGGCCGGCATGGCGAGCCATGTGCTGCTGATCA
Organism: Xanthobacteraceae bacterium; assembly: GCA_028290465.1. GTDB lineage: Bacteria > Pseudomonadota > Alphaproteobacteria > Rhizobiales > Xanthobacteraceae > FEB-22. The sequence goes on along the minus strand of JAQGJU010000012.1, from coordinate 55,330 downwards.
CCGCGTCGATGGCGAGCGAACATTTCTTCAATGCCGATGGCGAAATGCTGATCGTCGCGCAGCAAGGGCGGCTGCGCTTTCGCACCGAATTCGGCGTCATCGAAATCGAGCCCGGCGAGATCTGCGTAATCCCGCGTGGCGTCGTGTTCCGGGTCGAATTGATCGACGGGCCGGCGCGCGCCTATGTGTGCGAGAACTATGGCGGCGGCTTCACGCTGCCGGATCGCGGCCCGATCGGCGCCAATTGCCTGGCCAACGCGCGAGATTTTCTCGCGCCGGTCGCCGCCTATGAGGACGCAGAGGGGCCGCATACGCTGACCGTGAAGTGGGGCGGCGAGATGTATCGGACAGAGGTGCCGCATTCGCCGATCGACGTCGTCGCCTGGCATGGCAACTATTATCCCTACAAATACGACCTGCGCCGGTTCTCGCCGGTCGGCGCGCTGCTGTTCGACCACCCGGATCCGTCGATCTACACGGTGATGACCTCGCCGTCGGAAACGCCCGGCACCGCCAATATCGATCTGGTGATTTTCCCCGAGCGCTGGGCGGTGGCCGAGAACACGTTCCGGCCGCCCTGGTATCACCGCAACATCATGTCGGAGTTCATGGGGCTGGTGTATGGCGTCTATGACGCCAAGCCCGAGGGTTTCGTGCCCGGCGGCTTCAGCCTGCATAACACCATGCTGCCGCACGGGCCGGACAATGACGCGTTCGAGCACGCCAGCCATGTCGAACTGAAACCCGTGAAGCTCGGCAACACGCTGGCCTTCATGTTCGAAACCCGCTTCCGCCAGCGCGTGACGAAATACGCCGCGACGCTCGATACCCGGCAAGACGACTACATCGACTGCTGGAAGGGCATGAAAAAGATGTTCGATCCGAACCAGCGGGAACCGAAATAGCCACAACGTGCGCTACGCGCGCTAATTGAGTAGACTGACTGGCGCCGCGGCGGCGCGGGCGAACAGGTCCCAGGGAGACGTCGAATGAGCGGCAAGGGTTTCGCTTCGAGCGCCGACACCGCCGAGAAGAAAATCTCGTTCGACGAGATCGGGCGCGGCCTGTACGCCTATACGGCCGAAGGCGATCCGAATTCCGGCATCATCGTCGGCGACGACGGCGTGATGGTGATCGACGCGCAGGCGACGCCGGCGATGGCCGAAGGCGTCATCGAGCGCGTCCGCAAGGTCACCGACAAGCCGATCAAATATGTGCTGCTGACGCACTATCACGCGGTGCGCGTGCTCGGCGCCTCGGGCTATCCCGGGGCCGCGATCCTGTCGTCGGACGCAACGCTCGGCATGATCGCCGAGCGCGGCAAGCAGGACATGGATTCTGAGATCGGACGTTTTCCGCGGTTGTTCCGCGCGGTCGAGACCATTCCCGGCCTGACCTGGCCGACCATTACGTTCCCCGACCAGATGTCGGTGTGGCTCGGCAAGCGCGAAGTGCGCATCATGCATATCGGGCGCGGTCATACGGCCGGCGATGTCATCGCCTATGTGCCGGACGCCGACGTGGTGTTCTCCGGAGATCTCGTCGAATATCACTCGGCCTGTTATTGCGGCGACGCGCACTTCACCGATTGGCCGACGACGCTGGAACGGCTGGCCGAATTCGAAGCCAAGGCCATCGTGCCGGGACGCGGCGCCGCCTTGACCGATCCGAAAATGGTCGCCGATGGCATTGCGATGACCGGGGATTTCCTGAACACGCTGTATGGCTCGGCACAGGACAGCGTCGCCAAGGGCTTGTCGCTCAAGGAAGCGTTCGACGCGGCGCGCGTGGTGATGGACCCGAAGTTCTCATCCTTCGCGATCTACGAACACTGTCTGCCGTTCAACGTGTCGCGTGCCTATGACGAAGCGCGCGGCATCGACTGGCCGGTGATCTGGACCGCCGAGCGCGACCGCGAAATGTGGGCGGCCTTGCAGGGCTGAAGCCGCAACGGGGAGGGGCCGGTGACGCAAACCGGGCGCACCGCGCGTTACACCTACGGTTATCGGCGCTCGCCCGATCAGGACGCGCGCGCGCCGGCGCGCCATCCGGTCATCGTGGTCGGGGCCGGGCCGGTCGGCATGACGACCGCGATCGATCTGGCGCTGCGCGGCGTCAAGGTCGTGTTGCTCGACGACGCCGATCGGATCGGCGAGGGATCGCGCGGCATCTGCTGGGCCAAGCGCACGCTGGAGATATTCGACCGGCTCGGCGTCGGCGAGCAACTGGTCGAGGCCGGCGTCACCTGGAAACTCGGCAAGGTCTTTCTCGGCGACGATCTGGTCTATGCGTTCGACCTGCTGCCCGAGGACGGCCACAAGATGCCGGCCTTCATCAATCTCCAGCAATACGCCGTCGAGAAAGTGCTGGTCGATCGTGTGCTCGAACTCGCGGACATCGACCTGCGCTGGTGCAACAAGGTGGTGGCGCTGGAACAGCGCAATGATGGCGTCCGCATCACTGTCGAGACGCCCGACGGGCACTACACGCTCGACACCGACTGGCTGGTGGCGGCCGACGGCGCCCGCTCGGCGGTGCGCGATCTGGTTGGGTTAGGTTTTGCCGGCGTCACCTTCGAGGACAAGTTCCTGATCGCCGACGTGAAGATGGCGGCGGAGTTCCCGACCGAGCGGCGGTTCTGGTTCGATCCGCCGTTTCATTCCGGCCAATCGGCCCTGATGCACCGGCAGCCGGACAATATCTGGCGCATCGATTTGCAACTTGGGCCCGAAGCCGATGCGCAGGCCGAGCAGGCACCGGAGCGCGTCATTCCCCGGCTGAAGAAAATGCTCGGCGATATCCCGTTCGATCTCGAATGGGTGTCGGTCTATCGGTTCAACTGCCGAAGGCTGGAGCGCTTCGTGCACGGCCGCGTGGTGTTCGTCGGCGATGCCGCGCATCAGGTGTCGCCGTTCGGCGCGCGCGGCGCCAATTCCGGCGTCCAGGATGCCGAGAACCTGGCGTGGAAACTGGCTGCGGTTCTCGACGGACAAGCCGACGCGGCGCTGATCGACAGCTATGACCGCGAACGCGCGCAGGCAGCGGACGAGAATATCGCGCACTCGACGCGGTCGACGGATTTCATCGCGCCGCATTCGCCAGCCGAGCGGGCATTGCGTAACGCCGTGCTCAGCCTCGCGCCGCATGCCGAGTTCGCCCGTCGCATGGTCAATTCCGGCCGGCTGTCGGTCGCGACAGTGTACGACACGCTGCTCGCGACGCTGGACGAGGCGCCATTCGCCGGCTCGGCAAAGCTGGGCGCGCCGGTGCCGGATCTGCCGGTGCGGACACGCGATGGCCGGTCGGGGCATCTCCTGGAGCATCTGTCCGGTGGTTTCGAGGTGCTGTATGTGCGGGACGGCGCAACGCCGTCCGCGCCCGATGGCGTCAAGCTGACGGTGATCGGCGAAGATTTGATCGACGAGCAGGGCATGTTCGCGCAGCGCTTCGATGCCAGCCCGGGCGCGACCTATGTGTTGCGGCCGGATCATCACCTGACGGCGCGGCTGCGCAGTTTTGACGCCGGCAAGGTCGACGCGGCGATCTCCCGCGCGCTCGGAAGGTGATCATGAAGCTCGTCACGGTGACGCAATTCGCCAGTCCGGATGCCGCCTATGTGGCGCTGGTCGAGGCGCGACGCGGGCTCAGCGAACCGGAAGCCGCCGCGCTGGACGCTAAGCTGGTGCTGATCCTGGCCAACCACATCGGCGATCTCGATGTGCTGCGGGAGGCGATTGCGCTGGCGAAACCTAATTCCGCCTCATCCTGAAGAGCGCTCTGCAAGAGCGCGTCTCGAAGGATGGGCGGCCACCCGAAGTCGGGCTTGCCCGACTTCGGCATCATGGTGCGCAAGTCGGCTATAGCCGACTTGCGTGTTCGAGATGCCCGCTGCGCGGGCTCCTCACCATGAGGCCGTTTGAGCACCTCACTCCGCCGCGTCGACCTGCGCAGGGACCGCTTCCGTTGCCGTCTCAACAGCACCTGCCACGATCGGCGGATTGCGGTTCGGCGCCGCGTCGTCGTCGTCGACTTGCGCCAGCTTCTCGCGCGCGGCCTCGGCTTCGCGCTGCCGGTTCCACATGCTGGCGTAAAGACCGCGCTGCGCCAGCAGCCCCTGATGCGAGCCTCGCTCCGCGATCCGGCCCTGGTCGAGCACGATGATCTCGTCGGCGCCGACGATGGTCGACAGCCGGTGTGCGATCACCAAGGTGGTGCGGCCGCGTGACACGCTTTCCAACGCGTCCTGAATTTCCCGCTCGGTATGGCTGTCGAGCGCCGACGTCGCCTCGTCCAGCAACAGGATCGGCGGCGCCTTCAGGATGGTGCGGGCAATCGCCACGCGCTGCTTTTCGCCGCCCGAAAGCTTCAGCCCGCGCTCGCCGACTTCGGTTTCGTAGCCTTTGGGCGAGAGGCGAATGAAGCGGTCGATCTGCGCCAATCCGGCCGCGGCCTCGACTTCGGCATCGCTGGCTTCCCAGCGGCCATAGCGGATGTTGTAGCGGATGGTATCGTTGAACAGCACCGTGTCTTGCGGCACCATGCCGATCGCCCGGCGCAGCGAGGCCTGCGTCACCTCGCGAATGTCCTGGCCGTCGATGGTGACGCGGCCCGAGGTTACATCGTAAAAACGATACAGCAGTCGCGAGATGGTCGACTTCCCGGCCCCCGACGGACCGACGATAGCGACGGTCTTTCCGGCCGGCACCTCGAACGAGAGTCCCTTCAAAATGGGCCGGTTCGGATCGTAGGCGAATACGACATCTTCGAAACGGATGGCGCCGTTCGCCACCGCGAGCGGCAAGGCGCCGGGACGGTCCTCGATTTCAGGTTCGCGTTGCAGCATGGAGAACATCAACTCGATGTCGGTCACCGCCTGCTTGATCTCGCGATACACCATGCCCATGAAGTTCAGCGGCTGGTAGAGCTGAATCATCATCGCGTTGATCATCACGAAATCGCCGACCGTATTGGTGCCGTTCTGGATGCCGATGGCGCACATGATCATTGTGGCGCCGAGGCCGACGGTGAAGATCGCTGCCTGGCCGGCATTGAGCACCGCGAGCGACGTATAGGCCTGGACGCTGGCGTCCTCGTAGCGTGCCATCGAACGGTCGTAGCGCTGCGCCTCGCGTTGCTCGGCGCTGAAATACTTCACCGTCTCGTAATTGAGCAGCGAGTCGATCGCCTTGGAATTGGCGTCGGTATCACTGTCGTTCATCTTGCGGCGAATGCCGATGCGCCACTCGGTGGCGTAGTAGGTGAATGCCATGTAGATCACCACCGTGACCAGGATGACGATCACGTAGCGCCAGTCGAACATCCACAGCAGCACACCGACAATCAGGACAAGTTCGATGATGATCGGGGCTAGTTGCAGGATGACCATGCGCACGATGGTCTCGATGCCGTTGCGGCCGCGCTCCAGCACCCGGGTCAGACCGCCGGTCTTGCGTTCCAGGTGGAAGCGCAGCGACAGCATGTGCATGTGCTCGAAGGTCCGATAGGCGAGGCGGCGCACCGCGTGCATCGCCACCTTGGCGAACAGCCCGTCGCGCATCTGCGTGAACACGGCCATCACGATCCGCATGCCGCCATAGGCGACGGTCATCAGGATCGGCGCGGCCAGCAGATAGACCATCCAGTCGGATGAAGCGCTGGCGGCGGTCGCCGGCTTGGCCAGCGCGTCGGTCGCCCATTTGAAGGTGAACGGCACCGCGATGGTCGCGAGCTTCGCCACCAGCAGCAGCACCATGGCCAGCACCACGCGCCATTTCAGGTCGCGCCGGTCCGACGGCCAGATATAAGGCCACAGGTGAATGAGGGTGGTCAGGAGAGCGCCACGCTCGGCAGCCACCTCGGGCGTCTTGTTGTGCGCCTTGTGGTCGGCAGGAGCGGTATGTGGATTGGTCATGAACAAGCCCGAACAGGACGGTCCGCCGGAACGGGCCATCGAACTACAGTTTAGAACCCATATAGGATGATTCACCCGGACAATCATCCGGGCAGGGACGGAAATTCCCCTGGGGGAGGTCGGGTGGGGGAGGTCGGCCGAACAAACCGGTCCGTCCGGCGTTATTGCGGGTTGCCGGCCCGTCGAAATTGTGCAATGCAAGATCGCTTCATGAGCACCATCAAAGCTATCTGCGTCTATTGCGGTTCTGCCACCGGTCGCGACCCAGCCTTTATTCAGGCGGCACGCGAACTCGGTCGGGTAATGGCCGAAAACGATATCCGCCTGATCTATGGCGGCGGCGCGCTCGGCCTCATGGGGGCCGTTGCGGAATCGGTCGTCAAGCATGGCGGCAAGGTCACCGGCATCATCCCGAAGTTCCTGATCGAAAAGGAACTCGGCTATGGCGGCGCCGACGAACTGATCGTCACCGACAACATGCACGAACGTAAGCAGTTGATGTTCGAGCGCGCCGACGCTTTCGTCGCGTTGCCGGGCGGCATCGGCACGCTGGAAGAACTCGTCGAGCAACTCACCTGGGCGCAGCTCGGCCGCCACAAAAAGCCGATCCTGCTCGCCAACATCCTGAATTTCTGGGAGCCGCTGCTCGAGACCATCAGCCATATGGTCGAGCAGGGCTTCGTACACTCGGCCTCGAACATGAACTTCGTGGTCTGCGACAAGGTGTCGGACATCGTGCCGAAGCTGCGCGCCGCCGCGGCCGGCATACCCGAAGTGTTGGCCGAGCCCCCGGAAGTCGTCGAGCGGATGTAGTCTGCTGAATGCGCTCTACGTCTTGACGAAGGCGACCGCCTCGATGCGGTTGCCGTCCGGATCGTGCACGAACGCCGCGTAATAACCTTCGCCATGCTGCGGCCGTAAGCCGGGCGCGCCGTCGCTCCGGCCGCCCGCCGCCAGCGCCGCCGCATGAAACGCGTCGACTGCCTGGGCGCTCGCGGCCCGCAGCCCGACATGGGCGCCGCTGTCGTCGGCGACGGGCGGCATTCCCGGCCGACGATTGATCCAGAACTCGGGATATTTTTTGCCGAACGCGATGGTGTTCGGCCGCGTTTCCAGAAGCGCGTAGCCGATGGCGCCAAGCACCGCTTCATAAAAGCCGGCGCTCGCTTCGAGATCCCGGACTGCGACGGAGACGTGATCAATCATGGACAGTCTCTCAGACGGACGGCCGACGCCCGGAGAACGCCGCGCTATCGTCGCTCATACATGGCGTCTAGCGCGTGCCGGTCAATCATCGCCCAGCCAAATGACCGCATCAGCTCGGTAACAACCTCCAGAGCACCCTCATCGCGGGCCTCGATCTGGGCAAAGCCAAAATTGCGACTAAGCAGTTGCTTTGCGCCATTCAACACAAACGGCTCATGGTCCTCGACATCGATCTTGATGGCGATCGATTTTCCGACAACGGATATCATGTTGTCGAGCGCGACCATTTCCGCGACATGTGGGCCATTTTCCGATATCGCGCACAGACCAAAATTTGTGCCGTCACGTGCGGTCACCCGTACATGGTCGCTTTTGTCTCCCACAGCTTTTTGATAGGCCGCGGATATGGCGGTTAGTCCGTTGCGTTCAATGTTGGCACAAAGATCAGAATAATTATCGGGGTTCGGCTCAAATGCGATGATCCGGTCGGCAAAGCCGTTGGCTCCGATAACGCAGGAGTAAAGGCCGATATTCGCTCCGACGTCGATCATGAAATCCGGGTGGAGAATTCGGCAGGTTTCGGCAAACTGTTCAAGGTTGCGGTGTTCAAAGCGATTGATCGCGATTTCGTAACCGACAAGATCCCGCATATCGACGGACAGCTTCGCGCCAAAATAGGAGCAAGTGATAACGTTGGTGCCCAGCGCGCGTTGCGCGCGGCGGACGCGCTTTAAGATCGATGTGCGCCATTTTGAACTGAGTTGCATTCGCGCGCCTTGTGCCGAACGTGTGTCGGGGGGCAGGAAGGATAGAATGCTGCTTGCTCACTATCCCGGCGCGTTCGATTTCACCAGCTTGTAGACGATCGAGTCCATCAGTGCCTGGAACGAGGCGTCGATGATGTTCGGCGACACCCCGATGGTGGTCCAGCGCGCGCCGGTCTCATCGCCGCTTTCGATCAGCACCCGGGTCACGGCCTCCGTACCTGCGTTGAGGATGCGCACGCGATAGTCGGTCAGTTCCAGGCCGGCAATCAGGCTCTGATATTTGCCGAGATCTTTTCGCAGCGCGACGTCCAGCGCATTGACCGGGCCGTTGCCTTCGGCGGCCGAGATCAGCGTCTCGTCGCCGACCTTCACCTTGACGACAGCCATGCTGACCGTGATGCGCTCGCCCTTGGCATTGAAGCGATGCTCGACATTGACGTCGAACTGCAGCACGTCGAAATAGTTCGGTACGGTGCCGAGCGCGCGGCGGGCCAGCAGCTCGAACGAGGCCTCGGCCGCCTCATAGGCAAAGCCGTCGGCCTCGCGCTCCTTGACGAGGTCGAGCAGCCGCGCGATCCTGGCATCGTCCTTGTCGACCTTAATCCCGACGCGCTCCAGTTCGGCCAGAACGTTGGAACGGCCGCCCTGGTCGGACACCATCAGTTTGCGGGCATTGCCGATGCTTTCCGGCCGGACATGCTCGTAGGTTGCCGGCTCCTTCAGGATGGCGGACGCATGGATGCCGGCCTTGGTCGCGAACGCGCTGTCGCCGACATAGGGCGCATGCCGGTCCGGCGCCCGATTGAGGATCTCGTCGAGCGTGCGCGACACATGGGCGAGCTGCTGGAGCCCGTCATCCGACACGCCGATGTCGAAACTGTCGGCGAATTCGGATTTGAGCTTCAGCGTCGGAATGATCGAGGTGAGGTTGGCATTGCCGCAGCGCTCGCCAAGTCCGTTCAGCGTGCCCTGGATCTGCCGCGCGCCGGCCCGCACCGCCGCGAACGAGTTCGCGACCGCCTGTTCGGTGTCGTTATGCGCATGGATGCCGACATGGTCGCCGGGGATCGCCTTGACGACCTCGCCGACGATGCGTTCGACCTCGTGCGGCAGCGTGCCGCCATTGGTGTCGCACAGCACCACCCAGCGCGCGCCTTCCTCATAGGCGGCGCGCGCGCAGGCCAGGGCGAATTGCGGGTTGGCCTTGTAGCCGTCGAAGAAATGCTCGCAGTCGAGCAGCACCTCAAAGCCTTTGGCCTTGGCGGCCCGCACGCTGTCGCGGATCGAGGCGATGTTCTCTTCGTTGGTGGTCTCCAGCGCCACGCGGACGTGATAGTCCCAGGACTTCGCCACGAAGCAGATCGCATCGGCCTTGGCTTGCAGCAAGGTGTTCAGGCCGGGATCGTTGGAGGCCGAGCGGCCCGGCCGGCGGGTCATGCCGAACGCCGTGAACGTCGCCTTCAGGTCATGATCTTTGGCGAAGAATTCGGTGTCGGTCGGATTGGCGCCCGGATAGCCGCCTTCGACATAGTCGATGCCGAGGTCGTCGAGCATTCCGGCGATGCGGATCTTGTCATGCAGCGTGAAGTCGACGCCGTTCATCTGCGCGCCGTCGCGTAGCGTGGTGTCGAACAGATAGAGGCGTTCGCGGCTCATTGCGTTTCCCTCGTCGGCGGTGCCGCCAGGGTCTTCTGCATGGTGGTGTTGCCGAGCCATTCGGCGCCGAGCGCGATGGTGTTGCGCAGCGTCGCCGTATAGCCCCGTTTCTCGAAGAACGGCCGCGCGGTGTCGCTGGCATCGACTGTGAGCTTGGCGGTGCCGCGCCCGCCGGCCAGTTTTTCCATCGCGTCAATGAGCGCTGTCGCGACGCCCTGGCGCGCGGCGGTCGGGTGGACGAACAGCATGTCGATATGGTCGTCGCCGCGCAGCGACGCGAAGCCGACCGGGCCGCTGCCGATGGTGGCGACCAGCGTCAGCTGCTTGCCGAGCCGCGCCGCCAATTTCTCCGCATCGCCGACCGAAGCCGCCCAGGCGGCCTGCTGATCCTCGGAATAGTCTTCCGCGGTCAGTTCCTCGATGCTGGTGTGCAAAATGTCTTCAAGCAGCGGAATGTCCGTTGCCAGAAACGGCCGCAGTCCGGGTTTCGGGAAAGCTTGGCCCATGCGATCACCTTGCCTTTTTACATTCTCGCGCGCGGGGCGAGGGAAGGGGCATTGCGGCGGCCGTCATCGCGCCATCTCCCAGGTGGTGCCTTCCTTGGAGTCTTTCAGCACGACGCCCATCGCGGCGAGTTCGTCGCGAATGCGGTCGGACTCGGCGAAGTTCTTCGACTGACGGGCCCGCGTGCGCGCCGCGATCAGGCCATCGACCTTCACGGCCAAATCATCGCTGACCTCGACGGTCTGGGTGAGCGCTTTGCGGTTGTTCGAGAAGCCGAGGAAACGCAGCGCGGATTTCAGGCCGCTGAGGTCGCCGCGCCGCTTCAGGCCATGCAGCGCCGCGATCATCTGCGGCGTGTTGAGGTCATCGGCCAAGGCATCTGCGACTTCGGCCGGCAGATCGGCCTGCGAGCTTTCCTTGTCGAGTCCATCGTACCAGTTCGACAGCGTCGCCACCGACTCTTCAAGGCCTTGCAGCGTCCAATTGATCGGCTGACGGTACTGTGTGCGCAGCATGCACAGCCGGACGGCGTCGCCCGGCCAGTTGGTGCCCTGCCAGCCGGTCAGCAACTCGTTGATGGTGATGAAGTTGCCGAGCGATTTCGACATCTTCTCGCCTTCGACCTGCAGGAAGCCGTTGTGCATCCAGTAATTTGCCATGAACGGTGTGCCGTGCGCGCAACGCGACTGCGCGATCTCGTTCTCGTGGTGCGGAAAGATCAGATCCAGCCCGCCGCCATGGATGTCGAAGGTCTCGCCAAGATACGCCGCGCTCATCGCCGAGCATTCGATGTGCCAGCCCGGCCGGCCCCGTCCCCACGGACTTTTCCAACCGGGCTCATCGGCGGAAGACTGCTTCCACAGAACGAAATCCGTCGGATGCTTCTTGTGCGCATCGACGGCGATCCGCGCGCCGGCCTGCTGCTCGTCCAACTGACGCCCGGCCAATTTTCCATAGTCCGGCATCGACTGCGTATCGAACAGCACTTCGCCGCCGGCCTCATAGGCGTGACCGCGCGCAATGAGCTGCTGGATGAGCGTGACCATGTCGGTCTTGCCGTCGTCGCGCGGCAGCACGAATTCAGTCGCGCGGGGTTCGACCGTCGGCGGCAAGCATCCGAGCGCCGCGACGTCTTCATGAAACTGTTGCGCGGTCTTCTCGGTGACGCGGCGTATGGCGTCGTTCAGCGGCAGGTCGGGAAAATCCCGTGCCGCCCGCGCGTTGATCTTGTCGTCGACGTCGGTGATGTTGCGCACATAGGTGACGCGGTCCGGCCCGTAGACATGACGCAGCAGCCGGTACAGCACGTCGAACACGATGACCGGGCGCGCATTGCCGATATGGGCGAAGTCGTAGACCGTCGGGCCGCAGACATACATCCGCACCCGCTTGGGATCGAGCGGTTCGAAAGGGCGCTTTTCGCGCGACAGCGTATCGTAGAGCTTGAGCTCCATTCGTCCTCTCGACGCGACACTTGAGTCGCTTACCGCACGCGAAATGCATGCACGCATTTACCGGCCCTGGCTGGCCGGGCGTTCGCTTTGTCTCGAAGGGGAGAAAAGACGGCCGCAGCCAGCGCGGGACGCTAGCGAATAATCTCCCGGCTCGCGCCGGCGAATGTGCAAAGGCCGTTCATGCGGCGGGAGAATGGTGGAGCCGGGCCGGGCCGTCAAGGCCGAAAGCGGCGGTTTTCGGGGCTTTAGGGCAAGATCCGAAAAGGTTTTCGGAAAGGATCATGCTCAAACAAGACGCCGTGGCGAACCGGCCACAGGGGGCCAGGAAAGCTCGGGATCCGGCGCCGCCGCGGTTGTCGCCGGATCGCATTCATGGGAACAGAGCCGCCCGCTGGCGGGAGTCGGCGGGGTTAACGGCCCCTTAATATTTTTGCGCGCATCCTCCGTAGATATCCCGAAGCCGGTCGACACAGCGAGCGCCTCACCATGCGGTCCCCGATCGCCCTTGCCGTTTTTGTTGCTGCACTTTTCGCCGCCAACTCGGCGATGGCCGAAAAGCGTATCTTCATCATCGCCAATAATTCGGACGGCTACGGCGTCGACCGCTGCCTCGCGGCCGGCGACAATTGCGGCCGGGCGGCGGCGGCGGCCTACTGTCGCACGCAGCAGTTCGCCCAGGCGGCCTCGTTCCGCAAGGTCGATCGCGACGACATCACCGGCGCGGTGAGCAGCGGTCCGGCCTGCACCGGCATGGCGTGCGACGAATTCGTCGCCATCGAGTGCTCGCGCTAAAACGGATAGCAAATGACAGCTTTCCAGCGCCCACCAGCCTCCTTACTATAATACCTTAAGCTCGGATTTCGGTTCGTCGATGCGTGCGTGCTAGAAGACCCGCGCGCACGGCGTCCCGCTGGATTCGTGGGGTAGGCCGGCGGCTTTCCAGGCAGCCAAGCACCCAGCAACCGACAAAGGTCCGAATGTCCGTCATTTCCTCGATCCGGTCCCAGCTCGCGCCGATCCATCCGGAAGGCTACCCGTTCATCGGCGCGTTTGCGTTCGTCAGCCTGTTTCTGATGTGGCTGTGGGCGCCGCTCGGCTGGCTCGGTGTCGTGCTGACTCTGTGGTGCGTGTATTTCTTTCGCGACCCGATCCGGGTGACGCCGGTGCGCGAGGGCATCGTGGTGGCGCCGGCCGACGGCCGCATCAGCCTCGTGACCAACGCCATTCCGCCCAAGGAACTCGGGCTCAGCGACCGGCCGCTGCCGCGCGTGTCGATCTTCATGAGCGTGTTCGACTGCCATGTGAACCGGGCGCCGGTCGCGGGCCGCATCGAGCGCATCGTGTACCGGGCCGGCGCCTTCCTGAACGCCGACCTCGACAAGGCCAGCGAGGACAACGAACGCAATTGCCTGATCATCGCGTCCGGCGGCCATCGCTTCGGCGTGGTGCAGATCGCCGGGCTGGTGGCGCGGCGTATTGTCTCGTTCAAACGCGAAGGCGAAACCATCGGAGCCGGGGAGCGCTTCGGCCTGATCCGGTTCGGCTCGCGGGTCGACGTGTATTTCCCCGAAGGCGTCAAACCGCTGGTCGCCGAAGGCCAGACGTCGCTGGCCGGCGAGACCGTGCTGGCCGATCTGACGGCCAGCGATCCGGGGCGGACGTTCCGGGTCCAGTAGACCAAATTTACCAGTTTTTTCATTGTCATGGCGGCGGGGGCCGGAATCCGGTATATTGCCGCCATGCGTATCCCATCCGATCCCGACCTTTTCGAAGCCCGCAAGCGCCGGTTCAAGGCGATCCCGGTTCGCACCCTGGTGCCCAACCTCATCACGCTGTTGGCGTTGTGCGCCGGCCTGACCGCGATCCGGCTGGCCTTCGAGCAGAAGCTCGATTGGGCGCTGGCCGCCATCGTGTTCGCGGCGGTGCTGGACGGCATCGACGGGCGGTTGGCGCGCCTGCTGAAGGGCACCTCAAAATTCGGCGCCGAACTCGACAGCCTCGCGGACTTCGTCAATTTCGGCGTTGCGCCGGCTTTGATCCTGTATTTCTGGGGCCTGCACGAACTCAAATCGGCCGGCTGGATCGCAGCATTGGTGTTCGCTATCTGCGCATCGCTGCGCTTGGCGCGCTTCAACGTCATGATCGACGATCCGAACCGCCCGGCCTGGGCCGGCAACTACTTCACCGGCATGCCGGCGCCGCTCGGCGCCATCACGGTGCTGCTGCCGATCTATGTGTTCTTTCTCGGCGCGCCGCTCAGCCGCTTTATGATCTGGTTCACGTTCTTCTACACGCTGGCGATGGCCGCGCTGATGGTGTCGCGGCTGCCGGTGTTCTCCGGCAAGCGGGTCGGCAAGCGCGTGCGTCCCGAAATGGTGCTGCCGGTCTTCGTGGTGGTGGTGCTGCTGATCGCGCTGCTGATCAGCTATCCGTGGGAATTCCTCACCGTGTCGACGCTGATCTATCTGGGGACGCTGCCGCTCGGCTATCTGTCGTATCGCAAGCAGGAAGAGGCCGAGGCGGCTTTGGTCGGCGGAGCGCCGGCCCCGGACGCAACGACTGCCGCCGCGCCCGGCATGTCGTCGTCTGGTGTGTCGTCGCCTAGCGTCACGCCGCCACCCAGCGATGGCGAAGCGGACCGTCCGACGCGGCTAAATTAATGTCCCGCGCGATCCAAGTGCTGACGGTCGATGCCAGGCGCACGGCCGGCGAACAGCCGAAAGTTTGCGACACCGTTATTCTGAATGCCGAGCAGCGCCGCATGGCGCGCGGCGCATTGGTCGGCGTCAAGGGTACGCCGATCGAACTCGATCTCCCGGCGACGCCAAGGCTGCGCACCGACGACGCGCTGCTACTGGACGATGGCCGCCTTGTCGAGGTGGTGGCGGCGGCCGAGCCGCTGCTGGAGGCGCGTGCCGTAGATCTTCCGGCGCTGGCGCGGCTCGCCTGGCATCTCGGCGACCGCCATATCGCGGCCGAGATCCGGGGCCGGGCCATTCGGGTGCGGCGCGAGCCGGCGACCGAGGCACTGCTGACGGCGCTGGGTGCCAAGCCGGTCGTGATCGAAGCGCCGTTCGAGCCGGAAGGCGGCGCGTATGACGGCCACACCGCCGCGCACGATCATGATCACGGCCACCATGACCATGATCATCACGGTCACGATCATCATGATCATGGGCACAGCCACGATCATGCGCATGATCACGCGCACCATGTGCATGACGAGCATTGCGGCCATGATCACAGTCACGATCACGCGCATCACGATCACGGCGTGACGAAAACGACCGGTTAGCGCGCTAGCTCTCCAGATTGAATCAGACTCTAATCCGTCATCCTGAGGTGCGAACGAACGGGTCCAGCCTTTGGCCGGCCGGATGACAGGCTCCGCGAGTCTTGACTCTCTCGGCCTCATCCTGAGGAGCGGCCGAAGGCCGCGTCTCGAAGGAGAGGCCGCCCATCCTTCGAGACGCGCTCTTGCAGAGCGCTCCTCAGGATGAGGCGGGTTAATCTCACAATCCGACGCACTGCGAAATTCCCTCGTCCGTCGATCAGGTGCGGGTTGCCGTGCTCACGACGCCAGGCTCCGCATCTCCTTGATCAGGTCGGCCTTGCCCTCAAATCCAATGCCCGGCAATTCCGGCATCGTGATGTGACCGGCCTCGACCCGCACGCCGTCCGGGAAGCCGCCATAGGGCTGGAACAGATCCGGATAGGATTCGTTGCCGCCGAGGCCCAAGCCGGCCGCGATGTTGAGCGACATCTGGTGGCCGCCATGCGGAATGCAGCGGCGCCACGACCAGCCATACGACTTCAGCATGTCCAGCGTGCGCAGATACTCGACAAGGCCGTAGCTCAGCGCGCAGTCGAACTGCAGCCAGTCGCGGTCGGACCGCATGCCGCCATAGCGAATGAGATTGCGCGCGTCCTGCATCGAGAACAGGTTTTCGCCGGTCGCCATCGGGCCGGGATAATGCTCGGCGAGCTTGGCCTGCAACTCGTAATCCAGCGGATCGCCGGCTTCCTCGTACCAGAACAGGTCATAATCGCGCAGCGCCTTGGCGTAATTGACCGCCGTCTCCAGATCGAAACGGCCATTGGCGTCGACCGCGAGTTTCGAGCCGGACGGCAGCATGCGCAGCACGGTCTCGATGCGCTTGCGATCTTCCGCCAGCGGCGCGCCGCCGATCTTCATCTTTACGACCGTATAGCCGCGGTCGAGATAGCCCTGCATCTCGGCCGCCAGCCCTTCGAGGCCCTTGCCCGGATAGTAATAGCCGCCGGCCGCATAGACGAAGACGCGCGGGTCGGCCACGGTGCCGTGGCGCTCGGCCAGCAGCCGGAACAGCGGCTTGTTGGCGATCTTCGCCACCGCGTCCCACACCGCCATATCGATGGTGCCGATCGCCACCGAGCGTTCGCCATGGCCGCCGGGCTTTTCGTTGGTGAACATCGTCGCCCAGACCTTGTGCGGGTCGATGTTGTCGCCGGTCGCGTCAATCAGGCTGTCGGCCGTGGCCTCAAGGATGCGCGGCGCGAAGCGCTCGCGGATCAGGCCGCCCTGGCCGTAGCGCCCATTGGAGTTGAAGCCGTAGCCGATGACCGGTTTGCCGTCGCGGATGACGTCGGTCACCACGGCGACGAGGCTCAGCGTCATCTTCGAAAAGTCGATGAAGGCGTTGGCGATCGGGGAGGCGATCGGCGCGGTGCGCTCGCGGATGTCGACAATACGCATGGGGACGACCTGTTCCTGATGGATCCATCTAACTCGGCAGCGGGTGTCCGGGCATTAGATCATACGGGTGTTTCCAGCCCGGCAGTGCCTTCACACGGTCCAGCCACGCGCCAATATTCTTGAAATCGGCCGCGATGTCGAAACCGAACTCCTCGGCCGGATAATACAAATACGCCACCAGCGACAGGTCGGCGATGGTCGGCCGCTCGCCGAGCACGAAGGCGCGGCCGGCCAGCCTTTTATCCAGAATGCCGAGTGAGCCCATGATGCGGCCCTTGAGAAACGCCATCACGTCCGGATTGCCGGCCGGCTTGGCGAAGTTCTTCAGGAATCGATACGGCCCGAGATAGCCGTTGAGTTTCTGATTGTCGAAGATGATCCAGCGCAGTGCCTCCAGCCGTTCGTCGTCGCCATTGGGCACGAACTTCCCGGACCGTTCGGCGAGGTACGTCAGGATCACGCCCGACTGGCTGAGCTTCTTGCCGTCATGCACCAGCACCGGGGCTTCGCCCATTTCGTTGACGTTGGCGCGATACTCGGGCGTGCGGGTCTCGCCGCCGGCAAAGAAGTCGACGAACACCGGCCGCCAGTCGGCGCCGATCAGATTGAGCATCAGCGCCGCTCGGTAGGCGTTGCCGGACTGCGCGAAGCAATAGAGCTGGTAGTCGGCCATCTCTGGTGTTCCGATTCCAAAGTTCGCTCACCCGTGCGTGCCTCTGAAGCAAACTTCGGAATCAAAGCGACACGGGCTAGCTGACGTTAGGACGATTTTGGATGTGCAGTTCTGCGGCAAGCTTACCGCAACAATATGAGCAACTTCAAATCCACCACACTAGAACCGCATCGCCCAGGTGCCCTTGAGCGAGTGGATCTGGGCGCTCTCGCCGAGCAGGCCGTCATAGCTGAAGTCGATCATCGAGTTCGCGCTGACATCGTGCGTCAGACTGGCGTTCACCGCCAGCATGTCGCTTTCGACCGGCGTACCGACCACGCTGAAACTGCTGCCGCCGGCCAGCGCATAGGTGGCGGCGGGGTTGTCGGCGAAGGCGTGGCGCCAGCCCAGCGATCCGCTTGCGGTCAGCAATTCGGCGTCGCCGACGACGAATTGCCGCGCGGCCTGCAGGCCCAGCGTCGTAAAGATAGTGGAGATGGTGTTGCCGGTGCGAGTCAGCGCGGCGGCGCCGCCCGTCTCGGTGAACTGCTCGGCGGTGCGGCTGATATAGGCAAGGTCCGCATAGGGCCGCAGCGACAAGACACCCAGGTCGAACCCATGCGACAGCTCGGCGAAGGCCTGCGCCGTACCGGCCGCATACTGGCCGGTCAGCCCATCGGTGAAGCCGGAGAAGGCGACCGTGCGGGCCGAGTGGATGTCGTGCCGCGTGTAGATCACGCCGAGGGCAAGCCTGGTGTCGCCCCATTCCCGGCCACCATAGAGGCCAAGGCCATAGTCGGCGCTGCCGATCGTCGAGCTCAGCGCGGTCACGGCGCTCGAGGTGTAGCCGGCATGCACCATCATCCCGACGCGCCAGTCCTCGTACAACCCGTCGACGCCGACGGCGACGCCGCCGCTCGAACCGGTCAGCGATGAAGTGCTGGTGCTGGCCGCCACCCGGCCGACGGCACCATAGAATTTGGTCCACAACATCGCGTTGGACGCCGGGTCGGCGGCGAGGACCGGATCGCCGGCATTGCCGCTGGCAAAGGCGTTCCGCCCCGTGTCCCGAAAGGTCTGACGCAGGCGATCGAGTGCCACGCCGCCGACAAGGCCGGCTTGGTCCATCGCCATGTTCTCGGCGGATGAATGGGCCTCGCCCGACAGCATGTCGAACGCCTGCCTGGCCTGTTGCGGGGTAAGCCAGAGCACGGCGTCATAGAGTGGGTTGCCTGCGCGCAGCATCTCCACGCTCGCGCCGACCCCGACCTGGTTGCCCGTGGCGCCGGTCCCGGCAAAGCCGACATCGTTCCGTCGCAACGTGAGGTAGACCGTGCTGGCATCGTAGCTCAGGCGCGGCGCGAGAAAGGCCAGGGTCGTGGTAGCGCCAGCGAACTGTCCGCTAATGCTGCCCGCGCTAAGAATGGTGTAGCTGGTCGCGGACGCATAGGGGGCGCCCCCGGTCGCCGCGACGACACGCACCGTGCCGGCCAGCGCGGCGTTGCCGCTGACGACGATCCTGTCGGTGGCGCCGGCCGAGTTCACGTCGATTTCGTAGGACGAGGTCGGCGTGAACACGGCGCTTGCCACGCTCAGCGTCTGCGACCCGCTGGTGTGCGTCAGTTGGAGCCGGCCTGAATTGGTGAGCGTGGTGATGCCCGACAGATTTCCAGTGAGCTGCAGCGCCCCGCGATTGTCGAACGCACCGACGATCTGGTTCTCGGCCCAGAAGAAGGTACCGTTGTTGATGACGTTTCCGGTCCAGACGCCGGTGTGAATGATCCGGCCGCGGTTGGTGAGGTTGCCGTTCCAGGCGCCGTAGTTGGCGATATCGCCGGGATTGTCGACGACGTTGCCGTTCCAAGTGCCGTTCTGGAAGTTGATGATCAGGAAGCTGTTGCTCAGCACGTTGCCGGTCCACACGGCGGCATTGACGCCGCCCGGGTTCAGGGTGGCGTCGGCGGCATTGTTGTAGATATTGCCCGCGTTGCCGACGACATCGCCGGTCCACGATCCGCCATAGCTGAAAATCCGTGTGGTATTGCCTCTGACCGCGCCGACCCAGGTCCCACGATTGTCGATCAGGGTCAGGCTGTTGGCGCCGCCATTGGACAGGACATCACCTTGCCAGGTGCTGCCGACCTTGTTGCGGATACCGTTGTTGTTCCAAACAATGTCGCCGACCCATGTGGCGCCATTCTCGTTGTTGACGCTGTTGTCGTTCGAGACGCTGCCCGTCCAAACGGCGCCGGCCCCGGTATTGGTCACGGAGCCGGCATTGCTGACGATGTTGCCGACCCAGGATCCGCCCGGGCCGTTGTTGTTGATCGTACTCGTATTGCTCAGCACGTTGCCGGCATACGGAGCGCTGTTGGAAAACGGTGTGGTGTTGGTCCGATCCTGCGCGGCGGCGACGTCCGCGCCTGCCAGCAGCGCGGCGCCGGCCACGCCGATCAGCAGCATCCTGCGCCGACGCTTCGCACCCAGCACCGCATCAGCAGCGGCCAAGAGACCGCAGCCCGGTGCTGGAAAATCGATGTCGGACATACGCGTGGAACCAATCGCCTGATGCCCGGCGGATTTCCGAACAGCCTCTTACATTGACTTGGAATCCTCGGAGCCACAACGACGACGGACCGATGTACATCTGTATGAATCCGACATTGAGTTTGACTCCGTGCCTGACTGACAGGCCCACGCTCGCAATTCGGTCGAGCGATTCGTCATCAAGATCGAATAATACCGGCGGGGAGCAGCACGCGACGACAAGCGCGCGGCGAATGACCTCGCCTTCATCGCGCTGGCGTCGATCGGGCGATGGTCGCGCGTTAATGCGTTACCGGCTGAGCGTGAGCTGCTGTCCGCCGCCGGCGGTGCCGGCGAACTGGGCCGGCGACGACATCGCGAGTTGGGCCAGTTGGGCGCCGGTATGATCCTGAATCACGAGCGCGCCTTGCTGCAGCGACCATTTGCGGCTGGTGAAGAGTTTGCCCGGGCAGCCGCCTTCCGGCTTGATGCTGCCTTCCGCCGCACCCGGCGCGCCGCTCAAGGTCACCGCGCAACTGCCGCCGCCGGCCGAGGCCAGCGTCCAGCGCCCGCCAACATCCACGGCCGGCGCGCCTGATGCGGCGGCGGCCCGCGCGCCGGGGGCCGGATATACGCGGTCGGAGACGCGATCGGCGGCGCATCCGGTAACGGCGAGCGCCAGGACCGCGAGCGCCGCCGCACCGGATGTTTTCTTGGTCATAAAAGTCATGCTCACTTCATCGTTGGGATGACGAACTCGGCGCCTTCCTTGGTTCCCGAAGGCCAGCGGGCGGTCACCGTCTTGGTCTTGGTGTAGAACCGGATTGCGTCCGGACCGTGCTGGTTCAGGTCGCCGAAGCCCGAGCGCTTCCAGCCGCCGAAGGTGTGGTAGGCGAGGGGCACCGGAATGGCGAAGTTCACGCCCACCATGCCGACATTGACCCGGCTGGTGAAGTCGCGGGCGGTATCGCCGTCGCGGGTGAAGATCGAGACGCCGTTGCCGTACTCGTGCTCGGACGGCAGCCGCAGCGCCTCCTCGTAATCCTTGGCGCGCACCACCGACAGCACCGGGCCGAAGATCTCTTCCTTGTAGATCGTCATGTCGGGCGTCACCTCGTCGAACAGGCAGCCGCCCATGAAGTTGCCGTTCTCATAGCCCTGCAGCTTGAAGTTCCGGCCGTCGACCTTGAGCTTGGCGCCTTCCTTGATGCCGGTCTCGACATAGCCGCGCACCTTGTTCAGATGCGCCCTTGTGACCATCGGGCCGTAATCGGCCTGCGGATCGTTGGACGGCCCGACCTTGAGGCTTTCCACGCGTGGGATCAGCTTCTCAATCAGCAGGTCGGCGGTCTTCTGTCCGACCGGCACCGCGACCGAGATCGCCATGCAGCGCTCGCCGGCCGAGCCATAGCCGGCGCCGATCAGCGCATCGACCGCCTGGTCGATATCGGCGTCCGGCATCACGATCATGTGGTTCTTGGCGCCGCCGAAGCACTGCACGCGCTTTCCGTGCGCGCAGCCGGTCGCATAGATGTATTCGGCGATCGGGGTCGAGCCGACAAAGCCGATGGCCCGCACCCGCGGATCGGTCAGCAGCGCGTCGACCGACTCCTTGTCGCCATTGACTACGTTCAGCACGCCGGCCGGCAGCCCGGCCTCGACCAGCAATTCGGCAAGCCGCATCGGCACCGAGGGATCGCGCTCCGACGGCTTCAGGATGAAGGTGTTGCCGCAGGCCAGCGCCGGGGCGAACTTCCACATCGGGATCATGGCCGGGAAATTGAACGGCGTGATGCCGGCGACCACGCCCAGCGGCTGGCGCATCGAGAACAGGTCGATGCCCGGACCGGCGCCGTCGCTGAACTCGCCCTTCAGCAAATGCGGAATGCCGCAGGCGAATTCGACCACCTCGACGCCGCGCTGGATGTCGCCGCGGGCGTCCGGGATGGTCTTGCCGTGTTCGGACGACAGCAGTTTTGCGAGATTGTCGAAGTCCTTCTGGACCAGGTCCAGAAACTTGAACATCACGCGGGCGCGGCGCTGCGGATTGGTGCCCGCCCAGCCCGGAAAGGCGGCCTCGGCATTGGCGATGGCCTGCACGGTTTCGGCCTTGCTGGCCAGCGCGACGCGGGCCTGCACCTCGCCGGTGTTCGGGTCGAACACGTCGCCAAAGCGCCCGGAGCCGCCTTTGACTTCTTTACCGCCGATAAAATGGCCGATTTCCCGCATGTGTTTCCTCCCTGGCGCCGCCATTCGCATGACGAAAGCGGCTATTTTTATGGGTTAGATCCCGTTTGGCCGCCAATGTGCGACTGACTTCTAAGGTGAGATATCCCACACAGCGGCCCAGGTGAAGCGCCAGCTTCACGGGCAGCCGAGCTGAAGCGTCAGCTTCACGGGCAGCCGAGCTGAAGCGCCAGCTTCACGGCTGCCAAACTGAAGCGTCAGCTTCACAGTGGCCGACCCGAAGCACCGACTTGCCATACGGAGGTCTCCCTATGGCGAATTGCGGCAGCCTTTACGTCCCCTTAAGCGCGGCCGGACTAGGGTTCCCATGCCGTCGCTGGGGGTTGGCCCGGCGCGTGTGTTGTGTGAGTCGGGTTCCCATGGATATCGCAACCAGCCTTGGTATCGTGTTCGGTATCATTGTGCTCTGCACCCTGATCCTGATGGGCGGCGATCTCGGCATGTTCGTCGACATGCACGCCTTTATCGTCATCTTCGGCGGCGCCTTCGCGGCGACCCTCATCCGCTTCCCACTATCGTCTATTTTCCACGGCATGCCGTTGGGCGCGAAATACGCCTTCACGGTGCGGCGCGTCACCACGCGCGACCTGGTCGATGAGATCGCGGGCCTTGCCGAAATCGCCCGCAAGCAGGGGCCGATCGGGCTGGAAAAAGTCGAAATCGAAGATGGGTTTCTGGCCAAGGGCATTCGCTTCGTGGCCGATGGCTACGATGCCGATTTCATTCGCGACAATCTCGAGCGCGATCGCGACAACTTCCTGACCCATCTCGACGAAGGCCAGAAGATCTATCGTGGCATCGGCGATTGCGCCCCGGCCTTCGGCATGGTGGGCACGCTGATCGGCATGGTGCAGATGTTCGCCAACATGACCGATCCGTCGAAGCTCGGTCCCTATATGGCGGTCGCATTGCTGGCGACCTTCTACGGCGCGACGCTGGCCAACCTGTTCTGTCTGCCGATCGCCGACAAGCTGCACCTCAAGCTGGTCGATGAGGACATCAACCGCTCGCTGATCATCGACGGTGTGCTGATGATCCGCGAGGCCAAGAGCCCGACGCTGGTGCGCGAAATGCTGCTCGCCTACCTGCCGGAAAAACATCGTCACGATATGCCCGAGCCGGTCCCGGCCTAGTGTGGTGGATTTGAAGTTCGCCCCGAGATAGCGGCGGCCTCGCAGGCGAACTTCAAATCCAAAACCACACTAGAAACATTAGATTGCTAGTGTCCCTTTGATTCCGAAGTTCGCATCAGAGGCTGCCGCAAGGGTGAGCGAACTTCGGAATCGGGACACTAGTCCCATGATCAGATTCCTGGCCGGACAGAACGGGTGATCCATGGCTAAGAAGAGGAAGGGCGACGGTCACGCCGGCGGCCACGGGTGGTTCGTCACCTTTGCCGACTTGATGGCGTTGCTGGTTGCCTTCTTCGTGATGCTGGTGGCGTCGTCCACGCAGGATCAGGCCCGGTTGCAGATGGTCGCCGGCTCGATGCGCGATGCCTTCGGCGTGCAGGACAAGGTGCGCTATTCCGGCGTGATCGAAGTCATGGGTCTGCCGACCCGTCCCAAGCTGAAAAACGCCGCGCATGTTCCGCCCGAAGAGGCGTCGAACACGCCGACCCCCGATGAGCACGAACGCAATCGTAGCTATGGGGCCAAGCTGAAAGAGGATCGCCAGTTCGCGCTGGCGTCGGCCTCGCTGCGCCAAGCGTTGCAAGACATGCCGGAACTGACCGAGATATCCAAGCACGTCATGATCGAGGAGACCCGGCAGGGCCTCAATGTCGAGATCGTCGACCAGGACGGCCGCTCGATGTTCCCGGAAGGCTCCAAGGACCCTTACGAGCGCACCCGGCGCATCATCCAGAAGCTGGCCGGTCCGCTGAAGCAGACCCCGTTGCGGCTGTCGATCACCGGCCATTCGTCGGCCACCAAGGTCCGGCCGAACGCCGGCTACGGGGCATGGAATCTGTCGGCCGACCGCGCCAATTCGGTTCGTCAGGTTCTGGAGGAAGAGGGCGTGCCGCCGTCGCATTTCTTCATGGTGGCCGGCAAGGCCGACACCCAGCCACTGTTTCCGGACGATCCTTACATTGCGGCCAATCGGCGCGTGACCATCACGCTGATGCGCGAAGACCCGCCGCTGCCACCCAATTTCAGGCCGTAACGATCCCAAAACAAGCCGTTTGAGCCGTTAAACGCCGGCAACTCGCACGCTATGGAACCGGCGAAGCAGCCGGGGGTTTCCCTGTCGGTGCGCTAACCCCCCGGGTCGCGACCCCATGTCCCTACCCGGAGGCCGATGTTATAACGGCGCCCCTTCCTTGAGCCTGGTGCCGAAAAGTGCGAAGCGGTTTTCGGACAACACCATGCTCTAACGTATTGCAATCGATCACGTTTATGATTTTGGATCGGTCGATCCAACATCATCCTGATCTAACGCGTTGCGGCGAAAGCCTCCATGAAACTTGTTACTGACGACCGGAATCCGGCCATCGCCGCTCCCGCGGGCGGCGACCCTGAAGCCCGCGACCGCACAAGCTTTGCCAAACTGGCGCTGGGCAGCGTCGGAGTGGTGTTCGGGGACATCGGCACCAGCCCGCTGTACGCGTTTCGCGAAGCCGCGATGGCGTCGAGCGGCGACGGCGGCGTAACCCGCGAGATCGTGCTGGGCGTGCTGTCGCTCATCCTGTGGTCGCTGATCATCGTGGTCACGATCAAATACGTGCTGCTGCTGCTGCGCGCCGACAATAACGGCGAAGGCGGCACGCTGTCGCTGACCGCGCTGGCGACGCGCGCGCTTGGCAAGCCGACGACCTCGGTCTTCCTGGTCGGCGTGGTCGGGGCGGCGATGTTTCTCGGTGATTCGATGATCACGCCGGCGATCTCGGTGCTGTCCGCGATGGAAGGCCTGAAGATCGTCACGCCGGCGCTGGAGCATTACGTGGTGCCGCTTACCATCGTGGTGCTGATCGGCCTGTTCGCGGTGCAGAGCCGAGGTACCGCGAGTGTCGCGACGTTCTTCGGGCCCGTGATGGTGGTCTGGTTCGTGACCATCGCGCTGGCCGGCATCTCGCATATCAGCGACGATCCGCACGTGCTCTACGCCATCAATCCGGTGCACGCCGTCAGCTTCATGCTGTCCCATGGCATGGTCGGCCTGGTGACCATGGGCGCCGTATTCTTGTGTGTGACCGGCGGTGAGGCGCTCTATGCCGATCTGGGGCATTTCGGCCGCAAGCCGATTCAGTCCGCGTGGTTTGCGCTGGTGCTGCCGGCTCTGATTCTGAACTATTTCGGCCAGGGCGCGCTGGTGCTGTCGCATCCGGCGTCGATCCAGAACCCGTTCTATCTGCTGTTTCCCGAATGGCTGCTGCTGCCGATGGTGATCCTGGCGACTTGCGCCACCGTGATTGCCAGCCAGGCGGTGATCACCGGGGCCTATTCGCTGGTGCATCAGGCGATCCAGCTCGGCCTGCTGCCGCGGCTCGCCATCCTGCATACGTCGGCGTCCTTGGCCGGACAGATCTACATTCCCCGCGTCAACATGATGCTGCTGATCGGCGTGCTGCTGCTGGTCGGCCTGTTCCGCACCTCGAGCGCGCTCGCCTCGGCCTATGGCATCGCGGTCGCCACCACCATGGTGGTCGACGGCATTCTCGGCTTCATCGTGATCTGGAAGCTGTGGAATCGGCAATGGTGGCAGGCCGCGCTGCTGATGTTCCCGCTGATCTTCATCGACATGGTTTTCCTCTCGGCCAACCTGCTGAAGATCGTCGAAGGCGGCTGGGCGCCGCTGCTGTTCGGCATCATCATGGTGCTGCTGATCGTCACCTGGCGGCGCGGCACGCGGCTGCTGCAGCAAAAGACCCGGCGCACCGAGGTGCCGCTTGAGACTCTGCTGAACAGCCTGGAGAAAAAGCCGCCGCATATCGTGCCCGGCACCGCGGTGTTCCTGACCAGCGATCCTGACTTCGCGCCGACCGCGCTGTTGCATAATCTGAAGCACAACAAGGTGCTGCACGAGCACAACGTCGTCCTGACCATCCTGACCGCCGATACGCCGCGCGTTCCCGACGAAGAGCGGGTCCGGATGACGCCGGTGTCGCCGCATTTCAGCCGGGTGGCGCTAAAGTTCGGCTACATGGAGCAGCCCAACGTGCCGCGCGCGCTGGTGATCGCCCGCAAGCTCGGCTGGAGCTTCGACATCATGTCGACCTCGTTCTTCCTATCGCGGAGATCTCTGAAACCCGCGGCGCATTCCGGCATGCCGCAATGGCAGGACCGGCTGTTCATCGCGCTGGCCAAGAGCGCGAGCGACGCCACGGACTTCTTCCAGATTCCGACCGGCCGGGTGGTGGAAGTCGGCACGCAGGTAACGGTCTAACCAACGAAGCCTCGCGCCCAATTCCGCTTTGCCTTACAATCCCATAGCATCGGCGTTCGACAGAGGTGCCCCATGTCCGCTCCGCTTGGCCCTGACAGCGTTCAGGATCTCACTCCCGAAGAGGTCGCCCGTGGCTTGACCGAGGGGCGCATCCTGCTGGTTGACGTCCGCGAGCCCAACGAGTTCGCGGCCGAGCGCTATCCGGGGGCGTTCTTTCTGCCGCTGTCGGCGTTCGACCCGGACGCGATCCCGGACCCGGACGGCCGTCAGGTCGTGTTCGCGTGCCGGTCCGGCAAGCGCTCGGTGACGGCGTCGCTGGCCGCGCAGGAGCAGGGCTACGACTACAAGGCGCACCTTGCCGGCGGCCTTCTCGCCTGGAAGGAAGCCGGACTTCCGACCGAAAGCTGAGCTGGGGGGCTTATGAATCGCGGATTTTCCGAGATCCCGGTCTCGGTGTTCGAAGTGATGTCGCGGCTCGCCCGCGAGAACGAAGCGGTCAATCTCGGCCAGGGCTTCCCGGACGATCCGGGCCCCGAGGACGTGCGCCGCGCGGCGGCCGACGCGGTGATGACCGGCTGGAATCAGTATCCGCCGATGCTCGGCCTGCCGGAGCTGCGCCAGGCGGTCGCGACCCATTACAAGCACTGGCAGGGCCTCGATCTCGACCCCGACAGCGAGATCATGGTCACGTCGGGCGCGACCGAAGCCATCGCTGGAGCGCTGCTGGCGCTGATCGAGCCGGGCGACGAGGTCGTGCTGTTCCAGCCGCTCTACGATGCCTACCTGCCGCTGGTGAAGCGGGCCGGCGGCGTGCCGCGCTTTGTCCGGCTGGAGCCGCCGCATTGGCGGTTCACCGAGGAGATGCTGGCGCAGGCGTTCACGCCGAAAACGCGTCTGGTGCTGTTCAACAATCCGCTCAACCCGTCCTGCACGGTGTTTCCGCGTGAAGATCTCGAACTGCTGGCGAAGTTCTGCGTCAAGTTCGACGCCATCGCGGTCTGCGACGAGGTCTGGGAGCATGTGGTGTTCGATGGCCGCGCCCATGTGCCGATGATCGCGATGCCCGGCATGCGCGAGCGCTGCGTCAAGATCGGCTCGGCCGGAAAGATCTTCTCGCTGACCGGCTGGAAGGTCGGCCTGGTCTGCGCGGCGCCAAACATCCTGCGCGTGCTCGGCAAGGCGCACCAGTACATCACTTTCACGACGCCGCCCAACCTTCAGGTCGCGGTGGCCTACGGCCTCGGCAAGACCGACGACTACTTTACCGGCATGCGCCAGGAATTGGCCGGCCGGCGGGACTATCTGGCCAAGGGGCTGCGCGAGATCGGGTTTCCGGTGCTGGACAGCCAGGGCACGTATTTCATCAATGTCGATCTCAAGCCGCTCGGGCTCAATGAGGACGACGAGAGCTTCTGCAAGCGCATCGTGGTCGAGCACAAGATCGCCGCCATCCCGGTGTCGGCGTTCTATGCCAGCGATCCGATCACCTCGGTGGTGCGGTTCTGCTTCGCCAAGCATACTGCGACGCTCGACGCGGCGCTGGAGCGGTTGTCGGGCGCGTTGCGCCGCGCGGCTTGAGCCGGGTTATTGCCCGCATTAATATTCGCGACGATGAACGGGGGACGATGCGATGCGCCGAATGTTTCTGACTGGAGTTGTCGCCGTGTTGGCCCTCGGCGCCGGGATCGCGACCGCGCCGGCGCAGAAGCAACGCACCGTCAACTTCTACAATTGGTCGGACTATATCGACCCGACGGTGCTGGAGGCCTTCACCAAGGAGACCGGCATCAAGGTGCGCTACGACACCTTCGATTCCAACGACACCCTGGAAACCAAGCTGCTGGCCGGCAAGTCCGGCTACGACGTGGTGGTGCCGACCGCGTATTTCCTGGAGCGGCAGATCAAGGCCGGCGTGTTCCAGAAGCTCGACAAGAGCAAGCTGCCGAACCTGTCCAACGTTTGGCCGGAAATCGGTGGCCGACTCGCGGTGTACGATCCGGGCAACCAGTACGCCGTCAACTACATGTGGGGCACGACCGGCATCGGCTACAACGTCAAGAAGGCCAAGGAGCGGCTCGGCGCCGATGCCAAGATCGACAGTTGGGACCTCGTATTCAAGCCGGAGAACCTCGCCAAGTTCAAGGACTGCGGCGTCTACATGCTGGATTCGTCCGACGACATCTTCCCGACCGCGATGGCGTATCTCGGGCTCGATCCGAACAGCAAGAACGAAGCCGATATTACCAAGGCGGCTGACCTTGTCGCCAAGGTGCGGCCGTCCGTGCGCAAGTTTCATTCATCGGAATATCTGAACGCGCTGGCGTCGGGCGAGATTTGTCTTGTGGTCGGCTGGTCGGGCGATATCAAGCAGGCGCAGAAGCGCGCCGCTGAAGCCAAGGGCGGCGTCGAGATCGGCTATGCGATTCCGCAGACCGGCGCGCAGATGTGGTTCGACAATCTGGTGATCCCGAAGGATGCGAAGAACGTTGCCGAGGCGCACGCGCTGATCGACTACCTGCTGCGGCCCGAAGTCGCGGCCAAGAACAGCAATTTCGTCTCCTACGCCAACGGCAATCTGGCCAGCCAGAAATTCATCGACAAGGCGGTGATCGACGACAAGACCGTGTACCCGGACGCCGACACGATGAAGAAGCTGTACACGATCACGGCGCACGACCAGAAGACAACGCGGCTGATGAACCGGCTGTGGACGAAGGTGAAGACGGGGAAGTAGGCGACGCATAGCGCCTGACGCTTTCTTTCCCTCTCCCCGCGCGCGGGGAGAGGGTGACTTGCGAGCATCGCGAGCAAGTCGGGTGAGGGGGCCTCGCCGTTATGCGCGGCCTCAACGCCCCCTCATCCGGCTCGCGTAAGAACGCTCGCCACCTTCTCCCCGCGCGCGGGGAGAAGGAAAGAAAGCGCTACCGCCACCGTCGGTGCAGCCACAGCCATTGCTCGGGATGCTCGCGCACCCAGCCTTCGATCACGGTGGTGATCGCCTGCATGGTGCCGGCGAGGTCGATGCGGCCGTCGGCATCGCGCACCGGCGGAATTTCTTCGGTCAGTTCGGCGCGGAAGCGGTTGCCGGGCAGGCGGACGATGCGGGTGCCGTGGATCGGGCATTCGAACTGCCGGGCGAGGCGCGCGAACAGCGAATTGGCCTTGCAGGTGCGGCCGAAGAATTCGACGTCGACGCCTTTGGAGAAATGCTGGTCCACCAAAATGCCGAGATGGGCGCCGCGCTCCAGCGCGCCGGCGAGCCGTGACGGCGCATCCATGCCGCTGGCGATCAGCGTGCCCATATTGGTGGCGCGCACATCGCGGATGAAGTGGTCGAGCTGGCGGATGTTCGGCCGCCGGTACAACGACGCGGCCTCGAGGCCGTGCGCGGCCGCGGCGATCGCCGACAGTTCCCAATTGCCGAAATGCGCCGCGAACACCAGCGCCGGCTTGCCGTCATCGCGCAGCGCGAAGAAACGCTCGATAGTGCCGGGCGCGAATTCGATGCGGGCTTGTTCGGGATGTTCGATATCATACGACCACAGCCGGTCGAGATGGGCAAACTCGGCCCCGACGCGGCCGAGATTGGCCCAGACCTCGCGCAAAATGGCTTCGATCTCGTCCGGCGATTTTTCCGGGAAGGCGGCTTCAAGATTGCTTCGCCCCAGCTTGTGCTCAGGGATCAGCGGGCCGATGCGGCGCATGATGCCGGCGGAGAAATTGATGCTGCTGTCGGGATCGAACAGGCGCACCAGCCGCAGCGTGCCGATCGCCAGCGCGCCGATGACGGCGTTCAGCGTGCGTGCCGCTCGCAGACGAAAACGACGGATGAGGTAGGTGGCGTCCATGACCTAGAAATGGACGATGATCTTGCCGAACACCGCGCGGTCCTGCAGCCGCGCCAGCCCGGCCTCGAAATCCTCCAGGCCGACTTCGGTATCGATCACCGGCGTGATGCCACCCGCCATCTTGGCGAGGCTCTCGCCGATATTGCTGATCCGCGCGCCGAACGAACCGAGGATGTGGTACTGGCGCTGGAACAGCTGCATCAGGTTGAAGGTGATCGACGGCCCTGACGTCGCGCCGCAGGTCACCAGCCGGCCGCCGGGCTTCATCGACAGCAGCGAGCCGTTGAAGGTGTCGGCGCCGACATGTTCGAACACGACGTCGACGCCTTTCTTCTTGGTGATCTTGCGCACTTCGTGCTCGAAGCGGTCGTTGCGGTAATTGATGATGTGGTCGGCGCCCAGCGCCTTGGCCTTCTCGGCCTTGGCGTCATCGCCGATGGTGGTGATCACCATGCAGCCGATGGCTTTCGCCATCTTGATCGCGACGCTGCCGATGCCGGAGCCGCCGGCATGCACCAGGATGGTTTCGCCGGGCTGCAGTTTGGCGTTGTCGAACAGCATGTGCTGCACGGTCGCGAACGCGATCGGCGCACAGGACGCATCGCGCGACGACACGCCATCGGGAACCGGGACGCACAGCCGCGCCGGAAAATTCAGCTTCTCGCGCGCGAAACCGTCGACATGGAAGCCGAGCAGGCCCTTGACGTTTTCGCACAGATTGTCGCGGCCCTCGCGGCACGCCTGGCAGACGCCGCAGGTGAGGGCGCCGTACATCGCGACCTTCTGGCCCGGCTTCAGGTTGGTCACGCCTTCGCCAACGGAAATAATTTCGCCCGACGCTTCGGCGCCGACCACCAGCGGATAGGTCCGCTTGGCGAAGGCCATGCCGCGAAAGCCCCACACATCGATATGATTCAGCGCGACCGCCTTGACGGCGATCTGCACTTCGCCGGCGGCCGGCGCGGCCGGTTCCGGCACATCACGAAGCTCGATCTGACGGTCGGCCACAAGGGTCAGCGCGCGCATGATTCTACGTTTCTGTGGGAGAAAGAGGAGTTAGCGGTGGATGCCTAGCGCCGCCGAAAGCCCACCGTCAACCGGGATGACGGCGCCGGTGATGTAGGAAGCGAGCGGCGACAGCAGAAACGCCACGGTGGCGGCGACTTCCTCGGTGCGGGCAAAGCGCCGCAGCGGGATCTGCTTTTCCATGGTGGCGCGGTAATCGGCATAGGGCGCCAGCATGGCGGTATCGATGAACCCGGGCGCGACGTAATTGGCGGTCACGCCGGTGCGGGCGCTCTCGACCGCCAGCGTGCGCACATAGCCGAGCACGGCGGCCTTGGAGGCCGCGTACGCCGCGTTACCGACATTGGCCTGGATCGCCGTGACCGAGCCGATGGCGACGATGCGCCCGGCACGTGCGCGCATCATCGAGCGCGTGAGCGCCGCTGCGAGCTTGGTGAAGGCGAAGAAGTTCACCTGCATCAGGCGTTCGGCCTTGTCCTGGTCCATCATCACGGCGAGCGCGTCATAGGTCTCGGCCGAATTGTGCACAAAGGCCGCGTAGGGGCCGGCGTCGCCGTGCGTGGCCGCGAACGCATCGACCGCTGCCTTATCGGCCAGATCGAGCGCGCTGGCGGCGAACGTCTGGCCGGGAAACGCGGCTTCGAGTTCAGCCACCAACGTCGCAGCTTCTGCCGCCGACGACCGATAGGTAAACGTCACATCGAAGCCGGCGCCGGCGACGGCCCGCACGATGGCGGCGCCGAGGCCGCGTCCGCCTCCGGTGATCAACGCGTGGCGGTTAGCACGTTCGCTGGCGTCCGCCATCAAGACGGCTCCCGCGACAGCACTAGCGAGACATTCTGGCCGCCGAAGCCGAATGAATTGGAGATGGCGTGGCGCATCGAGGCGTCGCGCGCTTTATGCGGCACGACGTCGAGCTCGATGCCCGGATCCGGCACGTCGAAATTGATGGTCGGCGGGATGCGCTGATGCGCCAGCGTCAGCAGCGTGACGACGGCCTCGACCGCGCCGGCCGCCGACAGCGTGTGACCGATCATCGACTTGTTGGACGAGATCGGGATGCGCTTCATGCGCTCGCCGAACACCGTGGTCATGCCGAGATATTCCATCTTGTCGTTCTCGGGCGTGCCGGTGCCGTGCGCGTTGACATAGTCGATGTCGTCGGGCGCGAGGCCCGCGTCTTCCAAGCCGCTGGCGATGCAGCCGATGATCGGCTTGCCGTCCGGGCTCGACCGGGTGCGGTGGAACGAGTCGGCCTTCTCGCCGCAGCCAGCGACCACGCCAAGGATCTTGGCGCCGCGCGCGGTGGCGGATTCAAGGCTCTCCAGCACCAGCGCGCCGGCGCCTTCGGCCATGACGAAGCCGTCGCGGTTCTTGGCGAACGGCTTGGAGGCGGCTTCGGGCGGGTCGTTGTGCACCGACAGCGCCGACAGCAGCGAAAACCGGATCAGCGATTCCGCATTCACCGAACCGTCGGAGCCGATGCACAGCGCGGCGTCAGTCTCGCCGCGCCGGATCGCCTCGACGCCGAGCTGGATGGCGCTGGCGCCGGACGCGCAGGCGGTCGACAGCGAAATCGGCGAACCCTTGGTGCCGAACCGTTCGGCGAGATCGGTCGCGACCGAGCCAAACATAAAGCGGCGGTGCATGGCGTTGAAGCGCCCGGTGGCGCCGGCGCGCAGCAGGTCGTCATAGGTCACGGTGTCGTTGGCGCCGCTGGCGGCGGCCAGCTCCTGCCGGTGCGGCCACTCGACCTCGATGGGAGGCACCGCCAGGAACAGCGGCCCCGGGAAGTCGCCGCGCGCGCCAATGCCGGATTCGGCAATGGCTTCCTCGGCGGCGGTCTCGGCCAGCCGGCTCGACAGCGCGGCCGAGGAGAACGGCTCGACGTCCATGAAGTCGACGGTGCCGGCGATGCGGGTCTTCAGGCCCTGGGTGCCGAACCTTGTGATCTCGCGGATGCCGGACTGGCCGGCGGTCAGCTTGGCCCAATTGTCGGCCTTGCCGGCGCCCAGCGAGGTCACCATGCCCATGCCGGTCACCACGACGATGGGCCGGCCGGCTTTGTCCCGGTTGGCGGACATGCGGATGCTCCTCTGCCTCGCGAGGGAGGCTTTAGACGACGTTATTTACGCCGCCGGCTCGACCAGCGCCATGCCTTCGCCGCGCCAATGGCCGACCCCGGTCACGACCACTTGCTTGACCGAACGGTCCATCGGACGCTCGACGCCCGTGGTGTCGGCGGGCGGGAACAGGTTGCCCCGGCTGACCGCGACGGCCGCGAGGGCGACATTGAACGGAAATTGCGGCTCCGGGGCATGGCCCACATGGCTGCCGGGGGCGCGCACCGCAATGTCCGGATGGCCGGCGAGAAAATCGCGCTCCTCGACGGTCGCCGGCGACGCGCCGGTCGCGCCGGACATCACCGCGACATGGGCCGGATCGATCCGCGGCGCGAGTGAGTCCCACATCCGGCCGAGCGTCCTGGTGACGCTGCCGGGGGCGCGCTTGACGTTGTCCGATAGCACGGTGCGCAGCGCGGCAAAAGGTTTAGCGCCTCGCGCGCGCGCGTGCTCGGGCGATTCCAGCACCAGGAAAGCGCCGAGCGAGCCCAACGCGAACCCCCCGGCACTGCCACGGTCCCAAACCGGCGCAAAGCGGTCCTTCTGGTTGAAGCCGCCGAACTCGTACAGCATCAGCAGATCTTTGCGCTCGCCATTATGGGCGCCGCCAACGAGAGCAATGTCGCTCTGGCCGCCGGCGATGCGCGACAGCGCGATGCGCACCGCATCGACGCCGGCCGCTTCCTCGCCCATGAAGGTGCGCGACGATCCGGTGACGCCGTGCACGATCGAGATGTTGCCGGCCAACAGATTGGACAGTTGCGCCAGGAAAAGCGTCGGGCGCAGGTCGCTCATCAGCCGTTCGTTGAGGTAGGCGTCGGGATCGGCGGCTTTCGGCAGGCCGGACATCACGATGCTGTCGACCGACGCATCGCGCTCGCCGCCGCCGGCCGCGACGATCATGTCCATGTGCGACAGGATATCGGCCTGGCCTTTGACGCCGGCGCTGTCGAGCGCGAGGCCGGCCGCATAGGTGCCGATGCGCTGCCACGGCTCCATCTGCCGCTGGTCGCCCTTTTTCGGGATCTGCTTGTCGAGTTCGAGCGGCGACAGGGGGTGCACGATGTAGGGCGCGAACGTCGTGGTGTCGGCCTGCGGCGAGGCGGCGTTAAGCCCATCCCAATGCGCGTCGATGCCTTCGCCGAGACACGACACGATGCCGATGCCGGTGATCCAGGCGCTGCGTGCCTCAGCCATCGGCCAGGGCCTCCATCGGGAATTCCAGGCGCTTGCCGGCGGCGCGCATTTCGGTTTCGAAGGTCGGGTTCGGGAACGGCATCACGCGGAATGTCAGCTGGGCATTGCACACCGGCTTATTGTTCAGCGACAGCTTGGTGCTCATCACCGTATAGCCGGAGCCCTCATGTGCGATGGTCGCGCTGCCGACCAGCGCCGCGCCGGGCTGCACGAAGGTGCGGAACTTGGCTTCCTTGACGCCGATCAGGAACGGCATGCGCTCGAACTTCGTGGTCGCGATGATCAGCCAGCCGGCGGTCTGCGCCATGGCCTCGATCAGCAGCACGCCGGGCATCAGCGGATAGCCGGGGAAGTGGCCTTCGAAGATCGTGCTCTCGGACGGAATCGTCGCCTGGGTCAGGATCTTCGGCTCGGCCAGATCGATTTCGGTGATCCGGTCGATGAGCTGGAAATACTCGATGCGCATGCGGCTGGGGCTCAGGCCCCTTTGGCGGCGACGAGTTCGTCGATCCGGGCCGCGAGGTTCTTCAGCACGAAATACTGCTCGGTGGTGGCCTTGCCGTCGTTGACTTCCTGGGTCCACTTTTCGAGCGGCATCTTGATGCCGAACGACTTGTCGATGGCGAAGGCGATGTCCAGGAAATCCAGGCTGTCGATGCCCAGGTCGTTGATAGCGTGGCTTTCCGGCGTGATGGTGTCGCGCGGAATATCACAGGTCTCGGTGATGATATTGGCCACTTTTTCAAAGGTCGAGGACATGTAACTCTCTCATCGGAAAGGCTTTTTGGCCGCCAACTGGCCCGGCGCGCAGGCTGTCGGGGTCGCCTCGAAGCGTTGCCCCGTCATGGCGGAGATGTTGGCTGCCCGTATAGCGAAGCAGGCGGCCAAGTTCAATGGCGGTCGGGACTTACCGCCGGTGGAGCTCTTTCTTTCCCTCCCCCCACAACGCAGGCAAGTTTACGCAGCCTGCGTAAACTTGGCTGCGCGTGGCGGGGAGGGTCGGCGAACATCGCGAATGCGATGAGAGCCGGGGTGGGGGGACTCTTTTTCTCGTCCTGAAATGTTTGCCCCCCACCCCCGACCCCTCCCCGCCACGCGAAGCGCGCGCGGGGGGAGGGGAGTCGCGCTGCATTAGAACTCAACGAACGCGATGAACGACGATGCGGCCAGCGTCATATCGCGCCGGTGCCGGTGCTGGCGAGCAGGGCGTCCAGTTGCGCGAACGTCTCGCTAAACCCACTCGTGCTGCCGGAGGCGATCGCGCCGTCGAGCGCTTCCTTCGACGGATAGAGGTCGTGCATGACGACCAGCGTCTCGCCGCCTGTTTCTTCGAAGGTCACCGTGGTCACGGACCCGCCTTCGCCGCCTTCGTCATTGGTCCAGACCAGGCGGGAGGGCGGCGTCACCTCAATGTACCGGCCGAAAAACGTCATGGGCTGCTCGAAGTCGGCGTGGCCGAACACGAAACGGTAGGTGCCCCCGGTACGCGCATCGACCTCGCAGGACACGAAGGACACGCCAAATGACTTCGGTGCCCACCACCGCGTGAGCAGCTCGGGCTTGGTCCAGGCCTCGAAGACGAGGCGCGCCGGGCCGTCAAAGGTCCGCGTGACGACCAGCTCACGCTCGGACTTCCGTTCCACCGTCGTGCGGTTCTTGCCTGAGGCGGCATCACTCTCTGTCTTGGCGTCCATCGAGCTTTTCCTTCTGTTTCAGTTCCTCGACAACCTGGTCCAACGCGTCGAAGCGCGCGGCCCAGAGCTGGCGGTGCTGCTCGATCCAGGCCAACTCTTGCGCCAGCCGGCGCGGGCCGAGCCGGCAAGTCCGCACGCGCCCGACCTTCGCCGTGGCGACCAGCCCGGCCTGCTCCAACACGCCGACATGCTTCTTCATGCCCGTGAGGGTCATGTGGAATTTCTCGGCAAGCTCCGTGATCGAGGCGTCCGCATGCCCGAGCTGCTCCAGAACCCCGCGTCGGGTGGCGTCCGAGAGCGCGGCGAACGAGGCATCGAGGCGGGGTGTATGATGCTGAACCATGTGGTTCAGTGTTAGCGCAGGGGCTGGCGGGAGGCAAGGGGAGGGTGAGACGAAATCTGGCAGGCCTTAGCGGTGCTGCTGCCGGTCAAGGCCGACGGCGTGACGGGCGACTGCCGCGCCTTTGAATACGTGGTGGGTCTTCGCGCCGTCACTTCAGGCGACGGCATGAGGCGAACTTCTATCGGTACGACTTGAAATTCATCGGCCAAGTGGTGACGCGGATTGGCAACGAGGCCGGCGGTGGCAACCGCGTGGTGTATGACATCACTAGCTAGCCGCCGGGGACGATTGAGTGGGAGTGATCTTCGCCTATAGGCGTGTTCACTGAATATCCCCGGAAATTTGAAGTGCTTAAGACTTTGGCTTTCTGGGCAAGTCGTGGTCAATCAGGTTTTCGCCCAACGAAGCAAGTTTGATATCGTCACTGTCGGCAGTGTCGAGCCATCCGGCACTGCCTGCTTGTTGCAACGTGTTCTTCAAGTCAGCGGGAGTTGGCCACTGAACGGTTTTGAAGAACGTGAATACTGCTATCACGTTTATCTTCTCTAACCCGATCACGTCGCGCAGATAGAAAACCGCCACAACGCATTTCTCTCTGACGTTTGATGGTGCTTTCGCTATTGCAAATTGCGCGGCGGATTGTTTGCCTTGTGGAGTAAGGTTCAACCCCTTATCCATCGCAATGACAGCCTTTGACTTTTTAGCTGTTTTTGCCTTTGGAACAGATTTTCCATTCACTGGCTGGATTGATGAATTTATCTCTGGTGCAGAAGTTCGAAGCGCTGTGTTCGGTCCTCCAAACTTCGAATAAGCCCAGGTCAGAACACGCGTACGTTCCTCGGGCGTTTGGAGTTTTTCAAAAACGTCAGAAACGGCTTTTATTGCAGATATTTCGTCCATATGAAGCCCCATGTTGTATACAATAATTGAAGAACTGTGTGCTGTTTCAACAGGACAGCCGCTTCAGACTTTCTCATTTTCGGAAAGCCACGTCATCAAACTGGCTTCACCAGGTCCTGTGAGGTGAAAGAATCCTGCTCCTGTCTGATGTACCAGTCGCTCGTCTTTGAGGCTCTTAATCGCTTCAGAAACTCGCTGTGCAGAGCATTTCGCCATCTTCCCAAGTTGGTTGCGCGTGGCGCCTTCGCCGCTGCGACGCCCTAGAAGCAATTGAATCTCTACGCGCGGGGGCACTTTTTTCGACACGAAATCCTCACCGTCGATGCTCTCCAATAATGGGAAAGTTGCGCGGGTGAGTGCCGTCATCTCCAGCCGGACTGCGTTTTCATTGTCCACATGATAGAGGCGGATAAGTTCGGCAATGATCCAAGACGCGGCTTTGGCCGCGAGATCAACATCGATGCCGCGTGGGTC
This sequence comes from Xanthobacteraceae bacterium, assembly GCA_028290465.1. Lineage (GTDB taxonomy): Bacteria > Pseudomonadota > Alphaproteobacteria > Rhizobiales > Xanthobacteraceae > FEB-22. Next base: position 17,681 of record JAQGJU010000012.1, on the reverse strand, counting down.
GATCTCCTTCACATGTACGGCTCCGCGCTTACTCCTAAGATCATAGACCATTGCCAAGGCGATCCGGGGTATCAATATGCGGATTGACTCGGGCAATTTGGTATCGATCTCTAACTGTTTCGCAGTCGCAGCCGGTGATTTTATCTCTGCTGGCGCCGTTCCAGTCCTAATGAACTCCAAGGCACGGAAGACGTGCTCGATAAACTTCCCCGCGCGCGTGAGGGCCGCTTCTGCGTCGAGCGCGCGATGCTTCTGGATCAGCCCTTCATATGCATTCAGGACGTCCGCGACCACGCGTGCATCGATTTTTGAAGCAAGATTGCGCTCCAGTTCTTCACGCATGGTCGGTCAGGCTCCTGTCAGGCAGTAAGTCCAAACTTCTCTTCCGTCTTGCATCGCTTTTTGGCGCATTAATCGACGACTTTGAACGGCCTTAAGTAGCGGCTTCGACACCGATGTTTGACGAGCTATAACTCCATGTTCATGCAATCGTTGATGCACCGCGTGAAGTGTGCGGGGGGTTCGAAAGAAACCATCCGTGATCCAAGCGTCGATACTAGAGGAAATCGGGTTGCTAGTTGAACGTCGCGCGGTTCTGCTGGGACTTTTTGCCTTCGATGCCGGCGAAAGTGATGTAGTGATTTTTCTGCGCGTTGGTTTCTTGCCGCCTGAGATCTGTGCGGCTATTGCTTCGAGATTGCCCTCGCGGACCCTATAGCCGTCGGCGCTCGGTGCGATCATGTGTGCATCTTTAAGAGACTTAAGCAGCGGACGAAGCGTCCCTCCTGCGATGCCAAGTGACTTTTCAAGGTCGGCCGGTTTGGTCGAGATTTCTGGGGTGTCTCCCGTTACATATTGCCAGCCCAAAATAGCGACGAGATAGACCAGAATCTTGTTTTCGCCGCTTAATGCTGCGCCATCGGGGGTGAAGCCGATCTCGGAAGTGTCGGTGTAATATCGAACGTACTTGGCTACGACCGATTCGATCGCGGACTCTGCGATCTCTGATTTTTTTGCGACTAAGTCTTTCAGCGCCATTTGCTTTTAACGCTGCGTAGCAGCGTTCCTTCCGCTTGCAAAATTGTTGCTGATTGCTTGAGTGCCTTTCGCGGTGACGTAGAAACGATTTTTCTTTCCGTGCACTTCAGCAATCCATCCGGTCTTGAGGGCCACACCGAAGTCCCGGCCAAAATTTCCAGGAAGTGGCTCTCGTGCTGTTAAAAATCTTGACCTGATGTCATCGCGTCCAAAGTCGTCTAGGGCTTCAAATTCGCAAATGTAGTGAGCGATCGTTGTAATCTGATCGGGTTTTTTTAAAGCGCCGACCTTGTCCAAGTACTCTCGAAGCGAGAGCGATATGCTGCCTAAGGGGCGAGTTTCCGCTCTTGTCCCAGGTTCAGGCGCCAAGTTGGTTAGTTCGCCCCCCATAATAATTTGAACAATCTGCAACGCGACGCGCCGCTCAATTTGCTGTTCAACGCTAATCCCGTCTCCGGAAAGGTGGAGCGAAAACATTTTTTGTACTTCTTCATCCATCGGGGCCTCCATGGACTTAAATTGGAACCGAAGGCGTTCCATGTCAAGAACGATACGTGATCAATCTGTGTTATTCACAGAACATAAGGGGTCATACACGGAACAATAGGCGAAAATGAGCTAATAATCAACGACTGAAATCGCACGTAGTGATTTGGGTATCTTTGTATACAGACCAACACGGTCGGTATTTTTATAAGTATATGATTTATAAGAAGAATTTTTTATAAGATATCGTGAGTATTCAGAGATGTTTTAGGTGTGACGTATTTTCTCATCATATTGTAGAAATTACTCTATAATTATCAACATGTTATGGTGGAATATTCGAGCATTGAACTGGCACGTACTAGTTTATGTACCTTGCATGACAAGAATTGTGCATTGATGTATCGCATAAGTAATTGATTTTGAAATGAAATTTGTATATTTTTTGAAGTGGGGACGGCAATAAACATTGGGAGATACGGGTATGCAAGCAGCGGTAGCCTGCAGTTTTCGTTGGAGTCTGGTATTGGAATGGGGCGACTTGGATCGTGCAGGCGCGCGCATTGCTAGGCGAGCGCCAGCCACCGTGGCGATCCGGAATTAAATAATCCGACTTCTAACCCACGTCGTCAGCGTCTCAGTCACCACCACGACCCCGAAGATCACCAGCAGCACCAGCCCGACCTGGTCCCAATACAGGTTGGACATCGCGCTATCGAGCGCCATGCCGATGCCGCCGCCGCCGACCAGCCCGAGCACGGCGGATTCGCGGACATTGATGTCCCAGCGGAACACAGCAATGGACAGGAACGCCGGTTTGACCTGCGGCCAGTAGCCCTTGATCAGGATCGACAGCGGCGGGGCGCCGGCGGCGCGCAGCGCTTCGATCGGGCCGGGGCGGGCTTCCTCGATCGCTTCGGCCAGGAACTTGCCGGTGAAGCCGACAGAATGCACGGCGATGGCCAGCATGCCGGCCAGCGCGCCGGGGCCGAACACGGCGACGAAAAACAGCGCCCACACCATGGCATGCACTGAGCGGGTCGCAACCAGGATGAAGCGCCCGATATTGTTCAGAACGATCGAGCCGGTGATGTTGCGGGCGACGAGGAGGGCGGTGGGGACGGCCATCGCAATCGCCAGGATGGTGCCGAGCGTCGCGATGTGCAGCGTCTCGACCAATGCCGGGTGCACGACTTTCGGGTACCATTTCCAGTCGATCGGCCACATCCGGGCGAACAGGTCGGCGGTCTGGGTCGGGGCGTCGACCAGGAATTCCGGAATGATCTCGATGGTGCGGAACGACCAGACGATCGCGAGCAGCGCCAGCAGATAGAACGTCGAGCGGCCGATGCGCTCCAGCACGCTGAAGCGATGCCAGCGTCGCGGGCCGTCCGCCGCGGGCGCATCGATCAGGGCGGGGGCGCTCACTGGAACAGCTTTCGCATCGCGCCCGAGATGATCTCGCCGATCATCACCAGCACGATCACGGTCAGCACGATGGTCAGCACGAAATCATAATCGAAGCGCTGGAACGCGGTGAACAGCGTCGCCCCGATGCCGCCGCCGCCGACAATGCCGACCAGCGCAGAATTGCGCAGGTTGGAGTCGAGTTCATAGGCGATGAAGCCGATGAAGCGCGGCAGCACCTGCGGCATCACGGCCATCACCACCACGCTTAAGAACGAGGCGCCGGTCGCGCGCAGCGCTTCGACCGGCTTCATCGACATTTCCTCGATCGACTCGCCGATCAGCTTGGAAATAAATCCGACCGACGCCACCGTGAGCGCCAGCACGCCGGCCAGCGCGCCGAAGCCGACCGCTTTGACGAACAGGATCGCGACGATGACCGGATGAAAGGTGCGGCAGATCACGATGATCAGCCGGGCCGCCCAGGCGAGCGGGGCCGGCGACAGATTGCGCGCCGACGCGAAGCCGAGCGGCAGCGAGATCAGCGTGCCGGCGACCGACGCCAGGATCGCGATCTGCAGGCTTTCGAGCATGCCGTCATACAGCAGTTTGAGTTTGTCGGGCGCGACGTTCGGTGGAAACATCCGGCCGAGAAAGCGCTGGCCGTGCTCGAGGCCGAGCAGGAAGCGCGGCCAGGTCAGGTCGAGGATCGACGACGCGTAGACCACGTACAGCGCCAGCAGAAGGAGGCCAATGCGGAACGGCCAGTTCGGTGGAAAGGCGTCGCGGCGCGTGGTGCGGGTTGGCGTGGGGGCGGGCGCGAACTCGCTCATTCGAGCCAGCCTTCGCCGCCATAGATGTCGATGAGGTGCGAGTGTTCGAGCGCCTGGGGCGGGCCGTCGAACACCACGGTGCCGCGCGCCATGCCGATGATGCGGTCGGCGTAGCGCTTGGCGAGGTCTACGTTGTGGATGTTGACGATCACCGGAATGTCGCGCTCGCCGGCCCGGCGGGCGATCAGCTCCATGATCTCGACCGAGGTTTTCGGATCGAGCGAGGAGGTAGGCTCGTCGGCCAGCAGCAGGTCCGGCTCCTGCATCAGCGCGCGGGCGATGCCGACGCGCTGGCGCTGGCCGCCGGACAATTGATCGGCGCGTTGCGTCGCGTGGGCGCTAAGGCCGACGGCGTCGAGCAGGTCGAACGCGCGGGCGATGTCGGCCGGCGGGAAACGCCGCAGCCAGGCGCGCCAGACCGGCAGATAGCCGAGCCGGCCGCACAGCACGTTCTCGATCACGGTCAGGCGTTCGACAAGATTATATTCCTGAAACACCATGCCGATGCGGCGCCGGGCATGACGCAATTCGCGTCCGCGCAAACCTGCCAAATTCTGACCTCGAAAAATGATCTCGCCGGAGGTCGGATCGACCAGCCGGTTGATGCAACGCACCAGCGTCGACTTGCCGGTGCCGGACGGACCGATGATCGCCGTCAGGCCGCGGCCTTCGATGGTCAGCGAGACATCGCGCAGCACCGGCTGGCCGGCGCGATACTCCTTGAACAGGTGGCGGATGTGCAGCGTGCGGGCGCCGTCTTCGGCGGCGCTCGATTTGATCGGAGCTGACGCATCCATGGGATAAACCTGACGGTTACGGATGCGGGCTCAGGGCTTCTTCTGCTCTTCGGCCGCTTTCTTCTTGGCCAGGGCCTCGGCCTCGCGGGCGGTTTCCTTTTCGTAGGCCGCCTTGTTGTAGGGCGTGCCGGTCTTCTCGGCGATCTCGCGCACCACCGCCCAGTCTTTCAGGTAGGTGATCGGGAAGAACCGGTCGTCGCCGTTGAATTCCTTTTGCATCTCGGACGTGAACCGGAAGGCGTAGAAGCAGTCCACCATCTTCTTGGCCAGATCCGGCTTGAGGTCGTGCGCATAGGCGAACGACGAAGTCGGGAAGATCGGGCTCTTGTACAGAATGCGCATCTCGTCGCCCTTGACCGTGCCGCGCAACGCCATGCGGTCGTAGACATCGGACGCGACCGGAGCCATGTCGTAGTCGCCGGACGCGACGCCGAGCGCCGATTTGTCATGGCCGCCCGACATCAGCGGTTTGTAGTCTTCGTCCGGTTTCAGGCCTTCCGGCGGAAACAGCACGCGCGGCGCCAGATTGCCGGAATTGGACGACGGCGCGGTGTGGGCGACGCGCTTGCCCTTCAGGTCCGAGAGCTTCTGGTACGGGCTGTCCTTCTTGACGATGGCGAGGAGATTATAGCCCTGCGGGCCTTTCTCGGTGCCCTTGGCGGCGAACGGAATGGCGCCCGCCATGTTGACCGCGAAGCCGGTCGGGCCGGTCGAAAAGCCTGCAACGTGCAGGCGTCCGGAGCGCATCGCCTCGATCTCGGCCGAATTCGACTGCACCGGATAATAGACGACGCGCTTGCCGGTGCATTGCGCCAGATATTCGGTGAACGGCTTGAACGCATTGGCGTAGACGGCGGGATCTTCGACCGGCGTATAGGCGAACACCAGCGTGCTCGGATCGCGCCACTTGCTGGCATCCTTCGGCGCGTCGGCGACCAGATCCTTGTTGTCGTCGCAATACAGCGTGTCCAACTCGCCGCGATTGGCGCAGGCGGTCTGCGCCTGAGCGGGAGCCGATGCGAGCCAAGCGGTCGAGATGACGAGCGCGGCGGTGAAAGCGGTAGCGCTCGGCCACCGGACATCGTTTCGCATGTGATCCTCCCTGGCAGCCTTTGGCTGCTTACCGTTGGGCGGACGATACGCGGGGCCGCTAGGCCGGGCAACAGACGCCGGCCTTGTCATAAGGGATGACGGCGGCTTCGGAATGAAGCGGCCGGGACCCCGTCGGGGCGGTATTTGCCCACGGCAAACAAATCTCCGTGGTTCGGGAACGTTTTCGGCCCGGCCGCCTCGCCCTATTTGCGCCATCAAGTCGGGCGAACAGGCGTGACCCCCAACAAAAGTGAGTTCGTCGTAGACCGACCCTTGGTGTCGGTCCTGTGGCCTGCTGAAAGGAAATCCTGTTGAAAAAACTCCTGATCGCGATCTGCGTCCTCCCGCTTTTGACCGCTGCGGCCGCTGCTCAGGCCGGCAAGCCCGGCCAATCCGGCATCGCCTCGGTCTATGGATATGACGGCCAGAAAACGGCGAATGGCGAGCGCGCCAGGCCCAGCGGGATGACGGCCGCGCACAAGACCCTGCCTTTCGGCACCATGGTGAACGTCACCAATAAGCGGAACGGTCGCACCGTGACGGTGCGGATCAACGATCGCGGCCCGTTTGTTCGCGGCCGGGTGATTGATCTCACCCCTGCAGCCGCCCGCCAGCTCGGCTTCTCCGGCCTCGCGCCGGTGACCTTGGCGGTCGCAGGACGCACCAGCTAACGCATTTGCTAACGCATTTTCTGGCGGGCCGGGAAACCGGCTCGCCAAAGCCGAATTCAATTGGAAGCCGGCGCGATCTTGGCGGTGCTCGGCGTTAGCGAGCCGGCGGCCGGCGCCTCGAACTGATTGCAGGTGCGCCGGCCGGACAGCACGCAGTCCTGGTTCTTGCGCATCGTCGCCATGTTGTCGGCCATCCAGATGCCGCCGCCAACCAGCAGCACCAAAAATCCAAACGCCAGCACATTCATCCACATGCGGTGGCGGAAATCATCGTCGCCGCTGTCGGGCCGCTCAAAGCGGCTGAGGCCCTCGACCGGCGAATCGCCGTCCGGCGCGGCCGGTGGCGGGCGATGGACAGGCTGGCGCGCGCGAAACGGCAGCACGCGGTGTTCTGGGTCGTCGGGGGATTGTTCGAAGGCCAAAATCTGATCCACGCCGCATGTTGGATGAAGCGTGCAGAATAGCCGGTCGGCGCGAAATATCGAAGGCCGTAACGCATTCATCCGAAAACTAAGATGAACGCTTAATGTCCGTTTCGTCCGGCGACATGCGGGAGTTCCACCCGGTGTGGACCGAGGCAGGCTTCGACCGCCTGCACCAGTTCGCGCGGCCGGAACGGCTTGTGCAGGCTGCGGGTTGCGCCGAGTTGCGTCGCCATCGCCAGGAAGTCCGGCGCGGGGGCCGAGGAGCCGCGGAACATGAACCCCGACATCGCCACGATCGGCAGATCCGGCATGCGGGCATGCAGCGATTTGATCGTCTCCAGCCCATCCATGCCGGGCATGAAAATATCGATCAGCACGAGATCGAGCGACGCCGTCGTTTCGATCGCCTCCAGTCCGCTGCGACCATCTTCCGCGAGTGTCACGGAATAGCCCTCATGTTCGAGCAGCATCCGAATCGCAATACGGACCGATGTGTCGTCGTCGATGACCAGAATGTGCGGCATTCCATCCGCCGTTCGGTTGTAGTCGACGCGCACGCCGCGCCGCGCACCTGTTTGGGTCTGACGGTTGATTTTTTCCGTCGTCCCCGAATCGCTTCATCATACTCTAAATTCCAAAAACTCTATGTTTTTCAATGAATTACTATCCTACCGTCCAGTGTTGTTATTGCCGGTGATACAACCGGTCTCTGCCTAAAAATGCGGCTGAGGTCCAAACCACTCGGCGATTATGACCGTCGCGACACCTGTTCGACGCCGGACCTATCAGCTAGAGCCATCGCCACGTTGGCAGCGTTCTGTGCCGGTCGGGGGTCGGCCGCAGCGATATTGTCTTGGAGCAGGTTCATGCGAATTCGTCTGTGCGTCGTCGCGGCGCTGATGTCCCTGGGATGCGGCGGCGCGCTCGCGGCCGATTACACCCTTGGTGACCTGAAAATCGTGCAGCCCTGGGTGCGAGAAACGCCGAAGGGCGCGAAGGTCGGCGGCGGCTACCTGACCATCACCAACACCGGCAGCACACCCGATCGGCTGATCGGCGGCGCGACGCCGGCCGCCGGCCGCTTCGAGATCCATGTGATGTCGATGGATAACGGCGTGATGAAGATGCGGCAGATGGAGAACGGCATCGAGATCAAGCCGGGCGAAACCGTCGAACTCAAGCCCGGCGGTTTGCATCTGATGATGATGGATCTCAAGCAGCCGTTTGCGAAGGGCGGCGAGATCAAAGGCACGCTGCGCTTTGAAAAAGCCGGCTCGGTCGATGTCGTGTTTCCGGTGCAGGGCATGGGTGCGGCGCCTCCGGGCAGTGCGCATTCGGGGCACTAAGTTCATGACGAACTCTGGCGAAAGTGCGGATCGCTTTTCCGGCCAGCCTCTCAGCTCTCAGCTCTTGCGCAGTTCGCGCACCGCGCGTTCCGCCGCGTCGATCGCACTGTGCGCATAGGCGCTCCACTGCGAATCCGAATTGGCGATGGTGACGCGGCCTGCCGGGCGCCGTGCCAATTCCATGGTCGCCTCGGCGTCGTCGCCGTCGAACAGTGAATTGGCCGAATACGCGTAGCCGTGCGACCAGCGGTTCACCGTAATGGCCGCGATGTCGCGGGCGCTGGAAAAACCGCCGGCGCCCAGCATGCGATCGAGGTCGTCGTGGATATGCGTCTCGATTTGCTCAAAGCTCATCTCGAGCAGTTTCTGGCGGCCCATCCTGAACTGGTCGCGCGCGTCATGACCTTTGTTAGGTTCGCCCGGTACATGCACCATGTGTATGCACATCGGGTCGTTGGGTTGGCGCGGATGACGATAGCCGCCGAGGTCGACCGGATAGTCGAGCTTGATCCGGCAATGGAATGACATCGGCGCCGAAATCTCATGCACGCCGAGCTTGATCCACGGCTCCCAGTTGCGCACGGCCACGTTGGTGTAAACAAGGGGCGCCTTGACGTTCTTGGCCAGCGCCTCGCGCTGCGGCTCCGGTAAATCCGGCATCAGATGCGGGATGATCATGTTGAAGCAGGCGAGGACCGCATGGTCGGCGGTCACGCGGCGCAGCCGGCCCTGACGGACATAGCCGAGATCGACGCGCTTTGCGGTCTGGCGCACGCCGATGCAGGTCGAGTCGAGCCGCACGCGCACGCGGTTTTTTGGCAGGTCGAGCTTGGCGTAATCGAACTTAGCCTGCACGATGCTGTCCATGCCGCGCCCCGATGCTACGCCCGGCACCAGCGCGCGCACCAGCAGCCGCGCGATCGAGGCGTTGCCGTCCGGGAAATGGTAGATATACGGCTCCTCGGCATCCGGATTGTGTGCCTTCGGCAGGCCGAGGCCGGCAAAGCCCGGATAGTTGGTTTCCTTGGCATCGAATGCCGACACCGCATCGCAGCCGAGCGCGAAATAGTCGAGCGTGCGGCCCTGGAAGCAGTTGGCGACCTCGTCGCCGACGCCGCATATCTTGATCAGGTAATCGCGATAGCTGGTGCTCTTCAGCGTCTTGATTTTTTCTTCGGCGGTCTTGCCGGCAAGCGGATCGGCTTTCTGTTCGTACAGGCCGAGCAATTCCGCTTTGCCTTTATCGGACAGCGGAAAGCCGGCGATAAAATCGCCGATCGATTTGGCATTCAGCAGTTCGGGCGTCAGATCGTCGGCCACCATCATGGTGGGATCGCCGGTGACCAGCGCATCGCGGCCGAAGTTCTCTTTGGGCAGGAACACGGCGCGCGACAGGCCAAGCTTCGGATAGAAGCCGCGCTCGAACGCGGTCTCGAAGCGCTTCACATCGACGCCCAAGTCTTGCATGAGCTTTTTAACGACCGGGCTGAAATCCGCATTCGGCGATTGCAGCGACTCGCTGCCGCCATAGCCGATGATCCGCCGGCCATCGACGTTGAACTCGTTGCGCTTGGCGTGGCCGCCGAAATCGTCGTGATTGTCGAGAATGAGAATGCGCGTCTTCGGGCCGTGCTGTTTGCGATAGAACCACGCGGTAGCGAGACCGCTGATGCCGCCGCCGACCACGACCAGGTCGTAGTGTTCCTCGACCGGCAGTCTGTCGAACGGGAAGGTCTTGCCCTCGCGGGCGAAGTCATGCGCGACCTCGAACGCGCCAGCGTGATGGCCGCGCATCCCGGTGAGGGCCGGCGGGTAGCGGAATGGCTGCGCGGCGAGTTGGGCGGCGGGCGTCAAGCCGGACGCAATGGTGAGGGCCGCGCCATTGAGAAAGTCGCGGCGGCTAATTCCATCACGCATGTCTTCCCACCATTCCCAGGGCCGTTAATTAGTCTCCAGCCTCAGACAAAAGCAGAGGGATTTCAAGATGTTCGACTAAGTTTTGCCCCGAATACCAATGCTTAAGACTATTTGGGCTAGATCGTTGGATTGCAATGACCGTTGAGCGATCCCCATGACGTCTCGCGACGCCAATGACGAGGCCCGAAGCTGGTCCGGCCCGATCGACAACATGGGCGAGGAAGAGCGCCGTTCGCTGGTCAATCTGACCACGGGCGCGAGGCCGCGCATCGAAATCGCCGAGGCGCTGCGCAATAACTGGTTTGAAGTCTGGTACCAGCCGAAAATCGATCTGAAGCGCAAATGTCTGGCCGGCGCCGAAGCGCTGGCCCGCATCCGTCATCCTGAACTCGGCGTGCTGCTGCCCGGCAGCTTCCTGCCGGACGTGACGGTCGAAAGCCTGACCGCGCTGACCGAATATGCGCTGCTGGCGACGCTGCGCAACTGGACCATCTTCAACGATTCCGGCTTCAACCTGCATCTCGCCATTAACGTGCCGGTGAGCGTGCTCAAGGTTCTGCCGATCCCACAGATCGTCAACGAATATCGGCCGAAGTCGCCGACCTGGCCGGGTCTCATCGTCGAGGTCACCGAAGACCAGATCGTGCGCGACATGAAGCTCGCCAACGAGATCGCCACGCAGCTTCGCGTCAGCGGCATCACCATCGCGATCGACGATTTCGGCGCCGGCTACTCGTCGCTGTCGAGCCTGCGCGAACTACCGTTCGCCGAACTGAAGCTCGACCATAGCTTCGTGTCCGACTGCGCGACCGACCCGACCAATGCCGCGATCTGTCAGACCGCGATCGATCTGGCGCATCGCTTCGGCGGCGCGGCGGTCGGCGAAGGCATCGAAAAGGCGTCCGACCTGCAAGCACTCATGTTGATGGGCTGCGATTTCGGCCAGGGCGTGCTGATCGCGCCGCCGATGCCGATGGAGCGCTTCCTCGACCTGCTGCGCCAGCGCATGAACAAGCCGCGCCCGCCGCAGCCCCAGGTCGAGCAGGCTTCGGCCGACGGCGTCGGCCGGGTCGCCTAAGCTCCGATCTTCGGACTACTTCTCCGGGAACGCCAGCGTCTCGCCTTCCGGCGGCAGCATCTGGAATACGTTGAGGCTCATCGCCACCAGCGCGTAGTAGCCCAGGATGCCGACGAACTCGACCATGCCGGCATCGCCAAACAGCTTCTGCAGCTTGGCATAGTTGGCCGGGCTGACGCGCTTGGTCGCGTACAGTTCATGGATCACCGCATAGACCAGCTTTTCGTCGCCGGCTGCCTTGGTCGGCTTACGCCCGGCGCGCAGATCCGCGATGGTCTGCTTCTTCACGCCGGCTTTTTCGGCGATCGGCGCATGCGCGAACCATTCGTACTGTGCCCGCCATAGCCGCGCCGTGACCAGGATGGCGAACTCCGACAGCCGCGGCGGGATGACGGTCTTGTAGCGGCAGTGCGCGCCGAGCTGCTGCGCCAGATTGCCGTATTCAGGGGATTGCAGGAACACCGCGAACGGTCCCTGTGGCCGGTAGGCGCCGCGCGGTCCCGAACTGATCGCCGCGACCAGATCGCGCTGCGCCGGCGACATCTTGTCTTCCGGGATCACCGGCAGCCGTGACGCCAGCGTCTTGGCGCGCTTGGCGGTCTTCTTCGGGAGCTTGTTGGCGGACTTGCCGGTCGGCTTTTTGGCCGTTTTTCGTTTGACGGGCATGGAATTTCCTTGGGGCGGAGTATGCTGGGCGCGCGGTCGAAGGCCGTGCTGCGATTGTCCCTACAGATCGCTGGGTCGGAGGACAAGATCAGCGGGCGTCGCGGTGTTGAAGTTCGCACGCTCCCACGTCAGCCGCCGATGCGAACTTCGAAATCACGGACATGGCGGGTCCCAGCGCGAGACGCACGGGCAACTCCTTGGAGCCGACGCTGACTGAATCTGGCTCGTCAGTCCGGCTCGCGACCGGCCCATCGAAGGGCGGCCGCCTGCCACTCAGCTTTATTCAGGTGGCGCAGATCGGCGGAGTAGGCAACGTATAGTTGCCTTGGTTACTTTCTGCGATATTATGTAGTAAGATTGCCACACTAGGTAGGCTTGTTGTGTCTTGCACAACCGCCCTGTTTACTCGGTGGCAGGCCCTCGTTAGATTCTTTTAGCGATTGGGGAGGCTGGCCATGCGCAGTTTACCACTTGCATTGATCGCCACGGTATCGACCCTCGCGTTGATGCCAATCGCTTCAGCGGCGGACATGCCGGTTAAGGCGGTCTACCGGGCGCCGGTGATGACCTGGCAAGGCTTCTATGTCGGCGGTCACGTCGGCTATGGCTGGGATCCGGCCGATGCCACCTTCAATCCGGTGACCTATGTGACGTCAGCTCTGCCGACTTACATCGTGGCCAGCAGCAGTGGGCCGGTGAATCTCTCCGTCGAACCCGACGGCTGGCTCGGCGGTTTCCAAGTCGGATATAATTGGCAGCAAAATTCGTTGGTGTTTGGGTTCGAGGCCGACTTCAGCTGGAGCGGCATCAAGGACTCCACATCGGCACCCTGGTCCGTCAACGGCACAGCCCCGGCCGGTTACCCCGCTAATCTCACCGGCACCGTCAGTCTGGAGCAGAAGGTCGATTACTTTGGCACGGTTCGCGGCCGGCTCGGCTGGGCCAATAACTCGCTGCTGGTGTACGGCACCGGCGGACTGGCCTGGGGCCATGTCGTTACAACTTTTTCCAACGGCAATATCAACGTTGCGCAACCTGGCTGTATTGTCTGTTTAAGCCCTGCGCAAGTCGCGGCTTTGACAGCGGGTGGTTATGCGTCGTCGAGCGATATTCGCTTCGGCTACACGTTAGGCGGGGGAGGCGAATGGATGTTCGCCTCTAACTGGAGCGCCAAAGCCGAATATCTGTTTATCAACCTCGGCGGCAGCGACACGCTTGCCATCTCGGGTGGCCAAGCCAATGCGGGGAATGTGTCGCTGCATGTCGCACGGGTTGGCGTGAACTACCTGTTCCACTAGACAGTTTTTTCAAATTGCAAACGCAGGTCTCCGCCGTCATTGTCCGTAACGGGCGAGGACGATGGAGATTTGCCGGCATGATCAGAAATCGCAGCAACGCTATCGTGGCTGGCGTGGTCGGATTATTGCTGTGGTCGACGGCGCCCGCGATGGCTGATTCCATCGACGGCGACTGGTGCCAGCCAAAAGACGGCCGCAGGTTCTCGATCCGGGGACCCGCCATTGTCACGCCGGGCGGGGCCAAGATGGAAGGCGACTATCAGCGCCACTTCTTCACCTATGTGGTGCCGGCGGGCGAGCCCTCGGCCGGCGCCACCATCCACATGACGCTGCGGGGCGAGATGCGGGTCGATCTACGGGTTGGCGACGCCGGCGAGCCGGAAGTGTGGGTGCGCTGTTCGGCGACGACGAGCTAGCGCATGATCCCGAAAAGATCGGGCCTCTACCGAAAATTCCGCTTCAGCGTGTTGTGAATCTCGGTCGCCGCGATGGCGGCGTGGCCGGTCGCGACGCTGATCTGGTGCAGATCGGTCACCACATCGCCGGCCGCATAGAGACCCTCGATCGACGTACATTGCTTGGCATCGACGTGCAGGCAGCCGACGTCATCGGCTTTGGCGCCGAGATCGGTCGCGAGCGTCGAGCGCACCTCGCAGCCGAGCGCCGGATACAGCACATCGACATCGAGCCTTGCGCCGCCTTCGAACACGACTTCGATCTTGTCACCGTCACGCTCGACATCGACCGCCGGCCGGTCCGGCACCCGCACGCCGGCCTGTGCCAGCGCCTTCGCGTCCTCGGGATCGAGCGCGTTGGCGTCGTCGGTCGCCAATAACGTCACGTCGCGGCTATAGGTGCGCAGGAACAGCGCCTTCTTGCACGCGGTCGCGGCGCGGCCGAGCACGCCGATATGCTGGTCCATCGCCTCATAGCCGTCGCAGATCGGGCAATAGCGCAGCGCCCCGCGATACACCGCGTCGCGCAGTCCCGGCAGGTTTGGGCTTTCGTCGACAATGCCGCTCGCCATTAGCACGGTGCGGGCGCGAAAGGTTTTGTCGCCGGCCTGCGCCGTGAACGTGCCGTCGGCTTCCCGGCGCAGCGTCTCGACCATGCCGCCTTGGATGCGGGCGCCGAATTGCGTCGCCTGTTCGCGCAGCCGCGCGAGCAGGTCAGGCCCGGACACGCCATCGTCAAAGCCCGGATAGTTATGGCTTTCGGGGATCAGCTTGGCCCGGCTGTCGCCGGCATCGACGATCAGCACGTCGCGGCGAAACCGCGCCAGATAGATCGCGGCTGTCAGGCCGGCGGGGCCGCCGCCGACGATCAGGCAGTCCAGCGTGTCGTTAGTCATGAGATCGCCCCGTGCAATGTGGGCTCAACGTCTCACGTCTAAGCGGGTTCCGGCAGCGCGCAATCAGGAAAAGTGGTCACCGGTTTCCGTCCGATTGCGCGCCAATGTCTAGCCCCGCTGGCGCTTCTTGATCCGCTGTGGGGCCGCCTCGCGGCCCTGCGCCGGGGCGCGGCCGGCGTTCTTGACGCGGTCGAGCACGAATTTGGCGTAGTCGTCCATGTCGCCGTCGAACGAACGGACGTGTCCGTCGGCCGCCAGCCACAGCCGGTCGGCGACCATCTCCATCAGCGAGCGGTCATGGGTGATGAGAACGACGGCGCCCTCATAGTCGTTCAAAGCGTCGAGCAGCGCGCGACGGGAATCGATGTCGAGATGGTTGGTCGGCTCGTCGAGGATCAAAAGGTGAGGCGCTTCCATCGCCACCAGATTAAGCAACAACCGGGCGCGCTCGCCGCCGGACAGGCTTTCCACCTTGGTCGATTGCTTGTCATGGCTGAGGCCGAACTGCGCCAGGCGGGAACGGCGAGACGACTCAGCGTCGTCCGGCCGCGCGCGGCGGATGATGTCGAGCGGGGTATCGTTCGGATCCATCGCCTCGATCTGATGCTGGTGAAACCAGCCGACCTGCGTGCGGTTGTCGCGCTTCATCAGCCCGGCCTGCACATTGAGCGCGCCGGCCAGCAGCTTGGCGAAGGTCGACTTGCCGGCGCCGTTGACGCCGAGGAGGCCGATCCGGTCGTTGACATCGAGCCGCAGATTGAGATCGCGCAGCACTGGCGGGCCGCCATAGCCGACTTCGGCGTTCTCCAGTTGCAGCAGCGGCGGCGCCAGGGCTCGGGCCGGTGAGGGCAGGGTGAACGGCACCACGCGGTCCTCGACCACGGCTGAGATCGGCTCCAGCTTGGCGATGCGCTTCATGCGCGACTGCGCCTGCGAGGCCTTGCTGGCCGTGGCCTTGAAGCGGTCGACGAAGGATTGCAGATGGGCGCGCTCGGCTTCCTGCTTGACCCGCGTCGCGGTCTGCAACCGGGCCTTCTCGGCGCGGCGCTTTTCAAATGCGTCGTAGCCCCCCGTATAGAGCTCGAGCTTGCCTTCGCTCAGATGCAAAATGTAGTCGCAGGAATTGTTCAGCAGTTCGCGGTCATGGCTGACGATCAACGCGGTGTGCGGATATTTCTTCAGCCGCGCCTCGAGCCACATCGCGCCTTCAAGATCGAGATAGTTGGTCGGCTCATCGAGCAGCATCAGGTCGGGCTGCGCGAACAGCGCCGAGGCCAGCGCGACGCGCATGCGCCAGCCGCCGGAGAATTCCGACATCGGCCGCTCAAGGTCGGCCACCGAGAAGCCGAGGCCCATCAGGATTTCGGACGCCCGCGACGGCGCCCGGTCGGCGTCGATCTCGATCAGCCGCATATAGATGTCGCCCAACCGTTCCGGCTCGGCGGTCTCCAGCGCGGCATTCAGCGCTTCGCGCTCGATGTCGGCGGCCAGGATGGTGTCGAGCAGCGATACCGGGGTGGCCGGGTGCTCCTGATCGACCGATGCGATGCGGGCGGTCTTCGGCAGGCTGATGTCGCCGCCGTCCGGGCTGAGCTCGCCGAGGATCAGCTTGAACAGCGTCGATTTGCCGATGCCGTTGCGGCCGACCAGGCCGACCTTGCCGCCGATCGGCAGGGTGACGGTCGCCTGGTTGAAGAACTTGCGCCCCCAGCCATTGAACACAAGATTCTCGATCTGCAGCATGGCGCGGGGACGTCCGGATATGTGGGGGAAAGCAGGCGGGAGCCGTGAGGCGACTTCTACCGCACTGCAGCACAAATGGCGAGCCTAACCGGCCGGCACAAGTCCAGAGGATTAACGGGGCGGCCCAATTCAGGCGAATTAGACCTCAGGCGACGTCAGATGCGTCCGCACGGTCAAAAGCGGAGCGTCTTCCAGGCCCATAGCACCAGGGCGGCCCCGAGGGCGGCGGCCAGGAACAACGCGACCGACCCATAGCGCCCGAGACTCAGCAAGACCCCGATATGGAAGCCGATGAACGAGCCGGCGATGCCCACCAGCGCGTGGGTGACCGAGGCCCGCCTGCCGGCAAACTGCGCGGTCAGCCAGGACGAGCGCAGGTAACGCTGTGCCAGCAGGCCGGCCACGATGCCGATCAGCAAAAGAATGAGAAACGTGACGACCGGATCGGCGAGGGTTGTCATGGAAACTTTCCTTTAGTTGGTCGTGACCTCTTCGGTCACCACCTTGAAATTGACCAGCGTGTTCTTGCCGAACGTATGGGTGATCGGCACGTCGGAGGCGTCGCGGCCCTGCGCGATCAGCACCCGGCCGATGCGCGGGATATTGTTGCGGGCGTCGAACGTGTACCAGCGCCCGTCGAGAAACGCTTCGAACCAGCCGGCGAAATCCATCGGTCCATAGGGCGGCGGCATGCCCATGTCGCCGAGATAACCGGTGCAGTAGCGCGCCGGAATATTCATGCAGCGGCAGAACGCGATGGCGAGATGCGCATAGTCGCGACACACGCCGTTGCCTTCGTTATAGGCCTCCCAGGCGGTCTTGGTGACGCGCGCATGCTCGTAGCCGAACGTAATGTGGTTGTGCACGAAATCGCAGATGGTCTGGACCCGAGCCCAGCCGAGCGGTGATTTCCCGAACAGCTCCCAGGCCACATCCGTCAAGCGATCCGACTCGCAATAGCGGCTGCCGAGCAGATAGGTCAGCGTTTCGGATGGCAGATCCTCGACCAGATGCTGGTGCGCGAAAGGCACGACGACATCGGGCTTGCCGGAGTCGTTGACCAGGCCGTCGCCCCAGATCCGCAGCCGGCCGGCCGGTGCGACAATGCGGTTGCACCAATTGCCGAAGCTGTCCCGATACGGCGTGATCGGCAGCGCCGGATCGGTGATCATGAAATCGGGTTTGATGACGTCGGACGCCCGCGTGAAGTGCACTCCCAGACACACGATCATCGGTGTCGGCTGCGGAAAGTCATAGATGAGTTCGTAGCCGACCCGAATTTTCATCAAAATTCCTCGATGGGGCAGCCGGCCACCACAAAATAGCACGAAACGGCGATCTGATGGGGGAAGGCTGCGCCCGCGCGCGACGCGGAGTGATGGTGCGTGGTTATCGGTTGCTAACCATCTGGGCGCTCTTGCGTTCCATCCGCCCAGATCCAGCCACGATCGTTAAAATGCGCGAGTTCCACGGAACCGGTCCGCAAGCCGGTCTCGCTAAGGTCCAGGCTCGATACGGCTTGCGAGGATGTGA
>JAQGJU010000003.1 GCA_028290465.1 Xanthobacteraceae bacterium | reverse complement strand
GATCGCCAAGGCGGAGGCCGAAGAAGCCGAACGCATCGCCACCGAAGCGGCCCAGAAGGCGGCCCGCGATGCGCGCTATGCGGCCCGCAAGGCCCGCAAATAACCACTCCACGGCGCCGGATGAGCGGCGGCGCCGGGCGCCCCCTCCGACGCCGAACAGGCTTTGTCGCGCCGTCTCGCGACGCGGAGTAAAGTAATCAATGTTCGGAAACTGGTTCACGCTGACGCTGGACGCGACGATGCTGGGCCTGGAGACGCAGCGCGTCATCGGCCTGCGCATGATGAAGGTCGCGGCCGGCGGACCGGATGCCCAGGCCGAAATGACCCGCATGGTGAACGAGAAGACCGCGGCGCTGGCTGAAGCCGCGACCACGCTGGCGTTCGGCGGCTCGGCCGAAACCGTGGTTCGCCGCTACCGCACCCATGTCCGGGCCAATGAGCGGCGCCTGTCGCGCACCAAATCGAAATGATCTCGGGCGGCGAAGCCTCGTTTCTCGACGACGTCTCGCGTCTCGATGCGGAAGCGATCTGCCAGGCCTGCGGGGCGTGCTGCGCCTTCTCGCGCGAGTGGCCGCGCTTCTCGCTGGAAAGCGACGAGGCGCTCGAACTGATCCCGGCCAAATTCGTCGACGACGCGAACGGGCGGATGAAATGCGACGGCGAGCGCTGCTCGGCCCTCGTCGGCGATGTCGGCGTGAAGGCGTCGTGCGCGGTCTATGCCGTGCGGCCGGACGTGTGCCGCACCTGCCAGCCGGGCGATGTCGAATGCCTGATGGCCCGGCGGCACTATAATCTGTAAACGCTCTGCGGCGGTTTCGGCCGGCTGATCGCCCGCGTTGAAGCGCGCCGGCGGATGGTCCAAGATCGCGTAAATGCAATTGCGCGATCTGCGGAGGACGCATGCCGCAAGCCGCTTTACGCACCGCCAAACTGCGCTCCGGCGAAGCCGTCCCGGCGCTCGGCCAGGGCACCTGGGGCATGGGCGAATATGCGCCGCGCCGGGCCGCCGAGGTCGCCGCGTTGCGCGCCGGGCTCGATGTCGGCATGACGCTGATCGACACCGCCGAGATGTATGGCGATGGCGAGGCTGAAGTCGTGGTCGGCGAGGCGATCGCCGGGCGGCGCGACGAGGTGTTCATCGTCAGCAAGGTGCTGCCCAGCAATGCGACGCGGCAAGGCACCGTCGCGGCGTGCGAGCGCAGCCTGGAGCGTCTCGATACCGATCGGATCGATCTGTATCTGCTGCATTGGCGTGGCGGCACGCCGCTCGCCGAAACCCTGGAGGCGTTCACCTCATTGCAAGCCGCGGGCAAGATCCGTCTCTGGGGCGTCAGCAATTTCGATGTCCTCGACATGAAGGAACTGCTGGCACTGCCCGGCGGCCACCAAGTCGAGACCAATCAGGTCCTGTATAATCCGACCCGGCGCGGCATCGAATTCGATCTGCTGCCGATGTGCCGTGAGCGGTCGATTCCGGTCATGGCCTACTCGCCGATCGAACAGGGCCGGCTGCTCGGCAAACGGGAGTTGCGCGACATTGCCGCCCGGCATCAGGCGACCCCGGCGCAGGTCGCGCTGGCCTGGGTGCTGCGCCACAACGACGTGATCGCCATTCCGAAAGCGTCGAATCCCGATCATGTTCGTGAGAACCGCGCGGCGCTCGACCTTAAACTGACGCCGGAGGATATGGCGGCGTTGGACAAGGCATTTCCGCCGCCGACCCGGCCGCAGCCGCTGGAGATGCTGTAACTTCCCGACAAGGGCTATCGCATCGGCGTGAGATTTGCTGGTATCGTGGCGACCACGCCATGAAGCCCGCACCCTTCCGATATATCGCCGCCCGCTCGCTCGACGAGGCCCTGGCCGCCAAGGTCCAGCATGGCGAGGATGCGCGTTTTCTCGCCGGCGGCCAAAGCCTGGTGCCGGCGATGAACTTCCGTCTGGCGCAGCCCACGGTGCTGATCGACATCAACGCGCTGGCCGAGCTCGGTGGCGTGCGCCGCGACGCCCATGCGATCCGCATCGGCGCGCTGACCCGTTATTATCAGCTCGAAGCCGATGCGCACGTTGCCGCGCACCAGAAGCTGCTCGGCGAAGCGCTGCCGCATATCGCCCATCCGCAGATCCGCAATCGCGGCACGCTCGGCGGCAACCTCGCGCATGCCGATCCGGCGTCCGAAATGCCGGCGCTGGTGCTGACGCTCGGTGGCCGGTTGCGGGCGAAGTCGGCGACCGGTGAACGCTGGATCGCGGCGGATGATTTCTTCGTCGGCGCCCTGACGACCGCCCTTGCGCCCGACGAACTGCTGGCCGAGATCGAGCTGCCGAATCTGCCGGCCCGCACCGGAACATGTTTCATGGAAGTGGCGCGGCGGCGCGGCGACTTCGCCCTGATGGGCGTCGCGGCGACCGTGACGCTCGACCCAGATGGGCGATGCCTGGAGACGCGCCTCGGCTATTGTGGCGCCGGCGACCGGCCGCTGCTGGCAACGGAAGCCGCGGCATCGCTGGTCGGCGGGAATGTTACGGCTTCGGATATCGATGCGGCGGCGACGCTGGCGCAGCGCGCCATCGATCCGTCGGGCAACCAGCATGCCGCGATCGGTTATCAACGGCATCTGGCCGGCGTTCTGACACGTCGGACATTGCAGAGCGCGCTGCTGAGGGCGCGCCAGTCAGCGGGCCACGCATGAGCAACGAACGCCATACCATTGTCGTGACTGTGAACGGTCAGCGCTACGCACGCGAAGTCGAATCGCGGTTGCTGCTCAGCGATTTCATCCGACATGACCTGCTGCTGGCCGGAACCCATGTCGGCTGCGAGCATGGCGTGTGCGGCGCCTGCACCGTGCAACTCGACGGCTTGCCGGTGCGCTCGTGTCTGATGTTCGCCGCGCAGGCCGATGGCCACGAGATTCGGACCGTCGAGGCGCTGGCCTCGCCACAGGACGAATTCCATCCGTTGCAACAGGCGATGCATGACGCGCATGGCCTGCAATGCGGCTATTGCACGCCCGGCATCCTGATGACCATGACGGCATTCCTCGACGCGCATCCGTCGCCGAGCGAGCCGGGAGTGCGCGAGGCCTTGTCTGGAAATCTGTGCCGCTGCACCGGCTATCAGCACATCGTCGATGCGGTGCTGCTGGCGGCTGAACGAATGCGGGGCGCGCGATGACGACCCGCTATTTCGGCGCGCCGGTCAAACGTAACGAAGATCGTCGGCTGTTGACCGGACAGGCGCTGTTTGTCGACGATGTCGAGTTGCCTGGATTGCTGCATGCCGCGCTGCTGCGCTCGCAGGTCGCGCATGCCCGCATCAAAAGCATCGACGTGTCGGCGGCGCGCCAGCGTCCCGGCGTGGTTGCGGTCTATACGGCCGAGGATCTCGGCGCCTACTGGCAACCGGGCCCGCTATTGGTGCCGCCGCCGCCGATCGCCGGCATCGTATTCAACCAGCGTTGCCAGGTGCCGCTGGCCAAAGACAAGATACGCCATGTCGGCGAGCCGGTCGCCATCGTGATCGCCGACAGCCGCTACATCGCCGAGGATGCGCTGGCCGACATCGTTCTCGATCTGGAGCCGCTGCCGGTGGTGGTCGATCTGGAGAAAGCGCTGAAGGACAATTCGGCACGGGTGCATGACGACGTGCGCGGCAATGTCGCTGCCCATGTGCGTCAGACCAAGGGTAACTATGCCCAGGCGGCCGCCAAGGCGGATCATATTATTCGCCGCCGCTTTACGTATGATCACGGCGCCTCACAGCCGATCGAGACGCGCGGCGTCGTCGCCAAGTGGGATGGCCGCGCCAATCAGCTCACGGTCTGGGATACGACGCAGGCACCGGTGTTCATCCGCAACGGTCTCGCCGGCATGCTGGGCCTGTCGGAACGGCAGGTACGGGTGATCGCGCCATTTGTCGGCGGCGGCTTCGGACCCAAGATCATGATGTTCTATCCGGAGGAAGTGCTGGTTCCCTGGATCGCCATGCAACTCGACCGGCCGGTAAAATGGATCGAGGATCGCCTCGAACATTTCTTCGCGACCTCGCACGAGCGCTCGCAGATCCACGATGCCGAGATCGCGCTGACCAAAGATGGCCGCATCCTGGGCGTCAGGGATGTGTTCCTGCACGACACCGGCGCCTATGACCCGTACGGCCTGACGGTGCCGATCAATAGCCAGTGCACGCTGCTCGGACCCTATGTGATCCCGCATTACGACAGCACGTTCACGGCGGTGTTCACCAATCTGCCGATCGTGACGCCATATCGCGGCGCCGGCCGGCAGCATGGCGTGTTCGTGATCGAGCGGCTGATGGATATCGCGGCGCGCGAACTTGGCATCGACCGTGCCGAAATCCGGCGGCTCAATCTCATTCCGAAGGACGCATTCCCGTACGACAACGAGATCATCTACCAGGACTTCGCACCGCTCGGATACGACAGCGGGGATTTTGAACCGATCCTGGACAAGGCGCTGGCCGCGATCGGCTACGACGAATTCGTGCGCGGCGGGCAGGCGCGGCTGCGTGAACAGGGCCGGCATGTCGGCATCGGTGTCGCCTGCTATGTCGAAGGCACCGGGATCGGCCCGTATGAGGGCGCCAAGGTGCAGGTGCAGGCGAACGGCAAGGTCAGCCTTGCGACCGGCATCGGCACGCAGGGGCAGGGGCACTTCACCAGCTTCGCCCAGATCGCCGCGGATCAACTCGGCGTCGACGTGCGCAATGTCGATGTGGTGACCGGCGACACCGATCAGTTCTATTGGGGCGCCGGCACCTTCGCCAGCCGGGGTGCCGTCGTGGCCGGCAATGCCGTGAATGAAGCGTCATTGGTGGTGCGGCGGAAGATACTCAAGCTCGCGTCGGAACATTTTGAATGCGCCGAGGAAGATCTGGAGATCGCCAATGGCGAAGTCTCGATCGTCGGTGTGCCGGGCCGAAGCGTGCGGCTCGGCGAACTCGCCGTGAAGGCTAATCCGATGCGCGGTGCGGTGAAGCCCGGCACCGAGCCGGGCCTGGAAGCGACGGCGTATTTCGGTCCACCGGGCGGTACCACGGCGGCCGGCGTGCACGCGATGATGATCGAGGTCGACCCGGAGACACTGACGCTGGAGATCCTGAAATACGTCGTGGTGCATGATTGCGGCACGGTGATCAATCCGTTGATCCTGGCCGGGCAGAGTCACGGCGGCGTCGCGCAGGGCATCGGCAATGCGTTCTACGAACATCTGATGTACGACACGCAAGGTCAGTTGCTCAACGCGTCGCTGGCCGACTATCTGCTGCCAACCGCGCTCGAAGTGCCGCGCATGATACTGGATCACACCGTGACGCCATCGCCGCTCAATCCGCTGGGCATCAAGGGCGCCGGCGAGGCGGGCGCAATTCCGGGCGGTGCGCTGTTCGCGCAGGCCATCGAGGATGCGCTTGGGCTTGCTCAGAAGGGCGTCGAGTTGCGGGAAATTCCGCTGAGCCCCAATCGGCTGTGGGAGTTGCTGAATCCCGACGCGGCGGCATTAGGCGAAGCCTCGCCGTCGTAGACCACCTCGTCAGGTCATCCGCCATGATGGATGATGTCGGCTTACTTCCCCGACCAGTGCACGAAGCGCCGCTCGATCAACAGGAACAGCAGATTAAGCCCGTAGCCGAGTGCGCCGGCCGCGAAGATCGCCGCGTACATCCGGGGCATTTCGAACATCTGCTGCGCCTCGAACACACTGTGGCCAAGGCCATCTTGAGAACCGATGAACATTTCGGCAACCACGACGATGACGAGAGCAAGCGACACGCCGTTGCGCAACCCAACAAAGGTCTGCGGCAGGGATTCCAGCAACATCACGTCGCTCAGCACGCGCAGCCGCGAGGCGCCCATCACCTTGGCAGCGAGGAGGCGGGTTTTGCGCGCGTTCATCACCCCATAGGCGACGTTGAACAGAATCACCAGCATCGCGCCGAACGCTGCGACGGAAATCTTGGTTTCGTCGCCGACCCCGAACAGCACCAGGAACAGCGGGAACATCGCCGAAGCCGGGGTCGAGCGGAAGAAGTCGATGACGAACTCGAGCGAACGGTAAAGCCTTTCTGACGAACCAAGCACGATACCGAGCGGAATGGCGATCGCGGCCGCAATCACGATGGACATCGTGGTGCGATAGACGGTCTTGATGAAGTCGAAGCCAAGCTCGCCATTCATGCCTTTCCACAGCGCCCAGAACGTCGTGGTCGGCGATGGCAGCAGCACCGGATCGACGATCTGTTTCCAGACCGCGAAGTACCAGACGGCCACCAGTCCGACGACGCCGACGAACGGCAGCAAAGGCTCTAACCGTTTCATCCCTTGCGGACCTCGCGTTGGAACACCTCTAGGCAATGGGCCTTGATTTGCACGAAATCGGCATCCGACAAGGTCGCGTCGGTGCGCGGGCGCGGCGCGTCATAGGTCACGAAATCCGCCACCAAGGCCGGATGGCGCGACAGCAGCAATACCCGGTCGGCGAGATACACTGCCTCTTCGAGATCATGCGACACCAGCACCGTGGTGGTTCCGGTCTCGACGAAGATGCGCTGCAATTGCTCGCGCATGAATAAGGTCATCTCATAGTCGAGCGCGGAGAACGGCTCGTCGAGGAACAGGATTTCCGGTTCGACCACCAGTGCCCGCATGATCGACACCAGTTGCTGCTGGCCGCCCGACATGACGTAAGGGTAGCGGTTGAGATCGATCTTGACGCCGAGCCGCTCCACCAGCCGTTCGACCCGAGCTTGCCGCTCCGCCTTGCCGATGCCCATCATCTTCAGCGGATAGGCGATGTTGTCGAACGCCCGCAGCCACGGAAACAACGCCTCGCGGTAGTTCTGGAATACGTAGCCGAACTTGATCTCGTCGAGCAGCATGCCGTCGAACAGGATCTGGCCTTCGTCGGGCGGGATCAGCCCGGCGATCATGTTGATCAGCGTGCTCTTGCCGCAGCCGTTGGGGCCGAACACCGAGATCAGCTTGCCGCGCGGAATGTCGAGATCGAACTTGTCGTAGATCACCGTCTTGTTGAAGCGCTTGCTCAGGCCCCGGATGGTGACGTGGGGGCGCTTAAAAACGGCTTCGGTGACCGGGGGCATGACGCCCGCCGGTTCGATTTTCAGAGCGGGCTGGGCTAGGCTCATCGCCGCTTCCTGTTCATCCGCTGCTGTTCAAAACACCTTGAGGACGTTCTTGACGTCGACTTTTTCCGGCACGACGCCGATCTCGGTGCCGAAATCGGCGAAGCGCTGCCACTCGTCGCGTTGCTTGGGCGACATGTCCTTGATCATGATGTGGCCCACCATCGGTATCGTATCGACGACGTTGTCGGGCGTGAGAGTGTTCTTGGCGAGATGCTTACGCGCCGCTTCGGGGTTTTTCGTGATGTAGTCGATTGCCTTGGCCCATGCTTGGGCGAAGCGTTTGGCGACGTCGGGACGCTTGGTGATGAATTCGGTGGTGAAGGCGCAGCCTGCCGCGTAGGCATTGGCCTGCGGATCGCCGAGAATGTATTTCGCGATCAGCCCGGCCTCGAGGGTCTTGCCGGCACCGATGTTCTGGATGATCGTTGCGCTCGGCTCCAGCGTGTAACCGCCATCGAAGGTCCCGGCCTTCATGGCGTTGACGTGCTGGCCCATGTCGAGCTGATCGATGGTGTAGTCACCTTCTTTCAGGCCGACCTTGGCGAGCACGGCCTTGGCGGTATTGACGTTGGCGGGGCCGGGGGCCGACATCAGCTTGAGGCCCTTAAAGTCCTTGATCGACTTGACGTCGAGCCCGTTGCGGACAACGAACTGCTCCATCTTGTAGGTGGCATTCTGGCTGTTCACGGCGATATACATCGCGACGCCCGGCTTCTTGACGTTGGCGTTGAG
>JAQGJU010000151.1 GCA_028290465.1 Xanthobacteraceae bacterium | reverse complement strand
CAGCGACCGGCCGATCCTGCTGTCGGTCGGCTACGCGGCCTGCCACTGGTGCCACGTCATGGCGCATGAAAGCTTCGAAGATCCGAACACGGCCGCGGTGATGAACGAGCTGTTCGTCAACATCAAGGTCGACCGCGAGGAGCGGCCGGACATCGACCAGATCTACATGACGGCGTTGCATCACCTCGGCGAGCAGGGCGGCTGGCCGCTGACTATGTTCCTAACACCCAAGGGCGAGCCGATCTGGGGCGGCACTTATTTTCCGAACACGGCGCGCTATGGCCGCAACTCATTCGTCGACGTGCTGCGAGAAGTCGCGCGCATCTTTCGCGAAGACCCGCAGACCATCGCGCAGAACCGCGACGCGCTGATGCAGCGGCTGGCCGACACCGCGCGGCCGGCCAACGCCGTGACCATCGGGTCCGACGAACTCGACCGCGTCGCCGAGCAGGTCGCCGGGCTGATCGACACGGATCTCGGCGGCGTGCGCGGCGCGCCGAAATTTCCGCAGACCTCGGTCTATGAAATTCTGTGGCGCGCCGGGCTGCGCACCGGCACCGCGAAATATTTCAACCTCGTTGAGTTTACCTTGGACCGCATCTGCGAGGGCGGCATCTACGATCATCTCGCCGGCGGCTTCTCACGCTATTCTGTCGACGAGCGTTGGCTGGTGCCGCATTTCGAGAAGATGCTGTACGACAACGCGCAGCTCCTCGAGATCATCGCGCTGGCCTATCAGCGCTCGAAGCGTCCGCTGTATCGTTCGCGTGCCGTTGAAACCGTTGCTTGGCTGGAGCGCGAGATGCGCACGCCGGGCGGCGCGTTCGCGGCATCGCTCGACGCCGACTCCGAAGGCGAAGAGGGCAAGTTCTACGTCTGGTCGCTCACCGAGATCGAAACCGTTCTCGGCCAGGATGACGCGGCGTTTTTTGCGCAGCATTACGATGTAACGCCTAGCGGCAATTTCGAAGGCCACACTATTCTCAACCGCCTGCAGCGGCGCGAGCGCAGCGACGCCGATGAGGCGCGTCTCGCTTCGCTACGAACAAAGCTGCTCGCGGCGCGCGACAGCCGCGTGCGTCCGGGCCTCGACGACAAGGTGCTGGCCGACTGGAACGGGTTGACGATCGCCGCGCTGGTCCATGCCGGCGTCGCGTTTGACGAAAAATCCTGGATCGATATCGCCGCGCGCGCGTTCGACTTCATCGTGCGCCACATGACGCGCGGCGACCGGCTCGGCCACTCGTGGCGTGAAGGCCGGCTGCTGTTTCCCGGCCTCGCATCGGATTTCGCCGCGATGATCGGCGCCGCGCTGGCGCTCTATGAGGCGACCGGCACGCGCACGTTTCTGGAGCAGGCCGTGACGTGGCAGAACGCGCTCGACCGTCACTACGCCAACCCGGCGACCGGCGGATATTTCCTCACCGCCGACGATGCCGAAGGCCTGGTGGTGCGGCCGCAGGCCAGCACCGACGACGCGGTCCCGAACCCCAATGCCATCATCGCGCAGAATCTGGTGCGGCTCGCGGTGCTGGCCGGCAGCGACGAATGGCGCGCCAAGTTCGACCGGATGATCGACGGCCTCGCGCCGCGCGCGGTCGAAAGCCTGTTCGGCCATCTGTCGCTGATCAACGCCATCGACCTGCGGATTCGCGCGGCCGAGATCGTGATCGTTGGGCCCGACGTCGAGCGCTTCGCCGAAGCGGCGCTGCGACTGCCGTGGCTCGACTGCATCGTGTTGCGCGCGGCATCAGCGAACGCCTTGCCGCCATCGCATCCGGCGCAGGCCAAGATCGCGGCGGCGCCGGAAACCGCCGCGTTCATCTGTGTCGGAGAAACCTGTTCGCTGCCGGTCGTGCGCATCGAGCAGATCGCCGAGACCGTAAAAGCGATGCGCACCACGCCAGCCTGAAACGAAAAATGCCCGGCACAAGGCCGGGCATTAAATCGTGCAATCCTTCCCGCGAACGGAAAGGCGCAGAGCGCTTACGTGTTCATCGATTCGAAGAACTCGGCATTGCTCTTGGTGTTGCGCAGCTTGTCGAGCAGGAAGTCGATGGCGTCCATCGTGCCCATCGGATTGAGGATGCGGCGCAGGACGTACATCTTCTTGAGCTGCTGCGGATCGGTGAGCAGTTCTTCCTTGCGGGTGCCGGACCGGGTGATGTCGATCGCCGGGAAGGTGCGCTTGTCGGCGACCTTGCGATCGAGAATCAATTCGGAATTGCCGGTGCCCTTGAACTCTTCGAAAATCACTTCGTCCATGCGGCTGCCGGTATCGATCAGTGCGGTCGCGATGATAGTCAGCGAGCCGCCTTCCTCGATATTACGGGCCGCACCGAAGAAGCGCTTCGGCCGCTGCAACGCATTGGCGTCGACGCCGCCGGTCAGCACCTTGCCGGAGGACGGCACCACGGTGTTGTAGGCGCGGCCAAGGCGGGTGATCGAGTCGAGCAGGATCACGACGTCGCGGCCGTGTTCGACCAGGCGCTTGGCCTTTTCGATGACCATTTCGGCGACCTGGACGTGGCGCGTTGCCGGCTCGTCGAAGGTCGAGGACACCACCTCGCCCTTCACCGAGCGCTGCATGTCGGTGACTTCTTCCGGCCGCTCGTCGATAAGCAACACGATCAAAAAGCATTCCGGGTGATTGGCCGCGATCGCGTGCGCGATGTTCTGCAGCAGCACGGTCTTGCCGGTGCGTGGCGGCGATACGATCAGGGCGCGCTGGCCCTTGCCGATCGGCGACACGATGTCGATGACGCGGGCGGAGAGATCCTTCTTGGTCGGATCCTCGTGCTCCATGCGCAGCCGCTCGTCGGGATACAGCGGCGTGAGATTGTCGAAGTTGACCTTGTGACGCGCCTTCTCCGGATCCTCGAAATTGATCGTGTTGACCTTGAGCAGCGCGAAGTAGCGCTCGCCCTCTTTCGGGGAACGGATATGGCCTTCGACGGTGTCTCCGGTGCGCAGGCCGAAGCGGCGAATCTGCGACGGCGATACGTAGATGTCGTCAGGTCCGGACAGGTAGTTGGACTCCGGCGAGCGCAGGAAGCCGAAGCCGTCGGACAGCACCTCGACGACGCCTTCACCGATGATGTCGGTTTCGCGGATCGCGAGTTGTTTGAGAATGGCGAACATCAGCTCCTGCTTGCGCATGGTGCTGGCGTTTTCGACCTCGAGCTCTTCGGCGAACGAGACGAGCTCGGCCGCGGACTTGGCCTTAAGGTCCTGGAGTTTCATTTCCCGCATGCGGGGAGATCCTATGGAAGCCGCAACGGAGAAATGCGCGTTGCTGGCGAAAGGGGAGAGAAGAGGAGTTGCAGGTCTTGGCCTGGAGGGAGCCGATCAGGAAAGTGACGATCAGGTCCTGGACCCGATGCAGCGGTGGGTCCGAATGACGGATCCGAAACGCAACTGCATCCGCCTGCCTTGGTGGGATGCGTGAAACATAAGGAAATACCCGCTTCGACGCAAGAGGCATCGCCCGTAACGGGTTTAGCGAGCCCGTTTCAAAACGGCTTAACGATCACCAGGCACACGATCGCGATCATCAGAACGGTCGGTACCTCGTTCATAATACGATAGAATTTGGCCGAATGCGTATTCCGGTCGGCGGCGAAATCCTTCATCCAACGGCTGTAAAACCCGTGCAAGGCCGACATCGCCAGGACCAGCGCCAGCTTGGCGTGCAGCCAGCCGGAGACGAAAAACCCGGAATCATAGGCCAGCCAGAGACCCAGCACCCAGGTCACGGCCATCGCCGGATTGATGATGGCGCGCAGCAGCCGGCGCTCCATCACCTTGAAGGTCTCGGACTGCTTCGAGCCGATCTCAGCGTTGGCGTGATAGACGAACAGCCGCGGCAGATACAGCATCCCGGCCATCCAGGCGATCACCGCGATGACATGGATGGCTTTCAGCCAGAGATACAACATCAGCCGCCCCGGACTCGCTTGAGCATCTGCTCGACATGCGCGATTGGCGTCTCCGGCAGAATGCCGTGACCAAGATTGAAGATCAGCGGCTTGGCTGCGAAGGCCGCCAGCACCGAATCGACACCGCGGTCGAGCGCATCGCCGCCGGCCAGCAATGCCAGCGGATCGAGATTGCCCTGCACCGGCTTGAGACTTTGCACTTCGTCACGGGCAAAATTCTTATCTATCATCCAGTCGAGCCCGACGGCGTCGACCGGCACTTCGCGTGCATAAATTTTTGCCGACGCGCCTATCCCGCGCGGAAATCCAATGATCTTGGCGTCGGAAATTTCCGCCCGAACTAATTCGACGATCCGCCGCGCCGGCGCGATGCACCACTTGGCAAACTCCTCGGGGGCCAACACGCCCGCCCAGGTATCGAAAATCTGCACCGCGTCGGCACCGGCCCGTAGCTGGCGTACCAGATAACCGGCCGAGACTTCGACCAATTGATCTATCAGCGTCGCGAACGCCTCGGGCCAGCGATAGGCGAATATCCGGGCCGGCGCCTGATCCGGCGTGCCGCGACCGGCGATCATGTAGGTCGCCACCGTCCAGGGCGCCCCGCAGAAGCCGAGCAGCGTGGTGTCGGCGGGCAGTGCGGCCCGAACCCGTTTCACGGTCTCGTAGACCGGCGCCAGCGCTTCAAGATCCATCTTGCCGGACAGCCGCGTCAAAGCCTGCGGCGTATCGATTGGATCAAGACGTGGACCTTCACCGGCCGCGAACTCGACCTTTTGGCCGAGCGCGTGCGGGATCACCAGAATATCGGAGAACAGGATCGCCGCATCGAAGCCGAAGCGCCGGATCGGCTGCAACGTTACTTCAGCGGCCAGCTCCGGATTGAAGCAAAGATCGAGAAAGCGCGGAACTTTTTCGCGGATGGCGCGATATTCTGGGAGATAGCGGCCCGCTTGCCGCATCATCCAGACCGGAGGCACCTTCTGCTGGTGACCGGCCAGGACCTGAAGGATCGATTTGTTCACAGTGCTCACTTTCTCGACCCTGTCAGAACTAAAACTTTCTTAGACTCTATGTAGAGTCTCTTAGGCTGTTGATTAGACTCATGCATTTCTGTCCACAACCCGTCCAGCCGGAACCCACAGGCAGAGTAGATATCCAAGCGTGGCCGACGGCCGGTGGACAACTGGCTAAACACCGACACTTTCAGTCTGAATCCGGTCCCGCCGTCGCCGGTGCGGAGTCGTTATCAACAATCCAACACTGAGCGTCGACAGTGCCCTCGATTTTATGCCTACAAGCAGCCGTGTGAACGGTTTGGTAAGATTCCGGCCCTCCGGCTTGCGGCCTGCCCAAAACCGTGGCCTCCTCCCGATCTGTCCACAGGTTGTCCGGGTCCTACACATCGATGCCGCATCGCACCGGAAGCTACTTTCATCTGCATCTCGTTTCCGATGCTACCGGTGAGACGCTGATCACCGTCGCGCGCGCGGCGACCGTGCAATACACCAAGGTGGCGCCGGTCGAGCACATCTATCCGCTGGTGCGCAGCCGCAAGCAGCTCGACCGTGTGCTCGAGGAGATCGAGGAATCGCCCGGCATCGTGCTGTACACGTTGCTGGAAGATGAGTTGACCAGCGCGCTGGAAGACAAATGCCGCGAGCTCGGCGTGCCGTGCCTGTCGATCCTCGGCCCGGTGCTGCAATTGCTGCAATCCTATCTCGGGTCCGAGACCGGTCACCGGGTCGGCGCCCAGCACACCCTTAATGCCGAGTACTTCAAGCGCATCGACGCGCTGAACTACACCATGCTGCATGACGACGGTCAGTATATCGAAGATCTGGAAGGCGCCGACGTGGTGTTGGTCGGCATCTCGCGCACGTCGAAGACACCGACCTCGATCTATTTGGCCAATCGCGGCGTGAAGACCGCGAACTTTCCGCTGGTGCCTGGCATCCCGGTGCCGCCGCAGATCGAAGCGCTGACCAAGCCATTGGTGGTCGGATTGTTCGCCACGCCGGAACGCATCGTGCAGATTCGGCAGAACCGCCTGCTGGGGCTGAAGGCTGAACAGGCCAACGACCAATATGTCGATAAGCAATCGGTCGCCGATGAAATCACGTTTTCGCGCCGGCTGTGCGCCCGGCATAATTGGCCGCTGATCGATGTTTCACGGCGCTCGATCGAGGAGACGGCCGCCGCCGTGCTCAAGCTGTTGGCCGAGCGGCGCCGGCAGCCGGTGACGTGATGGCCGCGTCGAAAAGCCTGTGGCGTGCCGCGCAGCCGCTGGTGCTGGCCTCGCAGAGCCGGGCGCGCCGCGAGCTGTTGGCCGGCGCCGGCATTGCGTTCGACATCGAGCCCGCCGATCTCGACGAGCGCGCCATCGAACAAAGTCTCGGCACGCATGATGGCGCCGCCGTTGCCATGGCGCTGGCACTGGCCAAGGCGAAATTCGTGTCCGGCCGTCGCCCGGATCGGCTGGTGGTCGGCGCCGACCAGACCTTGAACTTCGATGCGGAATCGCTCGGTAAGCCAACAGATCGCGAAGCTGCACGTAAACAGCTGCTGGCGCTGCGCGGCGCCACGCACCACCTGCATTCAGCGGTCGTGGTGGTGCAAAACGGCGAAACTCTCTTCCATCATGTCGACAGCGCACGGCTGACCATGCGGGCGTTTTCGGAAAGCTTCCTCGATGCCTATCTGGAAGCGGCCGGCGACGTCGTGACATCCAGCGTCGGCGGCTATCAGCTTGAGGGGCTTGGCGTGCAATTGTTCGAACGCATCGATGGTGACCACACCACCATATTGGGCCTGCCGCTGCTGCCGCTGGTCGCGTTCCTGCGCCGGCACGGCAGCCTTTTGGAGTAACGCATGTTCGTTCTCGGCCTGACCGGCTCGATCGGCATGGGCAAATCGACCACCGCCGAGATGTTCCGCGACGCTGGCGTCGCGGTGCACGACGCCGACGCGACGGTGCACCGTCTGTATGAAGGCGAAGCCGTGCCGCTGATCGAGGAAACGTTTCCGGGCACCACGGCGGACGGCAAGGTCGACCGCACGCGTTTGGCGCAGCGCGTGCTCGGCGACGCGGCGGCGCTCAAACGCCTGGAGGCGCTGGTGCATCCGCTGGTGCGCCGGGCCGAGGAAAAATTTCTGGCCGACGCGCGCGCGAGGCGCGATCAGGTCGTGGTTCTGGATATTCCGCTGCTCTATGAGACCGGCGCCGAAGGCCGCGTCGACGCGGTCGCGGTGGTGTCGGCCGGCGAGGAGCAGCAGCGGGCGCGCGTACTTGCCCGGCCCGGCATGACGCTGGAAAAGTTCGAGGCGATCCTGGCCAAGCAGGTGCCGGATACCGAAAAGCGCCGCCGCGCCGATTTCGTGGTGGATAGTTCGCAGGGCCTGGACGTGGCGCGAGCCCAGGTGAATGAAATTCTGCGCGCGGTCGCTAAGATGCCGGTCCGGCGCGTTGATTCGCCTCAAGAGACCTGAACATGCGCGAGATCGTACTCGATACCGAAACCACCGGCCTCGATCCCTATAAGGGCGATCGGCTGGTCGAGATCGGCTGCGTCGAACTGTTCAACCGTATTCCGACAGGCGAAGTGTTTCACGTCTATATCAACCCCGAGCGCGACATGCCGGCCGAGGCGTTCAATGTGCATGGCCTGTCGGCCGAGTTCCTGCGCGACAAGCCGAAATTTGCCGATGTCTGCGAAGCGTTCGCGACGTTCATCGGCGACGCGCCGCTGGTGATCCACAACGCTTCGTTCGATATGGGCTTCATCAATGCCGAACTGGAGCGCGCCGGCCGCCCGCTGGTGCGGCGCGACCGCGCCGTCGACACGCTGTTGCTGGCGCGGCGCAAGCATGCCGGCGGCTCGAACCGGCTCGACGATCTGTGCGCGCGCTACGGCATCGACACGTCACGCCGCGTCAAGCACGGCGCGCTGCTCGACGCCGAGATTCTGGCCGAGGTCTATGTCGAACTGATCGAGGCCCGGCAGGCGCAGCTCATCCTGGCCGGCGCCGGGGCGCATGATCGCGCCGCCGGCATCGCGGCGCCGGCGATCCGGCTGCGGCCGGAGCCATTGCCCGGCCGGCTCACCGAGGAAGAGCGCGATCTGCATCGCGCCTTCGTCGGTGGTCTCGGTGAGAAAACGATCTGGAACGATTACGCGTAGCTTCCAGATCTCGGCGACTAGGCCTGACGAACCGGCGCCTCGGACTGCTGCTCGGCCATCTTGCGCTGATACAACGCACCGAAATCGACCGGCTCCAGCAGCAGCGGCGGGAAGCCGCCATTGCGTACCGAGGTCGCGATGATCTCGCGGGCGAACGGGAACAGCAGCCGCGGGCATTCGATCAGCACCAGCGGATGCATGTCGGCCTGCGGCACGTTCTGCAGCCGGAACACGCCGGCATAGACCAGCTCGAAATTGAACAGCACAGCGCCGTTGGATTCGGCATGGCCTTCCAGCTTCAGCATCACTTCGACGTCGGGCTCATTGAGCGGCCGCGCCTCGACATTGATCTGGATGTTGATGTTCGGCTGTTGGGCGCTCGGCGCCAGCGAGGCCGGTGCGTTCGGGTTTTCGAACGACAGGTCCTTGACGTATTGCGCCAATACCGCGATCGACGGCCGCTCCTGCGCCTGCCCGCCGCCATTGCTCGTTATCGACATAAAATCATCCTTCCGGCCATTAAGAACGCGTTTAGTGGGACACCCGTTTTGCGTCCGAACGACGCTCTAGCGGCGGCGGAACGGCTAACACAGGCCCCCGGATCGAACAAGAAAACTCGGGTCCTTACCGGATTCGCGGTTTACGCGGCCGCTTGGCGGAACCGCCACCGTCGACCTGGTGCCACTCGTCCGGTTCGAGGTCGATGACCGAAGGACGATCCGAGGCGCCGCCGGCGCCGGGAGCATGCCGCCGCAGCGCGCGGCCAAAGGTCGCGGCGAGGGACCGGCGCACCGGCGGCAACAGGATCAGAACACCCACTAGGTCGGTGATAAAGCCTGGAATAAACAGAAGAATTCCTGACGCCACCAAGTGCATCCGGCCGCCGCGCTGGACCTGCCCGGCGACCGAACCGTCGGCCATCGCGACCCGGAATTGGCCAATTCCGGAGGTGCCGGCGTGGCGCAGCACCAGGAACCCGAGAAATGAGGTCGTCAGCGCCAGCAACACGGCCGACAGAAACCCGAGCCACGCCGCCACCAGCCCGAATACCAGCAATTCGGCCACCGGGAGGCCGAGCAGGGCGAAAATGATCCATCGAGTCAGCGACATGGGCAGGTTCTCAGCGTAAATTCTCGGCTCTCCGGCGGTTGGCGTGGCGCGCGGGATCGTCTAAGGTCGAATGCGAAGCAACATATCGTTTGTGCCGCCGTTATTCCGTCTTGGATCGGCGTCCTGGCGTACTTACATTATAGCCACAATAGCGGCGGTTTCGGTCCTGACACTGCGGTCTTGTTGCGTGCGGCGGCAGGCCTGCCTGCTTCGCCATCCCTGTCCCTGGATTTCTGTCCCTGGGATTGCCGACACGCCTGCTGAAGAGAGCGCGAGAGACGTGTTCGATATTTACACCATCATCTTTCTGGCGCTCGCAGTGTTCATTTTCCTGCGCTTGCGCAGCGTTTTGGGCACGCGTACCGGCCGTGAACGGCCGCCCTACGATCCGTATTCGGCCCGGGATGCCGCGCGCGGCAGCGCCTCCGACAAGGTGGTCGCCCTGCCGACCCGTGTGGGCGCGGAAGCGCCGGCGCGGCCGGCCGAGCCGGTCGAAGCCGTGGACCGCTGGAAAGACATTGCCGAGCCGGGTTCGCCGGTCGCGGCCGGCCTTGAGGCCATCGCGGCCGCCGACCCGAGCTTCGATGCGCCCGCCTTCCTGGCCGGCGCCCGTCAGGC
Source organism: Xanthobacteraceae bacterium (assembly GCA_028290465.1). Lineage (GTDB taxonomy): Bacteria > Pseudomonadota > Alphaproteobacteria > Rhizobiales > Xanthobacteraceae > FEB-22. Next base: position 4,379 of record JAQGJU010000151.1, on the reverse strand, counting down.
CTATGAAATGATCGTCACGGCGTTTGCCGAAGGCGACCGCAAGACGCTGCGCAACCTGCTGTCGCGCGAAGTGATGGAAGGCTTCGATGCCGCGATCACCGAGCGCGAGGGGCGGGGCGAGACCGTCGAAACCAAATTCGTGTCGCTCGACGTCGCCAAGATTGTCGGTGCCGAAGCCCGCGGCCGTACCGCGCAGATCACGGTACGCTTCGTGTCCAAGCTAATCACCGTGACCCGAGGCGGTGACGGTCAGGTCACGGAGGGCAGCCCCGATACGGTGACCGACGTCACCGACGTGTGGACCTTTGCCCGCGACCTGACTTCGCGCGATCCGAATTGGAAGCTGGTCGCGACCGAAGCCGGTCAGTGACCGGGGACAGGTGCGGATGGCAGGCCTCCGCCCGTTCCTCACGACACTCGCGGCCACCGCGCTCGCGTTTGTCGCATTGGCTCAGGTCGCCGATGCGAAGCCGCGCAAAGCGCACCATGGCAAAGCGCATCACTCCAAACCTTCCGACGTCCTGACGATTTCCGGCGCGCAGCTCGAGCCGCTGGCGTTCGGCCAGCTCGACGGCTGGGCCGACGACGACCATCAAGCCGCGTTCGCGACCTTCATGGCCAGTTGCCGGCCGATCATGCGCGGCGCCAAGTCCAAAACCAAAGGCGACAAGCGCCTGATGTATCGCGCGCTCGCCGGTGTGTGCCACAAGGCCGTCGACGATCCGCCGAAGGATGGCGCGGCGGCGCGGAAATTTTTCGAAGAGCATTTCCGGCTGGTGCGGATCAACAAGCTTGGCGACCGCGAAGGCTTCATCACCGGCTATTACGAGCCGATCGTCGAAGGCTCGCTGCATCCGTCCAGCGTTTATCATGTGCCGCTGTACAAGCGTCCGCCCGACCTGATCGCGATCGGCGCCAAGCCCGGCACCTTTCCGAACAACGGCAAGGTCGGCCGCAAGAATGGCGACAATGAAGTGGTGCCGTATTGGGAGCGCACCGAAATCGAGAACGGCATTCTCGATGGCGAAAAGCTGGAGATCGGCTGGCTAAAGGATCCGGTCGATGCGTTCTTTGCGCAGATTCAGGGTTCTCTGCGAGTCAATCTGGCCGAGGGCGGTGCGCTGCGCCTGAACTACGATGCGCATAACGGCCACCCGTATACGCCGGTCGGGCGTGTCATGATCGAGCGCAAGCAGGTGCCGCGAGAACAGATGTCGATGGATCGCATCCGCGAATTCATGCACGCCGACCAGGATGCCGGCCGCGAACTGCGCCGCCACAATAAATCCTTCGTGTTCTTCCGCGCCACCGGCCTGAAGGACGACCAGGAGGCGATCGGTGCGCAGGGCATTCCGCTGACCGCGCGGCGCTCCATCGCGGTCGACCGCCATCTGCATGTCTACGGCACCCCGTTCTGGATCGAGGCCGAACTGCCGATCGCGACGGAAAAATCCGAGACGAAATTCCGTCACCTAATGGTGGCGCAGGACACCGGCTCGGCCATTCTCGGGCCGGCGCGCGCCGACTTCTATTATGGCGCCGGCGACGAAGCCGCGAAGATCGCCGGCCGGCACAAAAATCCCGGCCGCTTCGTGATGCTGGTGCCGAGCGCGATCGATCCGGTGGCGGCGGCGCGCGAAGTGCCGTTGCCGCGGTCGCGCCCGTCGGCCAAGGAGATAGCGGCCTACCACGCTCCCGAAGCGAAGCCGGCCGAAAAGCCCAAAGCGAAAGCGCACCCGCGCGGCAAACGTCATGACGGCTGATGATGATCGGCCCCGGCGCGGCCGGCGTCCGCTGCGCGACGAAGAGCACGCGCTGTGGAAAGAAGTGACGCGTTCGCTCAAGCCGCTGTCGCGCAAGCAGCGTGTGGCGGCCACTGCGACCGCCGAAATCGCAACGCCTGAGGTCGAAACGAAGAAGCCTCCGCCGCCGCCGGCCAAGCGGCCGAAACCGGTCCGTCCGGTAGCGCCGGCACCTGTCGTTGTTAAGCCCGCGCCCGTCAAAGCACCGCCGCCACTGGCGCCGCTCGGCCGTCGCGAGCGTTCGCGCGTCGCCCGCGGCCGTGTGGAAATCGACGCGCGCATCGACCTGCACGGCATGACTCAGGACGAAGCGCACGCGGCGCTGTCGCGATTCCTGCGACGCGCGCAAGGCAACGGCGGAAAGCTGGTGCTGGTCATCACCGGCAAGGGCGCGCGGTTCGGCAGCGATGATGACGGCCGTGAGCGCGGCGTGCTCAAGCGCCAGGTGCCGATGTGGCTGCGATTGCCGGGCCTGTGCGAGATCGTGATCGGTTTCGAAGACGCCAGCATCGGCCATGGCGGCACAGGCGCGCTGTATGTGCGGCTGCGCTCGCTCGGGCGATGAAGCGAAGAAGGTTTACAAGATAAACCGGCTCAGATCCGCGTTCTTGGCGAGATCGCCAACCCGGCTCTGCACGTAGGCGGCATCGACCTTTACCGTCTCGCCCGAACGGTCCGGTGCCGCGAACGAGATCTCGTCGAGCACCCGCTCCATCACGGTCTGCAATCGGCGCGCGCCGATATTCTCGACACTCGAATTCACCCCGACCGCGACGTCGGCGAGCGCATCGATGGCATCCTCGGAGAATTCGAGGGTCACGCCCTCGGTGGCCAGCAGCGCGACATATTGCTTGAGCAAGGATGCTTCCGGCTCCGTCAGAATCCGGCGCATGTCGTCGCGGGTCAGCGGCTTGAGCTCGACCCGGATCGGCAGCCGGCCCTGCAACTCGGGCAACAGGTCCGAGGGCTTGGCGATATGGAAGGCGCCGGACGCGATAAACAAAATGTGGTCGGTCTTCACCGGGCCGTGCTTGGTGGCCACGGTAGTGCCTTCGATCAGCGGCAGCAGGTCGCGCTGCACGCCTTCCCGCGATACGTCGCCGCCGCCGGCCCGGCCTTCGCGCACGCAGATCTTGTCGATCTCGTCCAGGAATACGATGCCGTTGTTCTCGACCGCGTGAATGGCTTCTTGCGTGAGTTGCTCGCTGTCGAGCAGCTTGTCGGATTCTTCGCTGAGCAGCACCGCGTAAGAGTCGCGCACCGTGACCCGACGCGTCTTGGTGCGCCCGCCGCCCATCTTGCCCAAAATGTCGCCGATCGACACGGCGCCGAGCTGCGCGCCCGGCATGCCCGGAATGTCGAACAGCGGCATGCCGCCGCCGCCACCGGACTGCACTTCGATTTCGATTTCCTTGTCGTCGAGTTCGCCGGTCCGCAGTTTGCGGCGGAAGCTGTCCTTGGTGGCGGTGCTGGAATTCGGTCCGACCAGCGCGTCGACCACGCGATCTTCAGCCGCCTGCTGGGCGCGCGCCTGCACGTCCTTGCGCTTGCGCTCACGGGTCAGGCCGAGCGCGACCTCGACGAGATCGCGCACGATCTGCTCGACGTCGCGCCCGACATAGCCGACCTCGGTGAACTTGGTGGCCTCGACCTTGAGGAACGGCGCGCCGGCGAGTTTCGCAAGGCGCCGGGAAATCTCGGTCTTGCCGACGCCGGTCGGCCCGATCATCAGGATATTCTTCGGCAGTACCTCCTCGCGGAGCTTGTCGTCGAGCTGCAAGCGGCGCCAGCGATTGCGCAACGCGATGGCGACGGCGCGCTTGGCGTCGTTCTGGCCGACAATGTAACGGTCGAGTTCGGAGACGATTTCGCGGGGCGAGAAGTCGGTCATGTATTTCGATTCCGTGGCTCGCCTCGTCCTTCGAGACGGCCGCTGCGCGGCCTCCTCAGGATGAGGCGAGAGTGTTCCGTCGTCACGTCGTCAACGTCTCAACGGTCACATTGCGATTGGTGTACACGCAGATGTCGGCGGCGATATCCAGCGAGCGGCGCACGATGGCCTCGGCATCCATCGGGGTGTCGGCGAGCGCCCTGGCGGCGGCGAGCGCGTAATTGCCGCCGGACCCGATGCCCATCACGCCGCTTTCCGGCTCCAGCACGTCGCCGGTGCCGGTCAGCACCAAGGATACTTCCTTGTCGGCGACGATCATCATCGCTTCCAGGCGGCGCAGATAGCGGTCGGTGCGCCAGTCCTTGGCGAGTTCGACGGCAGCGCGGGTCAACTGGCCGGGGTACTGCTCCAGTTTGGCTTCCAGGCGTTCGAACAGCGTGAAAGCGTCCGCCGTGGCGCCCGCGAAGCCGCCGATCACCTCACCCTTGCCGAGCCGACGCACCTTTTTAGCGTTGGCCTTGACGATGGTCTGGCCGATCGAGACCTGACCGTCGCCGCCGACCGCGACAATGCCGCCCTTGCGGACGGTCAGAATGGTGGTGCCGTGCCAGAGTTCGGACTGGGAATTCATTGTCACCGCCTGCCCCGTGTTCCAAGATGATTTAGGTAATGCCGGCCTTCAATGC
>JAQGJU010000122.1 GCA_028290465.1 Xanthobacteraceae bacterium | reverse complement strand
CTGCCGGCGTCCCCGGCGCGCGCGGCTTCGATCGTCGCGTTCAGCGCCAAAAGGTTGGTCTGGCTGGCGATGCTGGTGATGATGGCAACGACGTCGCCGATCTTCTGGGCGACATGCGACAGCCGGCGAACCTTCTCGATGGTTTGATCGGCCCGCCCCACCGCCTCGTCGCTGATCGTTACCGCGCTTGCCACCTGGTGGCCGATTTCCTGCATCGAGGACGATAGCTCTTCCGAAGCGCCCGAGACCGTCTTGACGCTGACCGAGCATTGCTCGGCGGCCGTGGAGATCGCGTTGGATTGGCTCGAGGCCTCTTCGATCGTGGCGGCCATTTTCTGCGCGACGCTCTGAAGCTTGCCCGCGGCCGACGATACGCCGGTCGCGATGCCGCCGACTGCGGTCTCGAAGTCGTTCGCCAGCCTCGCCGTGAAAGCCCGGCGCTCCTGTTCGGCGGAGGTCTTGAGCGTTTCCTGCTCGCCGCGCATGCGTTCGGTTTCGCCCATGTTGGTACGAAATACCTCGACAGCCGCCACCATCTCGCCGATCTCGTCATGCCGGCTGGTGCCGGTGACGGCGGCCGACAGGTCTCCGGCACTTAGCCGGCGCATCATCGCCGTGACCATCGTGATCGGGCCACTGACCCGGAATTGCACGATGGCAAAGCCGAAAAGGCCGAACAGGACAGCGACAACGAAAACCGCCGAATAGATCAGCAGGCTGCGATGCGCCGCGGCCAGCACCCGCTCCGCCCGTTGCTCGGCGGCCATCAGCGCGGCACTTGGCACCGCAACCAGCTCATCGGTCGCAGCGAGCGAGACCTTGGTGAGTTCTTCGCCCGATATCGGAACGGGGCGGCCGTTGACGAGGGCATCCAGGACCGCGTTGCGGGTCTTGAGGTAGGAGCCGAAAGCCCCATCGTTAGCGCCCTTGATCGCCTTGGTGACCTCGTCGGGAATGCCGATGCGCGCACTGAGTTCGAGCAAGAGCGTCCAAGTTACTTGCGCGCGGGCGTGCAACTCGATGACTCGGGTTTGGGCCTGCGGCGACAATTTGTTGTTGGTGGCCCCTTCGATCAGGAACGTGCGCGCGCGACCAAGGTCGTCCCGCGCCAGCCAGGCCAGTTGCTGGAATTCCACCAGTTCGGCGGTTTCGGCGTCCGCCATGCGGAGCTTCTCGCTGAGCACGACGGCCATTTTCTCCAAACGCTCGACGACATCGCCAATGGTGGTGTCGAATGTCGCGGCGATGCCCTTGGGCCGCTCGCTCAGCGGCTGGCGCAACGCGACATCGACGTCGCCACGCAGTGCGACCATCTTGTCGATGCTGGAACGGAATCCGGAAAACACCGATACGTCGGTGCCGACGCAGTTGACCGTCACGCACAACTGAAGCAGTTCGGCCAAAGCCGGGTCGGCGGCGCTGCGCAGCTTGGCCAGCAAGGCGGGGAAGGACGTTGATGCCGCCGCCTGGGTTTGCAGCGCGAATCGTGCCGGCCCACGTTCCGATCGCACATTCTGCATCGCCACAAAGACGGTGCGGCTGGCCCGGGCGATGCCGACGATCTGTTCGCTTTCGGCGCGCTTGCGATACGCCCCATGGATGGGGATCGCCAGGCTGCCGATAATGGTGACAATCAGGACACCGAACAGCGCGCGAAGCGTGGTGCCGATTTTCAGAGAACGAAAAGACTGCGCCATGCGCGACCCCAGCTTCACTGAGGGGTCTCAACAAGATACGGCCCCCACGACTAACGGGACAGTTGCATAGAAAAGATTTACGGGGCGCTAATGCTGTTGCGTCGCGGCCCCACAGTTATACCGTGTTGCCGCGCAGCAAATTGACTGCACATCGATGAACGCCGCGCGGCTGTCGATGGCAACCGCGGGGCTGAGCTATGCCGCCTTCGCCCGTTCGGCGATCCTGACCATCCGGCGCAGGATGTCGGTCGTGGCCTTGAGCCGGACCTTCGGCGACTCCCAGTCGTCCAGGAACACGACCTTCATGTCGGGGCGTACCCGCGCATCGCGGCCGCGCTCGCGGATATAGGCGATCAGCCCTTCCGGATTGGCGAAGATGTTGTCGCGGAATGCCAGCACGGCGCCCTTCGGGCCGGCCTCGATCTTCTCGACATTGGCACGGCGGCACAGCGTCTTGATGGCCATGATCTGCAGGAGATGTTCGACCTCCTCGGGCATCGGGCCGAAGCGATCGACCAGTTCGGCGCCGAAGCCGTCGATCTCGCGCTCGTCTTCCAATTCCGACAGCCGGCGATACAGGCTGAGCCGCACCGACAGGTCGGCGACGTAATCCTCGGGAATGAGCACCGGCGTGCCGATGGTGATCTGCGGCGACCACTTGTCGGCGACCGGCTCGGAAATGCCGGCCTTCAGGCTCATCACGGCCTCCTCCAGCATCTGCTGGTAGAGTTCGAAGCCGACTTCCTTGATGTGACCGGACTGTTCGTCGCCCAGGAGATTGCCGGCGCCGCGAATATCAAGATCGTGCGACGCGAGCTGGAAGCCGGCGCCCAGCGTGTCGAGCGATTGCAGCACCTTGAGGCGACGCTCGGCCTGCACGGTGATGCGCCGCTCGGTCGGTAGCGTCAGCAGCGCATAGGCGCGAATCTTCGAGCGCCCGACCCGGCCGCGTAACTGATAGATTTGCGCGAGGCCGAAGCGGTCGGCGCGATGCACGATCAGCGTATTCGCGCTCGGGATGTCGAGGCCGGATTCGACGATCGTGGTCGACAGCAGCACGTCGTACTTTCCGTCGTAGAACGCGGACATGATGTCCTCGAGCACGGTCGGGGGCATTTGGCCATGGGCAACCGCGACTTTCATTTCCGGCACGTGCTTGTCCAGGAACTCCT
>JAQGJU010000078.1 GCA_028290465.1 Xanthobacteraceae bacterium | reverse complement strand
GCGGTGGATCTGCGGGCGCCGTTATTCCTGGCGCAGGCTTTCGCCGCCCAGCTTCCGGCCGGCGCCGATGGCGCCATTGTCAACGTTACCGATCAGCGGGTGGCGCGGCCGACGCCGAACTTCTTCTCCTATACGCTGGCCAAGAGCGCGCTGACGACCGCGACCGTCACCATGGCGCAGGCGCTGGCGCCGCGCGTGCGCGTCAATGCGGTCGCGCCCGGTCCGACGCTGCCGAGCGAGCGCCAGTCGGCCGAAATGTTCGCGCGCCAGTCGGCCTCGGTTCCGCTCGGGCGCGGTCCACTGCCCGAAGAGATCGCCGCCGCGGTGCTGTATCTGGCCGGCGCCGGCAGCGTCACCGGGCAGACCCTGATGGTCGACGGCGGCCAGCACATCGACGGGCGCCGCGCCGACGGCATCGAGGAATAGCGACGCGCCCCGCAACGCAATCTCCGGCTGCAAATATTTGTTTCATTTGTCCTGGGCTGTGGAACACTCTCGTGCCGATGCGGCGCGGTTCGGGGAGCGGGGGTCTAGGGCAGAACTTGGCCAAATATTTCATTTTGAGCTGCGACGGCGGCGGCTATCGCGGCATTCTGACCGCGCAATTGCTCACATTGCTGACCCATGACCGGCCGGCGCTGCTCGGCCGCGTCGATCTGTTCGCCGGCACCTCGACCGGCGGCCTGATCTCGCTGGCCCTGGCGATCGGCGACAAGACGCCGTCCGACCTGATCGACATCTACACCGCCATCGGCGATCGGGTGTTTTATCCCGACAACGAGGTGCTGCCGGTGTTCGGCGCCAAATGGACCTTGGGACTCGACGCGTTAAAGCACGAGGTCAAGGACATCGCCGGCGACAGGACCCTGGCCGATCTCAAGCGCAAGGTGGTGGTGACCGCGTTCGAACTGCACGACGCCACGCCGAGCCATGCCGGCCCGCACGGCGCCTGGGGCCCGACGGTGTTCACCAATGTCGATGCGGCGGCCGCGCCGGCCTTGGCCGGCAACCCGGCCGGGCTGCGAATTCGTGGCCAAGCCGACGCCACGCCGCTGTTCGACGTGGCCCTGAGCACCTCGGCGGCGCCGACCTATTTCCCGACCCATGGCCGCTTTGTCGATGGCGGCGTCACCGCCAACAACCCGGCGCTGGTCGCGGTCGCGGTCGCCCTGTCCGGCGCGACGCCGCCGGCGCTCAGCGATATCTATGTACTGTCGCTCGGCACCGGCGCGCCGAATCTGTATGTCGATGTCGATTCCGAGAAGGACTGGGGTTACGTCCAATGGGTGGCGGAAAGCCAAAACAACGTCGGACGCGAAACGTTGATTCAGGTGATTCTGGACAGTTCGCAGGATCTGGCCGCCTTCATCGGCCTGAAGCTGATCGGTCAGGAACATTTCTTCCGCGCCAATCCGGTGCTCGCCGACGCCATCCCGCTCGACGCGCCTGAGTTCCGGCAGACGCTGCTCGACGCCGCGACCAGCTATTATGCGACCTACGGTCAGCAACTCCGGGACTGGGTCGACCGCACCGTCCTGAGTTGATCCGCAATCTTCATCAATGTTGTCGCGACCCTGGTCGCCGCCGCCGCAAATCCCTACCTTCCGGCCATGCCGATTCCGAAGAAAGACATCGATCCGGTCTCCGAACTCGTCGAGGAAGACGACGAGCAGGGCCTGCCCGTTGCCGAGGAGGTTCTGGACGAGGCCTCGGACGACATTCTGATGGATCTCGACTCGGTCACCGGTCCACTGGCGGCTGGGCGCGCCGCGATCATGCGCGCGGTGCGCCATGCCCCGACCTCGCCGGGCGTCTACCGCATGATCGACGCCAAGGGCGACGTGCTCTATGTCGGCAAAGCCAAGAACATCAAGAAGCGGGTCGTCGCCTATACGCGGCCGACCGGACATGTGCTGCGCATCGCCCGGATGATCTCGGCGACCGCCAGCGTCGAATTCATTTCGACCAATACCGAGACCGAAGCGCTGCTGCTCGAGGCCAATCTGGTCAAGCGGCTGCGGCCGCGCTTCAACGTGCTGCTGCGCGACGACAAGTCGTTCCCCTATATCGTCATCACGTCCGACCATTGGGCGCCGCAGATCCTCAAGCATCGCGGCGCGCGCACCGGTGCCGGCGCCTATTACGGTCCATTTGCGTCGGTATGGGCGGTGAACCGCACCATCACGGCGCTGCAACGTGCGTTCCTGTTGCGCTCCTGTTCGGACTCGTATTTCGAAAGCCGCACGCGGCCGTGCCTGCTGCATCAGATCAAGCGCTGCGCCGCGCCGTGCACGCAGGAGATCGCGTTCGGCGACTATGGTGAACTGGTGCGCGAGGCGACGGCGTTCCTGTCCGGCAAGAGCCAGACGGTGCGCGAGGATCTGGCGCGCGCGATGGAGGAGGCCTCGGAAGCGCTCGACTTCGAGCGCGCCGCGATCTACCGCGACCGCCTCGCGGCGTTGTCGGCGATCCAGTCGCACCAGGGCATCAATCCGAAGAGCGTCGAGGAAGCCGACGTGTTCGCGGCCTATCAGGACGGCGGCTACACCTGCGTCGAGGTGTTCTTCTTCCGCACCGGGCAGAACTGGGGCAATCGCGCCTATTTCCCGAAGGCCGACCGCACCCTGACGGCGGCCGAAGTGCTGGATGCATTCCTGGCGCAGTTCTACGACGACAAGCCGGCACCGCGATTGATCCTGATCTCGCACGACATCGAGGACCGCGCATTGCTGGCCGAAGCGCTCACCACCAAGACCGGCCGCAAGGTCGAGGTGATGGTGCCGCAGCGCGGCGAGAAGAAAGATCTGGTCGCGCAAGCGATGTCGAATGCCAAGGAAGCGCTCGGCCGCAAGCTCGCCGAGAGTTCATCGCAGAACAAACTGCTGGTCGCGCTGGCGCAGACCTTCGGCCTGCCCAAGGTGCCGCGCCGCATCGAGGTATACGACAACAGCCACATCCAGGGCACCAACGCGGTCGGCACCATGATCGTCGCGGGTCCGGAAGGATTCCAGAAGGGCCAGTATCGCAAGTTCAATATCCGCTCGAACGCGATCACGCCGGGCGACGATTACGGCATGATGCGAGAAGTGCTGGAGCGCCGCTTCAAGCGGCTGATGACGGATTCGCCGCGTGCGGCCGAGGGGCTGGAAGAAGCTCCGCAGGCCCACATAAGCGGGACGCCCATTGAGGAAGAGCAGGGCTTCCTGGCCAAGCTCGCCGGCATCGGCACCGCGCTATTGGACAAGCTCGGTCCCGAAGACAGTGCCGACAGCGAGCCGGATTCGCCGTGGCCGGATCTGCTGCTGATCGACGGCGGGCAGGGCCAGTTGAAGGCGGTGAACGACACCATGACGGCGCTCGGCGTCACCGGTGTCGCGGTGGCGTCGATCGCCAAAGGCCCGGATCGCGATGCCGGCAACGAGACGTTCTTCATGGCGGGCCGTGCGCCGTTCAAGCTGCCGCCGCGCGATCCGCTGTTGTATTTCGTGCAGCGGCTGCGCGACGAGGCGCATCGCTTCGCGATCGGTTCGCACCGCGCGCGGCGCAAGCGCGACATCCGCGAGTCGGGCCTGCAGGAGATCGCCGGTGTGGGCCCGACGCGCAAGCGGGCGCTGCTGCATCACTTCGGCACCTTGAAGGCGATCGAGCGCGCCTCGCTGCCGGATCTGTTGGCGGTGCCGGGCATCAGCGCCGAGACGGCACGGAAGATCTATGATTTTTTTCACGAGAAGGGGTAGGGGCTCTTTCTTACCCTCCCCCTTTGCGGGGAGGGTCGCCGGCCGAAGCGTAGCGGCGACCGGCGGGGTGGGGGATATGTTTGCGTAGAACCCTCACCCCGCTCGCTTTGCTCGTGACCCTCCCCGCAAGGGGGAGGGTGAAAAAAAGCGTCTTACTTCAGCGGCGCGCCGATCGTGATGTTCAGCTTGCCGATGCCTTCGATTTCGCACGACAGCTTGTCGCCCGCCACGGTGGCGCCGACGCCGGCCGGGGTACCGGTCATGATGATGTCGCCGGCCGCGAGTTCGACCATCTCGGACAGCTTCCAGATCGTCTCCGGCACGTTCCAGATCATCTGGTTGAGATCGCCGTCCTGCTTGATCGCGCCATTGGCGCTCAGCATGATGCGGCCGTTCTTCGGATGGCCGGTTTCGGACGCCGGCTTCAGCGGACCGCACGGCGCCGACATGTCGAACGACTTGCCGACTTCCCAAGGGCGCTTCAGGTCGCGCGAGGCGATCTGCAGGTCGCGGCGGGTCAGGTCGATGCCGACGCCGTAACCCCAGATGTGATCGTTGGCCTTTTCGACCGAAATGTTACGGCCACCGGACTTCAGCGCGACGACCAGTTCGACCTCGAAATGCATGTCCTTGGTCAGCGACGGATACGGCACCGTCGCGCCGTCGCCGACCACGGCGTCGGCCGGCTTGGCGAAGAAGAACGGCGGCGCGCGCTCGTCCTGGCCCATTTCGCGGATGTGTTCGATGTAGTTGCGGCCGACGCACCAGATGCGGCGCACCGGGAACTTGTCGGACGAACCGGCGACCGCGATGGCGGCCTGCGGCGGCTGCGGAATGACGTACTTGTCGCTCATGGGCTCACATCGCTTGGGGTTTGGGGCGGCCTCAAACCGGCGGCCCGGAGGGCGGAAATTAATGGGTCGAACTACCGCGTCGGCCGGCCCGGCGCAAGATAGGCCGGGCATAACCACAACGTGGGCGTGATTTCGCGGCGTGAAATGGAACCAACGAAGGAGGCTAGACCGCCAGCGGCTGGCGCGGCTCGGGGTCCTGCTGGCCCTGGAGCTGCAGGCGGTAGAATGCGGCATAGCGGCCGCCCTTGCGCAGCAATTCCTCGTGGCGACCTTGCTCGACCACGGCGCCGCCCTCGATGACCAGAATGCGGTCGGCGTGCTGGATGGTGTGCAGGCGATGCGCGATCACCAGCGTGGTACGGCCCTCGCACAGATGCGCGATGGCGTCCTGCACGGCGCGTTCGCTCTCGGAATCCAGCGCGCCGGTGGCTTCATCCAGCAAAATCAACTGCGCGTCCTTGATCAGCGCGCGCGCCACCGCGATGCGCTGGCGCTGGCCGCCGGACAGCTGCAGGCCGTGCTCGCCGACCGGCGTATCGTAGCCGTTCGGGAAGCCCGTGATGAAATCGTGCGCATTGGCGGCTTGCGCGGCGGCGACGATCTCGTCCTGCGTGGCATTGGGCCGGCCGAACGCAATGTTCTCGCGGATGCTGCCGCGGAACAGGAAAGTATCCTGGCCGACATAGCCGATCTGCCGGCGCAGCGAGTCGCGACTGACCTCGATGACGCTCTGGCCGTCGATCGCCACGGTGCCGTCAAGCGGGTCGTAGAAACGCAGCAGCAGGTTGAACACCGTCGACTTGCCGCCGCCCGATGGGCCGACCAGCGCGGTCATCCGGCCGGGCTCGGCGACAAATGTCATGCCGCGCATGATCGGCTCGTCGGCCCGATAGGCGAAATGTACGTTGTCGAAGCTGACGCGGCCGTCGACGAGCTTCAGGTCCGGCTTGCCGATGTCGGACGGCTCGCTCGGCGGCGCGTCGATCACTTCGAACAGGATACGCACGCCGACCAGATTATTGCTGAGGTCGAGATTGAACCGCGCGAGACGCTTGGCCGGCTCATAAGCCAGCATGAAGGCGGCGATGAACGAGAAGAACTCGCCCGGCCGCGCGCCGGTCTCGACCACGCGGTAGCCGCCATAGATGAACGCGAGCGCGATCGCGATGCCGCCCAGCGTTTCCATCAGCGGACTGGAGCGCGCCGCGAGCCGCGCCATCTTGTTGGCGTCCCGTTCGACCGCCGCGATATTGGCGTCGAAGCGCGCCCGCATGGTGTCTTCGAGCGTGAACGCCTTGACGATGCGGATGCCCTGCAGCGTCTCCTGCATGGTCTCGAGAATGTGGGTTCCGCCGGTGAACTGGCTGCGGGCGATCGACTGGATGCGGCGGATCAGCTTGCGCAGCACGAACAGCGCCGGCGGCGCGACCACGAAGCTGACCAGCGCCAGCGCCGGATCCTGCACCACCATCACGGACACCAGTGCGATCAGCGACAGGAGATCGCGGCCGATGGCGGTGATCAGCAGATTGAGCGTCTGGGTGACGGCAGCGGCGCCGGTCGACAGCCGGGCGATGAATTCGGATGAATGCCGGTCGGCATAGAAGCCGAGGCTTTCGGTCAGCAGCTTGCCGAACAGCCGGCGCTGGTTGTCGGCCACGATGCGGTTGCCGATCCGGGTCAGCAGCACCTGCTGGCCGTAGGTCGCGGCGCCTTTTATGGCGAAGATGATCGCGGTCGCGATGCCGATTGCGAAGATCGCCTGGAAGTTGCGATTGATATAGGCCTCGTTGACGACCCGGCCAATCAGATAGGCCGGCAACGCGGTGCAGCCGGCGACCACCGCCATCAGCAGGAAGGCGATGACGTAACGCTTCCAATGCAAGAAGGCGTGTTCGAACAGCAGCCGCCGGATCAGCGGCGCGGCTTCGTATTGCGGCGGAATATCTGAATTCTTGGCCTTGGGCATCGCTATCCGGGGCAGAGGACGGGGCGCGGGCGCCGGTCCCCGGCCTGCTTGCCCGTCCGGGGCCGGATTTTCAAGCCGAAAGAGACCTCAGGGCGCCTTGCCCATTTCGGCCAGTCGGCGTTCCCAGGCCAGCGCATGGCTGACAATCGTGTCGAGATTGTCATATTTCGGAACCCAGCCGAGGGTCTGCCGGATGCGGCTGCAGTCGGCGACGATCATCGCCGGATCGCCGGGGCGCCGTCCGGCCATGGTGACCGGCAGGTCGCGGCCGGCAACGCGCTTCACGGCTTCCAGCACCTCGAGCACCGAATAGCCGTGGCCGTAGCCGCAATTGAAGGTATGGCTCGGCTTGCTGGCCCGCAGATGTTTCAGCGCGGCGGCATGCGCGGCCACCAGATCGGCGACATGGATGTAATCGCGTACGCAGGTGCCGTCCGGCGTCGGATAGTCGGTGCCGAAGATCGCCACGCTCGGGCGTTTGCCGGCCGCGGCCTGCAGCACCAGCGGGATCAGGTGGGTCTCGGGCGTGTGGTCCTCGCCCAGCGGCCCGCTCGCCCCCGCGACGGGGAAGTAGCGCAGCGAGACCGCCGCCAGCCCGTGGGCGC
>JAQGJU010000041.1 GCA_028290465.1 Xanthobacteraceae bacterium | reverse complement strand
AGCCGGCGGGTCCTGAGCCGATGATGACGACGTTGGCGCGCGTAGTCTCGTGCGGGGCGTTCGGCACGGCCGTATTCCTTTTGGTCCGGGATGTTTGGCGTCTTGGGCCCGTGCGACCGGCCGGCTGCGGGAAACCCAAGGGATTTGTCGGCACAATCTATGGATTCGGCCGAGCTATGCAAGATACGCAACCCACATCGAGCGAGTCCAGCATGACTTGGAACCTTTACAGTGGGTTTTGCGCAATAATCTTTCGCGAAGCCCGGTCCCGAGGTATGAATGAGGCCGCCGACTCGGCAGTCAGCCATGCGTTCGGCGGTACTGGGAGGCTTTCGTGCTTGCTACCCTCGATGCCATCGATTGGAAGATTCTGAAGGAGCTTCAGGACCACGGCCGCATCACTAATGTCGAGCTGGCCCGGCGGGTCGGCATTTCGGCGCCACCCTGCCTGCGGCGGGTCCGGGCGCTGGAAGAGGCCGGTTATATCAAGGGCTATCGGGGACTGCTCGACGAGAAGCGGCTCGGCTTCGAAATCGCGGTATTCGCGATGGTGCATCTGGCCAGCCAGGCGGATGCCGACCTGAAAAGCTTCGAGGATTTCGTGCGGCGCGAACCGCTGGTCCGCGAATGCTGGATGCTGTCCGGCGAAATCGATTTCCTGCTGAAATGCGTAGCGCCCGACTTGCGCACCTTTCAGGAATTCGTGTCGCGGCTCACGGCCGAACCGCATGTGCGCAACGTCAAGACGTCGCTGACGCTGAAGAACTCCAAGGACGCCGCCATGGTGCCGCTGGAGATCAAGAGCTAGGGCATGATCCCGAAAAGTGGGAACCGGTTTTCGGAAAAGATCATGCCCAAATAAAAAGCCAAGAGTGTTGACGCGCCGGCCAAAAAGCAAATCGCCGGGCAAGCCCGGCGATTGTCTTATGCGTAAGGGGATGTCGAGGCGAAAGCGGGGCGTCAGCGCCACTCGACCTTGAGGATTTCATAAGCCTTGGCGCCGCCTGGCGTCAGCACTTCGACCGAGGAGCCCTTGGTCTTGCCGACCAGGGCACGGGCCAGCGGCGAGGTGATCGAGATCTTGCCGATCTTGGCGTCGGCTTCCGGTTCGCCGACCAGGGTCCAGACCCGCTTCTCTTCGGTGTCCTCGTCGACCAGCGTCACCTTGGCGCCGAATTTGATCGTATCGCCCGACAGCTTGGAGACGTCGATCACCTCGGCGCGCGCCAGCTTGTCCTCAAGCTCGGCGATGCGGCCCTCATTGTGCGACTGCGCCTCCTTGGCGGCGTGATATTCGGCGTTCTCTGACAGATCGCCGTGCGAACGCGCCTCGGTGATCTGCTGGATGATGCGGGGCCGCTCGATCTGCTGGCGCTGCTTCAACTCGCTTTCGAGTGTCGCATAGCCGGCGGCCGTCATCGGAATCATGTCCATCGTGATTGGCCTTCTGGTCCTTGGCCTTCATTGGCGAGAGTCATAGAAATTCCGACCGCGAGCCGAAGTTGCCTACCGGCTCCGCGATCCCGAACTGTTTCTCAACGCGTACCGTCGAAACGGTGCTGGCCGACGAGCCCGACCGCTAGAAATAACTCTGCAGCGCACGCACCTCGAGGTCACCCGCGATATAGGCTTTGATTCCCTGCGCGGCTGCGACGGCTCCCGAAAGAGTGGTGTAGTATGGGACTTTATGCAAGAGGGCTGCACGCCGCAGCGACCGGCTGTCGGCCAGACCCGGCGCCGCCCCCTCGGTGGTATTGAACACCAGGTGCACTTCGCCGTTCTTGATCGCGTCGACGATATGCGGGCGGCCTTCCAGCACCTTATTGACCTTGGCGGCCGCGATCCCCTGTTCGCTCAGATAGCGCTGGGTTCCGGAGGTCGCGATGATCTTGAAGCCGAGCGAGGTCAGCAGCCGGATCGATTCGAGAATGCGCGGCTTGTCGGCGTCGCGCACCGACACGAACACCGTGCCCTCACGCGGCAATTTGGAGCCGGCGCCGATCTGGCTCTTCAGGAAGGCACCCGCGAACGTCGTGTCGAGGCCCATCACCTCGCCGGTCGAGCGCATTTCCGGGCCGAGCACGGTGTCGACGCCCGGGAACCGGGCGAACGGAAACACCGCTTCCTTGACGCCGATATGGCCGAGCTTCGGCTTCTTCAGCTTGAAGCTGGCGAGCTTTTCGCCGGCCATCACCCGGGCCGCGATCTTGGCGACCGGCAGCCCGATCACCTTGGCGACAAACGGCACGGTACGCGACGCGCGCGGATTGACCTCCAGCACGTAAATGTCGCCGTCCTTGATGGCGTATTGCACATTCATCAGGCCGCCGACATGCAGCGCCAGCGCCATGGCGCGGGTCTGCTCTTCCAGTTGCGCGATGGTCTCGTCGCTCAGCGAATGCGGCGGCAACGAGCAGGCGCTGTCGCCGGAATGAATGCCGGCTTCCTCGATGTGCTCCATGATGCCGGCGACGAACGTGTCTTCGCCATCGCACAGGCAGTCGACGTCGACCTCGATCGCATCGGACAGATAGCGGTCGATCAGCAGTGGGCGCCGGTCGGACACCGCGAGTTCGGACGGCTTAGCGAGGTCGCCGGACAGCCGGGTCACGTAGCGGTCGAGCTGATCGCCGTCATGCACGATCTCCATGCCGCGTCCGCCCAGCACGTAGGACGGCCGGATCATCACCGGATAGCCGATCCGATCGGCGATCGCGCGCGCCGCCTGCGGCGATGTCGCGATGCCGTTCATCGGCTGACGCAGTTGGAGTTTGTCGAGCAGTTGCTTGAAGCGGTCGCGGTCTTCCGCGAGATCGATCATGTCGGGCGAGGTGCCGAGGATCGGCACATCGGCCTTTTCCAGCGCCTCGGCGAGCTTGAGCGGGGTCTGGCCGCCGAACTGCACGATGACGCCGTGCAGCGTGCCGTTGGAGCGCTCGACGTCGATGATCTCCAGCACGTCTTCCGGCGTCAGCGGTTCGAAATACAGCCGGTCGGACGTGTCGTAGTCGGTCGAGACGGTCTCCGGATTGCAGTTGACCATGATGGTCTCGTAGCCGGCCTCGCTGAGCGCAAAGCACGCATGGCAGCAGCAATAGTCGAACTCGATGCCCTGGCCGATGCGGTTCGGTCCGCCGCCCAGAATGACCACCTTCTTGCGGTCGGACGGCGCGGCTTCGTTCACCGGCGCGCCGCCGAACGGGGCCGCGTAGGTCGAATACATGTAAGCGGTCGGCGAGGCGAATTCGGCCGCGCTGGTGTCGATGCGCTTGAACACCGGCCGCACTCCAAGCGCGCGGCGCGCTTTCGCGACATCGTCGGCCGAGCGATCGGTCAGCTTGGCGAGGCGCGCGTCGGAGAAGCCCATCGCCTTCAGGCGGCGGAACACGCTGGCGCTGTTCGGCAGGCCCTTGGCGCGGATCTCGGCTTCCATGTCCACGATGCCGCGGATTTGCGCCAGGAACCACGGATCGAACTTGCAGGAGGCGTGGATCTCGGCATCGCTGAAGCCGAGGCGCATCGCCTGCGCGACCTTCAGCATGCGGTCGGGCGTCGGCGAGCCGAGCGCGGCCCGCACGGCATTCTTGTCGTCGCCCTTGCCGACGCCTTCGATGGCGATCTCGTCGAGCCCGGTCAGCCCGGTCTCCATCGAGCGCAGCGCCTTCTGCAGCGATTCCTGGAAGCTGCGGCCGATCGCCATCGCTTCGCCGACCGACTTCATCGATGTGGTCAGCAGCGGCTCGGCGCCGGGGAATTTCTCGAAGGCAAAGCGCGGGATCTTGGTGACCACGTAGTCGATGGTCGGCTCGAACGAGGCCGGCGTCGCGCCGCCGGTGATGTCGTTGGCAATTTCGTCCAGCGTGTAGCCGACCGCGAGCTTGGCCGCGACCTTGGCGATCGGGAAGCCGGTCGCCTTCGAGGCCAGCGCCGAGGAGCGCGACACCCGCGGATTCATCTCGATGACGATCAGACGGCCGTCCGCCGGGTTGACGGCGAACTGCACGTTGGAGCCGCCGGTCTCGACGCCGATCTCGCGCAGCACCGCGATCGAGGCGTCGCGCATCATCTGGTATTCTTTGTCGGTCAGCGTCAGCGCCGGCGCGACGGTCATCGAGTCGCCGGTGTGCACGCCCATCGGATCGATGTTCTCGATCGAGCAGATGATGATGCAGTTGTCGTTCTTGTCGCGAACGACTTCCATCTCGTACTCTTTCCAGCCGAGCACGGATTCCTCGACCAGAATTTCGCCGGTCGGCGAGGCATCGATGCCGCGCTCGACGCCCTCGAAATATTCCTGGCGGTTGTACGCGATGCCGCCGCCGGTGCCGCCGAGCGTATAGGACGGCCGGATCACGGCCGGCAGGCCGACCACGTCGAGCGCCCGGATCGCGTTGACCAGCGCCTCGGGCGACAATTCCATGATCGGGTTGTGGTGCTCGTCGTAGAGCGGATTGCCGTCGCGGTCCTTCTTCTGCCGCAGGCTGCCCTTGAGCGTCAGGCCGCGCGGCACTTCCAGGCCGATCTTGATCATCGCCTGGCGGAACAGTTCGCGGTCCTCGGCCTTGTCGATGGCGTCCGCGGTGGCGCCGATCATTTGCACGCCGAACTTGTCGAGCACGCCCATCTTGCGCAGCGACAGCGCGCAATTCAGCGCGGTCTGGCCGCCCATGGTCGGGAGCAGCGCGTCCGGGCGTTCCTTTTCGATGATCCGGGTCACCACCTCGGGCGTGATCGGCTCGATATAGGTGGCGTGGGCCAAATCCGGATCGGTCATGATCGTGGCCGGATTCGAATTGACCAGGATGATCCGATAGCCCTCGTCCTTGAGGGCCTTGCAGGCCTGGGTGCCGGAATAGTCGAATTCACAGGCCTGGCCGATCACGATCGGGCCGGCGCCGATGATCAGGATCGAAGATATGTCGGTCCGTTTGGGCATTCGGTCTCTATTTGGCACAAAAAAAGGGCGCGCTTCCGCGCGTCCTCGGGACCCGCGCCGACCGGGAACGGCCCCGCGCGCGGAGGGTCTTTAGACCAGAATCGCAGCGCGGGAAAGGGCTGGGTGGGCCCTTATATCTGCCCTGCGCAGGCCGAACGCAACTCCCGGCAGGCATGCGCGTTATCGGGGCTCTAGGGCACATCCAATGACGTCGCACGAGGTACCCGGCTCTCCCGGTCTGCCAGCCCCCGCCGGGCTGCCGGCGTCACGGCGCCGTTCGGCCGCCCAGAAGCGGGCCGCCCAGTCCGACCTGCCGGAGCCGCGCAAGGCCCCGGCGCCGGGCCGCCTGAGTTGGAAGGACTTCCTGCTCCGCGTCTATCAGCAGATCGAGGAGGACCGGGTGCTGGCGGTGGCCGGCGGGGTGGTGTTTTTCGGCCTGCTGGCAATCTTCCCGGCCATCACCGCGCTGGTCTCGATCTATGGCCTGATCGCGACGCCGAGCAGCATCGTCGACCATCTGATCTTCATCGCCAATCTGATGCCGGGCAGCGCCTACGAGATCATCCAGGAACAGATAACGCGCATCGTCGAGCGCGGCGGCGGCAAGCTCAGTCTCACCTTCGCGTTCGGCCTCGGCCTCGCGCTGTGGAGCGCCAATGCCGGCATGAAGGCGATGATGGATGCTCTCAATGTCATTCATGACAAACCGGAAACGCGCGGCTTTGTCCGGCTGAACCTGATCTCGCTGGGCCTCACGGCGAGCACGCTGATCGGCCTGCTGCTGGCGATCGGCGCCGTGGTGGTGTTTCCGCTGGTGCTGGGATGGTTCGGTCTCGGCAACTGGACCGAGCGCGTGGTGTCGATCGTGCGCTGGCCGGCGTTGCTGCTGGTGATCATGAGCGGATTGGCGGTGCTGTACCGGATCGGGCCGAGCTGTCCGCCGAAGGGATGGCGCGTGCTGAGCTACGGCACCGTGTTCGCCACCGTCGCGTGGCTGTGCAGTTCGGCGCTGCTGTCGTGGTACCTCGCCAACTTCGCGGACTATGACGCGACCTACGGCTCGCTCGGCGCCGGAATCGGCCTGATGATGTGGCTCTGGCTGTCGGTCGTTGTCGTGCTCACCGGCGCCGAAATCGACTCGGTGATCAACGAAGCCGCGGATCCTGGAAAGCTTGATGGCTCTCGCCAGTGAACGCGGCAAGCCACTGCGTCACCATAGGGCGGGGTTGGAGGCCCGGCCTGGATTCGAACCAGGCTGCGAGGACCTTGCATGGCCTCTGCGTCTCCACTCCGCCACCGGGCCGCCGATAGCCATAGCGGCTCAGGCCTTGACGGTGGGTTACCTCCAAGGGCCTCAAGCCATCAATGGTTGACGAGACGTTAACGTAGCTAAATCAAGCCAAGCGGGCCAGGAAGGTCATGCGCGCCTGGTTGTGCTCGATATTCGGGTAGCGCCGCTGCGCGCGAAAGCCGGCGCGGGCCAGCGTCGCCATCATGTCGGCTTCGGTGTGGTGGGTCAGCCCGAGCGAGGACCGCAGCTTGCGATATTCCGAGAACAGCGTGCGGGCGAGGCCTCCAAAAGCGGCCAGCACGAAGCCGTTGGCATAGGCGAGCTTCATCAGCGCGCCGACTTCGGTCAGCGCGTTCGTATGGGGCGGCAGCACGTCGCCGACCACCAGCGTTCCGGTCGGTGCCAGCAGCTTGCGGAACGTCGCCAGCAGGGCTTCGAGTTCGGCTTGCTTGAGATATTGCGACACCGAATTGAGCACGATCAGGTCGATGCTGCCCGGCGGCAGCGCCGCGATCTCGGCCGGCGACAGCACGCTGATGTTCGGCACATGGGCGAAGCGCTTGGCCAGAAAATCGCGCACCGCGTCCGCGCCGTCCGACAGGATGAGTTTGCCGGCCGCGCCCGCGACCAGGTCGGCGTGAATCGATTCACCGCAGCCGTAGTCGATCACGGTGGCGGTGTTCGAGGGCACGAAGGAGCGGATCTGCAAGGCGACGTCGCGGTAATGCACGTCGCGATGCAGTTCGTTGACGTAAATGCGGTTCGGCGAATTCCAGAACGACAGCCAGTCCGACATGTTGCCCCCGGTGATTTCAGATGCCGAGCTTGGGTGGTTCTAGCTTACGTGGATCAGTCCCGTTTGATCCACAGCTTGACCAATGGCCCATCGGCGCCATGCACCGGATCGGTCTCCGGGATCGGGACCTGTGCGATCGTGTCGACCGCCTTGGCGTATTCGGCCTTGGTGCCGCGGCACAGATCGTAACGGCCGGTCTTCGGATAGGCGCCGATCACCATCAAGTCCGGGCTCTTCCACACCAGTTGATGCCCGGTGCCGGCCGGGAGCACGGCGACATCGCCGGACATCAGGTCGACCTCCTGGCCGGTCGAACCACCGAACCGGACTTTGGCCCGGCCGCGCGCGATGCCCATCACCTCATGGGTCATCGAATGATAGTGCGCATACGGGTAGATGCCGTTGCGCCACATTCCGCCCCAGCCGCTCTGGGCGAAGGCCTTTTCGATCACCTGTTCAGGGTCCGGCGTGCCGGCGAGGTCGACCCCGCCGCGATACACCAGAAAGGGCAGGGTCGGATTGTTCGGGATGACGCCGTCATCCGTGAACATGAAGGTCTGAGGCGCGGCGGTCGGTTTCATTGCAGCCGATATTGTTGGCATCGAACGCAGTCCGGTCGGGCTGCCATGGTGGCGGGCGGCGCACAGGACGGCGCCGGCCCTCTCTTACAGAACAATTCGTTGAATCAACGTTTAACGCAACTGTGTCCATTTGGTGCCGGTTCTGGCCCCGGCGCCGCCGTGGCCAATCTTTTAACCGGTCTTCCGGGTCCGCATCATGTCAACGAAGCGGTCGAACAGGTAGTGGCTGTCGCGCGGGCCGGGGGACGCCTCGGGGTGATACTGTACCGAGAATACCGGCTTGTCCTTGAGCGCGATGCCGCAGTTCGAGCCGTCGAACAACGAGACATGGGTCTCGGTTGCATTGGCCGGCAGCGAGGCGCCGTCCAGCGCGAAGCCGTGATTCATCGACGTGATCTCGACCTTGCCGCTGACCAGGTTCTTCACCGGATGATTGGCGCCATGGTGGCCCTGATGCATTTTTGCCGTGGTGCCGCCGAGCGCGAGGCCGAGCATCTGATGGCCGAGGCAAATCCCGAAGGTCGGCGTGCCGGTGTCGATCAGCTCGCGGATCACCGGCACCGCATAGGTGCCGGTCGCGGCCGGATCGCCCGGACCATTGGACAGGAAGATGCCGTCCGGCTTGAGCGCCATGATATCCTCGGACGAAGTCGTGGCCGGCACCACCGTGACCTTGCAGCCGGCGCCCGCCAGCAGCCGCAGGATATTGCGCTTGATGCCGTAATCGATGGCGACGACATGGAATTCCGGGGATTCCTGGCGGCCATAGCCCTTGCCCCAGACCCACTCGGTCTCGTCCCAGCTAAAGCGCTGGCCGGCCGTCACCATCGGGACGAGATCCATGCCGACGAGGCCCGGCCATTCCCGAGCTTGCTTTTTCAGCGCGTCGAGGTCGAATTTGCCGTCGGGCGCGTGGGCGATCACGGCGTTCGGCATGCCCTTTTCGCGAATGAGCGCGGTCAGCGCCCGTGTGTCGAGGCCGGCGAGGCCGATCAGGCCGCGGCTTTTCAGCCATTGATCGAAATGGCGGGTGGCGCGGTAGTTCGACGGCTCGGTGATGGCGCTGTTTAGAATGACGCCGCGGGCGCCCGGCGTGGCCGCCTTGTTGACGGACTCGAAGTCTTCCTCGTTGGTGCCGACATTGCCGATATGGGGAAACGTGAAGGTGACGATCTGCCCGGCATAGGACGGGTCGGTGAGGATTTCCTCGTAGCCCGACATCGCGGTGTTGAAGCAGACCTCGCCGACCGCAGACCCGGCGGCGCCGATTCCGCTGCCTTCCAGCACGGTTCCATCGGCCAGCACCAGTACGGCGGTGGCGCGCGGTTCGGTCCATAGCGAGGCGGTGTCGGGTTGTGTCTGCATGATCAAAAGCCTAAATCTAGCATGCTTTTATGAGTGCGCCCATCCCGTCCCCCGAGTCGTTCCGAGCGGGCGCCAAAGCCAAGAGGCCATAGCCGTGTTGCGCGATGATATCAACAATGCCCTAAAGAGCGCGATGAAGGCGCGGGACGAGCGCCAGGTTTCGACGCTTCGCCTGATGAATTCGGCCATTAAGGACAAGGACATCGAGGCCCGCGGCCTCGGCAAGCCGGCGCTTTCCGACGAGGACCTGCTCGCCGTGTTCCAGAAGATGGTCAAGCAGCGCCAAGAGTCCGCCGAACTCTATGACAAGGGCGGCCGGCAGGATTTGGTTGACCAGGAAAAGGCCGAGATCGAAATCATCACCGCTTACCTCCCGAAGCAGATGTCGGAGGACGAGATGAAGGCCGCCATTGCGGCCGCCGTCCAGGAAGCCGGCGCCGCCACCATCAAGGACATGGGCAAGGTAATCGGCGCCCTCAAGGCCAAGTACACCGGCCAGATGGACTTCGCGAAAGCCAGCGGCCTGGTGAAGGGCCTATTGTCATAGGCGGCGTACGTGGCCGCGCCGGCCGGTTCCGTGCAGGGAATTCGCTTGGCCGGGCGCCTGTTCGGTGTTCTCGTAACCCGGCATGACGGACGGCACCCCAGCGGAGCGATCCCAAACGGTCGGCAGCGAGTTGCGCTTGCTGCTCGCTCGCAAGGACTGGAGTAGCAGTCCGCTTGGACCGCGAGAGCAGTGGTCGCCGGCGTTGAAGATCGCCGTCGACATGATCCTGTCGGCCAGTTTTCCGATGGCGCTGCGGTGGGGACCGGAATTCGTCATCATCTACAATGACGGCTATCGGCCGATCCTCGGCGACAAGCATCCGGTCGCCTTCGGGCTGCCGTTTCGCGAAGTCTGGCCCGAAGTTCAGGCTCAACTCGCTCCGCTCCATCAGGCGATGCTCAATGGCAAGCGCGAAGCGCAGTTTTCGCAGGATCTGCCGCTGAACATCCAGCGCCGCGGCAGCGAATGGGAGACGGCGTATTTCACCGTGAGCTACAGTCCGGTGCCGGACGCTACCTTGGCGTCCGGTGTCGGCGGCATTCTGGTCACGGCCGTCGAAACCACTGGCCGGATTCGCACCGAACAGGCGCTGCGCGCCAGCGAGGAGCGGTTTCAGTTCGCATTGGACGCGGCCGGCGGCGTTGGCACCTGGGATTGGGATTTACAGAAGAACCTCGTTTACGCCGACGTGCGTTTTGCCCGGATGTTCTCCATCGATCCGGCGCGCGCGGCGTCTGGCGTGACGATCGACGAGTTCACAGCCGGCATCCATCCCGACGATCGTGCGCCGGCGGCTGCGAAGTTTCAGCTCGCGATCGAAACCGCCGCGGATTTCGCCGAGGAATATCGTCTGCTGCGCAAAGACGGCTCGGTGCGCTGGGTGTTCGCGCGCGGCCGCAGCTATCACGACGACGAAGGCCAGCCGCTGCGGTTTCCGGGCATCGTACTCGACATTACGGAGCGAAAGCGCACCGAGGACGAACTCTACGATAGCCGCGAGCGGCTGAACACGATCGTTACGCAGGCCATCGTCGGCATCGCGCAGACCGACGTCCACGGCGTATTCCTGCTGGTCAATGATCGGTTCTGCGACATCACCGGCCATCCCCGCGCGGCGCTGCTCGGCCATCCGATGCGGGAGTTCACCCATCCGGACGACCTGCCGGGCAATCTCGCCGCCGTCGATACCATGATGGCGACCGGCGAGCCGTTCGTGATCGAAAAGCGCTACATCCGGGTCGACGGATCGCCGGTCTGGGTCAATAACCACATTTCGCTGACCCGCGATGCGCAGGGCGCGCCGCAATACACCATCGCCGTGGTGCAGGACATCACCGCGCGCAAATACGCCGAAGAGGCGTTGCGCGAGCTCAACGAAACGCTTGAAATGCAGGTTGCCGAGCGAACGCGGGAACGCGACCGGTTATGGCGCGTCTCGGGCGATCTGCTCGCAGTCGCAGCCGCCGACGGCAGGCTGATCAGCGTCAATCCGGCCTGGACCAGCGTGCTTGGCTGGAGCGAGGACGAACTGCTGACGATGTCCTATAGCAGCCTGCGGCATCCCGACGATCACGAAGCGTCGTGGGCCGAGCATGTTTATATTGCCGATGGCCGTCGTGCCGTGCGCTTCGACAACCGCTTCCGCCACAACGACGGCACCTATCGCTGGATCTCCTGGACCGGCATTTCGGAAGACGGCGTCATCTATGTGCTTGGCCGCGATGTGACGGCCGAACGTGGGGCGTCGGAGTCGCTGCGCCAGGCCGAAGAAGCGCTACGTCAGTCGCAGAAGATGGAGGCCGTCGGACAACTCACCGGCGGGCTCGCGCACGACTTCAACAATATCCTGACCGGCATCGTCGGCTCGCTCGACCTGTTGCAGACCCGCATCGGCCAGGGCCGTGTCACCGAGGCGGCCCGCTACATCAAGTCGGCGATGACGTCGGCGAACCGCGCCGCAGCGCTCACCCATCGCCTGCTGGCCTTCGCCCGGCGGCAGCCGCTCGATCCGAAACCTCTCGACGTCAACCGGCTGATCGGCTCGATGGAGGAACTGCTCCGCCGCAGCATCGGCGAACGCATTGCGGTTGAACTGGTCGCCGCCGGCGGGCTGTGGCCGACCTACTGCGATCCGAACCAGTTGGAGAACGTGCTGCTTAACCTGGCGATCAATGCCAGGGACGCGATGCCGGAAGGTGGCAGACTGACGATCGAGACCACGAACACGCATCTTGACGATGCCTATGCGGCGCGCATCCGCGACGTCACGCGCGGGCAATATATCTGCCTCAGCGTCACCGATACTGGCACCGGCATGACCCCGGACGTGATCGCGCGGGCGTTCGATCCGTTCTTTACGACCAAGCCGATCGGCCAGGGCACGGGGCTGGGCCTGTCGATGGTCTATGGCTTTGCCAAGCAGTCGAACGGCCATGCGCGGATCTATTCCGAAGTTGGGCAAGGCACCACGATCAAACTGTATCTGCCGCGCTATCGTGGGCAGGTCGAGGACGATGATGTGGCAAACGATATCGATGAGCGGCCCGGCGGCGAAGGCGAGACCGTCCTGGTGATCGAGGACGATCCTGTGGTGCGCGAGTTGGTCGTCGAAATCCTGCAGGAAACCGGCTATCGCACGCTGCAGGCGGGCGACGGCCCGGCGGGCCTGAAGATTATTCACTCCGACCAGCGCGTCGACCTGCTGGTGACCGATGTCGGACTGCCGGGCATGAACGGCCGGCAGGTCGCCGACGCCGCGCGCCTGGAGCGGCCCGAGCTGAAAGTTTTGTTCATCACCGGCTATGCGGAAAATGCCGCGCTCGCCAGCGGTTTCCTGGAGCACGGCATGACGATGATCACCAAGCCGTTCGCGGTCGACCTGCTGATCGAGCGCGTGCGCGAGATGATTACGGGCGAGCGGTCGTGACTTCTCCGCCATGGCCGGGCTTGTCATCTGGTTCGACGCGGTGCGGCTGGCCGGTGCCGCGTATCTCGTGTGGCTCGGTTGGAAGCTGCTGCGCTCGCCCGGCGCGTTGCCGATCCGAAACAGGTGTCGGTGCCGCGCGGCGGCTTGCTGCAGGGTTTTCTGGTGTTGATCAGCAATCCGAAGGCGCTGCTGCTGTTCGGCGCCTTCATCCCGCAATTCGTCGATCCGAATTCCGACTATGTCGCGCAGGTTGTGCTGCTCGGCGTCACCGCCATGGTGACAGCCGGAATCTTCGATAGCGCCCATGCTATCGTGGCCGCGCGAGCCCGCGCGCTGCTGTCGCCGCAACGGGTGCGGCTCGTTTCACGGATCTCCGGCGGGTTTCTGATCGTCGGCGGGCTGTGGCTGGCACGGGCTCGCTGAGGAATTTGCTGCCCCACGTCGTCGACTGTTACAAGATCATGATCTACAAGGTCTGCGATCGTTCGCCTGCTGAACTACACTGCCAATAAAAACACATCGAGGAAACGTCATGAAGCGTAAGATGCTTACCACACTATTGTCGTCGTTGGCCGCGCTCGCGCTGTACGCTGCAACACCCTACGCGGCAACGCCGGCTGCGGCGCAGGAATGGCCTTCGCGCCCGATCCGCACCCTGACCACCAGCAGCGCCGGGGGTATCAGCGATATCTTCATGCGCGCGCTCGGCGAAGAATTGCGCCAGCGTCTCGGTCAGCCGATCGTCATCGAAAACCGGCCGGGCGGCATGCAGAATGTCGGTTCGCGCGCCTGCGCCGACGCACCGCCGGACGGCTATACGATCTGCATCATCAATGCCGATCCGCTCGTCTACAATCAGTTCCTGATCAAGAACATGACGTTCAATCCGGAAACCGGATTGCAGCCGGTGATCAACCTGTTTCATCTGATCCAGGTGCTGGTGATCAATCCATCGCTGCAAGCCAAGAACATCGATGAACTGATCGCGGAGTCGAAGGCCAAGCCCGGCATCATGAATTATGTGACCGCCTCGGTGCCGCTGGCGCTCTACATGGAGACGCTGCGGAAGGAAAAGGGCGCCGACTGGGTGCGCGTGCCGTTCCGTGGCGGCGGCGAAGCCGTCAATGCGGTGCTCGGCGGCACCACGCCGATCGCACTGATCGGCGAGGGCAACGTCATCGGACAGATCAAGGCCGGCACGGTGCGTCCGCTGGTGATGCTGAACAATTTAAAGTCGCCGCTGGTCCCCGAAGTGCCGACCATGGAAGAGAGCGGCTACAAGGGCGCGCCGTCGCGCACCTGGTACGGCCTGTTCGCGCCGGCCGGGACTCCGAAGCCGATCGTCGATCGCCTGAACAAGGAAATCCGCGAGATCGTCAGCAATCCCGATTTCCGCGAGAAACACCTGACCTCGCGCAGCCTGGTTCCGGCGCTCAATACGCCGGAAGAGTTCGCCAAGGAGATCATCGCGGACCGCGCGCTCGCCAAACAGGTGGTGAAGGATTCCGGTCTGGAGCCGCAATAGTTGCGCGGGCCTTCCGGCGGTTGCCGGCTGCGGTGGCGAAGTCGCCGCCCTGTGGATAACTAGGACAAGTCGGGGCGAAGGAGCCCCGGCGGCTGTCCGCTCCCTATTCCGGCGGCGGCCGGAGTAGGGTGACAACACATCATGCGATTCCCGCCCCAATTTCTCGACGAGCTGCGCGCGCGGCTTCCGGTTTCGGAAGTCGTGGGCAAGCGCGTGAAATTGAAGAAGGCGGGCCGCGAATGGAGGGGCCTGTCGCCCTTCAATCAGGAGAAGTCGCCGTCGTTTTTCGTGAACGATCAGAAGGGCTTCTATCACGACTTCTCGTCCGGCAAGCATGGCGACATCTTCGGCTTCGTGATGGAGACCGACGGGCTGGCGTTCCCCGAGGCGGTCGAGCGGCTGGCCCAGATGGCCGGCCTGCCGATGCCGCAAATGTCGCGCGAGGCCGAGGCCCAGGAGGAAAAGCGCCGGTCGCTGCACGACGTGATGGAACTCGCGGCGAAATTCTTCGAGTCGGCGCTCGCCGCCCGTGCCGGCGCCAAGGCGCGCGGTTATCTGGCCGATCGCGGCCTTGAAGCGGCGACGCAGCTCCGGTTCCGCATCGGTTACGCGCCGGCCGAGCGCTTCGCCCTGAAGGAGAATCTCGGCCAGCAGGGCATTTCGGTCGACGACATGGTCGAGGCCGGGCTGCTGGTCGCGGGCGACGAAATTCCGGTGCCGTATGACCGGTTTCGCGACCGGGTGATGTTCCCGATCACGGACTTGCGCGGCCGGGTGGTGGCGTTCGGCGGCCGGGCGCTGGAAAAGGACGTGCCGGCCAAGTATCTGAATTCGCCGGAGACGCCGCTCTTTCACAAGGGCGGCATGCTGTACAACATGGCGACCGCGCGCGCTGCCGCCCACAAGGGCGCGCCGCTGATCGCGGTCGAGGGCTATGTCGACGTGATCGCCATGGTCACGGCCGGCTTCGAGGCCACGGTCGCCCCGCTCGGTACCGCGTTGACCGAGGACCAGCTGACGCTCGCCTGGAAGATGGCCGACGAGCCGATCCTGTGTTTCGACGGCGACGGCGCCGGAAGGCGCGCCGCGTATCGGGCGCTGGATCTGGCTTTGCCCCGGCTGTTGCCCGGTAAGAGTCTCAGGTTCGCGCTGCTGCCCGAGGGCCAGGATCCCGACGATCTGGCGCGCAGCGGCGGCCATGCGGCGATCTCCGAGGTGCTGACGGCGGCCCAGCCGCTCGCCCAGATGCTGTGGACCCGCGAGACCGAGGCCGGCAATTTCGACACGCCGGAGCGCCGCGCCGCGCTGGAAGCCCGGGTCGGCGAGGTGACGGCGGCGATCCAGGACGAGACGGTTCGTCGATACTACCGGCAGGATTTCGGCACCCGGCTGCGCGCGATGTTCTCGCCGGCGCAATCCAACCCGCAGCGCCGCGAATGGACCGAGCGCCGGCCAGGGGCCTCAGGAAACTGGACGCCCGGCGGAGCCGGCGGCAAGGGCGACCGCTTCGGCCGGCCGAAGACGCCACCCGGCTACTTGCAGGCCGGCGTGCGCTATATCGTCAACAGCCCGCAGCTCGCGGCCGGGCCGCTGCATGGCGGCCACCGCTCGATGATCCCGCGGCGTGAGGCATTGATCCTTCAGGTTGCGCTCAACCATCCCTGGTTGCTGCACGACCATATGGAGGAATTCGCCGAGATCGAATTTCGCCAGGCCGATACGCAGCGCTTGAAATCAGCCTTAATCGACGTTTGCGCCCATGGCGGCGGCGACCGGGCGGAGGTCGCGGAGGCGCTAAACGCCCGTGGATTGGGCGATCTTGTCGCCAAGGTGGGGCGCGCCATCACCACCCATTCGGTGTTCGGGGCCGGGGCGGAGGCGGGCGCCGAGGACGTTTTGCAGACCTGGAAGCAACTTATCGCCTTGCATCGGCAGTGGCATTCCCTAATTAAGGAGCTTAAGGACGCCGAGCTGGCGCTCGGTCAGGACAATTCCGAGGAAAACTACGGCTGGCTGCGAGACGTGAAGGCCCGGCTGTCGGAAATCGACGGGACCGAGGCGCTGATCGACGGTTTCGGGGTGGCCTCGGGCCGCCCGTCGCGCGGCGGCTGACCCCCGGGCACCTCGTTCGCACCGGAAACCTTGTCGCAAGGGCGTCTCGAAACAGCGTCGATTCGCGGACGAGTGATTCTTAGGCTAAACACCCGCGATGTGAGGGGTGTGACAGGAAGCCGGAGGTCGGTTCCCGTCGAAATACGGTTAATCGGAGCTTAAGTTTGCTCCGCCACACTGCCGGCCTCGATTCGGGCGGCGCCGGCATGGGCGCTGCCCTTTTGGCTGTCGGCCATCCAGGGCCGGAACTCGCGGCCAACCCGATACACGTGCCAGACGCGCGGCGCCGGCAGAATTGCCGGTCGGCGGTCCAGGAGAGACGAATGGCGAGCAAGACCAAGACGACGCAGACGAAGGAAGAGGCGCAGGACAAGGACGCGCCCGAGACCCCGGACGCGCCGTTGCCGTTGCTCGACCTTTCGGACGCAGCCGTCCGGAAGATGATCAAGGCCGCCAAGAAGCGCGGTTATGTCACCCATGACGCCCTGAACGCCCTGCTGCCGTCCGAGGAAGTCACCACCGACCAGATCGAAGACGTGCTGGCGATGCTCAACGAGATGGGCATCAATGTGGTCGATTCCGAAGAGGCCGATTCCGACGAGGAAAAGGCCGAGGAAGGCGAGGAAGAAGAGAGCGAAGGCGAACTCGTCGAAGTCACCGCCAAGGCGGTCACCAAGACCGAAACCAAAGAGCCGTCCGAGCGCACCGACGATCCGGTGCGGATGTATCTGCGCGAGATGGGCTCCGTCGAGCTGCTGTCGCGCGAGGGCGAAATCGCCATCGCCAAGCGCATCGAGGCCGGCCGCGAAGCGATGATCGCGGGCCTGTGCGAAAGCCCGCTGACCTTCCAGGCCATCATCATCTGGCGCGACGAACTCAACGACGGCAAGGTGTTCCTGCGGGACATCATCGATCTCGAAGCCACCTATGCGGGCCCGGACGCCAAGAACAACATCGTGTCCGCCGTCGGTCCCGACGGCCAGCCGATGGTGAACGGCCAACCGGCAGCAAGTTCTCCGGCGACCGCGCCGTCCGGCGCGACGCCCTTCAAGGTGAAGGGCGACGACGACGAGACCGTCGAGCCGCCGATCGGCGAAGGCGACATGGACGACGACGACATGGAGGGATCCCTGTCGCTCGCCGCGATCGAACTCGAGCTCAAGCCCAAGGTGCTGGAGACTTTCGACACCGTCGCCGATACCTACAAGCGGCTGCGCCGCCTGCAGGACCAGGACATCGAGAACAAGCTGCGCAACGAGTCGCTGTCGCCGGCGCAGGAGCGCAAGTACAAGAAGCTCAAGGACGAAATCATCACCGCCGTGAAGTCGCTGCGCCTCAACCAGCAGCGCATCGACGCGCTGGTCGAGCAGCTCTACGACATCAACAAGCGCCTCGTCGGCTATGAAGGCCGGCTGATGCGGCTGTCGGAAAGCCATGGCGTCGCGCGCGACGACTTTATCAAGAACTACCAGGGCTCGGAGCTCGATCCGCGCTGGCTGAACCGCGTCTCAAAACTTTCAGCCAAAGGCTGGAAGAACCTGGTCGCCAAGGACAAGGACCGCATCAAGCAGATCCGCGGCGAGATCCACGGCCTCGCCGGCGAGACCGGGCTTGAGATCGGCGAATTCCGCAAGATCGTCCACATGGTGCAGAAGGGCGAGCGCGAAGCCCGTCAGGCCAAGAAGGAAATGGTCGAGGCCAATTTGCGCCTGGTGATTTCGATCGCCAAGAAATACACCAATCGCGGCCTGCAATTCCTCGATCTCATTCAGGAAGGCAATATCGGCCTGATGAAGGCGGTCGATAAGTTCGAGTATCGCCGCGGTTATAAATTCTCCACCTATGCGACGTGGTGGATCCGGCAGGCGATCACCCGTTCGATCGCCGATCAGGCGCGCACCATCCGCATTCCGGTGCACATGATCGAGACGATCAACAAGATCGTGCGCACCTCGCGTCAGATGCTCAACGAGATCGGCCGCGAGCCGACCCCGGAAGAGCTGGCCGAAAAGCTCGGCATGCCGCTGGAGAAGGTCCGCAAGGTTCTCAAGATCGCCAAGGAGCCGCTGTCGCTCGAAACCCCGATCGGCGACGAGGAAGACTCACACCTCGGCGACTTCATCGAGGACAAGAACGCGGTGCTGCCGATCGACGCCGCGATCCAGTCGAACCTGCGCGAAACCACGACCCGGGTTTTGGCTTCGCTTACTCCACGCGAGGAGCGCGTGCTGCGCATGCGCTTCGGCATCGGCATGAACACCGACCACACGCTGGAAGAAGTCGGCCAGCAGTTCTCGGTGACTCGTGAGCGTATCCGTCAGATCGAGGCGAAGGCGCTGCGGAAGCTGAAGCATCCGAGTCGGTCGCGCAAACTGAGAAGCTTCTTGGATAACTAATTTCTCAATCGTCATGCCTGGGCTTGACCCGGGCATCTATCAGACAAGAAACGGCGGGCCAAAAGCCTGCCGTTTTCGTTACTGACAGCAAAGTTGCTTGCCCGGCTTGACAACGGCGGCCTTCATTATCATATTCATTCATGTCACTGGGATGAATGAATATGGCAGCCGTGCTTCTGGCCCTTTCAAAAGGGAATGAAATCCTCGCCGGTTCAGCGACTGGGCGCCAGATATGTCGTGCTTTGTGGCGCTTGGCTGAAGAAGAAGAGAAGGGGCTGTTCGTCCTTGATTTTGCGGGCATTCAAGTTGCAACTTCTAGCTTTCTTCGAGAGGCTATTGTCTTATTCAGGAATCGGGCTCGCGAAGAACTCCCGAATATTTATCCCGTGCTCGCGAATTTGAACGACGAAGTCGAAGAAGAAATGGCGGCCCTGTTAAGCCAAATGGGGGAAGCCTTTTGGGTTTTCGACGTTAGTCCCCGAGGGGAAGTGCGCAATTACCGCTTGTTGGGCCGCTTGGATCCTAAGTTGAGTGAAACCTTGGGACTCATCAATTCCGGTAAAGGCTTTGATGCTGCCACGTTGTGGGAAAGTGCGAAGTCGA
>JAQGJU010000030.1 GCA_028290465.1 Xanthobacteraceae bacterium | reverse complement strand
CGCGTCTCGAACCATCTCAAGTCGGCTATAGCCGACTTGAGCCCTAAATAGTTCTGATCTCGGGCAAGCCCGAGATCAGTGGCCGCCCCCGCCCTTCGAGACGCGGCCTCCGGCCGCTCCTCAGGGTGGGGGCGGATTGGATGCCTTACTTGGGGATGACCGCGCTGGCGCGCATCGCGTCGCCCATTTCGTCAGCATCGCAGTGAAAGTCCCTTGAGTTCGCCTGGCAGCTAGAGGAGAGATCACGTACAACTCGAAACGCGCGCCCGTTTGCATTACGACGGTGGGCGCCGGGTGAGTCAAACGCCGGCGTGTAACCACCGATTGATTCGATGCGCCCGAGCCTGCTCAACCCACTGTTCGCCGCGATCACGGTGCTGCAAGGCGTCGGCCCCAAGGTCGAACGGCTGTATCGCCGGCTGCTCGGGCGCGACGACGTTCCGCGCGTGCTCGACTTGGTGTTTCACCTGCCTGTCGGCACGGTCGACCGCAGGGCGCGGCCGAAGCTGTCGGAAGTCGTGCCTGACAGCATTGTCACCGTCGAAGTCCGGGTCGATGAGCATCGCCCGCCGTCAAAACACTCGCGCGCGCCCTATCGCGTCATTACCAGCGACGATACCGGGCAGACCCTGACGCTGACCTTCTTCAATCCGCGCCCGGACTACATCGAAAAGCTGCTGCCGGTCGGCGAGATCCGCTACGTGTCCGGCACCGCGACGACGTATGACGGCATGTTGCAGATGACCCATCCGGACCGCGTGGTCGACGCGGCCGGGCTGGCGACCATGCCGCTGATCGAGCCGACCTATCCGTTGACCGAAGGTCTGACCGCCAACCCGCTGCGCAAGGCGGTCGGCCAAGCGCTCAGCCATGTGCCCGCCCTGCCCGAATGGCAGGACGAGGCCTGGGTGGCGCAGAACCGCTATCCGCCATTCGCCGATGCGCTGCGCGCGGTGCACCACCCGGCCGAGCCCGGCGATGTGCTGCCGACCACCACGGCGTGGTCGCGCCTCGCCTATGACGAGTTGCTGGCCGGGCAGCTCGCGCTCGCACTGGTGCGTGCCCATATGCGCCGGCCGGCCGGCCGCGCCTCGACCGGCGACGGCAAGCTGCGCGCTCGGATTATCGAGGCCCTGCCCTATACGCTCACGCCCTCGCAGACCCGAGCGGTCGCGGATATCGTCGCCGATCTGGAAAAGCCGGTACGCATGCTGCGGCTGGTCCAGGGCGATGTCGGCTCCGGCAAGACCGTGGTGGCGCTGATGGCCGCCGCCGCCGTGATCGAGGCCGGACGCCAAGCTGCATTAATGGCGCCGACCGAGATCCTGGCTCGCCAGCATCTCAAAACCATCGCACCGTTCGCCGAACAGGCCGGGCTAAAGGTCGCGATCCTGACCGGCCGCGACCGCGGCCGGGAGCGTGCCGACATTTTGCAGCGTCTGGCCGACGGCGACATCGATCTCCTGGTCGGCACTCATGCGCTGTTCCAGGACGAGGTCGTGTTCAAAAGTCTGGCGCTGGCCATCGTCGACGAGCAGCACCGCTTCGGCGTGCACCAGCGCCTCGCGCTGGCCCGCAAGGGCGAAGCCGTCGACGTGCTGGTGCTGACCGCGACGCCCATACCGCGCACCCTGGTGCTGACCTATTTCGGCGACATGGATTCGTCCGAACTGCGCGAGAAGCCGGCCGGCCGGCTGCCGATCGACACTCGCACCGTGGCGCTGAGCCGGCTCGACGAGATGGTCGACGCGGTCGGCCGCGCCATCGACGAGGGCCAGCGCGTCTATTGGGTGTGTCCGCTGGTCGAGGAATCCGAGAACAGCGACCTCGCCGCCGCGCAGGATCGTTTCGTGCACTTGCAGGAACGGTTCGGCGCTGCGGTCGATCTGGTGCACGGCCAGATGAAAGGCGCCGACAAGGACCGCGCGATGGCGCGCTTCGCGGCCGGCGAGACCCGGCTGCTGGTGGCAACGACCGTGATCGAGGTCGGCGTCGATGTACCGGAAGCCAGCGTGATGGTGATCGAGCACGCCGAACGCTTCGGCCTGTCGCAACTGCATCAGTTGCGCGGCCGGATCGGACGCGGCACGGCGAAATCGATTTGCCTGCTGCTGTACCGCGCGCCGCTTGGCGAGACCGCCAAGGCCCGGCTGGCCATCATGCGCGACACCGAGGACGGCTTCCGCATCGCCGAGGAGGATCTACGCCTGCGCGGCGAAGGCGACGTGCTGGGCACGCGGCAGAGCGGCATGCCGGGTTTTCGTGTCGCCCGCATCGAGACCCACGGCGCGCTGCTTGATGCGGCGCGCGACGATGCGGCGCTGATCCTGGCCAAGGATCCCAAGCTCGCCTCCGAGCGCGGCGAGGCGTTGCGGCATCTGCTGTATCTGTTCGAACGCGACGAGGCGATCCGGCTGCTGCAGGCGGGTTGATCAAAGCGCCTTGAATGGCAGCCAGCGGCGCCACCATCTGTCAGACGAACGCGGACGTTTTCCTGCATTCTTCGCCGCATAACTGCGCGCCGCCGTATGCAGGTCCTGGACCTGCGTACGCACCACCGCATCGCATTCTTCCGGCGAGAGTCCATTCTGCGCGGCAAAGCCCGCCGGATCGGCGATAAATCGCGCGCGAAAGTCGGGCTCGGTCAGCAGGCGCGCCCAAAAGCGTTCGAGATCAGCCTGCATCTGCCGTCTGTATGTGAGCGGCTTCTTGTGCCGCGCGACGGCGGCGCCCCGCGCGCATCGCCTCGCGGGCGCGATCCAGTTCGGCCAGGAGTTCAGGCATCGGCGGATAGGCGCCGTCGCGCTCCAGGATGACGGTGAGCGCTTGCGCGGTGCGCGACGCGACTTCAGACAATAGACCGAACACCGCCTCATCGACCGGATGCAGGTGATCGTCGAGCAGATAGGCTTTTTCACCGTCCGGCGAACTGATCCATTTGCCGCCAGCAATGTGAATGCCATCGACGCGATCGAGCGGAATTTCGTCGAGAAACGCCAGCGGATCGAAGCCGAAATTGGTCGCGTTGGCGTAAAGGTTATGCAGGTCGAGCAGCAGTCCGCAGCCGCTGGCCGACATGATGCCGGCGATCCAGGCCGCTTCCGACAGCGTGCTCCCGGGCGGATCGATCAGCGTCGCGATGTTCTCCATGAAGGGCACCGAGCCGACGATGCGTGCGGCCTTGCGTACATTGCGCACGGTCGCTTCGACCGACGCGGGCGTGCGCGGCGGCGCCGCCAGATGACCGATCTCGATGTCGCCGCTCCGGGTAAAGGCCAGATGATCCGACCACGCCTCGGGCTTGATGTCGTCGACCAGCCGCGCAATCCGTTCCAGCCGAACGGTCGCGACCTCGTCGCTGCCAGCAAGACCAAGATCGATGCTGTGCAGGTGGATCGCAACGTCGCGGGCGATCATCGCGAGGCCCTGTCGCTGCGCGCGATCCGCATCGACATAATTGTCGGCGATCACTTCAAGGATATCGATACGATCCAGGGAATCGAAGATGCCAGCCGCCAATTCCGGCCGCCAGCCGAGCCCGACACGGTCGTGCTGCATCAGTCTCCTCCTCCCCCACATCCGCCGCACCCGCCACCACCGCCGCCGCAACTGCTTCCGCCGCTGCTGCTGCCGCAACTCCCGCCGGAACAGGACGATCCGGAATTGCCGCTGCGCTTGAAATATTTTGCGAACGGATAGGTCGACACCGGGATGGCGGCAACGCCGAATAACGCGGTGAGCCACAGCAGCTCGCGGGTGCCGCTGCCGGGCCGCAGCGACGAGGCGCGGTCGCGAAGTCCGGTGAACAGGCTGCGAATGCTGGCCAGATAACGGTCGCCCGTTACGGTTCGATAGCCGGACGATAGTTTCCAGGCGGCTATGACGGACACGACCATCAAGCCAATCAGGAACCAGACAGTCGAACGGCCCTGCGTCCATGCCATCACTAGTTTCGTGCAGCCCACGGCCAGCAGCACGGCGAGCGCGATGATCCGACAGGTTTGTCGAAAGCGCGTGATGTCGTCATCCGGAATAAGCCGCAGCCGGCTCAACGTCGTCTCGTAGGCGCCAGCCGAGATGACTGCCTGTCCGTCAAACACCGTGGCGAACGCCGCGGAATTGCGGAAATGATGCATCACGTCGCGCTCGACCCGCGTATCGCCGAATTGGGCTCGTCCGCCGGACGCGGCCGTGACGGCGGTGTCGGTCATCTTGAGAAGCCCGCGATCGATCAGGCCCACGGTGGCGACCCGCACCACTTCGCGTGGCCCGCCGCGCAGACACGCCAGCAGAAACGGATCCTTGTCATTGAGGACAGGAAGTTGACCCGCCTCGCTGATGCGGCGGGCGAGAAACAGGGCCAGCAAAACCGCGCTCGCCAGCGTTGCGTAAAATATCAGGAATGCAGGGCCGGGAAGATTAAGCGGATTCATCTTTCCCTCACGACAGCCGCTGTGCGCGCTCCGAGAGACGCATGATGAACTCGATGACTTGGATCAGCGTATCCAGCGGCGCGGTGGCGTTCGGTTGGGCGGTCGGCTGGCCAGCATGCGCGGCGTTAAGTCCGACGACCGCTGCGATCGCCGGCGCGCCTAACGCCGTCGCGATCGTATCCATCGCAGCGCCAGCACCGGAATGCGGCGTATTCTCAAGCTCCAGCAACGTCGCGCAGGAGGCGCGCAGCGGGCCGAAACTGTCGGCCAGAAGCCGCAGCACCTGTTCGGGCTGCTGGCCGCGCGACACATAGGCGCCGCGCAGGCGTATGGTGAGATTCAGCAGGATCTGGCGCAGCCGGAATATCTTGGCCTCCCGCGGTACTTGGATCGCGGCAAAAACCTCGGCGCCATGAATCGTGCGGTGCCGGCGCAGAATATCGGCGAATTTCTGCGCGAACAGTTCGATCGCGGCGTTGATCTCATGCTCCAGCAGGAACATGACGCGCAGCTTGATGGCGGCTTCGGCGGAGATAAAAGTGTTGCGGATAAGATCGATGCGGTCGGGCGCAAAGGTGCGCAGCACCACCAGCACGTTGACGTCGGATGTCGGGCTTAATTGGCCGTCGGCCGCGCTGCCGAACAACACGATCGACACGAGATCCGACCCACAGGCGGCCTGCGTCTCGGCGACGAACTCCGACAGAACCGTGACGACCTGCGGCGGCAGCCCGTCCAATCGTTCCGTCATGGGGTTGTCCATCTATTCCCGCGGCGTCTTCCGACCGAGCAACCGGTCCCGCGCCATAATACCGCAGTTCAGGATGGTCCGAAAGGCTACTTCGCCGGCGTCGGCAGATGCTTGTCGCGCGCGGCCCGCATCGCCCGCGTCGCCTGCGCCAGCGCCGACAGCTTGCCCTGATGATCGCCGTTCGGCTGGATCAGGCCGGCCGACATGATCAGCTTGGCGGCGTCCTCGGTGGTAATGTCCAGTTCGATCACTTCGCTGCGCGGCACGTAGAAGAAAAATCCCGTGGTCGGATTCGGTGTGCATGGCAGGAACACCGAGACATACTCCTCGGGGTTCGGCAGCTTTGCCGAAATATCCGGACCGGGCGGCTGCGAGAAGAACACCAGCGACCACTGGCCGGGTGCCGGAAACTGCACCAGACCGGTCTTGCGGAACGTCGTGCCGGACCCGGAGAACAGCGTCTCGAATACCTGTTTGAGGCCCCGATAGACCGAACTGACCAGCGGCATGCGGCCGACGAACCATTCGCCGATTTCGACGAACGTCCGGCCGACCAAATTGGCGGTCAGGAACCCGAGCAGCGTCAGCGCCACGAACGCAATCACCAGCCCGGTGCCCGGCAGGGTCCAGGGCAGATAGGTTTCCGGCCGATAGGCGACCGGCACCATCGGCCGCACCAGATCGTCGACCCAGGTGATGAACGTCCAGGTGATGTAGGTCGTGATGAACAGCGGGCCTGCGACCACCAGCCCGGTCAGGAAATAGGTTCGGATGCGGCTGCCGAAGCCTCGCGGCTTTTCCGGCACCGGCTCAGGCAGGGGCGCGGCGTTACTCGTCTCGATGTCGCTCATAAAACCCTTGCTCACCCCGGCTCTATAGCCTCGGGCGGTAATATAGGAACTGGAGACCCTACCCAGCTAGGCCCGTGCCAACCAGTTGGCAACGGCGAATGTGGCAGGAAAAAGTGCTGCGGCCGTCACTCAACCGTCACGGATTTCGCCAGATTGCGCGGCTGGTCCACGTCGGTGCCCATGATCACCGCCGTATGATACGCGATCAACTGCACCGGCACCGCGTAGACGATGGGCGTCGCGATCGTGGCCATTTCGGGCAGGGTCAAGGTCACGGTCGACTGCACGGTGGCCTCGCGGGCGCCCTTCGGGTCGGTCACCAGAATGATGCGCCCGCCCCGCGCCGCGACCTCCTGCATGTTCGAGACGGTCTTCTCGAACACGGCGTCGAACGGCGCGATCACGATCACCGGCATGGTCTCGTCGATCAGTGCGATCGGTCCGTGTTTAAGCTCGCCGGCCGCGTAGCCCTCGGCGTGGATGTAGGAGATTTCCTTCAGCTTCAGCGCGCCTTCCAGCGCCAGCGGATAGGACGTGCCGCGCCCGAGATACAGCACATCGCGGCTCT
Source organism: Xanthobacteraceae bacterium (assembly GCA_028290465.1). Classification (GTDB taxonomy): domain Bacteria; phylum Pseudomonadota; class Alphaproteobacteria; order Rhizobiales; family Xanthobacteraceae; genus FEB-22. The sequence continues at coordinate 97,997 of JAQGJU010000030.1, read as the reverse complement.
TCGACAGGTCGCGTGCGAGTAGCTCAATGTCGTGCTCGCGCGTCAGCGCGGTCGCGAGATGCCGCGGAATTTCGATCAGCGCACGCACCAGTTCGCGCTCGTCGGCATCACTGAGCACGCCGCGCGCCTTGCCGGCCGCGACCGCGAGACACGCGAGCACGGCCAACTGGCAGGTGAATGCCTTGGTCGAGGCGACGCAGATTTCCGGACCGGCCAGCGTCGGCATGACCACGTCGCTTTCGCGCGCAATGGTCGAGGTCGGCACGTTGACGACCGACAGAATGTGCTGGCCCTGCTCGCGCGCGTAGCGCAGCGACGCCAGCGTGTCGGCGGTCTCGCCGGACTGCGACACGAATAGCGCGAGGTCGCCATTGGTCATCGGCGATTCGCGATAGCGAAATTCCGACGCGACGTCGATTTCGACCGGCAGGCGCGCGTAGCGCTCGAACCAGTATTTGCCGATCAGCCCGGCATAATAGGCGGTGCCGCAGGCCGAGATCGAAAGCCGCGACAGGTTTTTGAAATCGAACGGCAGCGCGGACGGCAGCGCAATCTTCTCGGCCGCCATGTCGATATAGTGCGCCAGCGTATGGCCGACGACTTCGGGCTGTTCGTGGATTTCCTTCGCCATGAAGTGGCGGTGATTGCCCTTGTCGACCAGGAACGCCGAAGCGTTCGATTTCTGCACCGTGCGCTTCACGGTCTTGCCGGCGGCGTCGTGGACTTCGACGCTGGTGCGCGTGAGGATCGCCCAGTCGCCGTCATCGAGATACGCGATGGTGTCGGTGAAGGGTGCCAGCGCGATGGCGTCGGAGCCGAGATACATCTCGCCGTCGCCGTAGCCGATCGCCAGCGGCGAACCGCGCCGCGCGCCGATCAGCAGATTGTCGTGGCCTTCGAACAGGAACGCCAGCGCGAAGGCGCCGCGCAGACGCGGCAGCGCGGCTTCCACCGCCTGCGCCGGAGTGCGGCCTTTCTTCAATTCGGCCGTCACCAGATGCGCGACCACTTCGGTGTCGGTCTCGCTGCCGAACGTGGCGCCGGCCTTTTCCAACTCTTCGCGCAATTCGCGGAAGTTCTCGATGATACCATTATGTACCACCGCCAGACGATCGGTGGCATGCGGATGCGCGTTGTTCTCGGTCGGCTTGCCGTGCGTCGCCCAGCGGGTGTGGCCGATGCCGATATGGCCGTCCAACGGCTCGCGCGTCAGCTTAGTTTCGAGATTGCGCAGCTTGCCTTCGGCGCGGCGCCGCGTCAGGCCGGCCTTTTCCAGGGTGGCGACACCGGCGGAATCATAGCCGCGATATTCGAGGCGCTTGAGCGCGTCGACGAGTTGTACTGCCACCGGCTCGCGGCCGAGAATACCAACGATTCCGCACATCCGGTCGCAGGCTCCTTAAATTGCGCCATGAGCGGCGCGGTGTTGACAGTCAACATAGATGTTGATTGTCAACGCTCTAATCCATCCGTACCACGATACGGAAGTCACAAACCATGTCGGTTTGTGGCAAACAGGCGGCAGTCTATTTCTTGACCGCGGATTTCAGGGCGCGCAAGCGGGCCGCCCAACCTTGCTTAATCACCTGCGGGGCGCGGCCGAGCGCCAGCGCATCGGCCGGAACATCGCGCGTCACCACCGAACCGGAGCCGACGTAAGCCCCCTCGCCGATCGAAATCGGCGCTACCAGGGCCGAATTGGAACCGATGAAGGCACCGGCGCCAATCTCGGTGCGGTGCTTCGCCGCGCCATCGTAGTTGCAGGTAATGGTGCCGGCGCCGATATTGGCGCCCGGCCCGACATGGGCGTCGCCGATATAGCTCAGGTGATTGGCCTTGGCGCCGGCCTCGATATGCGCCGCCTTGACCTCGACGAAATTGCCGATGCGCGCGCCTTCACCGAGCCGGGTGCCGGGCCGCAGCCGCGCATAGGGGCCGACCGAAACCCCGACACCAATTTCCGCGCCGGCAATGTGCGAGAACGAATGGATCACGGCGTCGTCGGCGACGCTGACGCCGGGGCCGAATACCACATAGGGCTCGACCACCACATCGCGGCCGAAGGTCGTGTCGGCGCACAGGTGCACGGTCTCGGGCGCGATCAGGGTCACACCGGCTTCGAGCGCGGCCTGACGCAGCCGCCGCTGCATCACGGCTTCGACCTCGGCGAGTTGCGCCTTGGTGTTGATGCCGCGCACGTCGTCCTCGTCGACCTCGACCACCACGGCTCGCAATCCGCGCTCGCGCGCGATGCTGACCGCGTCAGTGAGATAGAATTCGCCCTTTTTGTTCTGGTTGCCGATCGACTCCAGAATCGCCAGCGCCGAAGCGCCGGCGAGGCCGATCAGCCCGCCATTGCACAGTCCGATGGCGCGCTCCTCGTCGCTGGCATCGGCGTGCTCCCGGATCGCGACCAGTTCGCCGCCCTGCACGACCAGCCGGCCGTAGCCGGTCGGATCGGCCGGACGGAAACCGAGCACCGCGACGGTCGCGCCGTCCGCCAACGCCTTGCGCAGTCGCGCCAGGGTTTCCGGCCGGATCAGCGGCGTATCGCCGAACGCAATCAGCATGTCATCGGCGCCCCGCGCCAGCGCCGGTTTGGCGGCCAGCACCGCATGCGCGGTGCCGCGCCGCTCGGTCTGCACGAAGCTCTCGGCATCGGGCAGCACGGAACGGGCTTCCTGGGCGACCGCGTTGCTGTCCGGTCCGACCACCACGGCAACCTTGCCGCCGGCGCCGTCGCGGATCGCCGTCAGCACATGGGCCAGCAGCGATCGTCCGGCGACTTCATGCATCACCTTCGGGTGGCGCGAGCGCATGCGGGTGCCCTCGCCGGCGGCGAGCACGACAGACAGGCAGGTACGCGGGCTTTTGGTCATTCGAATCTCCGCACGGGATTGTGCTCCGTACATTCACCGACGTCATAGCCGAGCGGCAGCGGCGCGCAAAGCACCGGCGCGTTGCCGGGAGTCAGAACGGCGCGAATCTGCTACCGCTTGCAGGCTCGATTCGCCCTTCAGTTAGCGATGAGAGGCAGGGTGGACCGAACGCGCAACAAGCAGTCCGATTACGCGGCCGACGCACCGCTCGACATGAGGCGGCTGCGAAAGCTGGCGTTGTGGGGCACGGCTGCCGCCGCGACGCTGACGGTCGCGGTGCTGGTCGGCATGAGCGATACCGGCATGCGGCGGATGAGCTTTGCCGTGGCGTCCTGGGGCAAACCGGACAGGCCGGAAACCCGGCTGGCCGGCACGCCCGCGCAACCGGCGGCCCCGGCTCCCGTCATCGTGCAGCGCGACCCCGAAGCCTTGGCCGAGGCCCGCCGGCTGGCCGAAACCGTCAAGGCGATGGCGGCCGATCGCGACCGCCTGCTGACGCGCCTGAGCGCGCTGGAGCGCAATTTCGAGGACGTGACCGGCTCGATCAAACGTGAGATCAGCGCCACCCGCCCGTTGCCGCCGATCAATCTGCCGTCGATGACCGAAGCGCCGGCCGCGCCCGCGCCGTCGGCTCCGGCGCCCGAAAAACTCCAGAACCTCCCCAAGATTGCGTCGTCTCCGGCCGCCGATCCCACCCCGGCACCGGCCCCGAGCCCGTCACCTCCGTCCGCACTGCCCGGAGAAATCCCGTCCGCCGCACCGGCTCCGCCGAATTCGGCCAATGCCCTGGTTGCCATGGCGCCGCTCGATCCTTCCCTGATCGGTGGGCCACACGCCGGGATTCCGTCGTTCGGCCTGCCCGGTATGCCGGCCTTGCCGCAGGCGCCCGACATCACGGCTTCGGCGCCGTCCACCGCGTCCGCGAACGGCGCAACCGCGCCGCGCATCGATTTCGGCATCGATATCGGCGGCGCAAGCAATATCGAAATGATCCGCGCGCAGTGGAGCATGGTCCGCAGCCAGCATCCGAAGCTGCTGGAAGGTTTGACTCCGGTGGTGTCGATCCGCGACCTGCGGCAGCGACGCACTGTCGAGTTGCGCCTCGTTGCCGGGCCGCTTGCCAACGCCAACGCGGCCGCGCAGCTCTGCGCCGCGCTGAACGCCGCCGGGCTGCCGAGTTGCCAGCCGGCGGTGTTCGACGGGCAGCGGCTGGCGCTGCGCTAGATTCCTCGATGATTTGTCATGGATTGCGACACGGCCGCCCAGCCGGCATAGTGCGCCCATGATCGATAGTGTGACCGAGATGGCCTCCAAAAATCAACCGCGACACCCGCTGTTCCGGCCGAGCGCCCGCGCCGTCAATGTGCTCCTGGTGATCGGCTTCCTGTCGCTCGGCTATGGGATGTATCTGCGCTATCTGGCGATCGAGATGCCGAGCGTCGGCCTCGCTTGCGATGGCGGGCTGCCGACCTGGCTATGCGCGACCCGCAAGCTGACCATGGTGCTGTTCAACAACATGGTGTTCGGCTATTTCGCACTCGCCGTGGCACTGCTCAACCTGATCCGGCCGTCCTTGGTGCTGTTCGCGGTCGCGCTGGCGACGGCCGCGTTCGGCTTGGTGATGTATAATGCAGGGCTGTCCGCGCTCGCGGTCGGAATTCTGGCGCTCAGCTTCGCCCGGCCGGCGCCCGAGCCAGAGTGACGGCCAGCGCCAGCAGCGCCGCGCACAGCCACAGCGACTGCCAGTTGGCGAACGTCTCATTGATCGCGATGTAAAACGCCGAGCCCGCCAACAACCCGCCGATGGCGGTTTCGGCCGCCGCCCGGCCGAACCATCTCCCGCCGAGCTGTTGGCCGCCCCGGAGCAGCGCCAGCGCCAGGAACGGAGCCGTGGCCGCGGTCAGCGGCGCGAACGGAAAATCCTTGTAGCGCGGATCGAACACCAGCCCGAGCGCGACCTGCATGGCGACCACTGCCAGCACAACCAGCATCAGGCCCAGCGCCAAGGTCAGCCGGTCGCGCTCGCGCTGGTCGGCATAGGCGAGCACGGCAGCAAAGCCCGGCACCGAACGGCCGGATGTCACAGCGGCGGAAGCCGCGACCGGCGCCAAGAAGGCTAGCGCCAGCATCGTCAGCGAGCGCAGCCAGCCGCCGAGGCCGAGGCTCTCGACCGGCGCCAGCGCGACCGCCCAGCCGATCACCGCGCCTGGCACCAGCGCCATCGCGGCGACCGCGATCCAGTCCGGCCAGCCCAGCAACGGCGCGTGGCGCCCGCGGCTGCCGCGCCACGCGGCCGCGAACACCAGACCGGCCAGCGCGATGCCGCTCAGCGCGTGCCAGCGCCAGTTCGGGTGGTTCGAAACCGGCTCGCCGAGCCGGAATTTGAAGGCGCCGGTGGCGGAATCGATCACGCCCCAATGGCCGCCGACGGTGCCCTCGAGCGCCCGCTTCCACGGCTGGTCATAGGCCTCGATCACGTTCATGCGGAATTTTTCGCGCGCGGCCAGTTGCCCGACATCGCTGAGCGCCCGCGCCTGATCGACAGGCGATGGCAGCGCACCTTCGCGCATTCGCCCCTGGCTCGGCCAACCGAACTCGCCGATCACGATTTCCTTGCCCGGAAAGGCCGCCGCGACCCTCTGCCGGATGGCGTTGACGTGGCTGGCGGCGTCCTCGACCGGGATCGGGAAGTCTTCCCAGTACGGCAGGATATGGATGGTGATGAAATCGACCGCGCCGGCCAGTTCCGGATTGCGCAGCCAGAACTCCCACACATCCGCATAGGTAACCGGCTTGGTGACCTGGGATTTGACGTTGCGGATGGTGGCCACAAGGTCGGCCGTCGACATCTCGCCGCGCAGCAGCACCTCGTTGCCGACGATCACGGATTCGATCACGTCGGGAAACTGCTTGGTCAGGGCGACCGTCTGGACGATCTGGCCAGCATTCTTGGCGGCGTCGCTGGACAGCCAGATGCCCTGCATCACCTTCATGCCGTGCTTTTTGGCGACGGCCGGGATCTGGTCGAGGCCGAACTCGACCGAATAATTGCGCGCGCAGCCGGTCAGCTTGGAGAGTTGCGCCAGATCGCCGTCGATCTGCTCGACCGATATGTGGGTGCCGGCGACCAGCGGGCTCTGGCTGCCGCGAAACGGCGCGTAAGACACGCATTGCAGCGTATGGCCGGCGCCGGGGGGTGCCGGCGGCAACGCGATCGGGGCGCCGAGCCGCCACCAGAACAGCAGGATGCCGAGCGCCGTCAGCCCGAACAGGGCAAGCGGGCGGCTGATCCGACGAAGGGGGGCTGGTTCCAAGGACGACACCGACTTCGATTACCGTTCGCCGCGCGTGATGCCAAGGGGGATTTCGGATGGCGCCGACCAGCCGTGACCGATTGCCCCGTGGCTTTAAGCACGTAGCCGAACGATGCTGGACAAAGACCGCGAGTTAAGGTCATTTCGTCGCGGGATTAGCGGGCGGCTATCGGGCCGTAATGCTGACCCATTCAAGTGGTCGGGGTGGTCGTGAGCGCCGGAGTGCGAATTCCGTCGATCGTGACCAACAATCGTCGTAACAAAGCCAGAGCAACCATGGCCCTTTCGCGTTCGCGTATTGCTGCCGCCGCGCTCAGCGTGGTGATGTTGTCCTTTGCCGCTTTCCCGGGCTTTGCCCAGAGCGGCGGCGAAAAACCCGCTGAGCCGCAGAAGCAGGCGCCGGCCAATGACGCCACCAAGGCGAAGGAGCGCCAGCGGATCGCCGAGGCGGCGAAGATTCTCAATGGCGGCGCAGGCAGCGCTGAATGTCTGTGGCTCGGTACCCGCCTGACCGCCCTGCTCTGGCGTAACGATGTCGACACTGCGTTCCGCCACATAGACCTATACGACCGGTTTGGCTGCCCGGGTCCGCATATTCAGGCCGCGTTCCGTTGCCTGGCCCGCCAGGGCGAGTTCGACAACAAGGGTGACATTCGCGATCCGGCCTATGCCTGCTGGGTCAACCCCGAACAGGCAGTCGACGCCGCGCAACCCGCAGCGGCTCCGGCAGCCCCGGCCGCCGCCCCGGCTCCGGCCGCTGCCCCGGCAGAAAAGCGTTAACTATAAAAAATTCGGTATGGCGCGGAACCACTTCATACCGTGCTGCGTTGCAGAATAACCGCCAGACCAACTGTCTTGTGCGAGCGTCACTGCATGTCGCAAAAATTTCATGCTGAGCACAGGACTTGCCCTGAATTTGCCACGCCTGGATTCTATTTGACGAAGTGCCAATCCGGGGTATGCTGCTCTGCAAGAAATACCTCGGTCGAGCCCAGGGGACGGGTTCGGGACCGTGATTTCCTGCCCCAATTGGTTTTCAACCGATGCGTACCGTAGCCGCCCTCGTCGCACTCGTGGCGAGCGTGCATCTTGGTGCCTGGGCCTTGTTCGAAGGTCGCGCCTCCGCGCCGAGCTTCGACGGCCAGTTGGCCAGCGTTTCCTACGCGCCCTATGCCGGATCTCAGCGACCCGGCCGCGACAGGGCCTCCCCCGAACAAATCCGCTCCGACCTGAAGCTGCTGGCGCCGCTGACTCGCGCCGTGCGCACCTACGAGTCGACGAACGGCGCCGAACTGGTGCCGGCGATCGCCGCCGAGTTCGGCCTCAAGGTGACGGTCGGCGTCTGGCTCGACCCGGAAGACGACAAGGATCCGGAAATAGCGAAGGCGGCCAAGGCCAAGAACGAGCGCGAAATCAAATCGGCGATATTGCTGGCCCGCAACTACAGCAACGTCAACGCTATCGTGGTCGGCAACGAGACGGTCTTTAGAAACGACTTGTCGGTCATGTCGGACGCCGCGCGAGTCGACTGGCTGATCGAATACATCCGGCAGGTCAAGCAGCGGGTCCATGTGCCGGTCACCACCGGCGAAGTTCTCGACAAGTGGGAAAAGCACCCGAAGCTGGTTTCGGCCGTCGATTTCATCGGCGCGCACATCCTGCCTTACTGGGACAATCGTACGGCCGGCGAAACCGTCGCCTATACGTTCAATAAATACGCCGATCTGCAGCATGCCTATCCGGGCAAGCGGATCGTGATCGCTGAGTTCGGGTGGCCGAGCGCCGGCACCAATCGCCACGTCGCCGTCCCGGGCCGGTTCGAACAGGCCACCGTACTACGCCAGTTCGTCAGCGGCGCCGATCAGCTCGGCATTGACTACAACGTGATCGAAGCCTTCGACCAGAAATGGAAGGTCGCTGAGGGCGGCGTCGGCGCCTATTGGGGCCTGTTCGACGCCGACCGCCACGCGAAGTTCTCGTGGAACGGCTTTATCGTCAATCCGGATCACTGGAAGCTGGCCGGCATCGCCATTCTGCTCGGCATTCTGCTGTCGCTGCCGATCCTGAATATTTCCGCCGTCACGGCGCGCCAGGCCGGGCTGCTGGCGCTGGCCGCCAACGGGGTCGGCGCTTGGCTGGCCTGCGTGGTCGCCTATTGGCAGGGCCATTACTTCGTGTTCGGGGCCGCCTTCGCGCTGGGCCTCGGCACGCTGCTGCTGATACCGCTGCTGTTGATCGCGCTGGCCCGGATGGATGAGATCGCGGCCGTCAGTTTCGGTCGTGGGCCGAAGCGCCTGATCGCCTCACCGTCGCTGGTTCCGGCGATACCGTCGGCCGAGCCGGTCTTCCCGAAAGTTTCGATCCACGTTCCGGCCTATCGCGAACCGCCGGAAATGCTCTGCCAGACGCTCGATGCGCTGGCGCAACTCGATTACCCGAACTTCGAATGCGTGGTGATCATCAACAACACGCCCGATCCGGCGCTGTGGCAGCCGGTCGAACAGCACTGCAAGCTGCTCGGCGAGCGTTTCAAGTTCGTCAATGTCGAAAACCTGCAGGGCTACAAGGCCGGCGCGCTGCGTCTCGCCCTGATCCACACCGCAGCCGACGCCGAAATCATCGGCGTGATCGACGCCGACTATGTGGTCACGCACGACTGGCTGAAGGATTTGGTGCCGGCATTCGCCGACCCGAAGGTCGGGCTGGTGCAGGCGCCGCAGGATCACCGCGACAGCACCCGCAGCCTGCTGCATCACGCGATGAATGCTGAATATGCCGGCTTCTTCGACATCGGCATGGTTCAGCGCAACGAGGCCAACGCCATCATCGTGCACGGCACGATGTGCCTGATCCGTCGTTCGGCGATGGAAGTGGCCGGCGGCTGGTCCAGCGACACGATCTGCGAGGATACCGACCTCGGCCTGTCGATCCTGGAGCACGGCTATGTCGCGCTCTATACCAACCGGCGCTATGGCTATGGCCTGCTGCCCGACACCTTCGAGGCGTACAAGAAACAGCGCCATCGCTGGGCCTATGGCGGCGTACAGATCGTGCGTAAGCATTGGCGCCGCATGCTGCCGGGCGCGTCGGCGCTGAGCGGCGAACAGCGCCGCGAGTTCTCGATGGGCTGGCTGAACTGGCTCGGTGCCGAGTCGATCGGCGTGGTCGTGGCGATTCTCAACCTGCTCTGGGTGCCGGTCGTTCTTGTCTTGCAGGTCGCCGTACCGGACAAGATCCTGACCCTGCCGATCGTGGCCGCATTTGTCGTGTCGCTGATGCATTTCGCAGTGCTGTATCGTCTTCGTGTCAACATTCCCCGCGGCCAGACGTTCGGCTGCGTGTTCGCCGCCATGTCGGTGCAGATGACGGTCGCCAAGGCGGTTGCTACCGGCCTGTTCGTCGAGCACCTGCCGTTCCTGGTGACCGCTAAAGGCGGCAAGGGACGCAAGATGGCCAGCGAATTCCCGACCTTCTGGGAATCGGCGCGCCAATTCCCAGCGGCGTTCTGGGACGGGTTGCGCAAGTTCCCGGCGTTCTGGGAAGCGTTGTTGGGCCTGTCGCTGATCGCCGGCGCGCTGGTTCTGTATCTGAGGAACTTCGATCAGGTCCACGCGCAGAACCTGTTCGCGCTGGTGCTGGTGGTGCAGAGCCTGCCGTTCCTGTCGGCCGCCGGTCTGGCCATGCTGGAAAGCTCGCGCATCAACGACTTCGCGTTCTGGCGCGGTCTGGAAGCCAAGCTGGCGTTCGGCCTAGCTCGCCGCCGCGCCCTTGGCCAAGCGCCCGCCGCGGCGCAGATCGTCGAGAACCGGATCGAGACCGTTCAATAAGCTCCGACGTTCCGAAGCTTCAATCATCAAAATGGCCGGCTGTTAAAGCCGGCCATTTTCGTTAGCGATATCGTTTGGCTAAGCCGACTTTGCGCTACGCTTCTAGAGCGCTTTCCACCAGCCGCACCCAGTACGACGCGCCGAGCGGGATCACCTCGTCGTTGAAGTCGTAGCTCGGGTTATGCAGCCCAGCGCTGTCGCCATTGCCGACGAAGATCATCGTGCCGGGGCGAGATTCCAGCATGAACGAGAAATCCTCCGCGCCCATCACCGGCAGTAATTGATCGTTGACCCGCTCGGTGCCGACCACCTGCGCCGCGACGCCGGCCGCGAACGCGGCCTGATCGGGATGATTGCGCGTTACCGGGTAGTCGCGGTGATAGGTCAGCTTGGCGGTGGCGCCGTAGAGCCTCGCGGTGCCCTCGACGACCTCGTGCAGGCGCTTTTCCAGGAGATCCCGCACCTCGGGGTTGAGGCTGCGCGCGGTGCCGCGCAGATGCGCGGTCTGCGGAATAACGTTGTCGGTATTGCCGGCCTGAAACGCGGTGATCGACACCACGGCGGAGTCCAGCGGGTCGACATTGCGCGACACGATCGACTGGATCTGGTTGATGATCTGGGCTCCGACCAAGACGGTATCCACCGCGAAATGCGGCCGGGCCGCATGGCCGCCGACACCCTCGATGTCGATCGACAGCCGGTCCGCCGACGCCATCATAGGGCCGGCGCGCAGCGCGAACTGGCCGAGCGGAATGCCCGGATAATTGTGCATGCCGTAGATTTCCTGGATGCCGAAGCGGTCCATCATGCCGTCCTGGACCATCTCCCGGCCGCCGCCGCCGCCCTCCTCGGCCGGCTGGAAGATCACGATCGCCGTGCCGGCAAAATTGCGGGTCTCGGCCAGATAGCGCGCCGCCCCTAACAGCATCGCCGTATGCCCGTCATGACCGCAGGCGTGCATCTTGCCCGGCACCATCGACTTGTACGGCACGTCATTGGCTTCCTCGATCGGCAGCGCGTCCATGTCGGCCCGCAGCCCGATGACCTGCCGGCCGCCCTTGCCCGGCAGGCGGCCGCGGATCACGCCGACCACGCCAGTCCGGCCGATCCCCGGGATCACCTCGTCGACCCCGAACGCGGCGAGCTTCTCGGCGACGCTGGCGGCGGTGCGGTGCACGTCGAAGCCGAGCTCCGGGTGGGCATGCAGGTCATGCCGCCAAGCGGTGATATCGGCATGGAAATCGGCGATACGGTTGAGGACGGGCATGGGAACTCCTTGGCGCGGGCGGCAAACCCGCGCAACTTCAAGCATGAACCGGGCCACAGTGTAGCAAATCCGTGCGACGACGCGAAATGGGCGCGTCCAGGAGCCATATCGCTGAAATTTGAAGAATGGTGAGCGCGGTGGGACTCGAACCCACGACCCCATGATTAAAAGTCACGTGCTCTACCAACTGAGCTACGCGCTCAAGACCCGCTTCAATAGCCGCGTTATTGGCCGTTTCGGACGGCGAACCCGCCGCCGGAAAGGCTGACGCTGTGTAGGGAAGCCATCCGGCCGGGTCAATAGCGGGGCTGAACAGAGCCAGGTACCGGTCATTTGCATGGCCGGACGCGCGCAAAGTCGCGCGCCGGGCACCCCGTCGGGCATTCTGAAGAATGAGGAAAACGCCCTACTTCGCGCTCAGTCCGGCCTGCTTCGCCACCTTTTCCCACTTGATCTTCTCAGAGCGGATGAAGGCGCCGAACTCTTCCGGTGTGGCACTGGGGCGCGGATCGGCACCATCACGGATCAGCGCGTCACGCACGGTCGGATCGTTCAGGGTCTTGACCACGGCGCTATGCAGCTTGGCCACGATTTCGGGCGGCGTGCCCTTCGGCGCGGCGAGACCGAACCATTGCTCCGCGGCGTATCCCGGTACGCCGGCTTCCGCCAGCGTGGGAACGTCGGGCGCCGCCGCCGAGCGTTGCGGCGCTGTCAGGCCATAGGCGCGCAGCTTGCCGCTGTTCACGAACGGCATGGCGGTCAGCACATTGCCGGCCATCAGCGTGACATGGCCGCCGACCACGTCGTTGAAGCCCGGCGCGGACGCCTTATAGGGAATGTGCTGCATCTTCAGGCCGGTTTGGAGCAGGAACAGTTCCATCATCAGATGCGGCGCGCTGCCGAAGCCGGCCGAGGCAAAGTTGAGTTCGCCCGGCTTCGACCGGATGTAGGCCATCAACTCCTTGAGGTCCTTCGCCGGCACGGACGGATTGGACACCAGCACGTTGGGCACCGACATCGTGAAAGAGATCGGCGCAAAGTCCCGCTCCAGATCGTAGGGCACATCCTTCATGATCGACGGATTGATCGCGTGTGAGGAGATCATCACCAGCAGCGTATAACCGTCGGGCTTGGCCTGCGCGACCATCTGCGCGCCGATATTGCCGGTCGCGCCGGGGAAGTTCTCGATATAGATCTTGCCTCCGAGAATTTCGCTCATTTTCGATTCAATGCGGCGGAACGATAGATCGGTGCCGCCGCCGGCGGCCGACGGAACGATGATGCGGATCGGGCGATCGCCGGGATAGTCAGCCGCAAGGGCGCTCGACACCACGACGGTCGACGCGGCGGCGACAGCCAGAACGGTCGCTGCGATCAAGCCGCGGATTCCGGCACGCGATTGGGCCATGGTGTCTTCCTCCCGGTGGACGCGGCGGTGGATCCGCCGTCGAACGTATTTGGTGGCTGAAGAACTGGCCGGCGCTACCAGCCGCGCGGCTCCGCTTGCAGAAAGCTCATCCCGCCAAGCGTGGCAGCCAACGCGTCATATTGCGCACTCTTGAGCGCCGGCACCGGCGCGCGCGGCACCCCGCACTCGCGCCCCATCGCCTGCATCGCACCCTTGAGGCCGGCGACGCCGACAGCCTTCACGGCCTGCCGCAGCGCAGCCAAGTCTTCCTGCGGCTTGAGCGCGGCATTGTAGGCCTCCTGCCGGCACAACTTGTACAGCTGTCCGATCAGGTTTGGCGCGATGCCGGCGAGTGGCGAGAAGGCACCGACAGCGCCGATGGCGCTCGCCGAGATCATGTAATCGTATTCCGACATCAGTTGGAAATCGGGACGCACGCGCCGCGCATTGGATACGACGTCGATCATGAACTGCCAGTCGAGGCTGGCATCGACGAGGCCGGCAAGGTTATCGAGCTTGTCGATCAGCTTAAGCGTGAGATCGGTGCTGATCTTGGTGCCGCCCATCTCGTCGGGCGAATTGTACAGATAGAATGGCACGCGCACCGCCCCGCCGATCTGCAGGAAATGCTCGAGCAGCATGGCCGGTTGCGGCGTCCAGTAGTACGGCGTCGTCGCAACGATCGCATTGGCGCCGGCCGCTTCCGCCTTGCGCGCGAGATCGACGGCGAGCGCCGTGCCCGACTGGCTGACATGGGCGATCACCGGCACGCGCCCGTTCACATGCTCCACCGCAAAGGCGACCACGTCGAGCTTTTCGCGGTCGGACAGGCTGACGGACTCGCCGATATGCGTGGGCAGCGCCAGCGACTCCGCGCCGTTGGCGAGATGGAAGTCGAGCAACTGGCCGTAGCGATCGAAATCGATGCGGCGCTCGCGCGTGAATGGCGTGACCGGCGTGTGGACTAGTCCGGGCTGAAATTTTGACATCTGACCGCGCTCGTTCTGGAGGTCCATTACCAGCCGTAAGGCTCGTTCTGAAGAATGCCGAGCTCTTCGAGCTGGGTGCGGATATAGGCTTGGCGCTCTTTGGTGGCGGTCGGCAGCGGTGCGCGCGTCGGCCCGACCGAACGTCCCATCATCACCATCCCGCCCTTGAGCGAGGACGGATATTGCTCGCGGAACAGATGCCAGAGCTGCGTGATCTTGTACTGGCACTCGCGCGCCTTCGGCCAGTCGCCGGTGGCGCAGGAATTGTACAACTCGTTGCACAGATGCGGCGAGATCGCGCCGGCCGCGGAGAACGAGCCGGCACCGCCCAGCGGAATTGAAGGCAGCAGGAACTCGACGCCGGTGATCATTGCGAAGCCCGGCCGCATCTGACGCGCGACGCGCGAGATCTCCAGAAACTTCTCGCTGTGGAAACTCGCGTCCTTCATGCCGATGAAGTTCGGCAGTTTTTCGATCAGGCGGCGGGTGAGATCGCCGGTGAACTCAACGCCGGCCAGATGGCCGGGCGAGTTATAGGTCAGCAGCGGCAGATCGATCGAGGTGCCGACCTCAACGACATAGTCGTAGATCGCTTCCGGCGTCGGCTTCCAGAAATACGGCGTGATCACCAGGATGGCGTCGGCGCCCGCCTTCTGCGCATGGCGCGCAAGGTCGAGCGAATCCTCCATCGACAGCGCGCTGATGAAGATCGAGACCGGGACGCGGCCGGCCGCCGCGCGCACCGCGGCTTCGGCGCCGAGCTTGCGCTCCTCAATGGTGAGGTTGAGCGACTCGGCCTTGTGGTGCGGCCAGGCGATAGCCGGCGCGCCGTGACGGATATGAAAATCCACCATGCGCTCGAACCCCTCGACGTCGAGGCTGAAGTCGTCGTTGAGCGGGGTCACGGGCGCCTGCATGACGCCCTTCAAAACTATTCCCATGGCCGCGTTCCTCGTTCGCCAGTGCGGCTTTTCATTGCCGTTTGCTGGATGCCGAACGCCAGCACTCTAGGGGTGGCCATTTCGCCTGCAAAGGCCGGGCACCTGCAAACACTCTCAATGCCGGTCTTAACAATCATTCGGTAACGGCCAGATCGGATGCCTGCGGCAGGTCTTGGCGGCTGCCCAACAATTCGTAGTAGCGGCCGGCAAGGGCGAGGTCCTGCAGAGCCGTGCCGACCGATTTGAACGTGACCAGTCCGCTGGACGGTAGCGCGACCGAGCCATTGGCGATCTGCCCAAGCGTGGCAACCTTCGCGTCCGGCAGCGCGCCGGCGGCCTTCGCCTGCCGCAGATCTCCGGCCTCCTCGATGGCGTTGTGGGTATCGACGACGATCACGCCGGCGCGCTCGAAGCAGGCGACGTCGGCCTCGGCGAATTGCGGCCGCGTATTGCCGACCGCGCAGAGCAAGCGGCAGCCATCGAGCCATGCGCCGCGCAGCACCGGTTCGGCGGCGCGCGCGCTACTGGCCGCGACCACGACCGCATGGCCGCGCGCGGCGGCTTCCGCGGTGTCGACCGGTCGTACCGCGATGCGCAGCTTCGCGCCCATCTCGCGGGCGAACGCCTCGCGATTGGCGGGGGTCGGGCTATAGACCGCGCAGGAGGCGATCGGATAGACCGCCGCCAGCGCTTCGAGTTGCGAGCGCGCCTGATGTCCGGAGCCGATCACGCCGACGGAGACCGGTCCCTGCACCGGCACGCGCCGCGCCACCACGCCGCTGACGGCGCCGGTGCGCAAGTCGGTGATCATGCGGCCGTCCAGCAATGCGAGCAGCGCCCCGTCCTTCAGCCGGTAAAGCGAGACCACATAGCGCGCCATGCCGGCGATGACGTGATAGGCCTTGGTCGCGCCATAGCCCGCCTCATAGTCTGCGGCGAACAGGAAGCGCAGGAAGCCCCCTTCGAAGTCGATATTGACCTTGGGCGACATCATGCTGCGGCCGGCGGCATCGTGGATCGACGCCGTCTCCATCAGATCGATGACCTCGCTCATCGACAGGACGTCTTTGAGAACCTCAGCACCAAGGACAATCGCCATGGTTTCCTCCCCGCTTGTGCCCCGTTATGGGGTCTGGATCGCTTTCGCGATGACGCCTACACTTACGGACGTCATCGGATCAATGCTCGTGGCTCATGGATAATCTGCACGGTATCTCGGTTTTCCTGCGCGTGATCGACGCCGGCACGTTGAGCGGCGCCGCGCGCATGCTCGGCGTATCGACCTCGGCGGTGAGCGCGACGCTGACGCGGCTCGAGAAGAAACTTAACGCACGCCTGGTCAACCGCTCGACCCGCCGGCTCAGCCTGACCCCGGAAGGCGCCGAATTCTATGCGCGCTGCAAGCAGATCACGCAGGATCTCCAAACCGCGGAGGAGAATGTCGGCCGCGCGGTGAGCATCCCCAGCGGTCGATTGTGCGTTGCAATGCCGTCCGGCTTGAGCCGGATCTGGATCGTCCCGCGCATCGCGAGCTTCGTGCGGAGCTATCCGGCGGTGTCGCTGGAGATCGTCTGCACCAACTACGTGCCCTATACGATCGACGACGGCTTGGACGTCGCCGTACAGATCGGCGAACTGCAATCCTCCAGCCTGGGCATGCGGCGCCTTGCCGTATCGCGTTACGTGGTGTGTGCCTCGCCCGCCTATCTGGCCGAACATGGCGTGCCGCGCGCGCCCGACGATCTGGCACGGCATCGTTGCATGACCTATCGCCGCCCGCGCGATGGCCGGCTGTGGGACTGGCGCTTCAAGCAGGATGGCGTCGATCGCCGCATGGCGATGAAAGGCATCCTGACGGCGAACAGCGCGGAAGCGCTGGTCGAGGCGGCCGTGACCGGCATCGGCATCATTCAGGTCGCCGATTATTACGCGCATACCATGCTGCAAGCGGGCAAGCTCGTCGAAATCCTCCAGGACTATCAGGCGGACGGACACATCATTTCGGCGGTGTATCCGAGCCAACATCGCGACACGCCGAAAACCCGCGCCTTCCTGGATTTCCTGGTGTCGCTGTTCGACGCGCCGCCCTGGCGCAGCAGAGACGCCGCGCCGCCGCTCCGCGTCGTGCGGTCGCCGCAAGCCGCCGCCGGCGATGTCCTGACCCGGCGGCCACGCTCCAGGCATTAATTTTCCTATCGTCGGACTTTGTCCGCCACATCATAGGACGGCGCCCAGGCCCCGAAAGCAGGCGCAGTTGCACTCAGCTTGAATGTCTGGGTTCACACTGAGGGACCCGGACTCCGTGAAGCAGAGCGCGTCGTAGACGGCGATCGCCTCCTAACCAACACGAGTCATGGCCGGGCCGCGTTTCCCATTCGCTGCTGGGCTCGGCGCGGCCAGAATCTGCGCCAGCGCGTCGATCTTCGGCGAGCGCGCGCCCTTGCGCCAGAACAATACGGTCTGGGCACGATCCTGCCCCTTCGGCAGATGATGAATGCTGAGCCGTTTGCTCTCGGGGAACGTGCTCAAGACACAGCGCGGCATCAGCGAAATGCCCATGCCGACCACGATGCAGCCGAGAATGGCATGATAGGAGGACATCTCGATGATGCGCTCCGGCATCGCGCCCTGCTCCGCATACCAGATTTCCAGCCGCTTGCGATGCGGGCAGCCGTTCTCGAAGGTGAGGATCGCGCGCGGCGGCACGCCTTTGGCATGGATCGGCGGATGGCCGGCTGCCGCGACGATGACCAGCTCCTCGTCATAGGCCGGCAGCTTTTCGAACGGCGCATCCGCGATCGGTTCGGCCGCGAGCGCCGCGTCGAGTTCGCCGGCCAGAATGGCGGTGGCAAGTTGTTGCGGATTGCCGGTCCGCAGCTCCAGCGTCACGCCGGGATAGCGTCGGTTGTATTCGCTCAAAGGGGCCGGCAGCCGCACGGCGGCCGTGCTCTCCATGGCGCCAAGGCGAAACAGCCCGCGCGGCGTGACGTCCTGCACCGCGTCGCGGGCCTGCTGCGCCAGATTCAGCAGGCGGTCCGCGTACTCCAGCAGCACCTGTCCGGCGGGCGCCAGATGCAGCCGCTTGCCGGAACGGATGAACAGCTGGACGCCCAAGTCCTCCTCGAGTTGGCGAACCCGGGTCGTGACGTTGGACTGCACGCGATGCAGCCGCTCGGCCGCGCGCGTCACGCCGCCCTCACGCGCCACCGCGCTGAAAATCTTGAGATCCGCGAGATCCATATATCTCTCTATGAGAATGAAATGATCCAGATTATTCATTTTATGTGAACAGGCCGGCGACGTAAAGCTTCGCTCGACGGCTGCGGTCCTGGCCGGAGCGAACGCAAGGCGAGCCATGTTGAACCTGCCGAATTGGCGCGAAGTCGACCTGTCGACCATCGACCTGCGAACGATCACGTCGTTGGAATGGGAGGCCGTAAAGGCCGAGGTGAACCGCCGTGCCTCGGTCGAGCGCAAGGCTATGCTGCGGCAATCGATGCGGCGCCTATGGATATGGCTGCAGCCCATCAGGCGCAGACGTGCCGTCGTGGTCAGGGCGGCGTTCGCGCTGCGCAACGGTCCGCCTGCTCACCCCTCGGCGGCGCACCGCAGCAACCGCAGCGCATCGCCAATGGCAAGCCGCAGAATCTCGTCCTTGCCTGGATTGCCGTAATTCTTGCGCACATGCAGGACGGGGCTACCGCGTCGGGCGGCCGCCAGATGCACCAGCCCGACCGGATTGCCGTCCTCATCCTCGGCCGGGCCGGCGACGCCGGTCACGGCGACCGCGATATCCGCCGGTGAGCGCTCCAGGGCGCCTTGCGCCATCGCCCGGGCCACCTCCTCGCAGACCGCGCCCTTGCTGGCCAGCAGCGCCGCCGGCACGCCCAGCACGGCGCTCTTGGCCGTCTTGGTGTACGTCAAAAAGCCGCCATGCAGATGGTCGCCCGCGCCCTCGGCTTGCGACAGCGCATGCGCCAGCATTCCGCAGGTGCAGGATTCCGCGGTCACGATGGTCAGGCCCTTGCGCTTCGCCAGCGCCAGGACGCTGTCGGCCAGATCGTGTTCCGCAATATCGTGAGGGCGTTCGTGCGAGCGTGTAAGCATCTGCATCATCACCTGTTTGGCAGGCGTTTAATGCATCCGGCCGATCTTGGTTCCGTGCCGGTCCGACAGCGCGGCGGCTTGTGCTGCAGTGCGGAATACCGATTCCGAAGTGCACGTTTGCGATGGGCGCGCTCCAATTAGCGCAATTTGTCGCGTTCCTCCCAATCGCCGGCCAACCATCACCTGAGCAAAGTCTGGCCAAGTCCTCGCCACAGAGCGAAGCTAGTACTTCCACGCATGGAGACCCGAGACCGCAGAGAGATTCAGGAGGACGCGATGACGACGCTCCGCACGGCGACGCCTTTCGAATCCACACCGGCACATGTTGGGCTGCACGCCTGTCCGCACTGCGGCGCGGCGGCGCTGGCGCCGGAGACCTCCGAGTTTCTCGGCGCGCGCCAGGTCCGCCATACCTGGGCCTGCGATGACTGCGGCCACGACTTCCGCACCGCGATCCGCATCGACGGCGGTCGGATGCAGGAGCGGCGGCTCGGCTGACCACCCTTTAGGAGTCTCGACGGTAACTGCAATTCGCGCTCGCACATTGGCGCTTTGGACACGCGCCGATTGCCATGCATGAATGCATGCGGCGACCGGCTTAATCATGCCGCAACCCCATTGCGGCGCCGCCCGCCCTGTGGTGATTTCCCGGCAAGCAGCGCCCAACGGGCGTACGCACAGACGCCCGGGAGGTTGAATGCCCCAAATCAACACAGAGAGCCTGCCGATCCTGATTTCGGGCGGCGGCATTGGCGGGCTGGCGGCGGCCTATGCGCTGTCCCTGAAGGGCTTCCCCGTTCGGGTGTTCGAGCAGGCCGAGGAATTCCGCGAGCTTGGCGCCGGCATTCAGCTCGGTCCGAACATCTTCCGCGCGATGGAACGGATCGGCTTGAAAGACCAACTTTCGGCCGACGCCTGGGAGCCGAACAATCTTGAAATGCGCGACGGCCTGACCGGCGACTTGATCACCAATATGCCGCTTGGCCAGGATATCCGGGAGCGGTTCGGCCAGCCGTACATGGTGACGCACCGGTCCGACATTCACAGCGTATTCCTGCGCGCCTGCCAAAGCAGCAAGCTGGTCACGCTGGAGACCAACGCCCACGTCGAGGATTACGCCGACGACGGCAAGACCGTCACGCTGACCATGAAAGGCGGCGCGAAGGTGCAGGGCCGCGCCCTGATCGCCTGCGACGGCATGTGGTCGCAGATCCGCGAAAAGATCGTCGGCGACGGCAAGCCGCGCGTCTCCGGCCACATCGCCTATCGGGGCGTCCTGAAGCGCGAAGAAGTGCCGGACGACCTGTGGAGCCCGGACGTGATCCTTTGGGCCGGCCCGAAGACGCATTTCGTGCACTATCCGTTACGCCGGGGCGAACTGTATAATCTGGTCGCCGTGTTCCATTCCGACAAATATGTCGAGGGCTGGAACGCCGAAGCCGATCCGGTCGAGCTGCGCGAGCGGTTCAAGGGCCAACGGCCGGAGGTGCAGCGCCTGCTCGATAAGATCAATGTCTGGAAGATGTGGGTGTTGTGCGACCGCGAGCCCGTCAAGGACTGGACCAAGGGCAACGTCACGCTGCTCGGCGACTCCGCGCATCCGATGCTGCAATATCTGGCGCAGGGCGCCTGCATGGCGACCGAAGATGCCGTGTGCATCGCCGAGAAGGCGGCCGCGCAGCCGGACAATCTGCCGGCGGCCTTCCTGGCCTATCAGCAGCAGCGCTATCTGCGCACCGCGCAAGTACAGATCATGGCCCGCGTCTATGGCGAGTTCTATCACGCGCGCGGCCCCACCGCCGAGCTGCGCAACAACATGCTAAGCAGCCGCACCAAGGAGCAATCCTATGACGGCATCGCGTGGCTGTATGGCGGGATGTAGGTTTAGGTAGCGACCAGCCCCCTCACCTGCGCCAGTTCCAGCGCCCGCGGCGCCGTGCCGTCGAAATAGACAAAGCGCAACCGCCGGCGCTGCGACACCAGCCTGGCCGGCAGCGGGTCGTAGCGCATGGTCTCGCCGCCGAGATGCGGCATCACGGCTCCGATGTCGGTCACCGCGTTGGTCTCGACCCGCAGCAGCACCAGTTTGGTGCCGGCCGGATCGGTCGCTTCAAATGGCACCTGCGCCAACCGCAAAAAGCTGGTCGGATCGCGCGCCACCGCAAAGGCCTCGACGAACGCGGCTTCGACCAGATCGAGGTCGGGCTCGCCTTCGGCCGAAGCGTGCACGGCATCCGGTAGATGCGGCGTCTGCCACTGCGCGGCCGGGCGCGGCGGCGTGATATGGTTGTGGCCGGCCTGCGCCCGTCCGTGCGTGGCATTGCCGCCGCCATTATGATGATGGTGATCGTGATGATCGTGTCCGCGGTGCATGGCGTGCCTCAATAGCTGACGGGTTTGTCGATCAGGTGGCGATGGCTGCCGAGCTTGCCGTGCGCGACCATCGATCCCAAGGCCTCGACCACCACGCGGGTGCCGAACAGCGCGGTGATGTCGGACGTGTCGTAGGGCGGCGAGACTTCGACCACTTCCAGGCCGCACAGGCCTTCGGCGGCCACGAGGCCGAGCAGCTTGAGCGCCTCGCGCGGCAGGAAGCCGCCCGGTTCAGGCCAGCCGGTGCCCGGCACGAAGCCGCAATCGACCGAGTCGACGTCGAACGAGATGTAGACCGCGTCGGCGTCCTTCCAGGCCAGTTCGAGGGCGATCTCGGCGGTCTTTTCCAGGCCGATCTTTTCGATGTCGGCAATGGTCAGCACATTGGTGTTGCGCTTGCGGGCCTCCTGCACGCCATAGCGCGGCACCTGCCAGCCACCGATTCCGAGCTGCACCAGATTGGTCGGCGAGACGTTCGGCAGATTGGTCGCCCAGTACCAAGGCGTGGTGTGCATGCGCTCGTCGAGGTCTTTTTCCTGGCAGTCGATGTGGCGGTCGAAATGGATGATGCCGATGCGCTTCGACGTGCATTGCGCGATGCCGCGCACGCACGGGAATCCGATCGAATGATCGCCTCCGAGCATCAGCGGCAGCGCGCCGGATGAGAACACATGGGCGACGCCGCGCGAAATCTGGTCGAAGCTCTTTTCCAGATTTCCCGGAATGGTGAACACGTCGCCGGCATCGCACAGCGTCATCTGCTCGCGCAGGTCGACGCCAAGCTCATAGTTGTACGGCGTGTATAGCGCCGAGATGCGCCGGATGCCTTGCGGCCCAAACCGCGTGCCGGGCCGATAGGTGGTGCCGGAATCGAACGGAATGCCCAGCACGGCCGCGTCAAACTTGGCGACATCCCGCACGTTCTCGACATAGGGCGCCTTGAGAAACGTATTGATGCCGGCGAAATGCGGCAACTCACCGCGCGAAAACGTCGGAATCGACTTGTCGGTAATGCTGTCGGCGCCGGGCAGCCCCATGTCGAGCGCCCATTGCTGCTCCTTGCGCCAGCCCGCTTCCGACAGCTTGCCTTCGGCATCGAGGGCCTGCCAGCCCTGCGTCGCCATGCGGTCGAAATCCGGATGGTGAAAGCGCTGGCGTAGCGGCGCCGGCACTTGTCCGGCTTTGCGTGAACGCCTGCTCGGCCCCTTGAACATCATGATTGCGCTCCTTTCGACATGTCAGCGTCTTCCGCCCGGCTGAGCGGCTTGGAAAATCCCATCACCGGCACAGGGCCGGTGCGGGTGAGATCGAGGTCATAGGTGATCACCGCGCCGTAGCGTCCGGGCGCCTGCGGATCGATCCGGGGCTTGTCGAGCGCGATCAGCCGCGTGCCGAGCGCGAAGGCCTCCTTGATGTCGTGAGTGACCATCAGCACGGTCATACCGTGCGTCTTCCACAGCGGCTTGATCAGCGCATGCATCTGCGTCCGCGTGCCGGGATCGAGCGCGCCGAATGGCTCGTCGAGCAGCAATACCTTGGGCTGCATCGCCAGCGCCTGAGCGATGGCAAGGCGTTGCTGCATGCCGCCCGACAGCGCGCTCGGATATTTGTCGCGATGCGCGCTAAGCCCGACCGCCTCGATCAGTTCCTCGCTCTTGGCGACGGCGGCGCGGCGCTTGGCGCCGAACAGCCGCGTCAGCAACGGACTGCCGCGAAACTCGAAGCCAAGCAGCACGTTGCGCAGCACGGTCAGATGCGGAAACACCGAGTAGCGCTGAAATACGACGCCGCGATCGGGACCGGGCTCGCCCGGCATATCGGCGCCGTCCAGCAGGATGGTGCCGCGGGTCGGCCGCTCCTGGCCCAGCACCATACGCAAAACCGTACTCTTGCCGGCACCGGACGGTCCGACCAGCGACACGAACGAGCCCGACGCGATCTCCAGGTTGAGACGCTCCAGCACGATCTGATCGCCGTACTCGACCCAGACGTCACGCAGCGCGAGCGTGCTCATCAGCGGCGCTCCACGGTGTAGGCGAACGAAAAGTAATGTCGTGCCAGTTTGGCCAGCACCCAATCCATGATGAAGGCTAGCAAGGTGATCCAGGCCACATAGGGCAGGATGACATCCATCGCCAGATAGCGCCGCAGCAGAAAAATCCGGTAGCCGAGCCCGACATCGGCGGCGATCGCCTCGGCCGAAATCAGAAACAGAAATGCCGGGCCGATCATCAGCCGCACGGACTCGATCAGCCGCGGCATGATCTGCGGCAGCACCACGCGGATCGCGATCTGCCAGGTCGAGGCACCGAGCGTCTGCGCCTTGACCAATTGCTCATGCGGCAGGTTGCCGGCCGCGTGCGCCAGATCGCGCACCAGACACGGCGCCACGCCGAAGATGATCAGCACCACCTTCGACAATTCGCCGAGCCCGAACACGATGAACAGGATCGGCAGGACCGCCATCGGCGGGATCATCGAGAGAACGCCGACCAGCGGCGCCAGCGTGGTGCTGACGAACGGCAGCACCCCGATAGCCAACCCGAACGTCAGGCCGATCAGCGTCGCGATGCCGAGACCGAGCGCCAGCCGCTGCAGGCTGGCCGCCGTGTCGGTCCACAACACATACTCACCGGAACGCCGGTCCGGCTCGAAGGCGACGCGTTTGACGGCGTCGACCATCTCGCTGACCGGCGGCAGCAGCTTGTCGTTCGGATTCTCCGCCCGCCGCTGCGCCGATTGCGTCACATAGATGAGCGCAATCAGCACGAACGGAAGCAGGGCGAGCAGCAGCCTGCTCCCCCGCCCCGGCAGGATGTTCATCACCCGGCGAATGTGCGGCTCCCGATCCGAACCTTGCCTAAAGTTTCTTGTCGGCCGCCATCTTCATGTAGCTGACGTCGTAGCGCATCTTGACGTTTTTCTTGTCACCCAGCACCTGGCCGGACGGAAACGCGATGCCGATGGCGTCCTTCGACTTAACCTTTTCGCCGAGCAGATTGTGCTCGAAGCAGAAGGTGCGCACCAGATCCATCACCTTGGAAAGTTCGGCGCTCGACGTGAACTTCACGGCGTCCTCGGGCGTGTAGAACATCTTGGTGGTCTTGAGCTGGGCCTCGAAGCCGGCGAGATCGGTGCCGGAAAGCTTGGCCATCGCTTCGCGCGCGGCCTTGCCCTTGTCGCCCTTATCTTCCATCAGGGCGATGGTCTCATACCAGATGCCGACCAGCGCCTTGCCGAGATCGGGATTGTCCTTGAGGGTCTCGGAATTCACCACCAGCAGATCCTGGATTTCGCCGGGGATCTTGCTGGAATCGAACACCGGTGTCGCCTTCGGCTCACCCTTCACTTCCATTAATTGCGGATTCCAGGTGACGACCGCGGTCGAGTCCGGCGACTTGAAGGCGGCGACGATATCGGCATCGGACGTGTTGACGACCTTGATGTCCTTTTCCTTCAGTTTGACCGTCGCGAGGCCGCGCGTCAGCAGATAGTGCGAGACCGAAAGCTCGACCATGTTGACCTTGCGGCCCTTGATGTCGGCGAGGGTCTTGGCGTTCTTGAGAACGACGCCGTCATTGCCGTTGGAGAAATCCCCCATGATGATCGCCGTGGTGTCGACGCCGCCGGCGGCCGGAATAGTCAGTGTGTCCATGTTCGTTACGGTGACGCCGTCGAACTTGCCGGCCGTGTATTGGTTGATCGATTCGACGTAGTCGTTGATCTGCGTGACGTTGATGGTCAGGCCGTATTTGTCGGCCCACTTCTTGACGATGCCGGACTCGGCCGCGTAGGGCCACGGCATCCAGCCGACATAGATCGTCCAGGCGATGTTGAATTCTTTCTTCTTCGCCGCCTGGGCCGGGGAAACAAGCGGGCCGGCCAGCGATACGGCGGCGACGACCACGGTCAGGCCGGTCGCGATCAGCAATTTTTTGAAGCGTTTCATGGTCCAGTCCTCGTCGGTTTAATGACCGAAGGACTGGCGCGAACCTCCGATGCCAGTCACGGCCACCGAGGTCTCCCGGGCTTTTGTCCCGCCGTGCACCTGGACTGTCATGGCCCAGGCGGTGGCTCTCGGACCAGTCACCTTCAACCGAAGGCCGGAACCCTAGCCACCAACTCAAACACCTAATGAGCAAGCTCCGTGCCAGCAAAATCGGGCACGGGACACGGTATTTCCCGCTGTTACCGCCTATTCGTTCGGCATCTCGCGCAAACGACGGGCAGATTTTTTAGGCCGGCACGAACCGGCTGCGTCAGCCGAAGCCGGGAATGTTCACCAACAGCAGGAATCCGTTGAGCGTCAACACCGCGCCGATCAA
This sequence comes from Xanthobacteraceae bacterium, assembly GCA_028290465.1. Classification (GTDB taxonomy): domain Bacteria; phylum Pseudomonadota; class Alphaproteobacteria; order Rhizobiales; family Xanthobacteraceae; genus FEB-22. The sequence goes on along the minus strand of JAQGJU010000030.1, from coordinate 72,567 downwards.
GCCCAGACCGGCACCGAAGAAGCTCAGCCAGACCTGCTCGGCCACGATTGCAACCGAGATCAGCACGATCGCAATCTGCAACAGCGCTTCGGCGTAATCGAAATACGGATCCTGCTTGAGCGCGTGATCGCGGGCTTCTTCGTGCTTCTTGGCCCTGACCAGCAGTTCCTTCTTGCCCTCCCCGGTCGCGGGCTCGGACTCGTACCGGGCGATGGTCTTGCGATAATCCTCGAGCTTTTTCTCCAAGGCCGCTTTGGCCTCCGCCGGTAGGGCCGGATCCTTCAGCGCCACCAATTCGATTTCGGTGGCGGCCAGCGCAAAGCTGGTCTGGCGCATGTTCTTGGCCTGGAAGAAGTTGAAATCGTTCGAGGCCAGGATGTTCTCGTTGATCGCCTCCTTGGTGGCGTTCTGCCCGCCGAGCCCGGTGACCGCGAGAAACATCGCCATAATGGCGATCAGGATCGCGGCGCGCTTCTTGAAGCGGTTGCCGGCCTGTTCGGTATCCATCATTTCCGCCGCGTCTTCCGCTTTCATGTCCCGCCCCCTCTGGTCGCGGCCGAGATCGAATCGGCCGCTGTGGAATGCTCTTACCGTACAATTACGTCGGGACGTTCTGCGCTACGCGTTCAACACGCGGCCATAGGCGTCCAGCACCGCTTCCTTCATCATTTCCGACAGCGTCGGATGCGGGAACACGGTGTGCATCAGCTCTTCCTCAGTGGTTTCGAGATTCATCGCCACCACATAGCCCTGGATCAGTTCGGTCACTTCCGCGCCGACCATGTGGGCGCCGAGCAGTTGCCCGGTCTTCTTGTCGAAGATCACCTTGACGAAGCCCTGGTCCTCGCCGAGCGCGATGGCCTTGCCGTTTGCGGCGAACGGAAATTTGCCGACGCGAATATCGAGCTTCTTGTCTTTCGCGGCCTGTTCGGTGAGGCCGACGGACGCGATTTGCGGCGCGCAATAGGTGCAGCCCGGAATCAGGCTCTTGTTCATCGGGTGCGGCTTGAGGCCCTTGATGGCCTCGACGCAGATCACTCCCTCATGCTCGGCCTTATGGGCCAGCATCGGCGGACCGGCGACGTCGCCGATCGCATAGATGCCCGGCACATTGGTCTTGCCGTAGCCGTCGATCGCGACCGTGCCGCGCTCGAGTTTCACGCCGAGCTTTTCCAGGCCAAGGCCCTCGACATTGCCGACCACGCCGACCGCCGAGATCACGCGTTCGACGGTGATCGTCTCGACTTTGCCTTTGCCGTCATCGAGCGTCGCCGTGACGCTGTCGGCCTTCTTGTCCAGCTTGGTAACCTTGGTGCCGGTCAGGATCTTGATGCCCTGCTTCTCGAACGCCTTGCGGGCGAACGCCGCGACCTCGGCATCCTCGACCGGCAGGATCTGCGGCAGCACCTCGACGATGGTCACCTCGGCGCCGAACGCCCGGTAGAACGAGGCGAACTCGACGCCGATCGCACCTGAGCCGACCACCAGCAGCGACTTCGGCATCTTCTCCGGGATCATCGCCTCGAAATAGGTCCAGACCAGCTTCTGGTCGGGCTCCAGGCCCGGCAGCACGCGGGGCCGCGCGCCGGTCGCCAGGATGATGTGCTTCGCCGTATAGGCGCCGGGCGCCAGCGCACCCTTCGGGGCTTCGGCCTTGGCGGCTTTGACGGTGATCTTGCCGGGCGCATCGATGGTGGCGTCGCCCCAGATCACGCTGATCTTGTTCTTCTTCATCAGGAAGCCGACGCCGTCATTGAGGCGCTGCGAGACGCCGCGCGAGCGCTTGACGATCTCGGCGGCGTCGAAGCCGACATTGTCGGCTTTGAGCCCGAAATCCTTGGCGTGCTGCATGTAGTGATAGATCTCGGCCGAGCGCAGCAGCGCCTTGGTCGGAATGCAGCCCCAGTTAAGGCAGATGCCGCCCAGATAGGCCTTCTCGATGATCGCGGTCTTGAAGCCGAGCTGCGCGGCGCGGATCGCGGCCACGTAGCCGCCGGGGCCGGAACCGATGATGATGACGTCAAACGCGGTGTCTGCCATTTCTTCTCTATATCGGTTGGGATTCACGGGCGGAGAGGAACGCTATGTAATGCGTCCCGAGGTACATTGACAATGCGTTAGTCGATACTTACCGTTAGTCATGGCTTACGCTGTAAACGCCCTGACTACCCTCGCCGATCCGACCCGGCGAACCATCTTTGAGCGCCTCGCAGAGCGCCCGCAGGCTGTCGGCGAACTCGCCAACGGACTGCCGGTCAGCCGGCCCGCCGTATCCCAACATCTGAAGGTGCTCAAGGCCGCCAGCCTCGTGACCGACCGGGCCGAAGGCACGCGGCACATCTATCGCATCGATCCGCGCGGCCTCGGCGAAATCCGCAAATGGCTGGATCAATTCTGGGATGCTTCGCTTGAAGCGTTCGCGGCCGAAATCGAAAAGACGGAAAGCACGACATGAATCTCACGATCAAACCGGCGCCGGTGCGCAAGTCGATTCACGTCAAGGCTGCACCGCAGAAAGCCTTCGATGTCTTCACCGGCGGCATGGTGCGCTGGTGGCCGAAAACCCATTCAATCAACAAGCAGTCGCCGACCAAGGACGTGGTGATGGAGCCGCGCGTGGGCGGCCGCTGGTTCGAGCGCGGCGAGGACGGCTCGGAATGCACCTGGGGCCAAGTGCTGGCCTGGGAGCCGCCGTCACGTCTGGTGCTGGCCTGGGAGATCGACGGCACCTGGGCCCACAATCCGGATGTGGCCACCGAGGTCGAGGTTCTATTCATCGCCGATGGCGGTGGCACCCGGGTCGAGCTTGAGCATCGCAACCTCGAGCGGCTCGGCGAACACGCGGAAGCGATGCGCAGCGCTTTCGAATCGCCGGGGGGGTGGAGCGGCATACTGGCCGGTTTCGAATCGGCGGCGGATGCGACTTAGACTTTGATCCGATCCCGATCATGCGCTAGCCGCGCCGCCGGTTGACCATCCACCAGATCCAGGCCTCCAGCAGGCCGGCCACGATCAACACCAGCCCGGCGCCGATCAGGATCGGCCGGGCGATGTTACGGCTCAGCGCCTCGCTGGAAAACGCCCCGGAGATGAATGCCTGCCCGATCGGACTGACGGCCAGCCCGAACGTGACCACGGTCGTCACCCACGGCCATCGGCCCCAAGCCCAAATCCGTTTATTCATCGGTTCTTCCGTGAGTGCCTACTCTACCCGATTGCGGCTCAGCGCGATTGCGCGTGTAATAGCCAACAATAAGAAATCCGGGGAGGAACACATGAGCAATCTATTCGGCTGCGTCGCGGCCGTCGCGGCTGTTACGTTTGCAAGCGGCTCAATCGTTCAGGCCGCCACCATTACCGTGTTCTGCACCATCGGCGTCCAGAGCGCTGTCGAAGAACTGGTACCGAAGTTCGAGCAGGCCACCGGGCACAAACTGGCGATCACCTTCAACACCTCGGCCGGTCTCAACAAGCGCGTCCAGGACGGCGAAGTGGTTGACGTCCTGATCGGCACGCGCGGCGGCATCGACGGCCTGATCAAGAGCGGCAAGGTCGCGGCCGGCAGCGATGCGACGCTGGCGCGCTCCGGCGTCGCCGTCGCGGTCCGCAAGGGTACGCCGAAGCCCGACATCTCAACGCCCGAGGCGCTTAAGAAAGCGCTGCTGGCGGTACCCTCCATCAGCTATTCCAATCCGGCGGCGGGCGGCGCCAGCGGCGTGCATTTCGTCAAAGTGCTGGAGCGGCTCGGCATCACGGACGAGATGAAGGCCAAGACCAAATTCGCGCCGGCCGGCGGCTATGCGGCGCATCTGCTGGTCAATGGCGAAGCCGACATGGCGGTGCAACAGGGCCCTGAACTGATGTCCGTGAACGGCATCGACATTATCGGTCCCCTGCCCGGCGATTTGCAGAACATCACCGAGTTCGCGGCCGGGATGCCGACCAACGCGAAGGAGCCGAACGCCGCCAAGGCGCTGATCGAATTCCTGCGCACGCCCGACGCCAAGGCGGCCCTGAAAGCGGCGGGATTGGACGTGAGCTGAAAGATCCTTGCGGCCCCGACGCAAGCGCCGAGGCCGCAAGCTTGTCACGTGCGAACTACTGCACGACCAGTTTCAGTTCCTCGACGACCGGCTTCACCTTGGAGATCTGCTCGCGCAGCATCGCTTTCATTTCGGCCTGGGTGATGCCACCCGGTTCGGCGCCGACCTGATCCATGCGCTTGCGCACTTCCGGATTGTTGGCGGCCGCGACGATTTGCTGATGCAGCTTGGCGATGATCGCATCCGGCGTGCCCTTCGGCGCGAAAAAGCCGTTCCAGCCCTGGATTTCCAGGTTGGGGAAACCAAGCTCGCGCACCGTCGGCACGTCCGGCAGCGCCTTGGAGCGGGTCGCGCTCTGCACCGCCATCGGCCGCAGATTGCCGGAGCGGGCATGCTCCAGCGAGGTCGAAAGCTGATCGCCGCCGAACTGAATGCGGCCGGACAGCATTTCCGTCACCAGCGGGGCAGCACCGCGGAACGGCACGTGGTCCATCTTGATCGAGGTGTCGCGCTTGAGCACTTCGCCCGAGTAATTCATCACGCTGCCGGGGCCGGTCGAGCCGTAGAACAACGGCTTGTCGGCCGTCTTGGCGTAGGCGACGAATTCCTTGAGGTCCTTGGCCGGCACCGACGGATGCGCCAGCAGCAACATCGGCACATAGCCGGCGACCGAGATCGGGATGAAATCGTTCTCGATGTCGTGCTTGGCGCGTCCGACATATTGCAGCGACGATGTCGTCGTCGAGAATGTCAGATTGTGAAACAGCAGCGTGTAGCCGTCCGGCGCGGCGCGGGCGACCTGATCGGCGCCGATCGAACCGCCGGCGCCGCCGACATTCTCGATCAACACGGTCTGGCCGAGCCCCTGGGTCAACTGCTGCGCGAACAGCCGGGCCAGCATGTCGGTGGTGCCGCCGGCCGGGAACGGCACGACGACGCGGATGTTCCGGGTTGGGTAGTCCTGCGCGGCGGCACTGCCGGCGAACAGCGGCAAGGCCGTAAGCGCCAGACCGGCGAGGCCGGCCGCCAGCACCCGGCGCCGCGTCGCGCCTGTCGCCCGAATCCTTGTTGAAGATCGCATGAGTGTCGCCTCCCTGTATGCGCTGCCGTTTCCCGGCATGCGTCGAGGTGGACACGATAGCATCCTCAGATGGCGACTTCGAGGGTCGCGGCGAAACGACGCGCTGCTCAGGCGGACCGCGTCTCAGCGCGCCCGTAAGCGCGTTCCATCAATGGGACCAGTTCAGCGCGCATCGTTGATCGACCGTTTGACCCGCGAATAACATGGCGTCCCATTTTCGGAACAGCTTGGCATAATTCTCAAAACGATCTTGCCTGAACACGCCCGCATTATCGATTAGCTTGACCACCACACCATGATTTCCAGTGTGGCCCAGTACGAACAACCGATAATTCCGCACGAAAACGCAAAGCAGATTCCCCTCGATAAACGCGTGATCGACGGCGTTGACGTTGTACAGATATGAAATGCTCTCCGCCAAATTGAAGTAATTGAGCAAGGCGGTACGAGATGGGCCGCTCGACGGATCGGAAAATTTGGTCAGGTCGTAGGCATTTCCATCGCCTTTTTCGGACAGGCGCGCGATGGCTTGCGCTTGGTCCGATGAAGCGAATTGCTGGAACCGTTCGACCTGCGCGATCGCGCGTTCGCGCTTCTTGTCCAAATTCGACTGATAGAACTGGTAGACGCCGAATACGAACGTCAACAGCGCAAGCACGGATCCGAGCCACCGAAAGGTGACCGACACTTGCCGCGCGGTCGGAACCCAGCGATACCCGCCCGCCGGAACGGCCGGAGGGACAGGCTGAGGCGCCGCGAGGAGTTTCTTCCCTGGCGGGCGCGTCACGGGTGATGCTGTTGCCTGAATGTCGAGACTTGCATGGCACAGCGCCGCCACAGCGCCTTGAACCAGGTACTAACCTGCATGCCAAGCTGCTGGCACGCCCTTATGAGTTTCGGTCCGAACGTACCGACCTGCATAGTGCCCTCCCTGGAAAACGGGAAGATCATAATACAAATCTACAACTTATGCTAGTTGTCTGTCGTCGAGCTTGAGCGTCCTGGCGCTACACCACCATCATCACCGGATTTTCGATCAGCGTCTTGAACGCGCCGATCAGTTCGGCGCCGAGCGCGCCGTCGACCGCGCGATGGTCACAGGACAACGTCACGCTCATCACCATGGCGGCTTCGATCTTGCCCTTGCGCACGATCGCGCGTTCCTCGCCGGTGCCGACCGCCAGGATGGTGGCGTGCGGCGGGTTGATCACCGCGGTGAAGTCCTTGATGCCGTACATGCCGAGGTTCGACACCGCCGTGGTGCCGCCCTGGTATTCCTCGGGCTTCAGCTTGCGGCCCCGCGCGCGCGCGGCCAGGTCCTTGGTCTCGTTCGAGATCGCCGACAGCGTCTTGGTTTCCGCGTTGCGGATGATCGGTGTGATCAGGCCGCCCGGCAGCGCAACCGCAACGCCGACGTCGGAATGCTTGTGCCGCAGCATGCCGGACTCGGTCCAGCTCACATTGGCGGTCGGCACGCGCTGCAAGGCCAGCGCCAGCGCCTTGATGACAAAGTCGTTGACCGACAGCTTGTAGGCCGGCTTGCCGTCCTTGTCCTTCGGGGCCGATGCGTTGATCTCCTCGCGGGCCGCCATCAGTTTGTCGATGATGCAGTCGATGGTCAGGTAGAAATGCGGCACCGTCTGCGTCGACAGCGTCAGGCGCTGCGCGATGGTCTTGCGCATGCCGTCATGCGGCACGACCTCGTAGGAGCCTTCCGCGAACAGCGCGCGGATTTTTTCGTCGGATGGCGGCACCGGCGCGGACGCAGCCGACGATGCGGCGGGCGCGCCGGCGGCCGGCGCCTTCAGGCCCTTGCCGTCCTTGGCGCTTTCGACATCGCGGGCGACGACGCGGCCATGCGGGCCGGAGCCCTGCACGCGCGCGAGATCGATGCCGGATTCCTTGGCGAGACGTCGCGCCAGCGGCGAGGCGAAGGTGCGGGCAGATCCGTTCGTTTGTTGTTGAGGTGCCGGGGCCTGAGCCGGTTGCGGCGCATTGGCCACGTCCTTCGAGACGGCCGCTGAAGAAGCGGCCCCCTCAGGACGAGGTTCTGACTTTTGCGCTTGCGGCGCGACCGCCTTTTTACCCGCCTCATCCTGAGGAGCAGCCGAAGGCTGCGTCTCGAAGGATGGAGCGGCCCCTTTGCTCGCGCCAGCCGCACCGGCCGCCTTCACGTCCTCGCCCTCGCCGGCCAGCACCGCGATCGGCTGATTGACCGGAACGTCCTGCGTGCCTTCGGGCACCAGGATCTTGGCCAGCGTGCCCTCGTCGACCGCCTCGACTTCCATCGTGGCCTTATCAGTCTCGATCTCGGCGATGATGTCGCCGGACTTGACCGTGTCACCTTCCTTCTTCAGCCACTTGGCGAGGTTGCCCTTTTCCATTGTCGGCGACAGCGCGGGCATCAGAATATGGATCGGCATGTCAGTGGCCCTGCTTTTGGGTGGTGACGCCGATGTCGGTCGCCCGCTCGATTTCGGCCTCGAACGTCGCCAGGATGCGATCCATCGCTTCGTCCTCAGTACAGACGCCCTCGCGCGCATAGGCCCGGGCCGCGTGGCGCGCGATGTCGACCAGCAGCAGGCCCCACATGTCGGGTTCGTCGAATGCGCGCATGAACGAGATCGACAGGCCTTGATCGACCACGAAGGCGCGCAACACCTCGACGGCATCCTCGCGCCCGACCACGTCGGGGGGCAGTTCCTGTTCCTTGGGGCCGCTCATGCCAGAGACTCTCAGCGATAACAGACGGATTTGGCGGCCTCGACCACTTCGGCCACCGACGGCAGCGCCAACTTTTCGAGATTGGCCGCATACGGCATCGGCACGTCCTTGCCGGACACCCGCAGCACCGGCGCGTCGAGATAGTCGAAGGCGTGCTCCATCAGCCGCGCCGCGATCTCGGCGCCGACGCCGGACTGTTGCCAGCCCTCTTCGACAACGACGCAGCGGCCGGTCTTCTTCACCGATGCGATGATGGTCTGCGTATCCATCGGCCGGATGGTGCGCAGGTCGATCACTTCGGCATTGATGTGCTTCTTGGCCAATTCCTCGGCCGCCTTGAGCGCGTAGCTCATGCCCATCGACCAGGCGACCAGCGTGACGTGATTGCCGGGCCGCACCACCTTGGCCTTGCCGATAGGCACCAGATAGTCGTCGAGCTTCGGCACCGGGAACGACTGCCCGTACAGAATCTCGTTCTCCAGGAAGATTACCGGATTGCGATTGCGGATCGCCGATTTCAGCAGGCCCTTGGCGTCAGCCGCCGTATAGGGCGACACCACGATCAGGCCCGGCACGTGCGAGTACCAGGACGAATAATCCTGGCTGTGCTGGGCGCCGACCCGCGCCGCCGGACCGTTCGGCCCGCGGAATACGATCTGGCAGCCCATCTGGCCGCCCGACATGTACAGCGTCTTGGCGGCCGAATTGATGATCTGGTCGATCGCCTGCATGGCGAAGTTGAACGTCATGAATTCGACGATCGGCTTCAAGCCGCCGAGCGCCGCGCCGACGCCCAGACCAGCAAAGCCGTGTTCGGTGATCGGCGTGTCGATGACGCGCTTGGCGCCGAATTCCTGCAACAGGCCCTGCGTGACTTTGTAGGCGCCCTGATACTCGGCGACTTCCTCGCCCATCACGAACACGTCGCCGTCGCGGCGCATTTCCTCGGCCATCGCATCGCGCAACGCCTCGCGCACCGTCATGGTGACCATCTCGGTGCCTTCGGCGAAGTCCGGCTCGGGCGCCTGTTCGGGCTGTGGCGGCTGCGCAACGGCGGATGGCGCCTGCTTCGGCTCGGCTGGCACCTTCTGGTTCTCGGCGGCTGCGGGCGGCGCGGACTCGGCGACCTTTTCGGCCGCGGCAGGCTGGCTGCCACTTTCCTTGATGTCGCCGGCACTCTCGCCGTCCGCCAGGATCACGGCGATCGGCGTGTTGACCGCGACGTCGTTGGTGCCTTCCGGCACCAGGATTTTGCCGAGCGTGCCTTCGTCGACCGCTTCGACTTCCATCGTGGCCTTGTCGGTCTCGATCTCGGCGATGACGTCGCCGGCCTTAATGGCATCGCCCTCGTGCTTCAGCCATTTGGCAAGGTTGCCCTTCTCCATCGTCGGCGATAGCGCGGGCATCAAGACTTCGATCGGCATGAACGTTCCCGCTTAGCTGGTTACTTAGCTGACGACTTAAACTTCGACTTGGTGACGACGGTTACTTCACTCGGGCGAGACGCTGAAGATTGGTGGCGGCGGCGGTTGCCGCGAATGCCACCAACAGACAGGCGATGAACGCCACCAGGGCCTTGTTGACCATGGCGGCTTCCTCTTCCGTGCTGCCCTGCAGCCGTCCGCGCGTGAACGGCCAGAAGGCGACGGCGTACCAGACTTCGCGCGGCGCGCCGCCGAGCGCTTTGAGCGTGCGCGCATAGAAATAGGCGCCCGCGATCCAGCTCGCGACCGCGCCCGCCAGCGCGATATAGACCACCGCGAAGGCGACGATCGACATCGAGCCTGCGCCGATCAACGCAGCACGTCGGTCCAGAGCTCCGACGGATCGGGCTCGGGATCGTGGCTGGCGAACTCCGCGGCCTCGTTGACGATCGCGCGCACTTCGGCGTCGACCTTCTTCAAGTCCTCTTCGCTCGCAAATTTCTTCTGCAACAGCCGCGCGCGGACCTGTTCGATCGGGTCGTGCTCGGTGCGGACCTTCTCGACCTCTTCGCGGGTGCGGTACTTGGCCGGATCCGACATCGAGTGGCCGCGATAGCGGTAGGTCATCATTTCCAGAATGTACGGGCCCTTGCCGGCACGGCACCATTCCACGGCGAGGTCGCCGGCGGCCTTCACGGCGCGCACGTCCATGCCGTCGACCTGGATGCCCGGAATGTTGAACGACAGGCCACGCTTGGAGAAGTCGGTCTGCGCCGACGAACGGTTGACCGCGGTGCCCATGGCGTAGCGGTTGTTCTCGATGATGTAGACCACCGGCAGCTTCCAGAGCTGCGCCATGTTGAAGCTCTCGTAGACTTGGCCCTGATTGGCGGCGCCGTCGCCGAAATAGGTCAGGCTCACATTATCGTTGCCGCGATAGTGATTGATGAAGCCAAGACCAGTGCCGAGCGATACCTGGCCGGCCACGATGCCGTGGCCGCCGAAAAAGCCCTTCTCGACGCTGAACATGTGCATCGAGCCGCCCTTGCCCTTGGAATAGCCATGGGTGCGGCCGGTCAACTCGGCCATGACGCCTTTCGGGTCCATACCGCAGGCCAGCATGTGGCCGTGATCGCGATAGCCGGTGATCACCTGATCTCCGGTCTTGATCGCCATCTGCATGCCGATGACGACGGCTTCCTGGCCGATATAGAGATGGCAGAAGCCACCGATCAGCCCCATGCCGTACATCTGCCCGGCCTTCTCCTCGAAGCGCCGGATCAGCAGCATCTCACGATAGGACGTGAGTTCCTGTTCCTTGGAGAATTCAGCGATGCCGGGGGCATCGCGGGACGGCGCGGCAGGCTCAGACGCTGGCTTGTTCTTGGCGACGGCCATCATGTTCCTCGGAGGGCTCCTCGGGCGACGTCTTGCGCGCCGTTTCGCGGCGCGTCAGCGGTACACCAACCCACTTAGCCGAAATTCCAGCAGGGCGAAAGCGTCCTCCGGGGAATGGCAATGTGGCGCCGCACGAACAGGTCGCGGGGCAATTTCACATAGATCAAGGCCACTTCGACGGGATGGGTCAGTTCGGCTTGAGCAGCAGCGTGACGTCGTTGGGATTGCCGTATTCGAGCGTGATCCGGGCCCGCTCTTCCAACATGTCGGGATCGATCCGGTCCGGCTTGAGCAACGCCACCCGGCGGTCCCAGCGCGCGCGTTCGGCTTTGACCGTGGCCAGTTCCTCGGCCAACTCGGCCGCCTGGGTTTCCATCGCCTGCTGGGCCCGCAACCCGTGCTGGCCTGAGAAGGCGTTGATGCCGAAATAGCCGATCAGCAGGCCCGCCATGACGTACAGGGCGAGCGTGTTCAGAATGGCTCTGAGTCGGCGGCGGGTGACCATCCGGCCAATGTGCCGAGCGGCCGTTAAGACCGCTTTAACGCTGCGGCAACTCGCCGCTTACGGGAAAGAGAATGTTCAGCCGAAGCGGTGGCGGTACTCGTTGAGGATGAAGTTGCCGATCCGCTTGCCGCGGTTCCGTAGGATTTTCAGCGCGCCGGCATCGACGAAATAAGTCAGCAGGATCGAATCGCGGGTCGTCACGTCGGCCCGCACCTTGTCGGCCGAGTGCCAGGTGTCGTTGTGCACCGCGAACGCGTAACCGGAGTTTGGATTGAACGGCATTTTCGCCACCTTGGGCATCGAGCCGTCGGGCAGCTTCTCGTGAAAGATGGTGCCGATATCGGACGTGCTGGTATCGCGCGGCAGGTAGAACTGAACCGTGATGCCCTTCCAGCGCGTGTCGGTGTGCGGCGTGATTTCGTAGCGCGGAATATCACGGGTCAGGATCGGAATCGGATACATGCCGACCTTGGCGAAATCGGCGCCGAACCGCTTCGACAGGCCGGGCGCCAGCTTGCGCACGAACGCCTGCTTGACCGGCTCCGAGCACAGCGCATCGCCGATCAGATTCCACAGCGCCTTCTTCTTCGGCGGCAGGTTGCGGATGTATTCCGGGAACAGGTCGATCTTCACCCGCGTATGGGTGCCGTCGGCGAGATCGTGGCCCTTGCTGCGGCCGTGCATCGGCCGGTAGTCGACCGCCTCCGGCATCAAATCCAGCATCTGAGCGTAGACGTCGTCGGGGAAGACGCGATCGAATTCGAGATGGAAAAACGGGGCATCGGACGTGCGGGCCGCATCGACCGACGCCGCGACGAACTGCGTCAGCCGCTCGCGCGCGTGTTGCGGCTCCAATTGAGCAATGCCGATGGTCTGATCCATGTCGGGTCGCCTTGATATCGGAAGTCGGGAATTGGCGCGGAATGTCGCGCGATTTGCCGCTTCAAGCAAGGCCGCAAGCCGGCCTTGCAGAACATTGGAACACGTCCAAAAGCGAGCGGATTAACGTAGTGCCTTTAGGGCTGCCCTACCGCCGTACTGCGCCTGCGGACCCAGTTCCTCCTCGATGCGCAGCAACTGGTTGTACTTGGCGGTCCGGTCGGACCGTGCCAGCGAGCCGGTCTTGATCTGCCCGCAGTTAGTCGCGACCGCCAGATCGGCGATGGTTGCGTCTTCGGTTTCGCCCGAGCGATGCGACATCACGCACGTGTAGCCGGCCTTATGGGCCATCTCGACGGCGGCCAGCGTTTCGGTCAGCGTGCCGATCTGGTTGACCTTGATCAGGATGGAATTGCCGAGGCCGTCGCGGATACCGTCGGCGAGGCGCGTCACATTGGTGACGAACAGGTCGTCGCCGACCAGTTGGCACTTGCCGCCGACCTTGTCGGTCAACAGCTTCCAGCCCGCCATGTCGTCCTCGGACATGCCGTCCTCGATCGACACGATCGGATACTTGGAAACGAGGTCCGCCAGATAGTCGGACTGCTCGGCCGGAGAACGCGATTTTCTTTCGCCTTCATAGGCGTAGGCGCCATTCTTGAAGAATTCGGTGGAAGCGCAATCCAGCGACAGGACGATATCCTCGCCCGGTTTGTAACCCGCCTTGGCGATGGCCTGCATGACGAAGTCCAACGCCGCAGGGGCCGAAGGCAGGTTCGGCGCGAAGCCGCCCTCGTCGCCCACATTGGTGTTGTGGCCGGCGGCCTTGAGGGCCGCCTTCAGGGTGTGGAACACCTCGGCGCCCATGCGCAGGCCTTCGGCGAAGCTCGGCGCCCCAACCGGCATGATCATGAATTCCTGGAAGTCGATCGGATTGTCGGCATGCACGCCGCCATTGATGATGTTCATCATCGGCACCGGCAACAGCCGTGCCGAGGTACCGCCGATGTAACGGTACAGCGGCAGCCCGTGGGCCTCGGCCGCCGCCTTAGCGACCGCCAGCGACACGCCCAGGATCGCATTGGCGCCGAGCCGCGCCTTGTTGGGGGTGCCGTCGAGTCCGATCAGAGCCAGGTCGATCATCGCCTGCTGGGCGGCGTCCAGGCCGCCGATGGCATCGAAGATCTCGCCATTGACGGCGTCGACCGCTTTTCGGACGCCCTTGCCGAGATAGCGGCCCTTGTCGCCATCGCGCAGTTCCACCGCCTCATAGGCGCCCGTGGAGGCGCCGGACGGCACCGCGGCGCGGCCCATTGAGCCGTCCTCCAGCACCACATCGACCTCGACGGTCGGGTTGCCGCGGCTGTCCAGGATTTCGCGGCCGATGATGTCGACGATGGCGGTCATGAAAGGCTCCGGCGGCAGGAAAAGGACGACAATGGGATGGCCGGCTTCTACAGGATGAACAATGACCTTGTCATGTCCCGCGAAAGCGGGGCATCCAGAGGCCGCCAGGGCTTACCAGGGCTGCCGGCCCAATGACGGAATGGATGAATGGCCAAGAAGAACCTCAAGCAGAACCTCACGAAAGTGCTGCCGAAACCCCTGCAGCTCGGCAAGCCGACCCGGCTACCGGCCTCGCCCGACGAGGCGCAACTCGACCGGGTGCCGAACCCGCATCGCGACACGTTCTATGTCGCGCGCTTTACGGCGCCGGAATTCACCACCCTGTGCCCGATCACCGGCCAGCCGGATTTCGCGCATCTGGTGATCGACTATGTGCCGGGCCAGTACCTGGTCGAGTCGAAGTCGCTCAAATTGTACCTCGCCAGCTTCCGCAACCACGGCGCCTTCCATGAGGGCTGCACGGTGGAAATCGGCAAACGGCTGTTCGGCCTGCTCAAGCCGCGCTTCCTGCGGATCGGCGGTTACTGGTATCCACGCGGCGGCATGCCGATCGACGTGTTCTGGCAGGGCGGCAAGATACCGAAGGGCGTCTGGGTGCCGGACCAGGGCGTCGCGCCGTATCGCGGGCGTGGATGAGCTATTCGGTAGCTGCCGTCGGCACCGTCCGCCGCAGCTTCCAGGCGCAGACAAGACCCGTCGCCAATAGGCCTGTGGCCGCGATCACGAAGGTCGGCAGCTTGCCGATATGCGCGAACCCCACGCCGTAAAGCGGCGGCCCGATGCCCTGTCCGATAAAGAAGAAAAACGAATGCAGCGCCATTGCGGAGCCGCGCGCGGCCGGCGCCAGTTCGGTCACGTAGATCTGGACTACGCCATGGAGCATGTAGAACGCGAAGCCAAAGGCGATGAACGCGGTAAAACCGACCGGCCAGGAGGATCCTGATCCGATGACCAGCAACGCGGCCGCCATCAACACCCCACCGCCAGCCATCAATCGGCGCTCGCCGATGAATGCGACGAGCCAGCTCACCGTCAGCGCATAGCCGATACCGCCGACGCCAAAGCCAGCGATCACCAGCCCGGCAATGGCCGCGCGGGTTTCGCCGAGTTCATGCAGCAGCAGCGCCACATAGGGAAACACCCCGAACAGACAGATGCCTTCGACCAGCACGGCGCCGAAGCAGTACTTGGCGAGCGGGTGGCTGAAGATGGTGCGGTAGTTCGGCATGATCGACGCGAAGCTATTCGAGGACGGCGCATGCTCCGTGGTGCCGCGCAGTCCGACAAGGGCCGCGGTCATCGCCACAATGCCGAGGCCGGCCAATCCCAGAAACACGCTGCGCCAGCCGATCAGATCGCCGATCACGCCGGACGCCGTGGCGCCGAACAGGTTGCCCAGCATGGCGGCGGCCAGCAGCCGCCCGACCGCCACCTGACGGCTGCGCAGCGGCACGAGGTCGCCGACCAGTGCGACCGCGATCGGGAACAGGCCGCCGGCCGCCATCCCGCCGATGACGCGGGAGATCATCAGCACTTCGAAATTCGGCGCGATGGCGCCCACAATCGCCGTGATCAGCAACAGCAGCAGGCATCCCAGCATCAGCTTGATCTTGCCGAACATGTCGGCCGCCGCGCCAAGCGCCGGCTGGCTCAGCGCATAGGGCAGCGCAAAGGCGGTCGAGAGCAGCGCGGCGGTCCCCGGCAGCACCCCGAGGTCGGTCGCGATGATCGGCACCAGCGGATCGATCGAGCGAATGAAGATGGTCGAGGCGAAGATGACCACGAAGATCGCGCTGAGCAGTCGGATCATGGGTTGCTCGGCGTTCGCCACAGGATGAGGGCCGAAAGGGTCGTGGTCGGGCACCTACCCAATAATGGCGTGCGGCACGAAACGCGAGGTGTTCTTCGTTATAGGGCTCATGTCCTCACGCATGGACAGGCCGCAGGGCTGGCCGGCCGCGATCCAGGAACCCAGCACGACGTAATTGCCGTCGTAGTGCGGCAGGGTCGCCACCGCTTGGCGGACAAAGCCCTCCCGGCCATACGGCCCGTCGTCGGAATCGATGGTTTCGCCGCCGACCACGATCGAGATGTTGGCGCCCTCGCGCGAATAGAACGGCTTGCGCACATAGGACGAGCCGAGGGTCTTGGCCGCCTCGTCGTCATCGAAATAGGCCGGCAGCAGGTTGGGGTGGCGCGGGAACATTGCCCACAGCACCGGCAGGATCGCCTTGTTGGACAGGATCGCCTTCCAGGGCGGCTCCAGAAACCTCGTCGACGCGCCGGCCAAGTAAGCACCGAACTTTTCGCCGAACATCCATTCCCACGGGTACAGCTTGAACATCAGCTCGATCGGCTTGTCATCGAGATCGACGAACTGGCCGCTCGGTGCCCGTCCGATGTCCTGCATCCCGATCCGCGTCGTCGCCAGACCGGCCTGGCGGGCGGTATCCTCGAGATAGGCCAGCGTGCCGCCGTCCTCTTCGTTGTCCAGCATGCCGGAGAGATGCAGGTGGCGGCCCTGCCCGACCGTGGCCCAGCCCTCGATCAGGCGTTCGTGCAGCGAATTGTACTGATCGGCGTCCTTCGGCGCGATCCGCCGCTCGGTCGCCTGTTCCAGCCACAGCCATTGGAACACGCCGGTTTCGAATACCGCGGTCGGCGTATCGGCATTGTATTCGAGCAGCTTGGCCGGGCCGCGCCCGTCATAGCTGAGATCGAACCGGCCATAGAGGCTCGGATCGCCGCGCTTCCAGCTTGCCGCGATGTAGTTCCAGAATTTCTCGGGAATCTTCAGCGCGCGCATCAAGCGTTCGTCCGCGATGGCGCGCTCCACCAGTTCCCGGCACATCGCGTCGAGTTCGGCGGTCGGGGCTTCGATGTCCTGTTCGATTTCGCGCAGCGAGAACGCATAATAGGCGCGCTCATCCCAATAGGGCGCGCCATCGATGGTGTGGAACACGAAGCCGGTGGCCGCCGCCTGGTCGCGCCAGTCCGCGCGCTCTTCGCAGGGGATGCGTTGCATAACGGCGCTCAGCTACCCGAAGAAGAAGAGTGGGACGACCCGGTCGTGCCGAAGCCGCCACGCGAGGTCGTCGTGGAACTGGTTGCCGGGGCGCTGGAACGCGAGGACGGCGCCAAGGCGGCGCTGGTGCCGGGCGTTGCCGGATTGGGGCTGGCAGTGCTGGACCGGCTGCCGGAATTCCAGAACCCGTAATGCCCACCCGACGATGAGGACGACGATCGGCAAGGCTGGCTGGTCGCAGCCGCCGGTGGGGCCGTCGACGTGGCCGTTGAAGACTTGGCGGCCGGCATTGTCTGGCACTGACCGCGCGACGGCAGCATATAGGCGCCGACCGCCGTGGCGGTCGTCACCCCCATGAGAACCAAACCGATCTGGCCGGAGCGTTTCATCGCATGCTCACAGGCTCATCGAGGAGGCGCTGATCATCCCGCCGGTCACCGACGCCAAGCCGAGCCAGATCGCCGGCGCCAGTTCGCCGTCCGAGATACGTTGCGACAGGTTCGGCATCGGAAGGCGCGCGAGATAATAGACGAGGACCTGAACGGCGAGCGCGATCACGCTCCAAATGACGCAGTCGAGGACATTGGCCGCATGGCCCATCGCGCTCGATACCGGCAGCGCGAATCCGATCACGCTCAAGCCGAGCGCCACCGCCGCGCCCGGCACATTGCGGCGCATGCAGTCGAACTCATCGTGCGCGGTGATCCACGTATAGACGTAGATGTACGCAATGATCAGCAGCGAGCCGACGGCGAAATAAACCAGAAACGCAGGCAAGCCCGCGAGCGATTGCAGCACCATACCGTTTATCCCCCCGCTAAAATCGCGCGCCCGTGTGGCAGGCACGCCGATTAGTGAAGGTTAGAGGCGATTCGGTTCATTTGAAACGGAGCGGGCCAGCGCGTGGAGCGGGTTAGCTCTTCGCCAACCGGTCGAACGCCACCAGATTGCGAAGCAGCGCCTCCATGTCCTTGAGTGGGATCATGTTCGGACCGTCGGACGGCGCCTTGTCGGGGTCCGGATGGCTTTCGATAAACACGCCCGCAACACCGACCGCGACGGCAGCACGCGCCAGCACCGGCACGAACTCACGCTCGCCGCCGGACGTCGTGCCCTGCCCGCCGGGCTGCTGCACCGAATGAGTCGCATCGAAGATCACCGGTGCGCCGGTCCGGGCGAGAATCGGCAGCGCCCGCATGTCGGACACCAGCGTGTTGTAGCCGAACGATGCGCCGCGCTCGGTGACCAGCACGTCGCGATTGCCGGCGCCGGTCAATTTGGCGACCACATTGACCATGTCCCATGGCGCCAGGAACTGGCCCTTCTTGACGTTAACGACGCGGCCGGTACGGGCCGCCGCGACCAGCAGATCGGTCTGGCGGCACAGGAAGGCCGGGATCTGCAGCACGTCGACCGCCTGCGCGGCGCGCGCGCACTGCTCCGCCTCGTGCACGTCGGTCAGCACCGGCAGGCCGAGGGTTTCGCGGATCTCGGCCAAGATCGGCAGCGCGTCGTCGAGGCCAATGCCGCGCGCGCTGCCGGCGCTGGTGCGGTTGGCCTTGTCGAACGAGGTTTTATAGACGAGGCCGATGCCGACCCGGCCGGCGATCTCCTTGAGGGCCGCCGCCGTCTCCAGCGCGTGGGCGCGGCTTTCGAGCTGGCACGGCCCGGCGATCAGGGCCAGCGGCAGGTCGTTGCCGAAACGCACCTGACCGGCGGCCTGGCCGATGGTGACGACAGCATGCGGAGCGGGATCGGTTTTGGACATGGGATTCCTATGCCGGCCGAGGCCGCGCCGGTCAATGTCAGGCCTGTTCGAACGCCAGCGTGGCACCGAAGGCGGCATCCGGGCCGACGACGAGCCGGCCATTGCGCTCTGCGGCCGGGATACCGCCCTGCGCCAGCGCCGATCGTGCGGCTGCCAAATCATGGACGCCGAAGCGGATCGCCGCCAGCCGCGCGCCCTGCCCGGTCTCCGGCGGCGCGTCGCCGAACTGGGCGCGGAAAGCCGTCGCGTCCATCACCTGGATTTCGCCGCGCGGCGTCGGCACCGTCAGGCCCATCGAGGTCGCCTGCAAATCGCGCTCGCCGACAAAGGCCGACAGGAAGATGTGGTGGTCGGACGGGTTCTCGGCGGTCAGCACCGCGCCCTTGATGCCGGCCGCCGTGTTGCGGTGGTCCTGAAACTTAGCGTCCCAGAAATTCTCCGGGAAATGCTGCTGGCAGGTCGCAAAGCCGATATCGGTTGGCTGCGGATCACGCGCGAAAGCGAGGGAGAACCCGACTTTGATCGGGGTGCCGTCCGGCCGCGCGCCGGCCCGCTCAAAGCTCAGCGCCTCGGAGGCCGCGATGCTGGCGGCGGCAAAAGCCGCCGCATCGGCCTTCGCATCGGTGCTTTCCAGGATCAGCATCGACAGGCCTTCATGGCGGGCGATGAAATCCTGATTGAACCGGCCGAAATGCTTTGGGATCCCGTCCTGCCCAAGCTTGTCCGGTTCGGCCAGCGTCAGCAGTTCGACAAAGCAATGCGCCGCCAGTTGAACGACGTGATTGTGCGTGCCCCATGCATGCCGGTTGCGCGCCCCGACCGTGAAGCCGAGCCGGCGATAGAAATCGGCGGCGGCATCGAGGTCGCGCACGGCATGAACGATGTGGTCGAGGCCACGGGGCATGGGCGTTTCCGGTTCTTTTTTGGAGTCCCATCATCGCCACCGCGACGGGCGGTGTCGAGAGAGCGAGCCGGCGTGCGCTTACACCAGCCGGCTGCGCACCACGGCGGCCTCGATGAACGACGAGAACAACGGGTGCGGATCGAACGGCCGAGACTTCAGTTCGGGATGGAACTGAACGCCGACGAACCACGGATGGTCGGCATATTCGATGATCTCGGGCAGTACGCCGTCCGGCGACATGCCGGAGAACCGCATGCCGTGCTGCTCCAGCCGCGCCTTGTAGTTGGTATTCACCTCGTAGCGGTGGCGGTGGCGCTCGGAGATATCCAGGCTGCCATAGATGCTCTCGACCCGGCTGCCGGCCGTCAGGCGCGCATCGTAAGCCCCAAGCCGCATGGTGCCGCCGAGATCACCATTAGCGGCGCGTTGCTGCAATTCGTTGCCCTTGAGCCATTCGGTCATCAGGCCAACCACCGGCTCGGGCGTCTGGCCGAATTCGGTCGAGTTGGCCGCTTCGATGCCGCACAGATTACGCACGCCCTCGATCACCGCCATCTGCATGCCGAAGCAGATGCCGAAATACGGCACGTTGCGTTCGCGCGCGAACCGCGCCGCGCGGATCTTGCCTTCAGCGCCGCGCTGACCAAAGCCGCCCGGCACCAGGATGCCGTTGACGTGTTCCAGGAACGGCGTCGGGTCTTCGCGCTCGAACACTTCGGATTCGATCCAGTCGAGCTTGACCTTGACCTTATTGGCGATGCCGCCGTGCGACAGCGCTTCCGTCAGCGACTTATACGCATCCTTCATGCCGGTATATTTGCCGACGATGGCGATGGTCACTTCGCCTTCCGGATTGCGCACCCGCTCGTTGATCTCTTCCCAGCGACGCAGTTTCGGCGGCGCGCCGGGCTCGATACCAAAGGCGGCCAGCACTTCATCGTCGAGGCCGGCCGCGTGATAACCCTCCGGCACTGCATAAATGTTGTCGACGTCGCGGGCTTCGATCACGGCGCTTTCGCGCACATTGCAGAACAGGCCGAGCTTGCGGCGCTCTTCCTTGGGAATTTCACGATCGGTGCGGCACAGCAGGATGTCGGGCTGGATGCCGATCGAGCGCAGTTCCTTGACCGAATGCTGGGTCGGCTTGGTCTTGAGTTCGCCGGCGCTGGCGATGAACGGCATCAGGGTCAGGTGAATGTAGATCGCCTGCTGGCGCGGCAGGTCGTTGCCCAATTGGCGGATCGCCTCGAAGAACGGCAGGCCCTCGATGTCGCCGACCGTGCCGCCGATCTCAACCAGCACGAAGTCGTAGTCGTCGTTGCCGTCGCGGACGAAATCCTTGATGGCGTTGGTGACATGCGGAATGACCTGAATGGTGGCGCCAAGATAGTCGCCGCGCCGCTCCTTGGTCAGGATGTCCTGGTAGATGCGCCCGGTGGTGATGTTGTCCTGGCGGGTCGCCGGACGGCCGGTGAAGCGCTCGTAGTGGCCGAGATCGAGATCGGTCTCGGCGCCATCGTCGGTGACGAACACCTCGCCGTGCTGATACGGCGACATCGTGCCGGGATCGACGTTCAGATAGGGATCGAGCTTGCGCAGCCTGACCGTGTAGCCACGCGCCTGCAACAGCGCGCCGAGCGCCGCCGATGCGAGACCCTTGCCCAAGGAGGAGACCACGCCGCCGGTGATGAAGATGTACCGCGCCATGGGGCCCGACCTTTAAGCCGCCGCAAGCGATTCGACGAGCGCCAATCCATCAGACCCGCCATGCAAGCCGCATCGGCGAATCCGTCACAACGAAATGGCATGCACGATCAAACGGCTGGGCCGGCTTCTTAAGAAACAAAATGTTGTTGAGATCGCACCGCTTGGCCGATTGAGAACCACCAAGCGGTGCGCCGATGCCGAAATTACTGCGACTGTGGCACTTGCGGCCCGGCCGGCGCCGCGGGCGCCGCCGGCTGATCGGGACCGCGCAGTTGATCGAGCACGCCCCGGCCCGGTTGACCCGGCTGGCCGGCCGGCCCCGGCGCGCCCGGTGCCTGCGGGGAACCGGCGGGCGTCAGGATCGAGGTCGGCTGCCGGCCCAGGCCGGCGATAATCGACAGCGCGAGGCTGGTCACGAAGAACAGCCCGGCCAGAACGGCCGTGGCGCGGGTGAGCAGATTGCCGGTGCCGCGGCTCGATAGGAAGCCACCGCCGCCGCCAGACCCCATGCCGAGGCCACCGCCCTCCGAGCGCTGCAGCAGCACGACGCCGATCAGCCCGGTGACCAGCATGAGGTGAATGACGATGATGACAGTCTGCATGAACACATCCATCTGGCCGCGGCCGGCGGGACAACCCGCGCCGCGCGGAACCTCACATATAGGAATTGGCGCTGGCTCTACACCATCCCTTGGCGCATTTCCAGCAAGGCGGTAGCTTTCGGATTAACGGCAGGCGGCCGCGATGCCGAGGAAATCCGCCGCCTTCAGGCTGGCGCCGCCGACCAGGGCGCCGTCCACGTCGGGGACCGCCATCAGCTCCTTGGCATTGCCGGGCTTCACCGAGCCGCCATACAGGATGCGCATGCCCTGCCCGGCCGCATCATAGCGATCGACCAGCTTGGCCCGGATCGCCCGGTGCACCTCGGCGACATCGGCCACGGTCGGCGTCAGGCCGCTGCCGATCGCCCAGACCGGCTCATAGGCCACCACCAGGTCCGCCGCGCTGGCGCCGTCCGGCAGCGAGCCGTCGAGCTGCCCTCCGACGACGTTGAGCGTCGCGCCGGATTCGCGTTGTTGCCTCGTTTCCCCGACGCACACGATGGCGATCAGGCCGGCCCGGCGGGCCGCCAGCGCCTTGGCGCGCACCAGTCCGTCGGTCTCGCGGTGGTTGGTGCGGCGCTCCGAATGACCGACGATGACCGCGCGGGCGCCGGCATCGGCCAGCATCTCGGCTGAAATGTCGCCCGTATGGGCGCCGGACGCGTCCGGGTGGCAGTCCTGGCCGCCTAGCAGGATGGCCGAGCCGGCGACCAATTCGGCGAATCCCGCGACTAAAGTGGCCGGCGGGCACACCAGGAGATCGACGGCCGTCAGGTCGCCGGAGCCCTGCACCATCGCGGCCAGTTCGGCCGCCGAGGCCTTGAGCCCGTTCATCTTCCAATTGCCCGCGACCAGCGGACGGCGGATTGCGCCGGCCATGACCATCTCCCCCTCAAGCATTACCGGTAAAAGCGCTAGCAGAGGCGCCCCGAAGGCGCCAGCATCTCCAAAAGCCCCGCGCGCTCCCGCCGCAGCCGGATGAGTTGCGGCGCGGCGCGGGGTGGCCTATTTGTTGCGGGTTCGGCCCCCCCTCCCTATGATGCGGCCCGATTTCACCGCCGCCCTGCCGGCCGGCCATTCCGCAACAAACAGCGAACCCTTTCCCATGCTCCGAGGCATTCATAACGCGTCCAAAAACTGGATCGGCCGGGCGATCATGGGGACCGTGCTCGGCCTCATCGCCATCAGCTTCACGGTGTGGGGCGTCGGCGACATCTTCAAGGGCTTTGGTCGCAGCACGGTGGCCACGATCGGCAAGACTGAAATCACCACCGAACAGTTCCGCAACCTGTTCAATCAGCACTTGCAGCAACTCGGCCGTCAGGTCGGCCGGCCGATCGGCATGGAGCAGGCCCGCGCGCTCGGCCTCGACCGGCAGCTGCTCGGCCAACTGGTCGCCGAGGCGGCGCTCGACGAGCGGGCCCGCAGCCTTGGCCTCGGTCTCGCCGATGCCGATGTCGCCAAGCGCATCATGAACGACCCGACCTTCAAGAACCCCACCAACGGCCAGTTCGACCGGCAACGCTTCGAAGGGGTTCTGCGCGAGAACGGCTACAACGAACAGCGCTTCGTCGCGGAACAGCGCCGGGTCGCGCTGCGCCGGCAGATCGCCGAAACGGTCGCGGGCGAGGTCAAGACGCCGCAGACCGCCATCGAAGCGACGAACCGCTACCAGAACGAAACGCGCGGCATCGACTATGTCGCGCTTGGCGTCGCGCAGGCAGAAGCCATTCCGGCACCGACGCCGGAGCAGCTCGCGAGCTATTTCGAGGAACGCAAGCCGCTGTTCCGCGCGCCCGAATACCGCAAAATCGTCACGCTGGCCTTGAGTCCGGAATCGCTCGGCGCCAATGCCGAGATCAGTGACGAGGACGTCCGCAAGGCCTACGAGCAGCAGCCTGAGCGCTATGTGACGCCGGAACGGCGCCAGATCCAACAGATAATGTTTCCGGACGAGGCCTCCATCGCGGCCGCCACCGAACGTCTCGGCAAGGGCGAGAGCTTCGCGGCGATCGCGGCCGAGCGCGGCCTGAAGGAAAGCGATATCGATCTTGGCACTTTGACCAAGGCGGCCATTCTGGATCGCGCGGTGGCCGACGCCGCCTTCGCGTTGAAGGAGGGCGAGGTCAGCGCGCCGGTCAAGGGCCGGTTCGGCACCGGCCTCGTGCGCGTGGTCAAGATCGAGCCGCAGGCCGAGCGGCCGTTCGAGGCCGTCGCCGCCGATATCCGCAAGGAACTGGCGCAACAGCAGGGCAAGGAAAGGCTGCTCAAGCTCTATGACGCGATCGAGGACGAGCGCGCCGGGGGCAAGACGCTGACCGAGATCGCCCAGAACCAAAAACTCAAGGTCGAGACCTTCGAGGCGGTGGACCGTGCCGGCCGCGCGCCGGACGGCAAGCCGGTCGAACTGCCGAAAGGCGTCGACGTGGTGACGTCGGCCTTCGCCAGCGATGTCGGCGTCGAAAACGATCCGCTGCCGTCGGCCGGCGGCTATGTCTGGTACGAGACCGCCGGCATCACGCCGTCGCGCGAACGCAAGCTCGAAGAGGTCAAGGACCAAGTCGAGGCGCGCTGGCGCGACGACGAGGCCGCCAAGAAGCTGAAGAGCGTGGGCGACGAGTTGGTCGAAAAGCTCAAGACAGGCGCCAAGCTGGCCGACATTCTGCCCTGGGGCACCAAACTCGAGACCGTGCCCGAATTGAAGCGTGGCCAGCCCACCCCGGCCTTGCCGGCCAAGGTGCTGGATGCAGTGTTCCGCACGCCCAAGGACGCGTCCGGCAATGTCGAAGGCGAACAGGCTTCGTCGCGGGTGGTGTTCACGGTGAAGGAAATCACGGTGCCGACGCTCGACGCGGCGTCGGCCGAAGCCAAGCAGCTCAGCGAAACGCTGCGCCGTTCGATCTCCGACGATCTGCTCGGGCAATATATCGCCCGCCTGGAGCGCGATGTCGGCGCGAACATCAATCAGGCCGCATTCAACCAGGCGGTCGGCACCAGCACCGCGCAATAACGCGAGCATGATCCGGAAAAGTGGTTACCGGTTTTCCGAAAAGATCATGCTCCAAACAAAAGGCTAGAGCGCGATGACGATTAAACTCAAGCGCATCGCGCTCTAGCACGGCCCGAGACAGAAACCATGCAGATCGAGCCACCGGTCGACGCGTTCACCGCGCGCTACTCGCGCGGCGAACCGCAGGTGGTCTGGACCACGCTGGTCGCCGACCTGGAAACGCCGGTTTCGGCGTTTCTCAAGATCGCCGGCGGCAAGCCGATGAGTTTCCTGTTCGAATCGGTTGAGGGCGGCGCCAATCGCGGCCGCTATTCGATCATCGGGCTCGATCCCGATCTGGTGTGGCGCACCCGGGACGGCCAAGCCGAAATCGACCGCGCGCCGGGCCGGCCCGGTTCCGCCTTCACGCCCTGCACGCAGCCGCCGCTCGATGCGCTGCGCACGCTGCTCACGGAGAGCCGCATCGCCCTGCCCGACGCGCTGCCGCCGATGGCGGCCGGCGTGTTCGGTTATCTCGGCTACGACTTGGTGCGGCAGATGGAGCAATTGCCGCCGCCCAATCCGGACCCGATCGGCATTCCGGACGCCATCCTGGTGCGCCCCACTTTAGTGATCGTATTCGACACGGTGCTCGATGCGATCACGATCATCACGCCGGTATGGCCGGAGCCCGGCGTATCGGCCACGGCCGCGCACGCCCGCGCCACCGAGCGGCTGAACGCGGTGGTCGACGCGCTCGACCGGCCGCTCGACAAATCGGCCGAGGATCATGCCGGTCCGCTCGAAACCGTGCCGACGTCCAACACCTCGGCCGCGCATTACCGCGAGATGGTCGCCGCCGCGAAGGAATACATCGCGGCCGGCGATATTTTCCAGGTGGTGCTGGCGCAGCGCTTCGAGGCGCCGTTCGCCCTATCGCCGTTCGCCCTGTACCGCGCGCTGCGCCGGGTCAATCCGGCGCCGTTTTTGTTCTTCCTCGACTTCGGCGGCTTTGCGGTCGCGGGCTCCAGCCCGGAGATTCTGGTCCGGCTGCGCGGCGGCACCGTCACCATCCGGCCGATCGCCGGCACACGGCCGCGCGGCGCCAGTCCGCATGAAGACAAGGCGCTGGAGGACGAACTCCTCGCCGACCCAAAGGAGCGCGCCGAACATCTGATGCTGCTCGATCTCGGCCGTAACGATGTCGGTCGCGTCGCGCGGATCGGCACCGTCAATGTCACCGACAAGTTCTTCGTCGAGCGCTACAGCCAGGTGATGCATATCGTGTCCAACGTCGAAGGCGCGTTGGATCCGAAATACGACGCGCTCGATGCGCTCGCGGCCGGTTTTCCGGCCGGCACCGTGTCGGGCGCGCCGAAAGTGCGAGCGATGCAGATCATCGACGAATTGGAGCGCGAGAAGCGCGGGCTGTACGCCGGCTCGGTCGGCTACTTCACGGCCGATGGCGAGATGGACACCTGCATCGTGCTCCGCACCGCTCTGGTCAAGGACGGCAAGATGTATGTGCAGGCCGGCGCCGGCATTGTGGCCGATTCCGATCCGGCGTCCGAACAGCAGGAATGCATCAACAAGGCGAAAGCCTTGTTCCGCGCCGCCGAGGAAGCCCATCGCTTCGCCAGCGCGGCCAAGCGCGGACAGTAGTTTCTAGATCAGTGTCAATTGATCGCCGCTGGCCTTGGCCAACACCGACTCGATCGCCAGCAGCCGCCGTTTGGTCGCAATGCCGCCCGGCGCGGAAAAGCCGCCAATCCGGCCGCCGGCCATCAGGATGCGGTGGCACGGCACAATCGGCGGGAACGGATTTTGTCCGAGCGCCTGTCCGACCGATTGCGCGGCGCCCGGTTGGCCAAGACGCGTCGCGATCTCGCCATAGGTCAAGGTTGCGCCCGGAGGAATGCGCAGCGCGATATCATAGACCTGCCGGTTGAAGTCCGGCACACCGTCCATATCCAGCGTCACGTCGGTGAACTCGACCGGCTCGCCGCGCGTCAGCGCCACGACGGCATCGCATACCTGACGTATCTCGGCCGGCGGCGTGGTTTCCACGGCGTGAGGGTACCGCCGGCGAAAGCGCGCCCGCGCCACGTCGTCGCTGGCTTCGGGCAAACATGCGCCGACAATACCCCGCGCGCCCCAGGCGATGCCGCAGCGGCCGATCTCTGTATCGAAAAGCGTGAATCCGGGTGTGCTCATGACGGTGCACATCATAACAGCGAACTAATTGCGCGACACCCGATTTGCATGCGACTTCGCCGCGCGATTGCGGCGAGGGCTATGAGTTGTTAGCGTCGCGGCCAAATCGGAACCTCGAGGAACACGTCATGTCGCACGATCACGACCATCACGACCACGATCATACCGAACGCTGGAAGCATGACGGCGTGCGCGTCGTCCCTGGCAATTCGCTCGACCCCAATACCGCGCAGACCGCCGGCATGGACCGCAAGGCGGCGATCAATTTCGCCCGCGTCGGCGCGCAGAAGCTCTGGGCCGGCACCGTCGCTATCCATCCCAATGCCAAGACCGGCGCGCATCATCATGGCGCGTTGGAAAGCGTCATCTATGTGCTGCGCGGCAAGGCCCGCATGCGCTGGGGCGACAATCTCGAATTCACCGCCGAGGCCGGACCGGGCGATTTCATTTACGTACCGCCCTACGTGCCGCACCAGGAAATCAACGCCAGCCCGGACGAGGTGCTGGAGTGCGTGCTGGTGCGCAGCGACAACGAGGCGGTCGTGGTCAATCTCGACATCGAGCCGGTCGAAAAGCCGGAAAACGTCAAATGGATCGACCCGATCCATAAATCCTGAGTTTGTCTTTTTACATTCTCGGCGCCGTCAATAGGATTCCTTCATCACAACGGAACCGTGAGGTCACTCACTCGTTATCGGACCACATTCAACGAGGAGGAACCACATGGCTGTCGAAACGATGGACGACCTTTTCCTGGAGACGCTCAAGGACATCTACTACGCCGAGAAGCAGATCCTGAAAGCGCTGCCCGGAATGGTCAAAAAGGCGCAGACGCCGAAGCTCAAGAAGATGCTCGAGGTCCACCGCGGCGAGACCCTTGGCCAGGTCGAGCGCCTCGAACAGGTCTTCGAACTGCTCGACGAGAAACCGCGCGGCAAGAAGTGCGACGCGATCGAAGGCATCATCAAGGAAGCCAAGGAGCACATGAGCGAGATCGAGGACGAGATCGTCCGCGATGCCGGCATCATCACGTCCGCCCAGGCCGTCGAGCACTACGAAATCTGCCGCTACGGCACCCTGGTATCGTGGGCCGAACTGCTCGGCCACACCAAGGCGGCGCGGCTTCTCGGCCAGACCTTGAAGGAAGAGAAGAACGCCGATGCGCTGCTGAGCGGCCTCGCCGAAAGCGTCGTGAATCAACACGCCAAGATGCGCGAAGCCGCGTAATCGACGGCGCTTTATCCGATCTGACGCGAGCCGGGCTGTTTTTGCCCGGTTCGCGGTCTGCCGGGCGTCCCTTGACCCCCGCCTGACCCCCGTCTAAGACCCCGGCAGCCCTCAGAAATCGGCTGCCATGATCGTTCTGATCGACAATTACGACAGCTTTACCTTCAACCTGTTCCACTATTTCGGTGGGCTGGGGGCGGACGTCATTGTCCATCGCAACGACAAGGTCAGCGCGGCCGACGTGATAGCGGCCGATCCCGACGCCATCGTGCTGTCGCCCGGCCCCTGCACGCCCAATGAAGCCGGTATCTGCCTCGACCTGATCGAGGCCGCCTCCCCGACCATTCCCGTGCTCGGCGTCTGCCTCGGCCATCAGGCCATCGGCCAGGCGTTCGGCGGCAAAGTGATCCGCGCGCCGCACTTGGTCCATGGCAAGACGGCCGAAATCCAGCATAGCGGTGCCAGCGTGTTTCACGGCATCAACGGGCCGTTCCAGGCGACGCGTTATCACTCGCTGGTGGTTGAGCGCGCCAGCCTGCCGTCGGCGCTGCATGTCACCGCCGAAACCGACAATCTGATCATGGGCCTCGCCCATGCGAGCCTGCCGGTGCATGGCGTGCAATTCCATCCGGAAAGCATCGCATCCGAGCACGGCCATCTGATCCTGAAAAATTTTCTCGACCTCGCCGCGGCCTGGAATGCCGCCACCGGACGCCGCAAGGACGCCGGATCGACACAGGCGAAGGCTGTTACGGGGAGGCGTGCGTGAGCGACGATTTCAAGGCGCTGATCGGCAAGGCGGCGACCGGCGCAACGTTGACGCGCGAGGAATCCGCGCACGCCTTCGACCGCATGATGTCCGGCGAGGCGACGCCCTCGCAGATGGGTGGCCTGCTGATGGCGTTGCGGGTGCGCGGCGAGACCATCGACGAAATCACCGGCGCGGTGAGCGCGATGCGGGCCAAGATGCTTGGCGTCAAGGCGCCGGCCGACGCCATCGATGTGGTCGGCACCGGCGGCGACGCCTCCGGCTCGTTCAACATCTCGACCTGCGCGGCGTTCATTGTCGCCGGCGCCGGCGTGCCGGTCGCCAAGCATGGCAACCGCGCGCTGTCGTCGCGCTCCGGCGCCGCCGACGTGCTGGGCGCGCTCGGCGTGAAAATCGACCTGACGCCGGACGATGTGGGGCGCTGCATTGCGGACGCCGGAATCGGCTTCATGTTCGCGCCGGCGCATCATCCGGCGATGAAGAATGTCGGGCCGACCCGCGTCGAACTTGGCACCCGCACCATCTTCAATCTGCTGGGCCCGCTGTCCAACCCGGCCGGCGTGAAGCGCCAGATGGTCGGCGTGTTTTCCCGGCAATGGATCGAGCCGCTGGCGCAAGTATTGAAGAATCTCGGATCGACCAGCGTCTGGGTCGTGCACGGCTCCGACGGGCTCGACGAGATCACCACGTCCGGCATCAGCCATGTGGCGGCGCTGGAAAACGGCAAGGTGCGGACCTTCGACATTTCGCCCGAGGATATCGGTCTGCCGCGCATCAAGCCTGAGGCGCTGCGCGGCGGCGACGCCGAAGCCAACGCTATCGCACTCAAGGGCGTGCTTGAAGGCAAACCGAGCCCGTATCGCGACGTTGCGATCTTTAACGCGGCCGCCGCGCTGATCGTTGCCGGCCGCGCCGACAATCTCAAGGATGCGGCCGCGCTGGCCACCAAGGCGGTGGATTCCGGCGAAGCCGAAGGCCGCCTCGACCGCCTGATCGCGGTGTCGAACATGACGGTCGAGTGAGATGGCCGACTATCTGACCGAAAAGGCTCCCCGAAAGCGCGAAGAGATCGCGGCGGCGCGGCACGCGCATTCGCTGGCGGAACTGGAAATACAGGCCATGCTGCAGCCGCCGGCGCGCGGCTTTGCCCGCGCCATCGAGCAACGTCTGGCGGCCGGCGGGTACGCGCTGATCACCGAAATCAAGAAAACCTCGCCGTCGAACAAGCGCAAGGGCGGCGCGCCGTTCCGGGCCGACTTCGATCCGGCCGCGCATGCCAAGGCGTACGAACAGGGCGGCGCCGCCTGCCTGTCGGTGCTGACCGATGTCGACTTCGATGGCACCGAAGAATATCTGCGCGCGGCCCGCGCCG
This sequence comes from Xanthobacteraceae bacterium, assembly GCA_028290465.1. Taxonomy (GTDB): domain Bacteria; phylum Pseudomonadota; class Alphaproteobacteria; order Rhizobiales; family Xanthobacteraceae; genus FEB-22. Next base: position 42,529 of record JAQGJU010000030.1, on the reverse strand, counting down.
CCTGCGATCTGCCGGTGCTGCGCAAGGATTTCATGATCGATCCGTATCAGGTGGTCGAGGCGCGGGCCTGGGGCGCCGATTGTATCCTCTTGATCATGGCGATGCTTGACGACACGCTGGCCAAGGAACTGGAAGACACCGCGATCGCGCAGGGCCTCGACGTGCTGGTCGAAGTGCATGACGCCGAAGAACTGGATCGCGCGCTGAAGCTGCGCTCAAAGCTGATCGGCATCAACAACCGCAATCTGAAGACGCTCACCACGTCGCTGGCGACCAGCGAACAATTGGCGCCGCGCGTGCCGCGCGAGCGCATTGTCGTGGGCGAAAGCGGCCTGTCGGCGCCGGACGATCTGGCGCGCCTCGCCAAGGTAGGCATCGCCACCTTCCTAGTCGGCGAAGGCCTGATGCGCCATGACGACATCGCGGCTGCCACGCGGGCGCTACTGACGCGCACCGATACGCCACGCGCCGCGGCGAGGGTCTAATGGCAAAGCCGAAGCTGACGCATATCGGCAAGAGCGGCGAAGCCCACATGGTCGACGTGTCGGGCAAAACCCCGACCGCGCGCATCGCGGTGGCGCAGGGCCGCGTGGTGATGACCAAAGCCACGCTCGATCTGGTGCTCAAGGGCGACGCCAAGAAGGGCGACGTGCTCGGTGCCGCGCGCATCGCCGGCATCATGGCGGCGAAGCGCACCCATGAACTCATTCCGCTGTGTCATCCACTGGCGCTGTCCAAGGTCGAGATCGACATCGCGCCGGACCGTAAATTGCCCGGCCTCGTGGTGCGGGCCAGCGTGAAAGTCACCGGACCGACCGGCGTCGAGATGGAGGCACTGACCGCCGTGTCGGTCGCGTGCCTGACGATCTACGACATGGTCAAGGCGGTCGAACGCGGCATGCGGATCGAAGCCATTCATCTCGTCGAAAAGCAGGGCGGCAAGTCCGGCCATTACCGCGCCGCGAAGGAATAAACCGATGGCGCTGTTGCCGGTCGCCGAGGCCCTGGCGCGCGTATTGGCCGAAGCCAAGCCGCTCCCGGCCGAGGATGCGCCGCTGGCGCAGGCCCATGGCCGCGTGCTGGCGCTAGACCTCGTGGCGCTGCGCACCCAGCCGCCCGACGACGTCTCGGCGATGGACGGCTATGCGGCGCGCGCCGCCGATGTGAAGACCACGCCGGCCCGCCTTGCGCTGATCGGCGAAGTCGCCGCCGGCCGGCCGCTGGCCGGCATTGTCGGCCCCGGCGAGGCGGCGCGGATTTTCACCGGCGGCGTGCTGCCGGCCGGTGCCGACACCATCGTGATTCAAGAAAACACCGAGCGCGACGGCGACACCGTCATCGTCAATGCGCCGTCGGCGCCGCGCCGGCATGTGCGCGCCAGGGGTCTCGACTTCACCAAGGGCGATGTGCTGCTGCCCGCCGGGCGCCGGCTGAGCGACCGCGACCTTGGGCTCGCCGCCGCGATGAACCATCCGCGCCTCGGCGTGCATCGTGTGCCGCGCATCGCCATACTGGCGACCGGCGACGAGTTGGTGATGCCCGGCACCGAGCCCGGTCCCGGCGAGATCGTCTATTCCAACGGCTTCGCGCTCGCAGCGCTGGCCCGTCACGAAGGCGCCGACGTCACAGATCTCGGCGTCGTGCCGGACCGGTTGGACGCCACGGTGGCGGCGCTGCGCCGCGCGCGCGAACTCGACGTCGACGTACTGGTGACGACCGGCGGCGCTTCCGTTGGCGACTACGACCTCGTCCAGCAGGCGCTGGCGTCCGAAGGCCTGACGCTGTCGTTCTGGAAGATCGCGCTGCGGCCCGGCAAGCCGATGATGCATGGCCGGCTGGGCAAGTTGCAGGTGCTCGGCCTGCCCGGCAATCCGGTGTCATCCTATGTCTGCGCGGTGCTGTTCCTGGTGCCGCTGATCCGCCGCCTCGCCGGCCGGCGCGACGAAATCCAGCCGCTCGAATCGGCCCGACTCGGCCGCGACCTGCCGGCCAATGACGAGCGCGCCGATTACATGCGCGCCACCCTGGCCCGCGCCCCTGATGGTAGTCTGTTAGCCACGGCACTCGGTCCGCAAGATTCTTCGATGATGTCGTCGCTCGCCAAATCCGACGCGCTGATCGTGCGAAACCCGCATGCGCCAGCGGCTAAAGCGGGTGAAGTGTGCGCGATCCTTAAGCTGGCCTTGTAGCGCCCGCTCGAAGTCTTCACTTGAAATTAAAGGGTTGCGGAACACACATGGAACAGATAGTGTTCGTTCATGATTTGTTTCGACGGCCTTACGAGGTCTGTCGGTAGACCGGGAGAAACCGCCAGATGCTGACTCGCAAGCAGTTCGAACTCTTGCGCTTCGTTCATGAGCGGCTGAAGGAATCCGGCGTCCCGCCGTCCTTCGACGAAATGAAAGATGCGCTCGACCTGCGGTCCAAGTCGGGCATTCACCGGCTGATCACGGCGCTTGAGGAGCGCGGCTTCATCCGCCGCCTGCCGAACCGGGCGCGCGCCATCGAGGTGATCAAGCTGCCGGATTCGGTCCAGCATGGCATTAGCAGCATCGGCGGCGCCATGAGCGGGGGCGGACGCGCCCGCGGCTTCACGCCGAACGTCATCGAGGGCAATCTCGGACGCGTGCGCGCGTCCTCCGAGGACGATGGCGGTCGTCCGGTTGCCGTGCCGATGATGGGCCGGATCGCGGCCGGCACACCGATCGAGGCGATCCAGAGCAAGAGCCATGTCATCAACATGCCGGCCGACATGCTGGGCGCGGGCGATCATTTCGCGCTGGAAGTGCGCGGCGATTCGATGATCGACGCCGGCATTCTGGACGGCGACACGGCCGTGATCCGCAAGACCGACACCGCCGATACCGGCGACATCGTGGTGGCGCTGATCGACGAGGAAGAAGCGACGCTGAAGCGTTTCCGCCGTCGCGGCGCCTCGATCGCGCTGGAGCCGGCCAACACCGCATACGAGGTCCGCATCCTGCCGCCCAACCGCGTGCGCATCCAGGGCAAACTGGTCAGCCTGCTCCGCCGGTATTGATCGGCGCGTTGCCAATCATTCGTCGGGACCGAGATCCGATGGCGGCGTCGCATCGGGTGCAGGAGCCGTTCGTGTCGCCGGAGGTCGTGTAGCTGGCGTTTGCATAGTTGCCGGTGACCGTGGGGCTGGCGTGCCGCGTGGCGGCGTGGATGACGGTGCGGCCGGCGATGTGGCAGGCGACGACGTCTCCTCGGCCGTCGCCGCGACAGGCGGCAGCGGACGCGCCTTGGCCCAAGGCCGGTCGTAGCCCGGCGGATAGACCGGGGTCGCAACAAATCCTTTCCCTTCGACACTGAGCGTCAGCGCGCCGGTTTGCCGCGTGGTTTTCCGGTCGATCGCCATTGCCGCGCAGGCGGCCGGCCGTTCGAGCGGGCTGACCACGATTGCAGTCCGCGCGCAGTCCTCCTCGAACGCCTCAACGTCGCGCGCGTGCGCGACCAGACGGCCGTCCGGCAGCCTCAAAGTGCAGCCGATGGCGTCGCAGCGCGCGCCCTCCCCAAGCGTCTTGTCGGTGGCGGCGCGCGGGTCGGCGTCGGCCGCCAGCCATTCGCGGATCGCGAAGCTGTCGCGGCCCTGGCGCATGATGGCGAGCCGTCCGTCGGCACCGCGCACCGCGACCGCCTGCGCATCGGGCGCGATCAGCACGTCCGGCTGCGGCGTGCGCAGCGCCACCAGCGTGGCCAGTACGATGACGAACGCCCCGGTCCAGCGTAGCTTTGAGCGCAACAGGCAGATCAGCACCAGGCCGATCGTGCCGGCAATCAGCGGCCCGGTGCCGAACGCCTGGACCCGGCCGAGCGCGCCCGGCAGCTTGGCGACCCATAGCGCGACCGCGATCATCCAGTCGATGCCGAGCCCCATCAGCTTCCACAATTCGCCATCGAGCCCGAACGGCAGCGCCAGCACCGCCAGAATGCCGGCCGGCATCACCCAGAGCGACACGATCGGCATCGCCAGCAAGTTAGCGACGACGCCATAGGGCGCGTAGCGATGAAAATGGAATGCCGCATACGGCATGGTGGCCAGACCCGCGATCAGCGAGGCGAATATCAACGCCGCGATCTCGCGGCCGCCCCATAGCGCCACCCTGGCGCCGAACGATGTGTCGGCGCCGGCGATCATCCAGGGCAGCCCGCGTTCATAGGCGGCCACCAAAGCCAGCGTCGCCGCGAATGACATCTGAAAGCTTGGATGCACCAGAGATTCGGGCTGTATGGCCAATACAACAAAGGCCGCGATGGTCAGCGTGCGCAAGGTCAGCGCCTGACGGTCGAGCATCACGCCGATCAAAACGATAGCTATCATGATGAACGATCTTTGGGTTGCGACCTCCGAGCCCGACAGCAGCAGATAAAAGAACGCCGCGACCAGCGCCGCGAGCGCCGCCCATTTCTTGATCGGCCGCCGGCTGGCGAGGCCCGGCACCAGCGCGAGGCCGCCGCGCAGCACGAAGAACACGACCCCGGCCACCACAGCCATGTGATAACCGGAGATCGACAGCACATGGGCGAGGCTAGACACATACATCGCCTCGTTGACCGGCGCCGAAATCGCGTCCCGTTTCCCCGTAATTAAAGCCGATGCAATGGAGCCGGCATCACCCGGCACCAGCGAGCGAATGCGCGCGTCCATGCTGTCGCGGATGCCCTGCAAGGTCGCCGCGTAGCGCAGCCGCCAGTCCAATGGCTGCGGCGCCTCCAGGGTCTTGATGCGGCCAAGCACGAAGCCGGACGCGCCGATGCCCTGGAAATACATATCGCGCGCGAAATCATAGCCGCCGGGCCGCAATGGCCCGAGCGGCGGCGTCAGCCGCGCTTTCAACTCGATGAAGCTGCCGACCGGCGGCGCTGAGCCGCGACGCACCGACACGCGCACGCGCTCCAACTGCTCATTGAGCCGCGCCGCCTCGATGCGATGCACCTTGACGACGATGCGGTCGGAACGCTCGCGTTCTTCGCGGACTTCGACAAAGCCCGCGATGGTGACGTCATAGGCCGGCACCGCCAGCACCGGATGCGCGATCCGCAGGGTCTTCAGCGTCGGCACCGCGAAGCCGATCGCCGCCGCCGTCAGGCCCAGCATCAACGGAAACGCCACCGGCCGGCGCCTTGCCAACACGGTCAGGACGATGAAGAACACGGCTAGTGCCGATGCCGCCCACCATTCGGGCTCGCGCGACGCGGTGAAGTACGCCGCGATGCCCGCCGAGAACGCGACGGGGAGCCACGGGATCAGCCGGCCCGGCGCCACGTCGTACGCGGCCCATTGGCGCAACTGCGTGGTGGCGCGGCCAGATAAACCAGATGTCAGAAACGGCCATTGCGCGGCCGCCCGGCGCATCCCGCCGATGCCCGGCCACGTCCTCGCGCCCGCCCCTGACCTGCCCCGCTGCCCCATGGCGCATCCGCCACACGCATGACGAAGGCGCTATGCTACCGAGCGTTCACGCGCGCTGGCTAGATCGCGAGGGGGAAACCGGGAACGAACGCGTCTCTGTAGAAATCAGCTCGCGCCCTGCACCTTGGCCCAGGTATCGCGGAGCCCCACGGTGCGGTTGAACACCGGCCGGCCGGGCTTGGAGTCCGCATCCAGCGTGAAATAGCCCTGGCGCTCGAACTGCACCGGCACGTCGGTGGACGCATCCGTCAGCGCCGGCTCGATGCGGGCATCGCTCAGCACCTCGAGCGAGTCAGGGTTCAACTCGGCGGCGAAGTTCGACGCATCCGGGCTCGGCTTGCTGAACAGCGGATTGTACAGCCGCACCTCGGCCGCAACGCTGTCCTTGGCCGAGACCCAATGCATGGTGGCCTTCACCTTGCGACCGTCCGGCGCGTTGCCGCCCTTGGTGGCGGGATCGTATGTGCAAAGGAGTTCGACGACTTCGCCGGCGGCGTTCTTCACCACTTCGCGGCAGGTGATGAAATACGCGTAGCGCAGTCGGACTTCCTGGCCGGGCGACAGGCGGAAGAACTTCTTCGGCGGGTTCTCCATGAAATCTTCCTGCTCGACATAGAGCTCACGGCCGAACTTGATCTTGCGCGTGCCGGCGGCCGGATCGTCCGGATGATTGACGGCTTCCAGTTCTTCGGTCTGGCCTTCCGGATAGTTCTCGATCACGACCTTGAGCGGCCGCAGCACCGCCATGCGGCGCGGCGCGCTGGCGTTCAGCACTTCGCGGATGGCGTGCTCGAACATCGCGACATCGACCAGGCTGTTGGCCTTGGATACGCCGATGCGCTTGACGAATTCGCGTAGCGCCGCCGCCGGCACGCCGCGCCGGCGCAGACCCGCAAGCGTCGGCATCCGCGGATCATCCCAGCCGTTGACGTGGCCGCCGCGCACCAGTTCGGTCAGCACCCGCTTCGACAGCACGGTATAAGTGAGATTCAGCCGCGCGAATTCGTACTGCCTGGGCCGCGACGGCACCGGCAGGTGATCCAGGAACCAGTCATAGAGCGGCCGGTGGTCCTCGAATTCCAGCGTGCAGATCGAATGCGTGATGCCCTCGATCGCGTCCGACTGGCCATGCGCATAGTCGTAGCTCGGATAGATGTGCCAGGTGGTGCCGGTGCGCGGATGGCTGGCGTGCAGAATGCGATACAGCACCGGATCGCGCAGGTTGATGTTGCCGCTCGTCATGTCGATCTTGGCCCGCAGCACCCGCGCGCCGCCCGGAAACTCGCCGGCCTTCATGCGGCGGAACAGGTCGAGATTCTCGTCGACCGAACGGTCGCGGAACGGGCTGTTCTTGCCGGCTTCGGTCAGCGTGCCGCGCTTGACGCGGATTTCCTCCTGCGACTGATCGTCGACGTAAGCAAATCCGGTCGTGATCAGGTGCTCGGCCCAGGCGTAGAGCTGCTCGAAATAATCCGACGCGTGAAAGAGGTTCTTGCCCCAGTCGAAGCCGAGCCAGCGTACGTCGCGCTCGATGGCGTCGATATATTCCTGCTCTTCCTTGGCCGGATTGGTGTCGTCGAAGCGCAGATGACAGCGCCCGCCGAACTCCTGCGCGGCGCCGAAATTCAGGCAGATCGACTTGGCATGACCGATATGCAGGTAGCCGTTCGGCTCCGGCGGAAACCGCGTCACCACGCCCTTATGCCGCCCGGCCGTGAGATCGGCCTGGATGATGTCGCGGATGAAATCGCGGCCTGGTTCCGTGGCGGCCGTTTCGACGTCGTTCATGCGCGCAATTCCCGTGTTCCAGTACCGCGTATGCGGGGCGAACCGCCTATGTGCCAAATATGGACCTGCCCGCCAAGGGCTTAGCTACGATGGCATGGCGGACAAAGCCGGCCTCGCCTCACATGTGCATTGCTCTGACGTATGGCTATGGTACATGCCCGGCTCCCGCCCTCGGCTTTGCCCACAGGTGCCATGACCGATACCGTCGTTACCCGTTTCGCGCCGTCCCCGACCGGCTTCCTGCATATCGGCGGGGGCCGCACCGCGCTGTTCAACTGGCTGTACGCGAAGGCGCGCGGCGGCAAGATGCTGTTGCGGATCGAGGACACCGACCGCGAGCGCTCGACACCCGGGGCCATCGAGGCGATCCTGGACGGGCTGAACTGGCTCGGCATCACCTGGGACAGCGAACCGGTCTATCAGTTCTCCCGCGCCGATCGCCATCGCGAGGTGGTCGATCAACTGCTAGCCGCCGGCCGCGCCTATCGGTGCTACGCCTCGCCCGACGAGTTGACCCAGATGCGCGAGAAGGCCCGCGCCGAGGGCCGCACGCGGCTCTACGACGGCCGCTGGCGCGACCGTCCGGACAGCGATGCTCCGGCGGGCGTCAAGCCGGTGATCCGCTTCAAGGCGCCCCTGGAGGGCGAGACCGTGGTCGACGACCAGGTCCAGGGCCGCGTCACCTGGCAGAATGAGAATCTCGACGACCTCGTGCTGCTGCGCTCCGACGGCAACCCGACCTACATGCTGGCCGTGGTGGTCGACGACCACGACATGGGCGTCACCCATATCATCCGGGGCGACGACCATCTCAACAATGCCGCCCGGCAGAAGCAGATCTATGAGGCGCTCGGCTGGACCGTGCCCGTGATGGCGCATATCCCGCTGATCCACGGGCCGGACGGGTCCAAGCTTTCCAAGCGGCACGGCGCGCTCGGCGTCGATGCCTACCGGGCGTTGGGCTATCTGCCCGAAGCCATGCGCAATTATCTGGTGCGGCTCGGCTGGGCCCATGGCGACCAGGAGATGTTCTCCACTGAAGAGATGATCGCGGCGTTCGACCTGCCGCAGATCGGACGTTCGCCGGCGCGGTTCGATTTCGCCAAGCTGGAAAACCTGAACGGCCACTACATCCGCAAGACCGACGACCACGCGTTGCTGACGGCGATCGAGCATCTGCTGCCGCACATCGCCGGTGGCGACAAGATCGCCGCCAAGCTGACCGACGAGATGCGCGGCAAGCTGATCGCCGCGATGCCCGGTCTGAAGGAGCGCGCCAAGACTCTGATCGAGTTGATCGACAGCGCCGGCTTCCTGTTCGCGGCCCGGCCCATCGCGATCGACCCGAAGGCCGCGCCGCTGCTGACCCCCGAGGCGCGCGGCCTGCTGGCCGGTCTCGCGGCGGAGCTGGCAGCCGTCGATTCGTGGACCGCCGAAACCACTGAAGCGGCGCTACGGGCGTTCGCCGAGCGCCAGAACGTCAAGCTCGGTTCGGTGGCGCAACCGGTGCGAGCGGCTTTGACCGGGCGGACGACTTCGCCGGGAATTTTCGACGTCCTGGCTGTGCTCGGCCGCGAGGAAAGCCTCGGACGCCTGTCCGATCAAGCCTCTGAGGCGCCCTAGACTTTGATCCGATTAAGTTGAATCGGATCAAAGTCTAGCTTCTTGTTTGAGCATGATCTTTTCCGAAAACCGGTTCCCACTTTTCGGGATCATGCTCTAGGAGCCCCTAGCGGCGCCCGTTTCTGTGGCTTAGATTTAAGCAAGAATACCAACGTATCACCCGCCACATCTTGCAGCGCACACTGCGATGGGCTACGCAAAAAAGGCTGGACCGTTAATGGCCTGCGGGCTTTCCGCTGGTTGCCGGTCGGCCGCTTCAAACGGCCCGCGAAATCGGGGCCGCCGACCATCTATCGAGGGTTCGAGCATGGACGCGAAGACCGGCACCAACCAAAAAACCGGCACACTCACCGTTGGCGACTCCGAGACCAAGTTTCCGGTCTATCCGGGCACCATCGGGCCGGACGTCGTCGACATCAGCAAGCTCTACGCGCAGACCGGATTGTTCACCTACGATCCGGGCTTCACGTCGACGGCGAGCTGCGAATCCAAGATCACCTATATCGACGGCGACGAAGGCATCCTGCTGTATCGGGGCTATCCGATCGAGCAGCTCGCCGAGCACGGCGATTTCCTGGAAACCTGCTATCTGCTGCTGTACGGCGAACTGCCGACCCCGGCCCAGAAGGCGGACTTCGATCATCGGGTGACGCACCACACCATGGTGCATGAGCAGATGACCCGGTTCTTCCAGGGCTTCCGTCGCGACGCCCATCCGATGGCCATCATGACCGGTTCGGTCGGCGCGCTGTCGGCTTTCTATCACGACTCGACCGACATCTCGGATCCGCTGCAGCGCATGATCGCGTCGCTGCGCATGATCGCCAAGATGCCGACGCTGGCCGCGATGGCCTACAAATATACGGTCGGCCAGCCTTTCGTGTATCCGAAGAACTCGCTCGATTTCGCGTCGAACTTCCTGCACATGTGCTTCGCGGTGCCGTGCGAGGAATACACGCCCAATCCGGTTCTGGCGCGCGCCATGGACCGCATCTTCATCCTGCACGCCGACCACGAGCAGAACGCGTCGACCTCGACCGTGCGTCTCGCCGGTTCGTCGGGCGCCAACCCGTTCGCCTGCATCGCGGCCGGCGTCGCCTGTCTGTGGGGACCGGCGCATGGCGGCGCCAATGAGGCGGCGCTGAAGATGCTGGCCGAGATCGGCACCGTCGACCGCATTCCGGAATTCATCAAGCGTTCGAAGGACAAGAACGATCCGTTCCGCCTGATGGGCTTCGGTCACCGGGTCTATAAGAACTACGATCCGCGCGCCAAGATCATGCAGAAGACCTCGCATGAGGTCCTGGCTGAAATCGGCCACAAGGACGATCCGCTGCTGGAAGTCGCGATGGAGTTGGAGCGCATCGCGCTCAGCGACGAGTACTTCATCGAGAAGAAGCTCTATCCGAACATCGACTTCTATTCGGGCATCACCCTGAAGGCGATGGGCTTCCCGACCGACATGTTCACCGTGCTGTTCGCGGTGGCCCGCACCGTCGGCTGGATCGCGCAGTGGAAAGAGATGATCGAGGATCCGAACCAGAAGATCGGCCGCCCGCGCCAGCTCTATACCGGCGCGACGCACCGCGACTACACACCGATCTCGCGGCGGAAATAAACGGATCTCGACATAAGTTTACGGCAGAGGGCGCCCTTGCGGCGCCCTCTTTGCATGTAAAACAGGCCGGCGCGTACGCACCAACGACGTCAGCAACAAACCTTACGCAGGAGGAAACATGCCGGAAGCCAAGACCTTCACGGGCGGCTGCCATTGCGGACGCGTCCGATACGAGACCCCGGCCGATCTCGATCGCGTGATGACCTGCAACTGCTCGATGTGCCAGAAGCGCGGATCGATGCTGACCTTCGTACCGGCCGGCGATTTCAAATTGCAATCCGGCGAGGACGCGCTGACCGACTACCGGTTCAACAAGAAGCAAATCGCCCATGTGTTTTGCAAAGATTGCGGCATCGAATCGTTTGCGCGCGGACGCATGCCGGACGGCACTGAAATGGTCGCGATCAATGTGCGCTGTCTCGATGACGTCGATATCTCGGCGCTGAAGCCGAAGGCGGTTGACGGCAGGAGTTTCTGACCTGCCGAAACAGCCTTAAGAGCTAATCAGCGCGGCGGCGCGGCGCCGTTTGATTTGGCGGCCGCGGCGGCGCCGTCATAGGCCCAGGTCATATAGGTCCCGCCCCAGGTAAAGCCGCCGCCGAAGGCCGCCAGGATCAGGCGATTGCCCGGCACGAGTTGCGCCTCGTAGTCCCACAGGCAGAGCGGAATGGTCGCCGCGGTGGTGTTGCCGTATTTGTGGATGGTGACCATCACCTTGTCCATCGGCAGGCTCATGCGCTCGGCGGTCGCTTCGATGATGCGGCGGTTGGCCTGGTGCGGCACCAGCCAATCGATCATGTCGGCGCGCAGATTGTTGCGGATCATCAGTTCGGTGGACACTTCGGCCATGCGGGCGATGGCGAATTTGTACACCGCCGCGCCTTCCTGATGGACGTAGTGCATACGCTTGGCGACCGTCTCCGCGCTCGGCGGCAGGCGGCTGCCGCCGGCCTTCTGATGCAGATGCGGCATGCCGGCGCCATCGGAGCGGATCAGCGTGTCGAGAATGCCATAACCGTTCGGCGACGGTTCGATCATCACCGCGCCGGCGCCATCGCCGAACAGCACGCAGGTCGCGCGATCCGTATAGTCGATGATCGTCGACATCTTGTCGGCGCCGACCACGATGATCTTGCGATACATGCCGGTGCCGATGAACTGCTGCGCGATGGTCACGGCATAGATGAAGCCGGAGCACGCCGCCTGCACGTCGAAGCTACCGATGTTGCGGATGCCGACCATGTCGCAGATCAGATTGGCGGTCGACGGAAACACGAAATCGGGCGTCGTGGTGGCGCAGATCAGCAGGTCGATCTCGCCCGGCTTGGTTCCGGTCTTGTGCAGCAGCTTGCGGACCGCCTCGGCGCCCATATGCGAGGTGCCGAGCCCCTCGCCTTTCAGAATGCGCCGCTCCTTGATGCCGGTGCGTTCGGTGATCCAGGCATCGCTGGTATCGACGAGTTCGGCGAGCTCGGCATTGCTGAGCACGTCGTCGGGCAAATGGCCCTGAACGGCGGTGATCGCGGCCGGGATCGGCATCGGTGATGACAAACGGGAACCTCTAAGACGGACGCTGTTACATACCGGCTGTTATGGACCGCGCTGGCGGCACGTCAAGTTAAGGCGCCGCAGCCGCATAAGCTACTGTTTCGTCGTGATTTTGCCTGCCGGCTCGGGTTTGCGCCGGCCGACCGCCGCCAACACTGCGTCGGCGGCGCGCCGCGCCGGCCAGGCGGTGCCGATCTCCATGATGGTATCGAGCCGCGCGAAATCCGCCAGTTGCCGGCGCCGTTCAGCGGTGTCGCCGAGCAATGGAACCAGCGCCTCGGCCAGCCGGTCCGGCGTACAGTCGGTCTGCAGAAATTCCGGAACCACCTGAGCGCCGAGCACCAGATTGGCCAGGATGACCGACGGAACGCGGATCATGCGCGCGGCGACGAATGCCTCAATGGCCGAGACCTTGTAGGCGGTGACCATCGGCACGCCGGCAAGCGCCAGTTCCAGCGTCACCGTGCCGGACTTCGCGAGGGCGGCCCGCGCCACCCGGAAGGCCGAACGCTTATCATCGATGTCGACCAGAATACGCGGCGGCTGCGGCCAGTGCGCGGTCATCTCCTGCACGGTTGCGGCCAGCGACGGTACCGTCGGCAGCACCAGATCGAGCGGTCCCACGCGTTCGCGCAGTTTCGTCACCGCTTCGCCGAACACCGCGAGATGCCGGCGAATTTCACCGCGCCGGCTACCGGGCAGGATCAGCAGCACCGGTGGATCGGCCGCGCGGCGCCGCGCCTCGGCGTCGTTGGGGCGCAGTTCGTCGATCACCTCGGTCAGCGGATGGCCGACATAGATGCCCGGCGGGCCGTGCAGATCGCGCAGCGCCTGCGGCTCGAACGGCAGCAGCGCCAGCACCAGATCGATATAGCGGCGCATCGCCCGGGCTCGGCCCGGCCGCCACGCCCATACCGACGGGCAGACATAGTCGATGATCGGAATGCCGGGATTGGCCTTGCGCACCCGGCGGGCGACGCGATGGCTGAAATCGGGACTGTCGATGATCACCAGCACGTCCGGCTTTGCGGCCAGCGCGGCATTCGACGCGGTGCGGATATGGCGCAGGATCGCCGGCAGTTTACGCGGGATCGCCGTGAAGCCGATGATCGCCAGATCGTCGGTCGGCAATATGCTCGGCATGCCTTCAGCCGCCATCGCATGGCCGCCGACACCCGCCACCGTGATGCCGTCACCGGCCCGTTCGCGCAGCGCCCGGATCAGCGAAGCGCCGAGCCGGTCGCCGGATTCCTCGCCGGCCACCAGAAACAGGTTTAAGGGCCGCACGTTATTGATCGACGGGGCGCTCACGCGGTCGGCTCCGCCGACACCGGGTCCAGCGCGCGGACGCCGACCACGAACACGCCGGCCTTCTCCGCCGCCGCGATCAGGCGCTCGGGCTCGGCCACGATGGTGCTGCCGGCGACGACAGCCAGCCCCCCGAGGCCGGCGCGCACGATCCCGTCGATGGTGCGCGGCCCGATGGTCGGCAGATCGAACCGATGGTCCTGCGAGGCCTTGGGCGCCTTGACCAGCACCCCGGAGCCGACCGCCGTGCGGATGCGGCCGTCGGCGCGCAGATGGGCGACATGCTCCAACATCCGATCGGTCCCTTCGGCGGCCTCGATCGCCAGCACCCGATGGCCGGCGACGACGACCGCCTGGCCGATATCGAACGGGCCGGTGGCGCGCAGCAGCTCCAGCGCGCGCGTGATGTCTTCACGGTCGTCCTCGGTCGGCTGGCGAGCGCCGAGCGCGCCCTCGGGCGCCAGAATTTCCGGCGCGACCTGATGCGCGCCGAGCAGCCGGAAGCCGTGCTCCTCGAACATTTTGGCAAGGCCGGTCAGCAACAGGTCGTCGCCGCCCCAGTACACCTGCAGCAGGCGCGGCATCATGCGCAGCGCATAAAAATCCGGGCGGATTTCCCGGATCGACGGTCGCACCAGCGCGCCGATCCACACCACGTCGCGGCAGCCGGCGGCGCGCACCAGCCGCAGCCAGCGTCCGGCCTGTCCGATCTTGATCCAGTGGTGAGGGTACTTGGCCGCCAGGGCCGGATCGGCGCTGCCGGCGATCGGAAACAGCAGCACCTCGCGGCCGTCGCGCAGCGCCGCCTGCGCCACCGCCTCGGGCATGCTGCCGCCGCCGCAGATGATCGCCAGCGGTCCCTCGGACGCCGTGACGGCGCTGGGGGCCGGCGCGCTCATGAGGCTTCGCTGGTTTCGGCGCGATGCACCGCCATGGTGAGCGGCCGCTTGGCCTCGCGGATGAACGTGATCATGCCGTCGACCAGTGCATGGCCGGCATTTTCCGCCGCGACCTGCTCGACCCGTTCGCGGAACGTGCCGGCGCCGAAGAACGCCGCCTGATAGGCGGCGCGCAGCCGGTGGATGTCGGCCTTGCTGTGGCCGCGCCGGCGCATGCCGACGACATTGAGGCCGACCAGATCCGCCAGCGGACCGTGCGCCATGCCGAACGGGATCACGTCGGCTCGGATGCCGGACAGACCGACGATCATCGCGCCCTCGCCGATCCGCACGAACTGGCGCACCGCGGCGCCGCCGCCGAACGTGACGTTATCGCCGATGACAGAATGGCCGCCGAGCAGCACGCCGTTGGCGAAGGTGACGCCGTTGCCGATCCGGCAATCATGCGCGACATGCGAGTTCACCATGAAGAAACAACGGTCGCCGACCTGCGTCAGCCCGCCGTCTTCCTCGGTGCCGGTGTTCATCGTGACGCCTTCGCGGATGTCGCAGTCGGCGCCGATCACGAGCCGTGTCGGCCCGCCTTTGTATTTGGTCGATTGCGGCGGTGTGCCGAGCGAGGCGAACGGATAGATCACCGTGCGCTCGCCGACCGTCGTATGGCCGGAGATGCTGACCTGCGACACCAGCCGGCAGCCGGACGCGATCGAGACATTCGGCCCGATCACACAATACGGACCGACGGTGGCGTCGTCCGCGATGACCGCGCCGGAATCGATCAGGGCCGTCGGATGAATCTGCGCCATAGCGATCAGGCCTTAGCGATCATGGCGCCGACTTCGGCTTCACACACGATCTGACCGTCGACCTTGGCCTCGCCGCGGAACCACCACATCGTCTTGCGCTTGTTGATCCGGCGCATGTGATATTCAAGCCGGTCGCCCGGCACGACGGGCTTGCGAAACTTCGCCTTGTCGATGGTCAGGAAATAAACGCTCTGCAGCGGGCTGTCGGCGCCCTGCGAGAGCGCGCAGATGGCGCCGGCGGCCTGTGCCATGCCTTCCAGCATCAGCACGCCCGGCATCACCGGACGGCCCGGAAAATGGCCCTGGAAGAACGGCTCGTTGATGGTGACGTTCTTGATGCCGACGCAGGACTCGTCGCCGTGAATTTGCTCGATCCGGTCGATCAGCAGGAACGGATAGCGGTGCGGCAGCAGATTCATGATCTGCGCGACGTCGAGCACGATGCCCGGGTTGGAAGCCTCCATGGCGCCGCCTCTCTCAATCATCCTTGGCCGCGGTCGACGCCGCATTGGCCTGACCGCGTTCGTATTTCTGGATCGCCATGCGCTCGACCATCTTGACCTCGCGCATCCATAGCTGCACGGGCTTGGCCGGCGCCCCGCCCCAGCGCGCGCCGGGCGGTACGTCATGAGTCACGATGCTGAGCGCCGCGATCTGCGCGCCCTCACCGACCGTCACATGATTGTTGACGCCGACCCGTGCGCCCAACACCACGAAATCCTCCAGCGTGGCGCTGCCCGAAATGCCAGTCTGGGACACCAGAACGCAATGCCGACCGATCGCCACATTGTGGCCGATCTGCACCAGATTGTCGATCTTGGTGCCCTCGCCGATCACCGTATCGCGGATCGCGCCGCGGTCGATGGTGGTGTTGGCGCCGATCTCGACATCGTTCTGAATGATGACGCGGCCGGTCTGCGGCACCTTGATGTGCCCCTGGCCGCCCATCAGGTAGCCGAAGCCGTCCTGGCCGATGCTGCAGCCCGGATGCACGATGACACGGTCGCCGATCAGCGTATTGGTGATGGTGGTGTTGGCCCCGATGGCGCAGTCGCGGCCGATGCGGACCCCGGGCCCGATCGCGGCCCCGACGCCGATGACGGTGCCGGCGCCGACCTCGGCCCGGGGTCCGATGACGGCGCCCGGATCGACTATTACGCCGGCTTCCAGCCGCGCGGTCCGGTGGACCGACGCGCCGACATGGCCGCCTTCGGTTTCGAACAGCGAGGAGGGCCGCAGCGCGCCCGGAAACAGTGCCCGGCCGACCAGCACGAAGGCCCGATACGGCTCGGCGATGCGCAGCGTGGCGGTCCCGGACGGCACCTTGTCGGCAAAGCGCGGCGCGATCAGGCAGGCGCCGGCCTTGGTGGCCGCGAGCGCATTCAGGAACTTGGCGCTGTCGAAAAACGTGATGTCGTTCGGGCCCGCGCGGTCGAGCGGCGCCAGATTGCCGATCCGCCGCTCGAGCGACGTATCGGCCGCCGGCTCGGCGCCGGTCAGGCTGGCGACGTCGCCAAGACTAAGGCTGGCGGTGCGGGAGAAGAAAAACGGCTCGGTCATGCCGTGACTTCATGGCGGAAACGCCGTCATCGCGCAACCGGGGCCAGCACAGACCGCCGATCGCCGCCGCCGCACTCATTGCCGAAGTCGGGCAAGCCCGGCTTCGGATGGCTGTGCGCCGCTAAATCCAAGAGTTTGAAACAGTTAGGCGCGCCGACCGGGTTTCCGGTCAGCGCGCCTAAGAAACAATCAAGCGCCGAGGATCAGAACTTGGTGCCGCCGCTGAAGCGGAAGATCTGGGTCTTGTCGTACACGGCCTTGGTGACCGGCACTGCCAAGTCGAAGCGCAACGGACCGAAAGGCGAGTCCCAGATCAGACCGGCGCCGACCGATGAACGTACAACCGACTCGTCAACCGGAGAGATCGTCTCGCCGGTGGCCGCCCAACTCGTCGGCCCCTGATAGTCGTACAGCGAGCCGGCGTCCGCATAGACCGAGGCGCGAATGCCCATGTCCTTCGGCAGGAAGAACAGCGGCATCTGCAGTTCGACGCTGGCGCCCCAGTACAAGGTGCCGCCGAGCGCGTCCTGGTTCACACTGGTCAGATCGCGCGGACCGATGCCGGCCGGCGCGAAACCGCGCACCAGGTTCGGACCCATCTGGAAATGATCCAGCATGCGCAGGTCCTTGCTGCCCCAGCCCGAGATGTTACCGCCCTGGACCCGGAACAGGCTGACGAGATCGGGCATCACTTCGTAGTAGGAGCGCACGTCACCCGTGGTGCGGATGAAGTTCACGTCGCCGCCGACGCCGGCGAAGTCCTGCTTCAACTCGGCATACATGCCGCTGGTCGGCGACTTGTTGTTGTCGACGGTGTTGTAGGCCAGCGTGTAGCCGATGGCCGAAACGATCACCGCGCCCTGCGCCAGTTCCTTACGGACGGCCAGCGAAGCTTCACCGTCGGCGAAGCACGAGGAAGAACCGCGCGCCGCCTCGGACGCTTGGTTAACACCTGCGCCACCATTCTGCGTCGCGTTCGGGGACAGCAAGCAGTTATTGTACACATCCGGCAGCGTGATTTCCTGCCGGTAGATCGAATAACGGGCCTGCAGCGACAGATCTTCGCGCAGCGCGAAGCCGAGCCGGGTCGAGGCGCCGATGGTCGTGCTGTCGTACGACACGGTGTTGGCGGCGAGTTGCGTCTTGGCGAAGAGGTCGATGCCCCACAGCAGCCGATAGTCGAACAGATACGGCTCGGCGAAGGACAGTTCGAAACCGCGGGTCTTCTGGCCGTAGCGCACCGTGGCCTTGGCGTATTGGCCGCGGCCCAGCAGGTTGCGTTCGCCGACCGACACTTCGCCGATGAAGCCGTCCGCCGTCGAATAGCCGCCGGCGATCGAGAATTCGCCGGTCGACTGCTCGACCACGTCGACGTTGACGACGACGCGGTCGGGCGCGGAGCCCGGCTCGTTGGTGATCTTCACCGACTTGAAATAGTTCAGGTTCTTCAGGCGTCGCTCGGCCCGGTCGACCAGCGCGCGGTTATAGGCATCGCCTTCCGCGAGATCGAACTCGCGCCGGATCACGTAGTCGCGGGTCCGCGTGTTGCCGCGCACATTGATGCGCTCGATATAGGCGCGCTGGCCCTCTTCGATCACATAGACCAGGTTGACGGTCCGGGTCGCCGCATCGCGGTCACCGCGCGGACGCACCGACGCGAACGCATAGCCGCGGCGCGACGCCTCGATGGTCATTTCCTCGACCGACTTTTCGACCGCTTCGGCGTTGTAGACGCTGCCCGCGCTGGTGCGCATCTTGCCGCGCAACACAGTCGGATCAATAGCGCGCACGCTGGACTGCACCTCAACGGTGCCGAAGCGGTACTGCTCGCCCTCGTCGATCGTGAAGGTGACCAGGAAGCCCTTGCGGCTCGGATCGTACTCGCCCATCGCGGCGACGATGCGCACGTCGGCATAGCCGTGCTTCAAGTAGAAGCGTCGCAGCAGGTCGCGATCGGCCTCGACGCGGTCAGGATCGTAGATGTCGTTGGACTGCAGGAACGCCAGCAGACCGGATTCGGTGGTCTTGATGACCTCCTTCAGCCGGTAACCCGAATAGGCCTTGTTGCCGACGAAACGGAGTTCCTTGACGGCGGTCTTGCCGCCTTCGTTGATCTCGAACACGAGATCGACGCGGTTGTTCGGCAGATCGATCATCTTCGGCTCGACGCGAACGTCGAAATAGCCGTTGCGCTGGTAGATTTCGACGATGCGCTGGGTATCGCCCTGCACGGCCGCACGCGACAAGGCGCCGCGCGGCTTCGACTGCACTTCGGTCGAGAGCTGCTCTTCCTTGACCTTCTTGTTGCCCTCAAAGGCAACGCGGTTGATCACGGAATTTTCGACCACGCGCACGACCAGACGGCCGCCCGAATTTGCGATCTGAACGTCCTGGAACAGGCCGGTCGCATACAGCGCCTTCAAGCCTTCATCGATCTTGACGGAATCGAGCCGCTGACCGGGAACGGTGCGAAAATACGAACGGATCGTGTCGGCCTCGACGCGCCGATTGCCCTCGACCACGATCGAAGCTGAGGTCTGCGCAACGGCAGACGACGTCGCAAACAGCGAGGTTATTGAAACCACACCCACCGAGAGGGTAAACGCACCCGCTCCGAGGACACTGCCGGCAAGGACCAGCCCTCGCAAGAATCGCACACCCATTCCCATCCGCAACGCGCCTTTTCCCCTTGGCGACCGGCCAGGCTCGGCCGGTGTCCCGTAGAATCTCAGTCTCGCTTGTACCCCGTTTTAAATACCCTGCAAACCAAGTTTGCCCTGGGGATCCGCTTTACCGGAGGTACGTTGCCGATGGGCAACGCAAACGTGGTTAAGGCCCGGTGTAAACAAGGCAAAATCAGGTCAGCCGCGATGCCAAATGCACGATATCGTTGAAGGTCGCGAAGATCATCAGCATCAGCACCAGCGTGAGGCCGATCCGGAAGCCGAACTCCTGGGCCCGCTCGGACAGCGGACGGCCGCGGATCGCCTCGATCGCATAGAACAAAAGGTGTCCGCCATCCAGGAGTGGGATCGGGAACAGGTTCAGCAGCCCGATCGACACGGACAACACCGCTGCCAGATGCACCAACGGGACAATGCCACCGGTCGCGACCTGGCCCGACACCTGGGCGATGCGGATCGGCCCGCCGAGTTGATCGGCGGATTCGCGCCCGACCACGACGCCGCCCAGATAGGACAGCGTGCGCTCGACCACGAACCAAGTCTCTTTGACGCCAAGGCCAATCGCCGCGAGCGGCGGAACCGGATCGAGCTTGAGATCTTCCGGGGCCATCGACCGGCTGATGCCAAGCACGCCGAGGCGGAGCGTGTTGCCGAAATTGTCCTTCCTCTCCTGAAGGGCAGGCACGGCCGTAAGGACTTGGCGTTTGCCATCGCGCTCAATCTCGACCGCCAGGGTCTGACCGGCACTGATCGACACCAGGCGCTGCATGTCGGTGAAATTGTCGATCTTCTGACCGTTGATCGACACCACCAGATCGCCGGGCTTGAAGCCGGCGGCGGCGGCCACGCTGTCAGGCTGCACGGCATCGACGCGCGGCGTGGTGTTCTGCTTGCCATAAAACATGAAGATGCCGGCGAAAATCACGATCGCCAGAAGAAAATTGGCAATCGGTCCCGCCGCCACGATCGCCGCGCGGCCGGCCACCGGCTGGTGGTGAAAACTTTGCCGCCGCTCGGCCGGCGCCATGGCGGCGATCGCCTCCGGGTCCGGGGTCGAAGCCGCGGTGTCGTCGCCGAAGAATTTCACATAGCCGCCGAGCGGAATGGCCGAAATTTTCCAGCGCGTGCCTTTCCGATCGTTGAAACCGACGATCTCAGGCCCAAAGCCGATCGAGAACACCAGAACCTTCACGCCGCACCAGCGCGCCACCAGGAAGTGACCGAGTTCGTGGAAGAACACCACGATGGTGAGAACGAACAGAAACGGAATGATGTAGCCGACGAAGCCACCGCCAAGCATGCTCAGTCCGTCCAACATACTCGACCCCATGATCCGTCCCTGCCCGCCAGTATGATCGCTAACCGTGATCGCCGGCCATGATTGCCGGCCATGACCCCGATATATCAATAATCCTTAGATTGCCTTTGCGGCAATTTGAGGCATCAGCTCAGCTGCCAGCGATCTGACGGTACGGTCAATCACCAGCGCGTCGTCGACGTTGGCCGGTTCCGCGAACAGGCCGCGCGGTTCGGCCGCTTCCATCGTCTTCTCGACCAGTGCGGCGATACCGGTGAAGCCGAGCCGGCCGCCGATGAAGGCTTCGACCGCGATCTCGTTGGCCGCGTTCAGCACCGTCGGGGCGCCGCCGCCGCGTTCCAGCGCGGCCCTCGCCAGCGCCAACGCCGGAAACCGTTCGAGATCGGGTTCCTCGAATTCCAGCTTGCCGATGCGGGCGAGATCGAGCCGGTCCGCCGGCCCCGCGACACGCTCCGGCCAGCCGAGGCAATGGGCGATCGGTATCCGCATGTCGGGCGCGCCGAGTTGCGCAACCACCGAACGGTCGCGGAACTCGACCAGGCCGTGGATGACCGATTGCGGATGGATCAGCACATCGAGCGCCGACGACGGCAGCCCGAACAGATGATGCGCCTCGATCAGTTCCAGGCCCTTGTTCATCAGGGTGGCGGAATCGATGGTGATCTTCGGACCCATCGACCAGTTCGGATGGCGCATCGCCTGTTCGGGCGTCGCCGCCTGAATCGCTTGCGCGGCCCAGGTCCGGAACGGACCGCCGGACGCCGTCAGCACCATGCGGACGACTTCCTCGCGCCGGCCGGCGCCGAGCGCCTGGAACAGCGCATTATGCTCGGAATCTACCGGCAAAACGGTGGCGCCGACGCTCGCGGCCCGGCGCATGAACAGCCCGCCCGCGCACACCAGACATTCCTTGTTCGCGAGCGCCACCGTGACGCCGCGCTCGATCGCGGCCAGCGTCGGCAACAGGCCGGCCGAGCCACTGATCGCCGCCATCACCCAATCGGCCGGACGCGCCGCGGCTTCGACCAGCGCGCTCGGCCCCGCGCCGGACTCGATGCCGCTGCCGGCCAGCGCGTCCTTGAGTTCGGCATAGGCAGCCTCATCCGCGACGGCGGCGAATTTGGCGCCGAGTTCGCGGGCCAGCTTGGCCAGCGCGGTCGCATTGGTCTTCGCCGTTAAAGCTTCGACAGCATAGCGGCCGGGATCGCGACGCAGCAGGTCGATGGTGCTGGCGCCGACCGAGCCGGTCGCACCGAGCACGCTGACGCGGCGCGGCGCGCGCTTTGCCACGATATCAGCGCGTTGGCGCGGCACCGCCGGGTTCATGTTCACCACACCATCAGGCCGCGCGCCGACGCGTTGATGCCGCCATGCGCCAGCCCGACCAGCGCGGCCACCGCAGCCGCGACCAGAAATCCGTCGAGCCGGTCCATCAACCCGCCATGGCCGGGCAGGATATGGCCGGAATCCTTCGCATCGAACCGGCGCTTGATCGCGGATTCAAACAGGTCGCCGGCCTGCGATACGACCGACAAAATCAAAATGACCGGCACCATCAGCAACAGCGCCGGCGCCCCGCCAAAGCGCGACACCAGAAGCCCCGCCACGATCGCGGCGGCCGTGCCGGAGAGCGCGCCGGACCAGGTCTTGTTCGGACTGACGCGCCGCCAAAGCTTAGGGCCGCCGATGGCGCGCCCGCCGAAATAACCGCCGGTGTCGGTCGCCCAGACCACGGCGTACAGCAGCAGCACCGCGACGAAACCGAACTCGGCATCCTGCCGCAACACGATCGGCGCGAGCAACGCCCCGCCGGCATAGACCATGCCCGATGCGGTCCATATTCGTCGGCTCGGCTTCGCGACCACCACCGCGGCGAGGATGCCCAGCGCCAGCGCGATGAGCGCATGGTCCACCCGTCCGAGCCCGGCGAAGGCGGTCGCGGCGATCAGCGCCAATCCGCCGGCCAGCAGCGCGGGCCGGTGGACGCCGCCCGAGACTAATGCTGACCATTCGTACCAGATGCCGACGGCGGCGGCGCCCCACAGCAATGCGAACGGCCAGCCGCCCACATAGGTGATGCCGATGACCAGCGGCACCAGCACCAGCGAAGACACCACGCGCAGCGCCAAATCCGAACGCTTCTTGACGATGCCGCTCGGGACGTCCGGGACCGGAGCGGAACTTGCCATGTTCAGGAGCCGGTGCGCGCGATAAGGCCGCCGAAGCGGCGTTCGCGGCGGCGATATTCGGCGATGGCCTCTTCGAGCGCGGCGCGGTCGAAATCGGGCCAGAAGATCGGCAGGAATACGAGTTCGCTATAGGCCGACTGCCACAGCAGAAAATTCGACAGCCGCTGCTCGCCGCTGGTGCGGATGACGAGATCCGGATCCGGCAGATCCGGCGCGTCGAGACGAGCGGAAATCGCTTCCGGCGTCACGGCGTCGAGCGTCAGGCGTCCGGCGGCGACTTCGGCGGCGAGATGCTTGGCGGCGCGCGCGATTTCCTGACGGGCGCCGTAATTGAACGCCACCACCAGCGTCAGGCCGTCATTACCGATGGTCAGTTCCTCGGCCTCGTCGAGCAAACTCTTGATGTCGCGGTCCAACCCTTCGCGATCGCCGATGATGCGCACGCGCACATTGCTTTTATGCAGGTCGGCGAGATCGTGGCGAATGAAACGCTTCAGCAGCCCCATCAGATCGCGAATCTCGGAGACCGGACGCGACCAGTTCTCCGAGCTGAACGAGAAGATGGTGATGAAGCCGATACCGAGTTCGCCGGCGGCCCGCACCGTGCGGCGCAGCGCCTCGACGCCGCGACGATGGCCTTCGGCGCGCGGCAAGCCGCGCGACGCCGCCCAGCGGCCATTGCCGTCCATGATGATGGCGACATGACGCGGCGCAATGGGGCGCGGTGCGACGGACGGATCGCTGGGAACGGCGGCGGGCGCTTCGGCCTCGGACATCGGCATCGATCCTCAAACGGTGAGGATCTCCTTTTCCTTGGCGGCCAGCAACTGATCGATCTCCGAGATCGCCTGATCGGTCGCCTTCTGGACTTCACCGTCGAGGCGCTTGTGATCGTCCTGGCTGATCTGGCTATCTTTTTCCTGCTTCTTCAGCACGTCCATGCCGTCGCGCCGCACATGGCGCACCGCGACGCGCGCGGTCTCGGCGTATTTGTGCCCGACCTTGACCAGTTCCTTGCGGCGGTCCTCGTTCAATTCGGGAATGCGCAGGCGGATCACCTGACCTTCGGTCGCCGGGCTCAGACCGAGATTGGAATCGACGATCGCCTTCTCGGTAGCCTTGACCATCGACTTGTCCCAGACCTGCACCGACAGCAGGCGCGGTTCCGGCACGCTGACGGTCGCGACCTGATTCAGCGGCATCGAAGTGCCATAGGCCTCGACTTGGATCGGATCGAGCAGATGCGCCGAGGCCCGTCCGGTGCGCAAGCCGGACAATTCCTGCTTGAGCACTTGGAGTGCGCCCTGCATCCGGCGTTTGATGTCATTCAGGTCGAAGGTCGCGGCTGCCATGATGCTCCCCGGACATGTGTGCCAGGAAACATGTTCCTGGCCTATTGGCGTTATTTTTAGGCGGTTAGGCCGCCTCTCGACATTCTGTCAAACGTTCTGCCGAACCGCGCTCAGGACCCGACCCTGGTCGAGCGCCCTTGGCCTTGCAGCACCTGGGCAATCGAGCCCGGCTCCCGGATCGAGAACACGATGATAGGCATTGCGTTCTCGCGGGCAAGCGCGAAGGCGGTGCCGTCCATCACCTTGAGTTCGCGGTCCAGCGCCTCCTGATGGGTCAGGCGATCGTAGCGCGTGGCGGCCGGATTGGTCTTCGGATCGGCGCTGTACACGCCGTCGACATTGGTGGCCTTGAGCACCGCGTCGCAGCCCATCTCGGCCGCGCGGAGAACCGCCGTCGTATCCGTGGTGAAGAACGGGTTGCCGGTGCCGCCGGCGAAGATCACGGCGCGCTCCTCGGCGAAGTGGCGCAATGCACGCTGGCGTTCATAGGTCTCGCAGACCTGCGGCATGTTCAGCGCCGACATGGTTCGGCACGGTGCTCCGGCGCGCTCCAGCGCGGCTTCCAGCACCAGCGCGTTCATCACCGTGGCCAGCATGCCCATCGCGTCGCCGGTGGGGCGCGACACGCCGCGGGTCGAGACCTCGACGCCGCGCAGGATATTGCCGCCGCCGACCACGATGCCGAACGTGACGCCGAGCTTGCGCACCGCGACCAGATCGTGGGCGAGCCGCTCGACCGTTGGCTGATGAATGCCGAAGGCGTCGGGACCGGACAGAAACTCGCCCGACACCTTGACGATGACGCGCCGGTAGATCGGCTCACCCATTCGCTGATCCCTTTGCGTCGACGCCATTTATCCGGATGCCGGTCGACATCCGCCGCTGTACCCGGATGCCGGACGGCATCCGCCGTTTAGCCCTGGCCCGCCGCCGCAGCCACTTCGGCCGCGAAGTCGCTCTCGTTACGCTCGATGCCTTCACCGAGCGCATAGCGCACGAAGCCGGTGATCTTGATCGGCGCGCCGACCTTGCCTTCGAGTTCCTTGGCGGCCTGCGCGACGCTCTTGCTCGGATCGTGGATGAACGCCTGCTCGACCAGACAGACCTCTTTGAAGTAGGTCTTCAGGCCGGATTCGACGATCTTCTCGACCACATTGGCGGGCTTGCCGGCCGCCTTGGCCTTGTCGCCGAGCACGGCCTTTTCACGCTCCAGAATCGCCGGATCGATGCTGGCGGATTCCAGCGCCTGCGGGTTCGCGGCCGCGACATGCATCGCGACCTGACGGCCGAAGGCAGCCAGTTCGTCGGTCTTGCCGGTGGATTCCAGCGCGACGATCACGCCGATCTTGCCGAGGCCGTCGGTGACCGCGCTGTGCACGTAGCTCGCGACCACGCCCTGACTGACCGAGAGCAGCGCGGCGCGGCGCAGCGTCATGTTTTCGCCGATGGTCGCAATCGCCGCCTGGATCGCGTCCGCGACGGTGTTGTCGCCGACCTTGGCGGCGTTGATCGCCTCGACGTCGGCGCCGGTCTTCAGCGCGACCTGCGCGATCATCTTGACCAGGCCCTGGAATTGTTCGTTACGCGCGACGAAGTCGGTTTCTGAATTGACCTCGACGACGACGCCCTTGGTGCCGTCCAGAACGACGCCGATCAGGCCTTCGGCCGCGACGCGGCCGGCCTTCTTGGCGGCCTTCGACAGGCCCTTCTTGCGCAGCCAATCGACCGCGGCTTCGATATCGCCCGCGGTCTCGCCGAGCGCGGACTTGCAGTCCATCATGCCGGCGCCGGTCTTGTCGCGCAGTTCCTTGACCAGGGATGCGGAGATATTTGCCATGGTGCGTATTTCCTATGTCGTGCGGCCACCCCGGCTCCCGGCCTCGTCGCCCGCAACAGCGGGCGACGCAAACCGAAAGGTGTGACCCGAACGGGGCGAAGAGAAAGTCTTCGCCGCTAACGGCTACAGACGTCCCGCTCGCGCGGGACGCCGGATTACTCGGCCGTGAATTCCTTGGCCTGCGCGATCCAGCCCTCGACGCGGCCGGGCAATCCGACCTCTTCGCCGACATTGTGGGCGGCGACGCCATTGAACTCGGCGATCTGCCAGAAATGGAAGAGGCCAAGATCGTTGAGCTTCTTTTCGATCGCGCCGGACACGCCGGTGAGCTTCTTGAGATCGTCGGCGACGCCGCGCGGGCCGGACAGGCCCTCGAAGCCCTTGCCGTCGGTGGTGTCGACCGGCAGTTCCTCGCCTCGCGGCGAGACCTGCGCGCCGAGATCGACGCCATGATCGCCCTGGGCGCGCGAAATGCCATCGATCGCCGCGCGGGCAATCAGATCGCAATACAGCGTGATGGCGCGACCGGCGTCATCGTTGCCCGGCACCACGTAGGTGATGCCCTTGGGATCGCAATTGGTATCGACGATCGCGGCCACCGGCACGTTGAGGCGCTGGGCCTCCTTGATCGCGATGTCTT
The DNA here is from genome assembly GCA_028290465.1 of Xanthobacteraceae bacterium. Lineage (GTDB taxonomy): Bacteria > Pseudomonadota > Alphaproteobacteria > Rhizobiales > Xanthobacteraceae > FEB-22. The sequence goes on along the minus strand of JAQGJU010000030.1, from coordinate 15,922 downwards.
CCTTGTTGGTGTCGATCACAAAGATCATGTCGGGCAAGCCGCCCATGTCCTTGATGCCGCCGAGCGAGCGGTCGAGCTTGTCGCGCTCGCGCTGCAGGGTCAGGCGCTCTTTCTTGGTGTAGCCATGCGCCTCGTTGGAGGCGAGCATCTCTTCGAGCTTGCGCAGGCGCTTGATCGAACCGGAAATGGTCTTCCAGTTGGTCAGCGTGCCGCCGAGCCAGCGCGAATTGACGTAATACTGCGCCGACTTCTTGGCCGCCTCGGCGATGGCTTCCTGGGCCTGACGCTTGGTCGCGACGAACAGGATGCGGCCGCCTTTGGCCACCGTGTCGCTGACCGCCTGAAGGGCCTGGTGCAACAACGGGACGGTCTGGGCCAGATCGATGATGTGGATGTTGTTGCGGGCGCCGAAGATATACTTACCCATCTTCGGGTTCCAGCGATGCGATTGATGGCCGAAATGAACGCCAGCTTCCAATAGCTGACGCATCGAGAATTCAGGGACTGCCATGGTCTTCTCCGGTTATGCCTCCGCGGACGTGTGGGCGTTCCCTGAGCCTTGCGGCACAGGAAAAGCCACCGGATGGCCCGTTCCCGTTCGAGAACAGACCAAGCCCGCGTGTGAGATGACGCGGCTTATATAGGCAGGGCCCCCCGGAAGCAAGGCGCTGGGGCCGGTTTTGGCCCCGGAACCGGCTACCGCTACGACGCCGCGGCGAACCCAGCCCACACGGCGAACCCGGCCGCCCCGAGACCCACCAGGGTGAAAATCAGGCCGGCAAAGATCTTCCCGGCACCGCCGACCTGCCCGGTCTCCAGCGTCGCGACCGCGGCATCGTCCGGGTCGTGCCACACCGGCACCTTGGCGCCCACGACATAACGCGCCGCATGGGCGCGCGCCTGCGCCTCGATCCCATAGCCGATGTCATCAAGGCCGATGCGGACCACACCGCCCTGGCGCTGCACGCCGGCAGTCGCATAGGCGTAGCGGATCTCCGGAAAATAGCGGGTGTTGTCGCCGCCATTGATATCCCGGCCGGGGCGAACCCGGATGGTGGCGCTCACAATGGTGCCCTGGACCATCGGCCATGACGACATCGTGGCGTCGGCCATGCGCCGGTAGTGCTGGCCCTTGCGCACCAGATACTGGCCGAGCCCGACAAACAGCACCGCCACGACCGCGCCACCCAATACCAGGACCGGCTGCGCCTTCGCGTCGACGGTGGTTTGGGCCAGCGCGGTCGAAGCCGGGCATAGAGCGAGCGTCGCTGCCAGAAACGCCGTGCGGCGCACGGCTGTCTTCACAGCGCCTGCACTTCGATCACGCCCGGTACCGCCTTGATGGCGCCGGCGATCTGCGGCGAGACCTTGAAGCGGCCGGGCAATTTAATTTCGACCTCGGCGCCGGCCTGCAGCATCAGCACCACCGAGATCTCGCCCTCGCCTTTCGGCTCCAGACGCTTCGCCACCGCCTCAATGGGGCGGTCGTCGCGCAGGAACACGCGCAGCCCCTTCTGCAATTTCTCGGCGGCCTTATCGAGCGGCTCGGCCGTTTGGATGCGCGCGCGCACTTCGTCGCCGTTCACTTCGGCCGACAGGGTCAACAGCAGCGCGTTGCCGGGCTCCAGCAGGTCGCGGTACTGCGCCAGCGCCTCGGCGAACAGGATCGCCTCGTAATGCCCGGTCGGATCCGACAGGCCGATGATGCCCATCTTGCTGCCGGTGCGGGTGCGGCGCTCCTGGCGCGAGATCACCGTGCCGGCGACGCGGCCGGAACTGGCGCCGCCCTTTACCGAATTGGCGAACTCGGCCCAGGACTGCACCCGCATGCGCTTGAGCGCCGTCGTGTAGTCGTCGAGCGGATGGCCGGTGAGGAAGAATCCGACCGCGTCGTATTCGCGCTTCAGCCGGTCGGCCGGCAGCCACGGCTCGACCGCCGGCATCATCAGCGGTTCGCGCGCCGACGGGCCGCCGAACAATTCGTTCTGTCCGAGAGTCGCCGAGGCATGGCTGCGCTGCGCCGCCGCCAGCATCACGTCGACGCCCCCGAAGGCGCGCGCGCGATTGTTTTCGATGACGTCGAATGCGCCGGACGCGGCCAGGCTTTCCAGCACGCGCTTGTTGACGGCGCGCGGATTGATCCGGCCGCAGAAGTCGGCCAAGTCGGTGAAAGGCTTGTCGCCCCGCGCATCAACGATGGTCTGCACCGCCTGCCCGCCGACGCCCTTGAGCGCCGACAGCCCATACAGGATGGTGCCGTTGTCGACCTCGAACGGCGCGCTGGAGCGGTTGATTGACGGCGGCTCGACCTTGATGCCCATGCGCACCGCTTCGGCGCGGAATTCCGACAGCTTGTCGGTGTTGCCCATGTCGAGCGTCATTGAGGCCGCCAGGAACTCGACCGGATAGTTCGTTTTGAAATAGGCGGTGTGATACGCGACCAGCGCGTACGCGGCCGCATGGCTCTTGTTGAAGCCGTAATCGGCGAATTTCGCCAGCAGTTCGAAGATCGCTTCGGCCTGCCCCTTGTCGACGCCGCGCTCGACGCAGCCGGACACGAAGCGCGCCTCCTGGCTGTCCATCTCGGCGCGAATCTTCTTACCCATAGCTCTACGCAGCAGGTCGGCTTCGCCGAGCGAATAGCCGGCCAGCACCTGGGCGATCTGCATCACCTGTTCCTGGTAGATGATGATGCCGTTGGTCTCGCGCAGCATCGGCTCGAGCTTCGGGTGAAGGTATTCCGGCTGCTCGTAGCCGTGCTTGCGCGCGCAATAGGTCGGGATATTGGCCATCGGACCCGGCCGATACAGCGCGACCAGCGCGATGATGTCCTCGAAACGATCGGGCCGCATGTCGAGCAGCGCCCGGCGCATGCCCTGACTTTCCAACTGGAACACGCCGACCGCTTCGGCCCTGGCCAGCAGCGCGTAGGTTTTCTCGTCGTCGAGCGGAATCGTTTCCAGGTTGATCTCGATGCCGCGCCGCCGCACCAGCTTCACGGCGACGTCGAGCACCGTCAGGGTCTTCAGGCCGAGGAAGTCGAACTTCACCAGGCCCGCCGGCTCCACCCATTTCATGTTGAACTGGGTCACCGGCATGTCGGACTTCGGATCGCGATATAGCGGCACCAGTTCGAGCAGCGGACGGTCGCCGATCACGATGCCGGCGGCGTGGGTCGAGGCGTGGCGCGTCAGGCCTTCGAGCTTCTGCGCGATGTCGAAGGCGCGGCGCACCACCGGGTCTTCGTCGCGCATCGCCTGCAGCTTCGGCTCGTCCTCGATGGCGCGGGACAATGTGACCGGATTGGCCGGATTCTGCGGCACCAGCTTGGTCAGCTTGTCGACTTGGCCATACGGCATCTGCAGCACCCGGCCGACGTCGCGCAGCACGCCGCGCGCCTGCAAGGTGCCGAAGGTGATGATCTGCGCGACCTGATCGCGGCCATAGCGATCCTGCACATAGCGGATCACCTCGTCGCGGCGCTCCTGACAGAAATCGATGTCGAAATCCGGCATCGAGACGCGTTCCGGATTGAGGAAGCGCTCGAACAGCAGGCCAAAACGCAGCGGATCGAGATCCGTGATGGTCAGCGAGAACGCGACCAGCGAGCCGGCGCCGGAACCGCGGCCCGGCCCCACCGGAATGCCCTGCTGCTTGGCCCATTTGATGAAGTCCGCGACGATCAGGAAGTAGCCGGGAAACTTCATCTTCTCGATGACGCCGAGCTCGAAGGCGAGCCGGTCGCGATAATCCTCGACCGTCAGCCCCGATGCGACGCCGTGGCTGACAAGCCGAAGCTCAAGCCCGGCCTCGGCCTGGCGGCGCAGCTCGGCGCCCTCATCGACCTCGGCGGCGCCGATCACGGTGAAACGCGGCAGGATCGGCGCTCTGGTGCGCGGACGGAATGCACAGCGCCGCGCGATCTCGACCGTCGACGCCAGCGCCTCCGGCAGATCCGCGAACAGCCTCATCATCTCGGTGCGGCTTTTGAAGCGGTGCTCCGGCGTCAACTGGCGCCGGTCGCTCTCGGCGATCAGCCGGCCGCCGGCGATGCACAACAGCGCGTCGTGGGCTTCGTGGTCGGTCTCCTTGGCGAAAAACGGCTCATTCGTCGCGACCAGCGGAATGCCGTTGGCATACGCAAGCTCGACCAGTGCCGGCTCGCTGATGCGCTCATGCGGCATGCCGTGGCGTTGCAGTTCGATATACAGCCGGTCGCCGAACAATCGCTGCAATGTCTGACAGCGCGAGGCCGCGAGGCTCGATTGCCCGGCCGCGATGGCGATGTCGAGCGGGCCGCCCGGGCCGCCCGAGAGCGCGATCAGCCCGTCGGTCTCGCCTTCCAGCCAAGCCAGCTTGATGTGCGGCTGCTCGGTCGGCGGCGTCTCCAGGAACGCGCGGGAATTCAGCTTCATCAGCCGCCGATAGCCGTCCTCGCGGGTGGCGAGCAGCACGAGGCGCGGGATTGCCGGCGCCGGCCCGCCCTGGCGCTGGTGGCCGTCCTGGTCGGCGAATTCGATCGCCAGCGCGCAGCCGATGATCGGCTGGATGCCGTAGCCGGCGAGCTTCTCGGAGAACTCCAGCGCGCCGAACATGTTGTCGGTGTCGGTCAGCGCCAGCGCCGGCTGGCGGTCGGCCTTCGCCAGTTCGGCGAGCTGGCCGATCTTCAGCGCGCCTTCCAGCAGCGAATAGGCCGAATGGCAGTGCAGATGCACGAAGCCCGGCCCGGTGGCCGCGGCACCGCCGACCCGGGCGCCGGCCGTACCGGTGGCGGCATCCAGCAGCGCCTGACGGCGCGGCGACGAGCTTTGGGGCGACGAACTTTGGGGGGTGTGATCGGGCGATTCCATGACCGGCGAACCTTGCGGATCGCGGCGGCCCGAGTCCACATCTGACGGCGCAAACCACGGCCGCGCGCACAGCTTCTGATGCCCCGGCTACCCGGGTAACGCCTCAACGGCAGCCGCGTACCAATTCTGTCACGACCCAGCGGCCAACAGGCCGCTGCCGAGAGCGATCAGAGGAACGCGATGACCTGGGCCCACACCAGCAACATACCAAGGAACAGCGTCAGGGACGCGAGGGCGGCGGCTTCTTCAACGACACTGCGGAGCATGATCCGGTCCTTTTCTTGAACGGAACATGAACATAGTTCTCTTTTTGTTCTAGAGTCAAGGGTGAAGAGTCAGCTGAACGCGGCGCCTTTGATCTCCTGTTTTCGCCGGCTCCGGCCTCCCCCTATGCTGGGCGCGAAGCACAAGGGACGCCCCATGATTCAGTTTGCCGTCCTGGTCTGCATGACCGTCGCCTCGGCCTATTTCGCCGGCCGGATCGCCGCACGCAAAGGTCGGTCGGTGACGGCATGGCTGTGGTTGGGAGCCATCTTTGGGCTATTTGCACTTGCCGCAGTAGCGCTCCTGCCAACCAAGCGCCAAGCGACAGTGGCCTAGCGCATTGGGCCGGCTAACCCGCCCTACACACGCCGTCGCAGCAATCGCCACCCCAGGAGCAGCAGCAGCACGAACGTCACGGGTGCGACAAGAAACAGATTCAGATGATTGCCCCAGAAAATGACGTCGCTCTGCCACCCGAACGAGGCGTTGCCTGGCAGGCGCAGAGAAATGCGCGTGGGGAACTGGCGCAACTCCGGTACGTCGCGTTGGATCTCGGCCCGAAATCGATACTCGCCCGGCTCCATCCTGATGGAAGGCGCGATTTGTCGAAACAGCCTATCAAACGACCAGCCAATCATACCGGTGGTTTCCGTGTTGGCCGAGGCAACGACGGAACCGGCCAAGTCCGTCACCGACCAGACGATCGGCACGGCGACGCCGCCCGGATCGCGGAGGCGCTTTTGTCCTTCGGCGTACGACGCCCGGTCAACGCCGAACACGAATTCAGGCATGTAGGTTGCCGCGAGCCGGACACGGATCATCTTGTCGACCGCCGCTTTTGCGGAGAGCGAGATCGGCTCGTCCAGCGGCGGCGTCGTCAACGCCCGTTCCCAGAGATCAAATGCGATCAACCAGCCGACCAGAGCGGCCACCCCCGCGGCGAGTTTCCAGTTGCGCGCCAAAGCGGTCGGCATTCGTCGACTCTCCTGGGCGGAGGCTGTCACGCCTTCTTCCCCATCAGCATCCACACCAGGGCCGCGATCACCCCGGCGACGCCGACGACCCAGGTCCCCTCATACGGCATGTCGAAGTAGCGCAGCGCGGCCAACATGAAGGCGGCGACCAAGACGCCCAAGAACAAACTGAACAGGATTCGGCCCATACGGTCGCCTCCAGGTCGCCAGAATGCGGCGGCGCGTCCGGGCCCCAATGGAGGCCGCGCTAGTCCAGCTCCACCACCAGCCCGTCGCGCAGCGTCACCCGGCGGTCCATGCGGGCCGCGATGTCCATGTTGTGGGTCGCGATGACCACCGCGAGGCCGGAGGCGCGGCTCAACTGAGTCAGCGCACCGAACACATGGTCGGAGGTCTTCGGATCGAGATTGCCGGTCGGCTCGTCGGCCAACAGAATGCGCGGCGCATTGGCGACCGCGCGGGCGATGGCGACGCGCTGCTGCTCGCCGCCGGACAGCTCGGCCGGCCGGTGTGTCAGCCGATCTTTCAAGCCGAGATAGGTCAGCAGTTCGGTGGCGCGCTTGGCCGCCTCGGCCTTCTTCAGGCCGCGGATCATCTGCGGCAGCACGACGTTTTCCAGCGCCGAGAACTCCGGCAGCAGATGGTGGAACTGGTAGACGAAGCCGATCTCGACGCGGCGGATGCGGGTGCGCTCGGCGTCGGACAGTTTCGAGGTCGCGACCGAGTCGATATAGACCTCGCCGCCGTCCGGGTGCTCCAAGAGGCCGGCGATATGCAGCAAAGTCGACTTGCCGACGCCCGACGGCGCGACCAGCGCCACCGACTGGCCGGGCCACACCGCGAATTCGGCGCCCTTCAGAATCTCCAACGTCGCATCGCCCTGCACGTAATGGCGCTCGATGCCGTGCAGGAACAGGATCGGGGGTTCTTCTTGAGTCGATTCGCTGGTCTGTTCGCTCATGGCCTCACTCGTAGCGCAGCGCCTCGACCGGATCGAGCCGGGCGGCGCGCCAGGAGGGATACAGCGTCGCGATCAGCGACAGCGCGAGCGCCATCACGACGACGGCGGTGGTTTCGCGCCAGTCAAGCTCGGCCGGCAGCCGCGACAGGAAATACAGTTCGGGCGAGAACAGTTCGGTCCGGGTGACCCAGGACAGGAACTGGCGGATCGATTCGATGTTGCTGGTGACCAGCAGCGCCAGCAGAAACCCGAACAGCGTGCCGATGAAGCCGATCGAGGCGCCGGTGATCATGAACACCCGCATCACGGTGCCCTGCGACGCCCCCATGGTGCGCAGGATGCCGATGTCGCCGCCTTTGTCCTTCACCAGCATGATCAGGCCGGACGTGATGTTGAACGCCGCCACGATCACGATGATGGTCAGGATCAGGAACATCACGTTGCGCTCGACCTGCAACGCGTTGAAGAACGTCGCGTTGCGCTGGCGCCAGTCGACCATGAAGATCGGTCGTTGCGCCGCCTCCGTCACCAGCGTTCGAAACCGGTCGATTCGATCGGGCGCGTTGGTATAGACCTCGATCGCCGTCACATCGCCGGCGCGGTTGAAATAGGCCTGCGATTCGGGAAGCGGCATGAAGACGAAGGCGGAATCGTACTCCGACATACCGATCTCGAACACCGCCGCGACCTTGTAGGACTTGATCCGGGGCGTCGTCCCCATCGGCGTCACGGCGCCGCGTGGCGCCACCAAAGTGATGCTGTCGCCGGCCCGAATCGACAATTGGTCGGCCAGCCGCCGGCCGATGGCGACGCCCTGCCCGTCGTCGAAGCCTTCCAGCGTGCCTTGCTTGATGTTCTTGGCGATCGAGGCGAGCTTGGTCAGGTCCTGCGCCCGGATGCCGCGCACCAGCACACCGGCGGCCTGGAACGGCGAGGACGCCAGCGCCTGGCCCTCGACGATCGGCGCGGCCAGCACAATGCCGTCGATGGCGGAGACGCGCTCGGCCACCGCCTGCCAGTCGGTGAGCGGCGATTCGATCGGCTGGATCAGCATATGGCCGTTGAGGCCGAGAATCTTGTCGAGCAGTTCCTTACGAAAGCCATTCATCACCGCCATGACGATGATCAGCGTCGCAACCCCGAGCATGATGCCCAGGAAGGAGAACCCGGCATTGACCGAGATGAATCCTTCCTGGCGCCGCGCCCGGAGATAGCGCAGCGACAGCATCCATTCGAATGCCGAAAAAGGGTGGGTACCGGTCGGATCGCTCATGAAGGTCTATTCCCGCGCGTCCGGAATTCCATATGATTCAGGCGGATTCACGCCTTCTCCGGCGGCGCGAAACGCCGCACGCCCGAAAAACGCATCTTTTTTACGACTTTTGCACTCACGAAATTCATGGCGTCAGCCGGGCTAGCGCTTCGGCCGGCGTCATCAGCTCGCGGCTGCCGTCGGCGCGCTTCTTGACCTCGACCTTGCCGTCGGCGAGGCCCTTCGGGCCGACCAGGATCTGCCACGGCACCCCGATCAGGTCGGCGGTGCTGAACTTGGAGCCCGGCCGCTCGTCCTTGTCGTGGTACAGCACGTCGACGCCCATCCCCAATAGCGCCTGATAGAGATGTTCGCTGGCCGCGTCGGTCTCGGCCGCGCCCTGCTTCAGGTTGAGAATAGCGACCCGGAACGGCGCGACCTCCTCCGGCCAGATGATGCCGTTGTCGTCGTGCGAGGCCTCGATGATGGCCGCCACCAGCCGCGACGGACCGATGCCGTACGAGCCCATATGCACCGGAGTCTGGGCGCCATCGGGACCGGCGACCACGGCCTTCATCGGCTCGGAATATTTGGTGCCGAAATAGAAGATGTGCCCGACCTCGATGCCGCGCGCCGACACGCGCGACGATTCGGGCAACGCGTCGAAGGCCGCGGCGTCGTGCTTCTCGGAGGTCGCCGCATAGAGCGAAGTCCATTTGTTGACGATCTTTTGCAAACCTTGCACGTCGTCGAAATCTACATTGGCGTCCGGCACCGCCATGTCGAGATAGTCGGCGTGGCTATACACCTCGCTCTCGCCGGTCGAAGCCAGGATGATGAATTCGTGGCTGAGATCGCCGCCGATCGGGCCGGTGTCGGCCACCATTGGAATCGCCTTCAAACCCATACGCGCGAAGGTGCGTAAGTAAGCGACGAACATCTTGTTGTAGGAATGCCGCGCGCCGGCCTGATCGAGGTCGAACGAATAGGCGTCCTTCATCAGGAATTCGCGCGACCGCATGGTGCCGAAGCGCGGCCGGCGTTCGTCGCGAAACTTCCACTGCAGATGATACAGGTTGAGCGGCACGTCCTTGTACGAATGCACATAGGCCCGGAAGATCTCGGTGATCATCTCTTCGTTGGTCGGGCCGTACAGCAGGTCGCGCTTGTTACGGTCCTTGATGCGCAGCATCTCGTCGCCGTAATCGTCGTAACGCCCGCTCTCGCGCCACAGATCCGCCGACTGGATGGTCGGCATCAGCATCTCGATGGCGCCGGCGCGATTCTGCTCCTCGCGGACGATCGCGTTAACCTTCTGCAGCACCCGGTGGCCGAGCGGCAGGAACGCATAGATGCCGGCGCCCTCCTGGCGGACCATGCCGGCGCGCAGCATCAGGCGATGCGAGACGATTTCGGCCTCGCGCGGGGCGTCGCGCAGGATCGGCAGGAAGTAACGGGATAGCCGCATTGAGATTGCTCGGGAATCGGCCTGTTGCGTGGATCAGCGAGTGAAACCGGATCGGCCGGGAAAACACAAGGGCGGGGCTTTCTATTGCGCGGGAGGAGACGTCTAAACTACTTGGCGGCGTTTCTGAGGTCGGCCCTGCCCTATATCGCAGCGCACAAGAAAAACCCTGCTAAACCGTTGAAATATCGCAATGCAGCATCGCATTGTTAAGGTGACAAGCCCGGCGGAGCCCGGTACTAATTTGTCGCTCCAAACCGGCATGCAGCCCACTTAAAAAAGAAGCGCGGCTGAATTTGGAGCGGTCCAAGTCTTGGGAGGACGGCCCAAGGGCGCGAATTCGCTGCTGCCACGATTAAAAACAAGAATTTCGTGGATTGAGGGCAACGTAAGACAAATAGAGCAGGGCTTTGGCCCTGCTCATTTTTTTGTGGCGGCCATTGAACGCTTGGAGTGCCCGGCCGGCAACATCGCCTCAGTATTTGAGCAGGCCCCACAGCGTCGCCAGATCGTCGAGACTGACGAGCCGGTAGGTATAAACCACGTAAAACAGCGTGAAAATGACCGCCGCGATCAACGTGGTCCAGATCAACTTGCCGCGGAGATGAGGCATGACGGGCGCACCCGGATCGGTGCCCACCACGACCTCTCCGCTTTCGTCCTGGCTCTTGACGCCAAACGGCAAGGCAGCGAACAGCACCACCCACCAGATGATGAAGTAGATCGCCGCGCAGGTGGTCCAGGCCATGGAGTCGCTTTCTCACTTAATCTCTGGCGATAAAGTCGCTCACCTCTCCCCGCGCGCGGGGAGAGGTCGACTTGGGAGCGCGAGCGAGCAAGTCGGGTGAGGGGGCGTCTCCGTCGTGCATGACCTCAACGCCCCCTCACCCGGCTCGCGTAAGAACGCTCGCCACCCTCTCCCCGCAAGCGGGGCGAGGGTCAAGAAGCGCGGTATCAAACCTGTTCGATCTCGACCAGCGTCCCGCAGAAATCCTTGGGATGCAGGAACAGCACCGGCTTGCCGTGGGCGCCGATCCGGGGCTCGCCGTCGCCCAGCACCCGCGCCCCGCCGGCCTTGAGCTGGTCCCGGGCGGCCAGGATGTCGTCGACTTCGTAACAGACGTGGTGGATGCCGCCGTCCGGATTACGCTCCAGGAACTTGTTGATCGGCGAGCCTTCGCCGAGCGGCTCCAGCAATTCGATCTTGGTGTTCGGCAGCAGGATGAACACCGTGGTGACGCCGTGGTCGGGCTGCGGCACCGCGGCCGAGACTTCGGCGCCCAGCGTATCGCGATACACCGCGGTCGCCTTGGCGATGTCGCGCACCGCGATGGCGACGTGGTTGAGACGTCCGATCATGACTTAACGCTCCAGCGGCGAACCGGCGAGACCGTTATACCGCCAGGATATGCACATGGCATATCGGCTTCTTGCCCCAGGCGGCACCGATCGCGCCACGCACCGCGCGCCGCACCGTCTCGGTGACCGTATCGGGATCGCGGCGGCGGGCACGCGCCATCTGGTCGAACGCATTCACAGCGGCGTCGAACGCCAAATCCGCCATGTCCTGGCCGCGCCCATCCTTTTCCGGGATGCCGATCAGTTCGATCTCCGGATCGGACATGAGTTCGCCCTTGTCGCTCACCGCCATCGCAATCGACGCCAGACCGACAAAGGCCAGCCGGCGGCGGTCGGCGATAGTCTTGGCTTCGGCCGCGACCAGCAGGTTGCCGTCCTTGTAAAGACGGCCGGCCGGCACCTCGTCGACGATCTCGGGCTTGCCGGGCCCGAGCTGCAGCAGGTCGCCGTTGCGGCAGCCGACGACATGTTTCACGCCGGCAATCCGGGCCAGCGATTCATGCTCGCTGAGATGCAGCGCTTCGCCGTGCACCGGCACCACGATCTGCGGCCGGACCCAGGAAATCAGTTCTTCCATTTCGGAGCGGCGCGGATGGCCGGAGACGTGCACCATATGGGTGCGGTCGGTGATCACCTCGATGCCCTGGTTGACCAGCCCGTTGATGACGCGGCCGACGGCCTTTTCGTTGCCCGGAATGGCGCGCGCCGAGAAGATCACCCGGTCGCCGCGCGAGAACGTCACTTCCGGATGCTGGTCTTCGGCGATGCGGGCCAGCGCGGCGCGCGGCTCACCCTGGCTGCCGGTGCACAGCGCGACCACCTTGTCGTGCGGCAGGTAGCCGTAGGTATCGACGCTGCGGAATTCCTGCACGCCTTCGAGATAACCGGTCTCGCGCGCCACCTGGGCGATGCGGACCATGGCGCGGCCGACCAGCACGACCTCGCGGCCGGCGGCGCGGGCCGCCAGGGCAACGGACTTCACGCGCCCGACATTGGACGCGAAGGTCGTGACCGCGACGCGGCCCGGCGCGCTGGCGATCAGTTCAACCAGCGTCTTGGCGACATCGGCTTCGGACGGCGAACGGCCATCGCGCACGGCATTGGTCGAATCGCCGACCAGCGCCAGCACGCCCTCGTCACCGAGCGCGCGGAGTTTCGCTTCGTCGGTCGGCGGACCGAGCACCGGGGTCAAATCGATCTTCCAGTCGCCGGTATGCAGCACGGTTCCGAGCGGCGTGCGGATCGCCAGCGCCATCGATTCCGGGATCGAATGCGCCACCGAGATCATTTCGATGTCGAACTGGCCGACGGTGAAGCGGCCGCCAACCGGAATCACGGTGACGGGAATTTCCGGCGCATGGGACTCGCCCGCGCACTTCGCTTCGAGCAGCGCCGCCGTGAACGGCGTCGCATAGACCGGCACCTTGAGCTTCGGCCACAGATCCAGCATCGCGCCGTAGTGGTCTTCGTGGGCATGCGTCAGCACCAGGCCGACGATGTTCTTGCGCTCGGCTTCAAGGAAACGGATGTCCGGAAACACCAGATCGATGCCCGGCAGGTCTTCGCCCGCGAACGAAACACCGCAATCGACGATCAGCCAGCTCCGGCGCTTGCCGTCGCCGATGCCGTACATCGCGAGATTCATCCCGATCTCGCCGACACCGCCGAACGGCGCGAATAGAAGTTCATTGCCAACAGCCATGGCGGTCACCGTCCTGCGCCAGTGGCGAAAGCCGCTGCCCCGGCGCGGGGCAGCGGGAATACGTCGCCGGCCGTGATTGGCTCCAGCGTCCCGTCCGGGCGGCGTAGCAGCAAGCGGCCGATGTCGTCCAGCGCTTCGAAGCGCCCGGCGATCTCGCGGTCCCCGGCCCGAACCAGAATATCCTCGCCCTGGTGGGCGGCGCGGGCCAGCCAGGCGGCCCGGATGGCGGCAAACCCGGCGCCGCGGTCCCATTGGGCCAGACGAAGCTGCATCGCGCCGGACAGCGCGCTGAACAGCGCCTCAGGGGTTACCATTGCACCGGCGGTGGCCAGATCGGTCGCCGGATAGGGCGTGTCGCCCGGGTGATGCGCACAATTCAGGCCGATGCCGACGGCAATCGTGAGACGGCCATTGGCGCCCTCACCTTCCAGCAGCAGGCCGCCGATTTTGGCGCCGCCCAGCAGCAGGTCGTTGGGCCATTTGAGCCGCAGCAGCGGGCCGAGCTGTGGGGCGGCCTCAGCCACCGCATCGTGGGCCGCCAAGGCCGCGACGAATGACAGTTGCGCGACCTGTTCGGCCGGCGACGGATCGGTCAGCAGCAAGGTCGCATAGAGATTGCCGGCTTCCGAGGTCCAGACCCGGCCGCGCCGGCCACGCCCTTGTGTCTGGCGCAGCGCCGTAACCCATAGCGGCCCGCTTTCGCCGGCTCGCGCCAGTTCCAGCGCGTGCGCATTGGTCGATCCGATGGTGTCGCAGGCGATCCGTCGCGTTCCGGTGGCCGCGATATGCGGATCGAGATTCACGTCAGAACAGCGACTTCGCCGCCAGCGTCGCGGCGGCAAGCAGCGGCGCCGGATAGACGAAGAACAGCAGGTTGAACAGGCCGGACAGTGCCAGCACGGCCTTCTGTTCGGTCGGCATCGGGCGGAACGCCGGCGCGGGTTCGTCGAAATACATGATCTTGACGATCAGCAGGTAGTAATAGGCACCGACCACGCTGGCCAGCACGCCGATCACCGCCAGCGTGTACATGCCGGCCTTGATGGCGGCGATGAAGACGTAGAACTTGCCGAAGAAGCCGGCGAGCGGCGGGATGCCGGCGAGCGAGAACATCAGCATCGCCAGGAAGAACGCCATCGTCGGATTGGTGCGCGATAGACCCGCAAGGTCCGAGATGTTTTCGACGTAGCCTTCGGTGCGGCGCATCGACAGCACGCAGGCGAAGGTGCCGAGCGTCATCGACATGTAGATCGCCATATAGACCAGCACGCCCTGCACGCCTTCGGCGGTGCCGGCCGCGAGGCCGACCAGGGCAAAGCCCATATGGCCGATCGACGAATAGGCCAGCAGGCGTTTGATGTTGGTCTGGCCGATCGCCGCAAAGGCGCCGAGCACCATCGAGGCCAACGCGACGAAGACGATGATCTGCTGCCACTGCACGGCGACCGTCGGAAACGCATCGACGGCGACGCGCACGAACATCGCCATGCCGGCGACCTTCGGCGCGGAAGCAAAGAACGCCGTGACCGGCGTCGGCGCGCCCTCATAGACGTCCGGCGTCCACATGTGGAACGGCACCGCCGAGACCTTGAAGCAGAAGCCGGCGAACAGGAACACGATGCCGAAGATCAGGCCGATGCCGCCCTCGCCGGCCGCCTTGGCGATGCCGGCGAAATTCACCGTGCCGGTGAAGCCGTACACCAAGGACGAGCCATACAGCAGCATGCCGGACGACAGCGCGCCGAGCACGAAATACTTCAGGCCGGCCTCGGATGCCCGCACCGAGTCGCGGTTGAACGCCGCGATCACGTAGAGCGCGAGGCTCATCAGTTCGAGGCCGAGATACAGCGCGATCAGGTCGCCGGCCGAAATCAGCATGCCCATGCCGGCGGTCGACAGCAGGATCAGCACCGGAAATTCGAATTTCTGCTGGTTGACGCTCTTCAGGTAATCGCGCGCCATCACGATGGCGGCGGCCGAACCGATCAGCGCCAGAACTTTCAGGAAGCGCGCGAAGTCGTCGAGCACGAACGAGCCGCCGAATAATTCGTGGCGTCCCTTCGGCACCGCGATCACGACGACCGCGGCGGCGGCAAGCAGCAGCACGGCCAGGACATTGGTCGCGCCCGAGGAGCGCTCGCCCGCATAGGCGCCGAACATCAGGAGCGCCATCGCGCCGACCACGAGCATGATTTCGGGCAGGATCGGCAGCAGCGTCGAAATTGCGGTGGTGGAATTCATCGGCGGCAATTCCTGACCATGATCAGTGGAGCGATCATTGCGGCGTTCCTTGCGCAGGCAGGGCGGCCGCCTTCACGTTCTTCAGCGCGGCTTGATAGTTCTCGACCAGTTGATTGACCGACGCGGCCGACATGTCGAGCACCGGCTTCGGGTAGACGCCGAACCAGATCGTCATCACGACCAGCGGCGCCAGGATGACGAATTCGCGCCAGCCGATATCGCGGATATTCAGCAGATTCGGCTTGTCCAGCTTGCCGAAGATCACCTTGCGGTACAGCCACAGCGCATAGCCGGCCGACAGGATGACGCCGAGCGTCGCGAAGGTCGCGACCGGAATATTGACCTTGAAGGTGCCGATCAGGGTCAGGAATTCGCCGACAAAGCCCGACGTGCCGGGCAATCCGACATTGGCCATGGTGAACACCAGGAAGATGAAGGCGTAGACCGGCATCCGGTTGACGAGACCGCCATAGGCCGAGATCTCGCGGGTATGCATGCGGTCGTAGACCACGCCGACGCACAGGAACAGCGCGCCCGACACGATGCCGTGCGAGATCATCTGGAAGATGCCGCCGGCGACGCCCTGCACCGTGACCGCAAAGATGCCCATGGTCACGAAACCCATATGGGCGACCGACGAATAGGCGATCAGCTTCTTCATATCCTCCTGCACCAGCGCGACGAGCGAGGTGTAGATGATCGCGATCACGGACAGCGCGAAGACCAGCGGCGCGAAGTCGTGGCTCGCATCCGGGAACATCGGGAGGGAGAAGCGGAGGAAGCCGTAGCCGCCCATCTTGAGCAGGATGCCGGCCAGGATCACCGATCCCGCGGTCGGCGCCTCGACATGGGCA
>JAQGJU010000001.1 GCA_028290465.1 Xanthobacteraceae bacterium | reverse complement strand
GCCTGCATCACCGACCTGATGGTCAAGGAAGGCCTGATCAATCTCGACTTCGCCGACGTCCGCGCCGTGATGCGCGAGATGGGCAAGGCGATGATGGGCACCGGCGAAGCCTCCGGCGAGAAGCGCGCGCTGGCGGCCGCCGAGGCCGCGATCGCCAATCCGCTGATCGACGACGCCTCAATGAAGGGCGCCCGTGGCCTGCTGATCTCGATCACGGGCGGTCGCGATCTCACGCTCTATGAGGTCGACGAAGCCGCGACCCGCATCCGCGAGGAAGTCGACCAGGACGCCAACATCATCGTCGGCGCCACCTTCGACGAAAGCCTCGACGGCATCATCCGGGTGTCGGTGGTGGCGACCGGAATCGACCAGCTGGCGATTTCCAAGGGAGCTCCGATGCAGGCGCAGGCGCCGGCGTCGGCCGATTCCCGCATCGCCGAACTGACCCAGCGGCTGCGCGCCGACAGCGCGCGTCTCGCCGACCGGGTCGAGCGTCTGGCTCCGGCTCCGGCCGCCGCAGCGCCTATGACGTTCACCGCACCATCCGCTCCGCCTGCTGCCGCCGCTCCGTTCGTCTCGCCGGCTCCGGCCCCTGTCTCGGCCCCGGCCGCGACCATGGCACCGCCGACCGCGACTTCGCAGCACGCCGCGCCGGCCATGATGGCTTCGGATACGTTTGAGTCCGCCGCCCAGGCGGCGGTTGCCGCCGCGGTGCTGTCGCCGGTCGGAATGGATGAGGTCACGTTGCGGCCGATTCCGGTGAAGCCGTCGCTGTTCCCGGAACCGGTGGTCGAAGCTCCGGCACGGCAGGAGCAGCCGGTGCCGCGCGCCTTCATCCCGCCGCAGCCGGAACGGGCCGGCGTCCGCCAGCCGCGCATGCCGCGGATCGACGAACTGCCGCTGCCGGGCCAGGCAGAGCTTCGGGCCAAGATGCAGGACGCCGAGCCGCCGAAGGAGCGCCGCACGCTGCTGCAGCGCCTTGCTTCGGTGGGCCTCGGCCGCCGCGACGAAGAGGAAGAACAGGCGCCGGTTCGCTCGGCCCAGCCTCCGCAGAACTACCAGCCGTTGCCGCCCCGTTCGGCTCCCGCCCCGCGTGCGTCTGATCCGCAGGGTGGTCCGGTCTCCGATTACGCCAAACGGGCGGCCCCGCAGGGGATCGATTCGCACGGCCGGCCGGCGCCTGTGAATAAGTCTTACGAGGACGATCAACTCGACATCCCGGCGTTCCTGCGCCGGCAGGCGAACTAATCGATCCTAAGTCGTCTCTAATGGAGAGCCCGGCCGGCAACGGTCGGGCTCTTTTTTGATCCCGAAGTGGTATTAAGAGACCGTTAGTTATTTAAGCCATTGTAACTTCTATCGAATAATCATACTCGCCTGGACGCCAGGACGGGGCCGACGTCCGACAGCTTCGGCTGGTGCCGGCGACTGGAATCTGTCTTGTTTCTGGCGCGAAGGCGGCGGGGACAAGGTAACACTTGGTAAAAAAGCGTGAGTTGGAACGGCGGCGCAGCATGGCTAAGCTGCCTGACGATAAGGGGCTTTCGTCGGGGGACGATCACGGGGTGACGCGGCTCGGTTGGGCCAACATTTTCCCACCATCGACGGCAGAAAGATGACCCCGCTGTGAAGCGGATGTGTGACCTGGAACTCCGGGGAACGCTGGTGCCGGGCAAAGCAAGGCCGGGCAGGCAAGTAGGGTCGAGCAAGCGTGCGGGACGAAGTATGAAAGCCGGTAGGCAGACGACTCTTCGCGATCAGGCCTCGGTATCCGGCATTGGCGTGCATTCCGGCTTGCCGGTGACGTTGATCCTGCATCCGGCCGATCCGGACACCGGTATCGTGTTCATGCGCACCGGCATCGAAGGCCGCGCCGACTGTGAAGTGCGCGCCGAAGTCGGTTCCGTCACCGCCACCGAATTCGCCACCGTGCTGGGCGACCAGTCGGGCCCGCTGGTTTCCACCGCCGAGCATGTCCTGGCCGCGCTGCGCGGCCTTGGCGTCGACAATGTCGTGGTCGAGATCGACGGTCCGGAAATGCCGATCATGGACGGCAGCGCGGCGCCCTTCGTGGCCGCCATCGATCAGGTCGGTCTGGTCACGCAGACGGCCCAGCGCCGCTACATCAAGGTGCTCAAGACGATTCGGGTCGCTAAGGGCGAGGCCTTCGGCGAGATCCGTCCGCATGGGCGCGGCTTCCGCGTCGAAACCGAGATTGAGTTCGATCATCCGCTGATCGGCCGGCAGACCTACGCGACCGAGGTCGAGCCCGACACCTTCCGCGCCGACATCTCGCGCGCCCGCACCTTCGGCTTCATGCGCGATGTCGCGAAGCTCTGGACCGCCGGTTACGCGCTTGGCGCCTCGTTCGAAAACACCGTCGTGGTGGCCGAGAATCGCGTGCTCAATCCGGAAGGGCTGCGCTACGCCGACGAGTTCGTGCGCCACAAGGCGCTGGACGCGATCGGTGACCTGGCGCTGGCCGGCGCGCCGTTGCTCGGCGCCTATCGGTCGGTGCGCGGCGGCCATAAGCTCAACCACGCCGTCCTTTCGGCCCTGATGGCCGACACCAGCGCCTGGGCCATGGTCGAGGCTCCGGAGCCGGCCCGCCGCGTCCGCGGCAGCCACGCGGAACTCGCCGCCGGCATGGTGGCCCCGGCCTACGGACCGGACGTTTCCTGATCCGATCCCGGCACGGTTTATTGCTTTAAAGCCTCAACCCGTCAGCTCCGGCATGTTTCGGCATGCCATGTTCCGCC
Organism: Xanthobacteraceae bacterium; assembly: GCA_028290465.1. Taxonomy (GTDB): domain Bacteria; phylum Pseudomonadota; class Alphaproteobacteria; order Rhizobiales; family Xanthobacteraceae; genus FEB-22. The sequence goes on along the minus strand of JAQGJU010000001.1, from coordinate 47,387 downwards.
ATATTGCCGGCCGAATGTGCCCATAGACCATAAGTCAGGTTGGCACTTGGTCTGGTGGCGGCTGTTGGGCTAAATAGGGGCGCGCCGGGGCGCTGGCCTATGGCCTTTCTGGTCCGCGTCTTTACTGGCCCACCAAGGGGATTTCTCGCGCTCATGACTTCGCTCTCGTCGGATCGGCTCTCTTCGGAACGCCACGATCTGCCGCGCCGCCCTGTGGCGCGCGCCGCGACTCGTGTCCTTGCCCTGACGCTCATTGCGTTGTCGTTCGGCGCCTGCAGCATATTCAACAAGGACGATGTCGAGATCCCGGATACGCCGGCGGACCGACTGTATAACGAAGGCCTGTTCCTGCTGAACAACAAGAAGGACTACTCGGCCGCGTCCAAGAAGTTCGAGGAAGTCGACCGGCAGAACCCGTATTCCGAATGGGCGCGCAAATCGCTGCTGATGTCGGCCTACGCGTCCTACGAGGGCGGCCAGTACGAAGAGACGATCTCGACCGCGCAGCGCTATGTGGCCCTGCACCCGGGCAGCCCCGACGCCGCCTATGCGCAGTATCTGATCGCCTCGTCCTATTTCGACCAGATCCCGGACATCAGCCGCGACCAGGGCCGGACCGAAAAGGCGCTCGCCGCGCTTGAAGAGATCGTGCGCAAATATCCGACCACGGAATATGCCGCGAGCGCCAAGAAGAAGATGGAAATCGCCCGCGACCAACTTGCCGGCAAGGAAATGGACGTCGGCCGCTATTACATCGGCAAGCGCGACTACACAGGCGCCATCAACCGCTTCAAGGTCGTGGTGACGCGCTATCAGACCACCCGGCACGTCGAGGAGGCGCTGATGCGCCTGACCGAGGCCTATATGGCGCTCGGCATCGTCGGCGAGGCGCAGACCGCCGCCGCCGTGCTCGGTCACAACTTCCCGGACAGTGCCTGGTACAAGGACGCCTATACGCTGGTGAAGGCCGGCGGCCTGGAGCCAAGCGAGAACAAGGGCTCCTGGATCAGCCGTTCCTTCAAGAAGCTGGGCCTGGGCTGATCAGTCCAAACCGTCCCGCCGGATCTTTCCGAAATCAGTTCCCCACTTTCCGGGAAACTGCCCTCATGATAGCGAATCTGTCAGACGGGGGATGTCCGCGCCCATATGGCGGCCGGGCATGACGAGAAAGATGAGGACGGGGCATGCTGGCCCGGCTTTCCATCCGTGACATCGTTCTGATCGACCGGCTCGATATCGATTACGGGGCCGGCATGTCCGTGCTGACCGGCGAGACCGGTGCCGGCAAGTCGATCCTGCTTGACGCCTTCGCGCTGGCGCTGGGCGGGCGTGGCGACGCCTCGCTGGTGCGCCAGGGCGCCGACCAGGGCCAAGTGACGGCCTGCTTCGACATCGCCGCCGACCATCCGGTGCAGGCCCTGCTGGCGGCCAACGATATCGCGGTCGACGAGCAACTGATCCTGCGCCGGGTGCAGATCGCGGACGGCCGCACCCGCGCCTTCGTCAACGACCAGCCGGTCAGCGTCACCATTCTCAAGACGCTCGGCTCGGCATTGGTTGAAATCCACGGCCAGCATGACGACCGGGCGCTGGTCGATGCCGCGACCCATCGCAATCTGCTCGACGCCTATGGCGGCCTGGAGCGCGACGCCGTCGAGGTGGTGCGGCTGTGGGAAGTGCGTCGCACCGCCGAGTCCGCCGTCGAGAGCCATCGCGCCGAAGTCGAGCGCGCGCAGCGTGAGGCCGACTGGCTGCGCCATGCGGTCGAGGAACTGACCAAGCTCGCGCCGTTGCAGGGCGAGGAAACCGAACTCGCCGGCCGGCGCACCACCATGATGCAATCCGAAAAGATCGCGCAGGATTTGCGCGACGCCTACGATGTGATTGCTGGACATTCGTCGGCGGTGCCGGCGCTGTCGGCCGCGGTGCGGCGGCTGGAGCGGCGCGGCGCGCAGGTGCCGACGCTGGTCGATCCGACCGTGAAGGCGCTGGACGTGGCGCTGAATTCCATCGAGGAAGCGCGCGCGCATCTTGAGCGCGCGATGCGCGAAGCCGATTTCGATCCGCATGAGTTGGAGCGCATCGAGGAGCGGCTGTTTGCGCTGCGCGCCGCCGGGCGCAAATTCCAGGTGCCGGTCGATAACCTCGCGGCGCTGGCGGCCAAATACGCCGCCGACATGGCGTTGATCGATGCCGGCGCCAAGCAACTGGTGAAGCTGGAGAAGGAAGCCGCCGAAGCCAAGGCGCGCTACGTTAAGGCGTCCGCTGCGCTGTCGGAAAAGCGCCGCAAGGCAGCGACCGGATTAGACAAGGCGGTGAATGCCGAACTCAAGCCACTCAAGCTCGAACGCGCCAAGTTCACCACCGAGATCGCCAGCGAGCCGGACGCGCCCGGACCGAGCGGTATCGACCGCGTCGAGTTCTGGGTGCAGACCAATCCGGGCACGCGGCCGGGTCCGATGATGAAGGTCGCGTCCGGCGGCGAACTCGCGCGCTTTCTGCTGGCGTTGAAGGTGGTGCTGGCCGATCGCGGTTCGGCGCCGACCTTGATCTTCGACGAAATCGACACTGGCGTCGGCGGCGCGGTCGCGGACGCCATCGGCGTGCGGCTGGCGCGGCTCGCCGCCAAGGTGCAGGTGGTGGCGGTGACGCATGCGCCGCAGGTCGCGGCGCGCGCCGACAATCATTATCTGATCAGCAAGGATGCGCTGGAAAAGGGCAAACGCGTCGCGACGCGCGTGGCGACGCTGGCGCCCGACCACCGCAAGGAAGAAATCGCCCGCATGCTGGCCGGCGCCGAGATCACGGCCGAGGCGCGTGCCGCCGCGGCGCGGCTGCTCAAGTCGGCGGCGGGGTAAGGCGTTGCGGGTTCGTGGGCTTCGGCCGCGCCCCGGATAATCGAGTGGAATATGGCGTCCAAACCTAGCGTTCAAAACCTCCCCGTCGAACACCTCACGCTGGCGCAAGCCAAGAAAGAGCATGTGCGCCTCGATCTTGAGATCGGCGCGCATGACCAGCGCTATTACCAAGACGACGCGCCGACCATTCCGGACGCCGAGTACGACGCATTGCGTCAGCGCTATGAGGCGATCGAGGCGCAGTTTCCCGAACTGCGCACCGCGGAGAGCCGTTCGGCCAAGGTCGGCGCGGCGCCGTCGCGCGGTTTCGCCAAGGTGCGGCACGCGGTGCCGATGCTGTCGTTGCAGAATGCCTTCGCGGATGAGGATGTTGCCGAGTTCGTCCGCCGCATTCGCCGCTTCCTCAATCTGAAGGAAGACGAACCGGTGGTGTTCACAGCCGAGGCGAAAATCGATGGGTTGTCGATGTCGCTGCGCTACGAGAACGGAAATCTGGTCACGGCCGCGACGCGCGGCGACGGCGCCGAAGGCGAAGACGTCACCGCCAATATAAAGACCCTGAAGGAAGTGCCGCAGAAGCTGGAAGGCAAGAACATTCCGGCGGTCTGCGAAATTCGTGGCGAGGTCTACATGACCAAGCCGGATTTCCTGGCGCTCAACCAGCGTCAGCAGGCGGCCGGCGATACCGTGTTCGCCAATCCGCGCAATTCGGCGGCCGGCTCGCTACGACAGAAGGATCCTTCGGTCACCGCGTCGCGCCCGCTGCATTTCTTTGCCTATGCGTGGGGCGAGATGACCGAGATGCCGGCCGATACGCATTCGGGCATGTTGAAGTGGCTCAAGAGCATTGGTTTCCAAACCAATCCGCTGTGGAAACTGTGCAAGTCGGCCGAAGACCTGATCGCCTATCACGCCGATATCGGACAGAAGCGCGCGTCGCTCGACTACGACATCGACGGCGTCGTCTACAAGCTCGACCGTCTGGACTGGCAGCAGCGCCTCGGCTTCGTGTCGCGCAGCCCGCGCTGGGCGATCGCGCATAAGTTCGCGGCTGAGCAGGCGACGACGGTGGTGAAGGACATCGACATCCAGGTCGGCCGCACCGGCGCGCTGACGCCGGTCGCCAAGCTGGAGCCGGTGACCGTTGGCGGTGTGGTGGTGCAGAACGTGTCGCTGCACAATGAGGACTACATCAAGGGCGTCGGTGCCGACGGCACGGAAATTCGCGGCGGCACCGACATCCGCATCGGCGACACCGTCATCGTGCAGCGCGCCGGCGATGTCATCCCGCAGATCGTCGATGTGGTGCTGGACAAGCGTCCGGAGACGGCGAAGCCTTATTCATTCCCACACAAATGTCCGGCCTGCGGCAGCCATGCGGTGCGCGAGGTCAACCTGCGCACCGGCAAGGAAGACGTGGTGCGGCGCTGCACCGGCGGACTGATATGTCCGGCCCAGGCGGTCGAGCGGCTGCGGCATTTCGTATCCCGTGCCGCCTTCGATATCGAAGGTTTCGGCGAGAAGCAGGTCGAGATGTTCTTTGCCGAAGGCCTGGTGATGGAGCCGGCCGATATCTTCACCTTGGCCAAGCGCGATGCGCGCGCGACCAAGAAGCTCGCTGAGCGCGAAGGCTATGGCGAGACCTCGGCGCGCAACCTGTTCGCCGCCATCGACGCGCGGCGCCGCATCGAACTCAACCGGCTGATCTACGGCCTCGGCATCCGTCATGTCGGCGACACCAATGCCAAGCTGCTGGCCCGGCATTACGGAACGATGGAAGCGTTGCAGGAAGCGGCAGCCGCCGCGCAGATCCCGATCGACAAGAAGGACAAGGGCAACGAAGCCTGGCAGGAACTCAACGCCATCGAGGGCATCGGCGATGTTGTCGCGGAAGCCATCGTCGAGTTCTTCCAGGAGGAGCGCAACCGCGATGCGCTGGCGCGGCTGCTGGCCGAGCTCGAAGTCTTGCCGATGCAGGAGGCGAAAAGCGACTCGCCCGTCGCCGGCAAGACCGTGGTGTTCACCGGTACGCTGGAGCAGATGACCCGCGACGAGGCCAAGGCGATGGCCGAACGGCTGGGCGCGAAAGTCGCGGGTTCGGTGTCGAAGAAGACCGACTATCTGGTCGCCGGTCCGGGCGCCGGTTCGAAGCTTGAGAAAGCCAAGGAGGCCGGCGTCAATGTGCTGACCGAGGACGAGTGGTTGGCGCTGGTCGGCGCTAAATAATCTAGCGCTTCCTCGTCAGTACGCCGAACGACAGCGCCGTCGCCGCCGTAAAGACGAGGATTGTGAGCGTCATCGGCAGCGGCAGCATCGCGCCCGCGATCACCCAACCGGTGAACTGCGCCGCCAGCGCGCCCAAGGTCATCTGCACGAAGCCGGTAATGCCGGAGGCCGCGCCGGCCGCGTGCGGGCGCACGCTGACCGCGCCGGCGATGCAATTCGGCAGCAGCACGCCATTGCCGAAGCCGACCACCATCTGGGGTACGAAAATAATCCAGGGGCCGGCCGTAAAGAACATTTCCGCGACCACCAGCGCGACGGCGGCGCCGACCAGCTCAAAGCCGATGCCGACCTTGATCATGGTGTCGACGCCGTGGCGCTGGGTCAGCCGCGAGGTCAGGAAATTGCCGGCCATGAAGCCGAACGCCGTGAACGCGAACCAGAAGCCGTATTCGGCCGAGGAGCGCCCCATCATGCTGACGACGACATGCGGCCCGCCGCCCAGGAAGCTGAAGAACGACGCCGAGCCGAACGCCGCGCCGCCGACATAGCCCCAGAATGGCGCGTTACGCAGCAGCGCCGCCAAGTCCGTGCGGTACTGCCCTGGCATGGCGTTGACTTGCGGTGCGTTGGTTTCCGGCAAGGTGATCGCCGCCCAGATCAGCACCAGGAACGCGGCGGCGGCCACGAATCCGAAGATCGCCTGCCAGCCGAACGCGGTATCGAGCAAGCCGCCGATCATCGGCGACACCATCGGGGCCACCACCATCACGGTGGTGACGAGGCCGATCATCGAAGCCGCGCGTTCGCGGCCGAACAGGTCGCGGATGATGGCGCGGCCGATCACGACGCCGGCCGAGGCGCCGAGCGCCTGCGCCATGCGGGCGGCAATCAGGCTGCCGACGCTCTCGGCCATGATGGCGCCAAGGCTGGCCACCACGGCGACGGCGAGGCCGCCGAGCACCACCGGCCGCCGGCCATAGCGGTCGGATAGCGGCCCCAGGGTCAATTGCGACAGCGCAATCGCAAACAGAAACAGCGACACCGTGAGCTGCACCGTGGCGGCGTCGGTATTCAGCCGCGACGCCAGTCCGGGGACCGCCGGCACCAGAATATTCAGTGCCATCGGCGCGATCGACGTCATCGCCATCAGCAGAGCGAGCAAGCGCCAGGGATGCGCGGCCGCGGCGCGCGCTTCGGGTGCGTTCGAAGCGTTTTGGGCGTTCGAATCGGCGGGAAGCGGGCCGGGCACGGGGAGCTTTCAGGTTTTTGGGAAGGTGATGAGGGGCGGCATAGGAGCCCCCGCCCAACGGCGGCACCTTAGGAGGGCCATTCAGGCCGGACAATGCCCAGGGATGCATGCCCGCGCACCCCGCAGCATGGGTTATGCTGCATTGCGCCATAAAAGTCACTTATTCGGCCGCCGAGGTGGCGGATTTGCCGTCCGGCTTAAGAAAATACCAACGATTCATGCGGTTTTGGCAAAGGACTCGTGCGCATCACAGTCTTCTCGCAATTGCGAGATAGTTTATGCTGCACTGCAAGATTCGAGGCCGGCCAGAGCGCGGCCAGCAAAAGTGGTGACCGGTTTTGCGGGAGCAATCAAGCTTGCGCAGATTGCGTAAACTTATCTGCGTACGCGCTCTAGCTGTTTAGACATGACGCGTTTTCGCTTGAAAACGCTTCTGGTGTCCGGTCCTCGCGAAATTTGGAGAACACCATGGCAACCGCCGTCCTGAATACGCTTCCGCGCGCCGGTTTTGCGGCCAAAGCCGCGCCCGCCGCCACGGTGGCCGTCAAGACGAATCCTACCCGCAAGGGTTGGCTGGTCCGGGCCTATGACGCGATGGTCGAGTCGCAGATGCATCGGGCCCGCCGAGAGGTCAGCCGCTATCTGCAGACCCTGCCGCAGGACGAACTCAACAGGCTCGGCTATCGCACGACGATCCGCGACGAAGCCCAGGCGCCGTTCGTCGGCTGAGTTCGTATTGCTTAGCGCCCACGCCGGAGCACCAGCGTGGTCCAGCCGTCGAGGCTGAGGCGGCGCTCCAGGCGCAGATCCTGCGCCCGATAGGCCGCCAGCGCCGCCGGCGCATGCGCGTCCAACAGGCCCGACAGCACGACATGACCGTTTGGGGCCGTCAGCCGGGCGATCGGCGCCGCTAATAGCTTCAGCGGTCCCAGCAGAATATTCGCCAGCACCAGATCGAACGGTCCTTGCGCCCAGATATCATGGGCGCCGACGCCGGGCGCGTGCACGAACGAGATCAGCGACGGCACGCGGTTGAGCCGCGCATTTTCGCGCGCCACTTTCAAAGCCGCGCCGTCGATGTCGGTCGCCAATACGTGCTGGCGCAGCGCCTTGGCGGCGGCGATCGCCAGCACGCCCGAACCGGTCCCGATATCCAGCACACGCCATGGCTTCGATCCATGCAGCAGACGATCCAGCGCCAGCAGGCAGCCGCGCGTGGTGCCGTGATGACCGGTGCCGAACGCGAGGGCGGCTTCGATCTCGATGCCGATGCGGCTCGGCCCGACACGATCACGATCATGCGCGCCATGCACCAGGAAGCGCCCCGCCTCGACTGGCTCCAGCCCGGCGAGACTCGCCGCTACCCAGTCGCGCGGCTCGATTGTTTCCAGCACCATGGCGCCGGCGGCATCCGGCCCGGCCGCCATCGCGACCAGCGCGCGCAAGGCGGCCTCATCCGGCGGGGTGCGGAAATGCGCGATCATGCTCCACTGCCCGGGACCGGTTTCGGCGGCGACGGTGACGATCTCGTCGGGGTCAAAACTTTCGGACAGGATGTCGCTGATCCGCCGCGCGGTACGTTCGTCACACGGCAGGCGGGCCAGGAAGGTGGCGCCGGGCGCCAGAGAAATCTCCATCATCGGCGTGTTGTTGTCTTTATCCGCGAAATTATCAACATGTCTGAGTTCACCTGCCGGCCGGGTTATCCCCAGCGCTGTCCACAGCTTGTCCCCAGACTACCCACAGGGTTTTCCACCGGCTTGAGCACACAAAAAAAACGGCCCGGATTGTGCCGGGCCGGCTCGCCTGCTTCGTATCCGCTTACGGCGCGGCTTTGTATTCTTCCGGCTTCAGGTTGGTCAGCTTGATCAGGCTCTCGGCGTCCTGCCGGTCCTTCTTGAGAAACGCCGCAAACTCTTCCGGCGTGGTGGTGGCCGACACCACCGCCTGCTTTTCCAGGAAAGCGATGAATTTTGGATCGTTGAACACCTTGACGAACTCGGCATTGACCTTGGCGACGATCGCCGGCGGCGTGCCCTTCGGGGCCGCGAGGCCCCACCAGCCCTGGCCCGGATAGCCGCCGAGTCCGGCTTCCGCGAAGGTCGGCACGTTCGGCAGCAACGGCGAGCGCTTCTCGGCGCTGACCGCGAGCGCCTTCACCTTACCGCCCTCGATCAGGCCCATGAAGTTGCCGACGCCGAAGCGCGTCACCTGCACTTCATTGGCGGCGAGCGCCTGCGCGGCCGGTCCGCCGCCCTTATACGGCACGCCGACGATCTTGGTGCTCCACTGGTTGTTCAGCCAGCGCAGAAACAGATCCGGGAACGAGCCATCGCCGAGCGTCGCGAAATTGAAACCGTCCGGCTTCGCCTGCGCCAGCGCCTTGAGTTCAGCGATCGAGTTCGCGGGCACATTGGCCGACACGAACACGCCTTCGGTCAGCATGAACAGCCGGGTAATCGGCGCGAAGTCGGTGTCGGCATTGTAGGGCAGCTTGCTGAACAGCAGCGGGTTGTAGGACATCGTGCTGTGATAGATCACGCACAACGTATAGCCGTCGGGCGCCGACTGCGCGCAGGTCTGGCCGCCCAGGATGCCGGCGGCACCGCCGCGGTTTTCGATCACCAGCGGTTGGCCGAGGCGGGTCTGCAATTCATTCGCGGCCGCCCGCATGATGACATCGGTGACGCTGCCGGCCGCGATCGAGACGATGACGCGGATCGGCCGGTCCGGATAGGTCTGCGCGTATGTGGTCTGCACAGCGGCGGTCTGCCAGAAGCTCGCCAGCACAAGGCCAAGCAAGAGCCGTTTCATGGTGTTTCCTCCCTGTTGTGGCGGCGGGCTTCAATGGCCCGTCTCACCGAATTCTTCAGGCGTAGTTGTTTAAAGCCTTCCTTCGAACGCATCGTTGATGAAGCGGTCGATCATCGCGTAGCTCTGCCGCGCCGCCGGCGCGTTGTATTCGGCGATGCCGGGCATGTTCGCTTCGCTTTCGCAGAACGAATGCAGCAGGCCGCCGAACACCAGCATCTGCCACTTGGCCTGCGCGGCATCGAGTTCGGCTTCGACTTGGTCGCGCTGTTCTTTCGGCACCGCCGGATCCTTCGATCCATGTGCGATCAGCACCGCGCCCTTGATGTCGCCGGGCTTGGCCGGCCGCGGCGTGATCAGGTCGCCATGCAGGGAGATCACCGCCTGCACGTCGGCGCCGGCGCGCGCGAGTTCGAGAACATTGCCGCCGCCGAAGCAGAAGCCGACCGCCGCCTTGCGCTTGAGATCGCCGATGCCGCGACGTTGCGCTTCCGCGATCAGCGTATCGAACGCCGCGACAATGCGCCGGCGCCGCTCCGCCGGATCGGCCCGCACGCCGTCGGCCAGACTCGCGGCCTCGGGCGGGCCCGCGACCGCGGTGCCGTCGCCATACATGTCGGCCACAAAGCCGATATAACGGCTGCCGACCATCTTCTGCGTGCGTTCGATGGCTTCCGGGCTGACGCCGCACCAGTTCGGCGCCATCAGCATCAACGGACGCGGCGTCTTCACGCTGTCGTCGTAGATCAGCTTGCCCAGGAAGGTCTTGTTGCCGGTCTGGTAGCTGATGGTTTCGATGGCCATGTCGGCTCTCCAGAAGTTTGCGTTCAGTTTACGGTCTTGGATCGACTTCGCCGATCGAGCCGGAATCGAACTGGGTGAAGAACAGCCGCCCGTCCGACCAAGCCGCGATGCAGCGCGCGCCGCTCGCCGGCGTCGGGATGTTGTATTCGCCGATCAGCGTGCCGTCCGGCGCCATGCGGCCGATCTTATTGGCGAAGTTTTCAGTGAACCACAGGTCGCCGTCGGGCGCGACCGTCACGCCGCGCAGCGACGCGTTCGGCGTCGGGATCACGTATTCGATGATGCCGCCATCGCGGTCGATGCGGCCGAGCGCGTTGGTACTGGTTTCGACGAACCAGATCGAGCCGTCCGGATGCGTGACCATGGCGCGCGGCTGGCTGTCATGGCTGGGGATCGGGAATTCCGTGACCACGCCGTCCATGGTGATGCGGCCGATCCGCGAACCGGCCGCTTCGCTGAACCACAGCGCGCCGTCTCGCACCACGATCGATAGCGGCCGCGCGCCCGCCGTGATGCCGTGACCGAACTCGGTGATCTTGCCGTCCAGCGTGATGCGGCCGATCTGGTTGGCGTCGGTCTCGGAGAACCAGATGTTGCCGTCCGGGCCGGCGATCATCGCGTCGGGTCCGGCCTTCGGGGTCGGCAACGGAAATTCGGTGATGACGCCCTTCGGCGTGATGCGGCCGATCTGGTTGGCGGTCTTTTCGGCGAACCACAGATTGCCGTCCGGACCCGGGATCATGCCGATCGGCGTGGCGTTCGCGGTCGGCAGCGGGAATTCGGTGAAGGTCTCGGTGGCCGGATCGAAGCGGCCGATCTGCGAGGCGCCGCTTTCGCAGAACCACAGCGCGTGGTCGGGGCCTTCGACGCAGATATAGGGCGCGCTGCCGGCGGTCGGAATCTTGTGCTCGCGCATCAGCGGCGGCGCAACGGAACGAGGCGTCCTCCCGGACATGGCTTTTCTTTCTGTACCGATATCCGGTACGGCCGTATTGCTTCGTAGACAGGCTAAGTTGGAAGTCGGCGCGAAGTCAATTCGTCGCGGGTGATTATGAAATCACGGGCCATTCTAAAAGCGAAGGGCCGCCCTTTCGAGCGGCCCTTCCATTGTCGGACCGGGGTCCGGCAGCGCAGCCTTTTACATGAGACAGGTTGGCTGCGGAGTGGCGAGATCAGCGCAGGCGATTAAAGCCCGCGACAGCTCTCACGCGGCGCGGACCTCTTTAGAGGCGAGGATCCAGGCGCATGCCGGCGACCGCGGCGAGAGACAATGAGACACTGGATCACCTCCTTTCAGTTGGTTGACGATGGCATCAATGTAGGGGTTTTTCGACGATTCTTAAAGGGCCTTCGAGGGTTGCCGCGCTGCGGGCCAGCCCCGGCTTTCGCGCATGCATGTCCTTCGGCGATCGGGTTACCGCTCGGCGCGAAAATGCTCTAGGCATGATGAGGAATGCCGCCGAACGACCGGCGGCATCGGCAATGGGTGAGAGACGATGGCGGATGCGTTTCGGGTGGTGAAGGCGCGCGGGCGGCTCGATGCCAGCACCGGCGTTCTGTTCGAGCAGGAATGCCGGTCGGTAATCGATAGCGGCGTAAGCGACCTCGGCATCGACCTGTCGGGTCTCGACTACATCTCCAGCGCAGGCCTTCGCGTGCTGCTGGTGCTGGCCAAGCAGCTCAAAACGGCCGGCGGACGGCTGGCGCTCTACGGGGCGAAAAAGCCGGTCCAGGAAGTATTCGACGTCACCGGCTACACGACCCTGCTCGACGTGTTTCCGAACCACGACGCCGCGGCCGCGCATCTGTCGATGCGCTAACTCGCCGACATTTTAGATTGAGAATGGGGGTGACCCATCCCAACTCATGGCCGCTGCCTGCCAGTACATCCGTGGTCAAGCGGGCAACGAATTGGGCCGCGGCGCGCACGCCAGCGGTGGGGGTCTTGTCCTATATGGGAGCCAAACGCGGCCGTTCAAGGTCCGCATTGCGCCCGCCGCGTGGCATCACTATCTCGGCGGTTGATTTCGAAATATCCGAGGCTCCGTGATCCAGATCCCAGACGATGTGGCGCTGGCGACCCGACAGGGCTGGCCCGCCGAGTTGCGCTTTCTTGTCGAGCAGTATCCGCGCGAGGTGTGGCAGGGCCACGGCAATCTCGGCCAGATGGCGCAATTCTGGCTGCAGCGCCATGACATGTTCCGCACGCTCGGTGGGGCGCTGGACGATGCGACGTTGCAGTTTCGCGAGGGCAAGATCGCGCCGGCCGCGTTCCAAGCCTGGTTTACGCCGCGCCTGCAATTCTTCCTGTCGCAGTTGGAAGAGCATCATCACGTCGAGGACCTCCATTACTTTCCGGTGTTCCGCGCCGCCGAAACGCGGCTGGAGCGCGGCTTCGAGGTGCTGGAGCAGGACCACGACGTCATCCATGCCGAGATCGCGGCGTCGGTCGACGCGGCGAATGATGTGCTGAAAGTGTTGGCCAGCGAGGCCGCGCGGGCGGATGCTCAGGCGTCCGATGCGCTGCGCCGTGCCACCGACTCCTACGCGACGGTCGGCACCAAGCTGCTGCGCCATCTGACGCGGCATCTCGGCGACGAAGAGGACCTGATCATTCCGCTGATCCTCGACCGCAGCGAAGCCGGACTGGGCGTCGGTTAGTACCGGTCGAACGGATACCGCTGACGCGCAGGATATGCTTCGACCGCGACCGGATAGTTCGACCTTGGCACGTAGTAGTCCGACTGCGGCACGTAGACTTGCCGGCGCTCGTAACCATAGGCCGTGTCGTAATCCGCCGGCGGTGCCCGGCGTTCGACCTTCGGAGATGCGACCAGCGCCGGCCGCGCGGCCTCGCCGGTCAGCACCACGGTGGTGTTGAGCACGCCCTCGGCCTGGACCAGCGCGAACAGCTTGGCGGCGTTGTCCGGTTCCAGCCGCACGCAACCATGCGACGCGGCGCGGCCGATATTGCGCGTATCCAGATAGCCGTGAATGGCATGGCCGGTCTTGGTGAAGAAGATCGAGTGCGGCATCGGCGCCTCGTCGAACTCCTTCGAGTAGTGGTCGGCCTCCATGCGGAACGCCTTGAAGTTGCCGCTCGGCGTGGCGAAGCCGGCGCGGCCGGTCGAGACGGGCCATTGCCAGCGCGTCCGCCCGTCAACCGAGACGGTCATCTGCTGAGTGGATTTGTCGACACTGATCAGCACGGCCGCGTCCGCGGCCGTGGGCGGCGCGCCGAACAGGATGGTCGTGATCAAACCGATGGAGAAGAGGCCGTAACGCATGAATGTGCACTCGTTCGATCGCAGCCCGCAGCATTCAAGCATAGCGGCGCCATTACGTTCCATCGAACCCGGCGGCGGTCACGCAGGTGTGACGTCAGAGGACGGGTCGAAGCACGACCAAACCGTCGGCGGCGCGAACTCCGTGGCCTTCCGGCAACACGAACAGCGGATTGATTTCGGCCTCGGCCAGTCGGTCGCCCAACGCCGTCGCCATATTCGAGAACGCCACAATGGCCGTCGCAAGCGCAGTCAGGTCGCCTTTGGGCCGGCCGCGATATCCTTGCAACAGTTTGGCGACCTTCAGTTCACCGATCATCGCTTCGGCATCGGCTTGGCGCACCGGCGCCAGACGTATCGTCGTGTCGTTGAACAGTTCCGCCGCGACGCCGCCCATGCCGAGCAGGATGGTCGGCCCCAATTGCGGGTCCCGGTGAAAACCGAGCATGACTTCGACGCCAGAGCCAATCATCTCCTGCACCAGGAACCCTTCGACGCCGTGGTGCGTGTGCGCGCGCGCGGACGCGATCATGTCCTCACAACGCCGCTCGACGTCTTCGGGCCGGATACCGACGGCGACGCCGCCGACCTCGGTCTTGTGCGAAATGTGTCGCGACAGGATTTTCAGCACCACATTCGCGCCCAGGCGGCGCGCCGCCGCTCCGGCTTCGGCCGGTGAGGCGACGACGTGTTCCGTGACCGACGGAATGCCGTATTGGGCGAACAGCTTCTTGCTCTCTGCCTCGTTCAGCGGGCCGGGCTTGAATTCTTGGGCATGATCGACCGGCCGCGGCGACGTGTCCGGTTCCGCGATGCCGACTGCGCTGTTCGTCATCCGCCACATCGCCGATAGCGCCGCGACGCAGCCTTCCGGCGCCGCATAGGCCGGTACGCCCTGGCGGTTGAGATGGCTGACGATATGCGGCGCGTCCGGGCTGACATAGGCCAGCAGCGGCTTGTCGGTCTTTTGCAGCGACGCGATCAGCGGTTTCGCCACCAGATCCGGCTGGCCGAGCGCTGACGATCCGACGATGACCACGATGGCGTCATAGCTCGGGCTTTCGGCCAGCGTGTCGATGACGCTGCGGAATATTTCAGGCTGCAAGCCGGCCAGCGTGACGTCGACCGGGTTGCGGTCGAGCACCGCATCGCGAATGTTCAACGCGCGCAGCCGCTCGGCGGTCGGCGCATCCGGGGCCGGCGTGTCGAAGCCGTCCATGCCGGCATTGTCGGCGATCAGCGTTGCCGCGCCGCCGGTCGTGGTGACGATGGCCAGACGTTGCCCGCGCAGCCTACGCTGCTGGGCCAGCGCCGCCGGAATATCCAGGAGGTCTGAGAAAGCCTGCGCCCGGATCACGGCCGACTGCTTGAAAAACGCGTCATAGGTCCGGTCGGCGCCAGCCAGCGCGCCGGTGTGCGACACCGCCGCCCGCGCGCCGGATTCCGAACGTCCGACCTTGAACACCACGATGGGCTTGCCGGCCGCGGCGGCCCGCATCGCGGCAACGCGAAAGCGGTCTGGATTGCGAATGCCTTCGAGGTAGAGCGCGATGACGGACGTCGCGGCATCGTCGACCAGATAGTCGACGAAATCCGCAACCTCGAGGTCGGCTTCGTTGCCGGTCGCGACGAGTTTCGAAAAGCCGATGCCGCGATTGACGCCGCGCGACAGCAGCGATCCGAGAATGCCGCCGCTCTGCGACACCAGCGCGATCTTGCCGACCGGGAAATCGGTCATTTCCATCGCGCCACTCGCCGACAGCATGATCTTCTCGGTGACGTTGATCATGCCAATGGTGTTGGGTCCGAGGAGCCGCATTGAGCCGGCCGCCTTGATCAGATCCTGCTGGCGGCGGATGCCATCGTCACCGGCCTCGCCGAAACCGCTGGCCAGGATGATCGCGGCCGTGGTGCCGATCTTGGCGAGTTCGCGCACCGAAGCTTCGACGCGATCGGCACCAAGCAGGACCAGCGCGACATCCGGCGTTGCCGGCATCGATTTCACGTCCGGATAGCAGGCGAGGTCGCCGATCCGCTCATAGCGCGGATTGACCGGATAGATGTCGCCGGCGAAGCCGTGCTTTTGCAGATACGACAGCGGCCGGCCGGTGAGCTTGCTCGGATCCGACGAGGCACCGATGACGGCGACGCTGCGTGGATGGAAGAGGCGGTCGATGGCGCCGGACATTACCGCGACGTCTTATTCAGAAACGCTTCCACAGATGTGCGATGTTCGGCGGTCGTGTAACACATCGCCTGCGCCTCGCGGCCGAGCGCGAACACTTGGTCCTCGCTAAGCTCAAAGGTCTTGTCGAGGATCGACTTGCTCAGCGCCAACGCAAGAGGCGACCCGCGACTGAGTTCGACCGCCCAGTCATGCGCGTCCTTGAGCAGCGCATCGGCGCCGGTCACGCGGTCGGCGATGCCGATCTTCAGCGCTTCGTCGGCCGCCACGCGCCGCCCGGTGAAGATCAATTCCTTGGCGCGCGGCAGGCCGACGCGGCGCGGCAGAAAATAAAGACCGCCGCCGTCGGACACCAGACCGCGTTGGATGAAGCTCATCGCGAACACCGCGCGATCCGACGCAATAATAAAGTCGCAACACAGCGCAAGATCGCAGCCGAGTCCCATGGCCGGACCGTTGACGGCCGCGATGGTCGGCTTGCCGATGCCATGCAGGGCCGCGATGCTCTGGTGGGTGCGTTTCTGCCGGCGCCAGCCATTGGCCGCGACGTCGCCGGCGGGTGCGTTCAACCGTTCCTGCATGCCGGACACATCGCCCCCGGCACAAAACCCTTTGCCGCGTCCCGTGATGACGACCGCGCGCACCGCCGCATCGTCGGCCAGTCGGTCGAGCACGGCGATCAGTTCGGCACGCATCGCGTCGTTGATCGCATTGCGGACTTCGGGCCGGTTGAGCGCGACGGTGGCGACCGAGTCTTCGATCGATACTTCGACGTAATGCGGCGTGACGATATCGGTCATGTGATCTACTCGGTTTGGGCTCTACTCGGTTTTGATCTTGGCGTCCCGGATCAGGTTCCGCCAGCGCTCGGCTTCGGCCCGCACATAGCGATCGAGTTCTGCCGGAGGGCCGGCCACCGGCGTGAGGCCTTCGATCTCCTGCAATTTCTTGAACGCGTCGGACAGCACGGCCTTGGCCACCGACTTGTTCAGGCGCTCGATGGCGTCCGCCGGCGTACCGGCCGGCGCATAGAGGCCGTACCAGCTTTCCGCCACATAGCCCGGCACGCCCGCCTCGGCGACGGTCGGCAGCGCCGGATAGACCGGCGAGCGTTCGGCCGACGTGACCGCGAGTGCGCGCAACTGACCGCCCTGAATGTGACCCGACACGCTCGCCGCGGTCGTGAACATGACTTGGATCTGGCCGCCCAAGAGATCCGTGATCGCCGGCGCGGAGCCCCGATAGGTGACGTGGGTCATGCCGACTTTGGCAAGGTTCTTGAACAGTTCGCCGGCCAGATGCGCCGACGTGCCGATGCCGAACGAACCGAAATTCAATTTGCCGGGTTCGGCTTTGGCGACCGCGATCAGATCCGCGACGCTGCGGAACGGCAGCTTCGGATGGGTCACCAGGATATTGAACGATCGCGCGACCAGCGCCACCGGGGCGAAAGCCTTGAACGTGTCGAACGGCAGATTGGCATTCAGGCTCGGATTGACCGCGTGGGCGAAGGTCGCCATCAGCAGTGTGTAGCCATCGGGTGCGCTGTTCGCGACCGCCCCGGTGCCGATGATGGTGCCGCCGCCCGGCCGGTTCTCGATGATGACAGTCTGGCCGAGATCCTTGGCCATCTCGTCGGCCAGCCGTCGCGCCACCAAGTCAGTGCCGCCGCCGGGCGCGAACGGAACGACGATCTTGATGGTTCGGTCGGGATAGTCCGCGCGCGCTCCGGTCATCGCCGTCGATAAGACCGCCAACGAGGTCAACAGCGCGGCCACTACGGATGCTGTCGGCGACACATAACGAGTTCTCGACGAGCGCATGGCGTCCCTCGGTGTTTTTATCGTTAGCGCAGGGCTCATGAAGCCGGCTTGCACGCGGTAAGATCCGGCGCGCAGTTAAGAGAGTAAACTCATCGATTGGAAGAGGGCAGGCGGCATACCGGATCGGCTGCCCCGCCATTCGGCGCTCAGTGCTTGCGGGCCTGAACCAAGTAGCAGTCGATGTGGGTTTCGCCGAGCAACCGGTACGCCTCGAACCGGTGCAGGCCCTCGACCAGCACATAACGCGCACCGTCCTCGCGCACCTGGATCGGAATCGTCAGGCCGTTGGCCATGATGTCGTCGGAGAGGGTTTGCGCCTTCGCGGGATCGAGCGTCGCGCGGCGTTTGGTCGGGACATAGATATCGGCGACTGCGATCTTTACGCGCTTCATCATGGGAGGCGCCTCGGCAGTGCGGACATGGGGCATCTGCAAAAGGCTGCAGATAAAAAAAGAGCCCGCTCTCCGAAACCCGCGAATGCGAATCCAGAAAGCAGGCCGCGAACCAGAAAGCTGGCCGGCGCGACAGCGCGTCAATTTGGCGCAGGCAAACGGAAACGCTCCCAGAATCCGCCCGAGGCTTAAAGCTCGGCTGACGGGTGGCGCTTCGACGAGCAATGCTTGTCCTCAACGGGCCTTTCTTCACAAAGCCCGTCGCGAAAAGATTGTCCGCCGCCTGGTGCAACGAACGGTCAAGAACTTGGCCGTTGTTGCTTGGTCTACGTGCGTGGTGTCGGAAGCGTGGTGTCGGAAGGATGCGAGACCGAAATTCCGAAACAGGGCCGGCGCACGAGCCGGCGGTCCGTCTTACTTGACCTTGAGGTTCTCGGCCGACGACTTGCCGCGGTTGCTGACCACTTCGAACTCGACCTGCTGGCCTTCGTTGAGAGTGCTCAGTCCGGCGCGCTCGACTGCCGAGATGTGCACGAACACGTCTTGTCCACCGCCCTGGGGCTGGATAAAGCCATAGCCCTTGGTCGGGTTAAACCACTTCACTGTTCCGGTCGGCATCGTCATCTTCCTTGGTGATAATGAGCGTAGGCAAGCGCACCATGCACGCTAGCGCACGCACCATGCACGCGAAGGGCGATTGCCGCAACAGGTAATCGGGCGCGTTAGGGCAGAAAGCCTAGGACTGCAAGTGCGTCCGGACCGGTTATTTTGCAGTGCGAACAACGCTTCAGCCCCCTGGTAAATGACGGCACGCGGCCGGGTTTCGACCCGCCGCGCGCCGTTAACGGTAATTCGGTAGCTGTCCAGCGGGCCGCTGCCGCGTCACTGTGACTTGCCAAATCCGGCCCGAACCAAGCGGACCAGCGCCTGATCGAGCGCCGACAGGAATTGCGACCGGTCGCGCGGCTCGAACGGTTTTGGGCCACCCGTGACGGCGCCGGCCGACCGCAGGTCGGTCATCAGATTGCGGGTCGCCAACGTCATGCCGATGGAATCCGGCGTGAATCTCTTGCCGCTCGGCGACACCACCTCGGCGCCCGTCTTAATGGCGCGGCTGGCCAGCGGCACGTCGGCCGTGATCACGACGTCGCCCTTTCCGGCCCGCTCCGCGATCCAGTCGTCGGCGACGTCCATGCCAGCCCCGACCACTACCAGTTCGATCATCGGGTCGCCGCGCGGCACCGCGATCGGGCTGTTGCTCACTACATGGACCTTCAGGCCGACGCCGCGCTGCGCATACCGTTCCGCCACGCGGTACACCTCGGCTTTCACCGGGCAGGCGTCGGCGTCGACATAGATCGCGATCGGCTTGGCAGGCTCGGTCTTGGCGGGTTCGGTCATCGGTTGGTGTCGTGTGAGATGGTGCGGATCAAGCGGCCGGTTGGGGCGTTATCGCACGGACCCGCCCCTGGAGGTGAAATGTCGAAGCCACTCATCGTTTCCATCCCGCATCGCCTCGGCAAGGCTGAGGCGCGCCGGCGCCTGCAGGCCGGCCTTGGCAGTGTGCGCACGGGATATAGTCACCTCTTCACCGTGCGCGAGGAGACCTGGACCGGCGATCAGCTTCGCTTCGACTTTGCTGCCATGGGCCAGTCCGCCAGCGGCATCATCGACGTCGAGGAAGATCATGTCCGGCTGGAAGTGACGCTGCCCTGGCTGCTGGCAAAGCTCGCGGAGCGCTTCGTTCCGGCGATCCGGAACGAAGGCACCAAGATGCTGGAGAAGAAGTAGCTACCTCAATCCGTGATCGGCTTGCCGCGGATGTCGATGGCCTTCTCGATCCGGATCAGCGCGCCGATGCCGGTGTCAGCGCCGACATGGGTCTGCTCGCGCGGATGCAGCTTGGCGAAGATCGCTTCGCGCGTCGGGCCGCTCTCATGCATCTCAACGGTGCCGAAGAAGCGTAGAAAGCCGGAGCCGAGCACGCCGTCGCGCTGCGCTTTGAAGTTGGCATACATCACGGCGACGCGCGGATCGGTGCTGAGATTGTCCAGCACGTTCTTCTTGGTGCGCTCCCAATAGGCCAGATGTTCGTCGTCGTACACGATCATGCTGCCCTTGGGCGAAATGCTAGGCCCCAGCGGACCGGAAGTGGCCATCAGGCACGGATAGCCATCGTCCCAGGCGTTGTAGATCAGGTCGCGAAGTTTCTGGCTGATCGGCATGGCGGATCCGGATGTTGATAAAATATATCAAACTGTGGGAGCGGCTTACTACCCGCATCGCAAGCTGTTGTCGAATAGGGTAGGGGCTCCGTGTTCGGCTATTCGGCAGCGTGCACAGCGCTTTGGGGAAGGGCTACCAACGCGATCATGTGTTCGCGCAAATCGGCCGCGACGGCGGGATCGTTTTTCAACGCGTTGATGGAACGCGGGGCGGGCAGGGCCCTGCCGTCTTTTGCCTGCGACTCGGCAAAAAGCGACAGCGCTTCCTCAGCATTGCGCAGTGCCATGTCGATATCATCGCCGGCTGAAAAGCACCCCGGCAGATCTGGAAACCAAATTCCGACGGCCTTGTCGGATCCGGCGTCTTCAATGATGGCAACGTAGTGAGTCATAGGCGCGCCTCAGTCAGGCTTCCATTTTGTCTGCTTATAGATGGCACGAACAAGGCCGCGCCCCAAGTCCTTCTTGGGATGAGGTAAAACGATTGTTTCCTGGGTCTGGGGGTGTTTGAAGACATGGTGCGAGCCGGTGATGCGTTCGAGAATCCAGCCCTCGCGCTCAAGGCGACGCTTAATATCGCGGCTGTTCGTGAGCATTTCGGCTCCGCCATTATTTCGGATAGCAGAACCATATTAGCAGCGCGCGTGCGTTAAGCGCGCCTAGCTCATACCCGCTCGACGAAGCTGTCGACCACCCGCTTTTCGCCGGCCTTGTCGAACGCGATGGTCAGCTTGTTGCCGTCGACGCCGACCACATTGCCGTTGCCGAACTTGATGTGAAACACGCGGTCGCCGCGCCGGAAGGTCGACACGGTGCCGGTGGATTTGGCGACCAGTTCGCCCTCGATGGTGACTGGCGTACGACGCGGCGTCGAACGGGGCGGTGCCCGCGTTTCGCGCAGCGCTTGCGGCATCGTGGGTTCGTCCTGCGACTGGTCCTCGAAACCGGGGGCCGCATCCGCGCCATAGCTGCCGCGCTGCTTGTTGCGTTGCGCGCGCTGCCAGCCCGGCGTCGCATAGGTCGAGCCGAACGACGCCGCCTCGTCGAACCGCGACGCCCCGTAGCCGCCATACTGGCTGCCGCCGGCGAACGAACCTTTGGACTCCGTGATTTCGACATTGCCCTCGGGCAACTCGTCGAGAAACCGCGACGGAATGTTGGACGACCATTGGCCGTGCATGCGCCGGTTCGAGGCGAAATAGATCTTGGCCCGGCGCCGCGCCCGCGTGATGCCGACATGCGCCAGCCGGCGCTCTTCCTCGAGGCCGGCGCGGCCTTGTTCGTCCAGCGCGCGCTGATGCGGAAACAGGCCTTCCTCCCAGCCCGGCAGGAACACGGTGTCGAACTCGAGCCCCTTGGCCGAATGCAGCGTCATCACCGACACCGCCTCGCCGCCGTCGCCCTTGTCGCGGTCCATCACCAGGCTGATGTGTTCGAGGAACCCGGTCAGATTCTCGAACTCCTCCATCGAACGGACGAGTTCTTTCAAGTTTTCCAGACGGCCGGCGGCGTCGGCGGAGCGATCCTTCTGCCACATCTCGGTGTAGCCGCTCTCGTCGAGTACGATTTCGGCCAATTCATTGTGCGGCAGCGAATCCTTCTGCACCCGCCAGCGCGCGAAATTCTCGACCACGGTGCGGAGCGAGCTGCGCGCCTTCGGCTTCAGCTCATCGCTGTCGACGATGGCGGCGGCGGCTTCCGATAGCGGCACCCGCTGCCGGCGGGCATGGTCGTGCAGCAACTGGATGGTGGCATCGCCGAGGCCGCGCTTTGGCGTGTTGACGATGCGCTCGAATGCCAGATCGTCGGCCGGGGAATTGATCACCCGCAGATAGGCCAGCGCGTCGCGGATTTCCATGCGCTCGTAGAAGCGCGGGCCGCCGATGACGCGATAGGGCAGGCCGAGCGTGACGAAGCGGTCTTCGAACTCGCGCATCTGGAACGAGGCGCGCACCAGGATCGCAATTTGATCGAGCGAATGGCCGCCGCGCTGCAGCTGTTCGATCTCCTCGCCGATGGCGCGGGCTTCTTCTTCCGAGTCCCAGGTCGACGTGACGTAGACCTTCTCGCCCTGCACATCTTCGGTGCGCAGCGTCTTGCCGAGCCGGCCTTCATTGTGCGCGATGAGGTGCGAGGCGGCCGCCAGGATGTGGCCGGTCGAGCGATAGTTGCGCTCCAGCTTGACCACCTTGGCGCCCGGGAAGTCGTGATCGAAGCGCAGGATGTTGTCGACTTCGGCGCCACGCCAGCCATAGATCGACTGGTCGTCGTCGCCGACGCAGCAGATGTTTTTCTGCTCCCTCAGAGGAGGCGTCTCCGCGCGCTGAATGTTGGGAGATGCGCCTTCACCCGGCCCGCCGTCGCTGTGCTCCGGCGGGTCGACCTCTCCCCGGGCGCGGGGAGAGGTGACAAGCGCGTCGGACGGGGACGCGGGCTGCGACAGCAGCCGCAGCCACAGATACTGCGCCACGTTGGTGTCCTGATATTCGTCGACCAGGATGAACTTGAAGCGCAACTGGTACTGCCGCAGCACCTCGGGGTGCTCGCGGAACAGCCGGATGGTCTCGATCAACAGATCGCCGAAGTCGGCGGCGTTCAGCGTCTTCAGCCGCTCCTGATAGCCGGCATACAGCTTCAGGCCGCGTCCGCTGGCGAATGCCGCGCCTTCGCCGGGCGGCACCATGGAGGGCAATAGTCCACGATTTTTCCAGCCATCGATCAGCCCGGCCAGTACACGCGCCGGCCAGCGCTTCTCGTCGATGCCCTCGACTTCCAGAAGCTGCTTGAGCAGCCGGATCTGGTCGTCGGTGTCCAAAATAGTGAAGTCGGGCTTTAGCCCGACCAGTTCGGCATGGCGGCGTAAAATCTTGACGCCGATCGAATGGAACGTGCCCATCCACGGCATGCCCTCGACCACGCCGCCGACCAGATGGCCGACGCGCTCCTTCATCTCGCGCGCCGCCTTGTTGGTGAAGGTGACGGACAGGATCTCGGAGGGCCGCGCCCGGCCGGTCGCCAGGATGTGGGCGATACGGGTGGTCAGCACGCGGGTCTTGCCGGTACCGGCGCCGGCCAGCACCAGCACCGGACCGTCCAGGCTGGTAACGGCGTCGCGCTGTTCGGGGTTGAGCCCCTCCAGATAGGGCGCCGCCTGCGTCGCCATCGCGCGCGCCGCGATGCCGCCCGGCACCGGGCCGGGGCGCATCGGCGCATTGTCGTCACGCGATAGCTTAAACGGATCGGCCATTACGGCTCCGGGTTGGGCGGTAGGGATGAGAAACCCGGGAATCAGCCGAATCTCATGGCCCTTAGATGGCATCGGGGGCCTTCGATTGGGAGGGGTCAACCGTTTTTAGGGATTGGTTCGGCTGGGCGCACGCCGAAGGGCCGCCACGACAGCCTCATATCGCGCCTTGGCCGGGTTCGAAAAGTTCCGAAACCCTCGCGGCCGGGATCTTAGCCGCCGAGAAGGCTGCTGAGGCTACTGGATTGGCTCGAACCGAGGGCATTTTGCAGCATAGTCAGGGTGCGGTAATTCTGGGCGAGGCGGTTGGCGAAGTCCTCGGTGTAGCCCATCACCGACTTCTCTTCGTCGCTCATGCCGGCATATTGCTGCAACAACGCGAGGGTGTTGCTGCGCGGATCGCCGTCGGATTGCGACGTCTGCATGGCGGCCAGAATGCTCGCGCGGTTGCGCCGGTCCAACTCGGTCTTGGCCGTGCGAACTTCCTCGCCCGAAAACGCATCGCTCTGGTTCTGGGCGACGGCCGCCAAAGAGCGGTTGTCGAACGCGCTGTAGTCGACCTGCTGGCCGAAACGCCGGCCCTGGCTGAACACCAGTTCGGTGCCGTCATCCAACGCCTTGTTGATCTGGGCATCGAGCATCGAGCGGGCATTTGAGGCGACGTCGTCGAAACTCGTGCCCGGCAGCGCCGTTCCGGGCGTTGACGTCCGGTCGAGCAGCGAGCGGACCGGGTCATCGGGATTTCCGGTGTTCGGTGCCTTGCCGGACGTGGCCTTCGTGGCGGCCAAGCCTTCAGCGACGGCGTCGGTTTGCGCTTTCCACAGCGGCGTGGCCTGTTCGTCGGCGCCGGCTGCGTCGAGATAGTCCTGGGCCGCCTCGTAGACGTCGGCATAGTTGCCGGTGAGGCGTGCGACCGCGACATGCGGTCCGATCTCGTCGTCGAATCGGGCCTGAAGCACCAGCGTGGCGGCTTTGACCTCGTCCGGGCTGAACAGGTCCTGCGTATTGGACGCAATGGCCGACAGCGTCGCGCGATTCTGATCGGTGAAGTCGACGGTCACCCGTCCGTCCGCCATCGCCGACGAGATATCGAGCGTTTTGTATTCCTGGTCGAACCATTGGCGGGCTTTCGTGGCCAGTTCGATCGCCGATGCGGGCTTGGTATCGGGCTCCGCGGTCGCGGTCGTGGCCAGATACGCCTTGGCCTCATCCGACAAGGTCACCGAGGTGGCGTTGGTGCTCTGCGCCGTCGTCTCGGTGTCGGTGGTGGAAGCCGTGGTGGTGGCGGCCGCCGGGGTGGACACGGCACCGTACGCGCTGCCGGCATAGTTCAAGGTGGTCGAGTTGAGCCCTATCGTGGTCACGCCCAAGCTCCCGTCACAGCGCGCGGAGTTGTTTCGTTAACCATAAAGAAAACATGGTTAATCAAACCTTACCGGATTTACGCGGCTTGCCGGAAACAGACGGCAGCGCGGATGGTCCGCGCTGCCGTGGTTCGATGATGACGATCAGCCGAACTTGACGAGGTTGTGCACCGGCAGCGGCCCGCCCGGGAACTGGACGAGACGCGCGCCGACCGCGTCAACGACTGACGGCGCTGGTGCGGGCTGCGCTGCTCGGGCTTGGCGTCGCCATGGTGGCGGTGCCGGACGCATTGCCGCACCTGGAAAGCGGCAAATTCGTCCGCTTGCTGCCGAAATGGTACGCCGACCTCGGCGCGTTGTCGCTGTACTACGCCAGCCGCACATTGCTGCCGGCCAAGACGCGGGTGTTTGTCGATTTGGTCGTCGAGGCGTTCCGGCGCGACCGCCTGGCCGAGCGTTTTGCGGGTAGTCTGGGATAGAAGACGCATGCGCGGCCTTCATCCGGGCCAAACGGGCAGGCGGTTTACCGGGAGCCCTCGGCGCCCCGCCATTGAACCGGACGCGCGCCGGTTGCAACCAAGGTCGTGTGGGATATTGTCTTGGGTTACGGCTTCATGCCGTGGGGAGCGGTGCTGTGGAACATCGCGGCGGTTTCTTATCCAGGCTGGTTCTGACGATCTTCGCACTGGCGATCTGCGCAGTGGCGGCGTGCATGTCTTCGCCCGCGCTGGCCGAGAAACGCGTCGCACTCGTTGTCGGTAACGGCGCCTACCAGAACGCGCCCCGGCTGCCCAATCCGAAGAACGACGCCGAGGACGTGGCGGCCGCGCTCAAGCGCAGCGGTTTCGAAACCATCGTTGGCCTCGATCTCGACAAGGCCGGCATGGACGATGCCACGATCCGCTTTGCCCGCGCCGCCCGCGAGGCCGACATCGCGATTTTTTATTACAGCGGCCACGCCATGCAGTTCGCCGGCGTCAATTATCTGATGCCGGTCGACGCCAAATTGACCGACGAGGCCGATCTGCGCCGCATGGCCCGGGTCGACGACATCGTGGCCGACGTTCAGCAGGCCAAGAATTTGCGCATCCTGGTGCTGGATTCCTGCCGCGACAATCCGCTGGCCGAGGAGCTGAAGCGCACCATCGGTCGCACCCGCGCGGCGGCAGTGCAGCGCGGGCTCGCCAAGATCGACTCGCCGCAAGGCATGATCGTTGCCTATTCGACGCAGGCCGGCCGCACCGCCGAGGACGGCCGGGGCCGCAACAGCCCCTACACGACGGCATTCCTCAAGCACATCGAAGCGACGGCGGAAATCGGCACCGTGTTTCGGCGCGTCAGCGCGGACGTCTACGAGGGCACCAACCGCGCGCAGCTTCCTGAATTGTCGCTGTCGCTGATCGGCGAGTTCTATCTGCGCGGGCAGCCGGCAGCTTCGTCGCCGATTGCCGCGCCTCAACCGACAGTGACCGTGCCTTCGCCGTCGAATGAGGTTGTGAATGCGTGGGGCGAGGTCAAGAACACGTCGAATCCAGCCGTTCTCGAAGCCTTCATTCGACGCTTCGGCGATAGCTTCTATGGCGATCTTGCCCGGGCGCGGCTCGACGAATTGAAAAGGAGCCAAGCTGTCGCCGTCGCACCGCCCGTTCGTCCGACGCCGCCTGCGCCGCCGCCGCAGGCCGCCGCACCATCGTCCATCGTGGAGAACGAGCCGGTATTGCTTGGGGCCGAGGGGAATCGTGCGCGGCCGCAGCTCGATGAATTGAAAAAGAGCCAAGCCGCCGCCGTCACGCCGCCGACCCGTCCGACGACGCCTGCGCCACCGCCGCAAGCCGCCAATCCATCGTCTGGTGTCGCGACGGAGCCTGTACGGCTCGGGCAATTCGCCAATGACGATCGTGCGCAAGCGCGGCTCGACGAATTGAAAAAGAGTCAATCCGCCGCCGTCGTGCCGCCGACCCGTCCGACAACGCCTGCGCTACCGCCGCAAGCCGCCAATCCATCGTCTAGCGTCGCAACGGAGCCTGTACGGCTTGGACAATTCGCCAATGACGACCCTGCGCGAGTGCGCCTCGACGAATTGAAAAAGAGTCAATCCGCCGCCGTCGCACCGCCGACTCGTCCGACGTCGCCTGCGCCGGCATCCCAAGCCGCCCTTCCAACGGCCATCGTTGGAAAGGGAGCCGTATTGCTCGGGCAATACGGCGATTGGGGCGCCTACAGCGCTGCTCCCAATGGCAAGAAGGTCTGTTTCGCTTTGGCCAGGCTGGTGAATTCACCACCCGGAACACGAAATCAGCCGCGCGACCCAACCTACCTGTTTATTTCGACCCGCCCGGCGGACGGCGTGAAGAACGAGTTTTCGATCATGAGCGATTACAGCTTCAAGCCCGCTTCGGATGCCGTGGTCGAAATCGGCGGCACCAGTTACGCCATGTACACCCAGAACAATCAGGCCTGGATTAAGAACAGGGCGGACGAGACGCGTTTGATCGATGCGATGCTTCGTCACCCAAAGGTCTCGATCAAGGGCGACACCGCGCGGGGTGCGCGGCCGAGCGATGATTACGCGATCAAGGGCTTGGGCCAAGCTCTTGATCGTGTTGGCCAGGAGTGTCGGTAAGCAGTGTCGGTAAGCAGTGTCGGTAAGCAGCGTCGACAAGCAGTGCCGAAAGGAAGGCATCGCTGCAAACGGCAATCAGGCTTTTTCCGGCATCGCGATCCGCCGTCCGGCGGCCTCGGGCGTCGGCAGCCTGACGTGCGCGGCCTTCATGCGGGCCAAGCGCGTGGCCGCATCGTCCGGGAATGGCGCGGTCTTGCGGCTGTCCAGGTCGACATGCAGCGACATGTTCTCGCAGGTCGCCGACACCCAACCTTCGGTGCCGTGGAACAATTGCTGGAAGAAATGTATCCGCTTGCGGTCGAAGTCGAGCAATTGGAACGTTGCCCGCACCGGATCGTCCAGGGTCAGTTCGCGCAGATAGCGCACATGCGCTTCGG
This sequence comes from Xanthobacteraceae bacterium, assembly GCA_028290465.1. GTDB lineage: Bacteria > Pseudomonadota > Alphaproteobacteria > Rhizobiales > Xanthobacteraceae > FEB-22. Next base: position 19,922 of record JAQGJU010000001.1, on the reverse strand, counting down.
CCGTGAACAGCGACCGCCCTCGGCTGTGGACGTAATCCTGGCCGATGCCGACCAGGGTGTAGGCCTCATCGACGCAGCGGTCGAACAGCACGTGGTAGTAGGCCATGTTGAGATGGCCGTTGTAGTCGATCCACTGCGGCTCGACCCGCATCACCGACGAGACGAACGGGGCGAAGAACAGCGGTTCCAGGTCAACACGGTCGAGCATGCGTGGCTCTGCCTTTGCCTTTCCGACAACAACATCTTGACGGATTCTGTCCGGCGATTGCGGTATCATTTGGCCCTATGGGGACAAATCGCCGTGTCTCCAAGTCTTTTTAAATGGGATGCATTGCCGGACGGCGGGCCGGTGTCCCGGATGAAATTCTTCGCGTGAGGGCTATATGAGACGGATGATCGGAAACGCCTGCTGCCCGGCTTTCTATCCATGGTGAAAATTCCTTCGGCGTTGGTGCGGGTTCCCGATTGGCTGGCCGATGCCGTCAACCTGACCGAACTGGTCAGCGGCTCGACGGTGTCGCTGGCCGTCACCGGCCTCAGCCGGGCCGGCAAGACCGTGTTCATCACCAGCCTGATCCACAATCTTCTCAGCGCCCTGCACAATCCGAACCGGATGCCGCTGCTGCGCGTGGTCGGGGAGGGCCGGCTGATCGCGGCCCGGCTCGACGGCGCCAAAGCGGGCCTGCTGCCGCGCTTTGCGTATCTGTCGAACATCGAGCGCATGGCCGGCACACCGGCCGACTGGCCGTCGCGCACCGATGACATCAGCGAGATCGGGCTCGACATCCGGTTCGTGCCGAGCGGCGCGCTCAGCCGGCTCATCGGCCAGATCAGCGGACCGGCCGCGACGCTGAAGCTGAAGATCGTCGACTATCCGGGCGAATGGCTGCTCGACCTGCCGCTGCTCGGTCAGAGCTATGCCGAATGGTCGCGCGCAACGCTGGCGGTCTGGCGGCGCGGATTGCGGGCCGAGGTCGCGCACGATTTTCTCGCCTTCCTGGCCGACCATCCGGCCAGCGAGGCCGGCAGCGAGAGCACCGCCAAACAGGCGCATGATCTCTACAAGGCGGCATTGTTCGTGGCGCGCGACCAGCACGGGCTGAGCTATTTGCAGCCCGGGCGGTTTGTGTGTCCGGGCGCGCTCGGCGACGTGCCGTATCTATGGTTCGCGCCGCTCGACGTGGCCGATGGCGCGGCAGCGCCGGGTACGCTCGGCGCGCTGATGCAGGAGCGCTTCGAGGTCTACAAGAAGGAAGTCGTCGAGAAGTTCTACGCGACCTATTTCCGCAATTTTGGCCGGCAGATCGTGCTGGTCGACGTGCTCGGTGCGCTGCTGGCCGGCCGCGAGGCGTTCGACGACACCCGGCTCGCGACCGAAGCCATTCTGGAAAGCTTTCGCTATGGCCAGCGCAGCATCCTGTCGACGCTGCTCGGCACCGGCGGCGTCGAAAAAGTTCTGTTCGCGGCCACCAAGGCCGATCACGTGCCCGACATGCAGCGCGATCATCTGTCGGCGCTGCTGCGTAACGTGGCGGCGGTGCCGGCGCTCGAGGCGCGCAGCCACGATGCCGATATCGACGTGATGGCGCTCGCGGCCGTCGCCTCGACCGCCGAGGATACCGACGACATCAATGGCCGTCGCGTTCAGGTGGTTACAGGCCGGCGGGTCGGTGGCACGAAACGCGAGATATTCTTCGCCGGTCAGGTGCCGATCCGGACTCCGCGACCGGATGCGTGGGGCGCGCCGTTCGTCAATGAGATGCCGGTGTTCGAGCCGCCGGTGATCGATCCGGCGCCGGTCGACGGCATTCCGCACATCAACCTGGATCTGGCGTTGGAATATCTGATCGGAGACCGGCTGCGATGAGCGATCCGCGAGACTTTGGCCCGCGCGTGCGCGTGGTGGACGAACCCGATGAGCGCCGCGTCGAGATCGCGGCGCCGTTCGTAAGAACGGCCGAAGAGACAGGCCAGATCGTCGCCAGCGTGCCGGCCGAACGGCCGCGCTCCGATATCGCGATGCCGCGCCGCGCCGATCGCGGCGTGCGCTGGGGCATGGTCGGCATCGCCGTGTTTCTGGCCGGCTGGCTCGGCGTCGATGCGTATCTGTGGATCTCCGGCGCGTTCGCCAATGGCGGCTCGCTGGGATGGATTGCGAGCGCCGCCGTTGCGGCCGGTGTCGTCGGCGGCGCGGTGGTGATCGGCCGCGAGTTGAAGAGTTTCTTCGCGCTGAAAAGCGTCGAGGCCAACCAGAAGCATTTCATGCCCGACGCCGCGACGCGCCCGGCCGACATGCAGGACGCGATCCGCACCGCGCTCGCCGTCATTCCGAAGGACCGCGAGACCGAGGCCGCCATCGAGGCGTTCCAGCGCCAGGCGCAGCGCCATCACACGCCGGCCCAGCAGGCCGAATTGCTGTCGCGCACCGTGATGACGCCGCTCGACCGCCGCGCCGAAGCGATCGTGCGTCGCGCGGTCGGCCGCGCCTTTGCCATCACGGCCGTATCCCCAACCGCCATCACCGACACGGTGTTCTTCGTCGCGATGAGCGTGCGCATGGTGCGCGGCATCGCGGCCGTGTATGGCCACCGCCCGACCGCGGCCGCGACCACGCATCTGCTGCGCCGGCTGATCGTCGAGGCCGGACGGCTCGGCGCCGTCGATCTGGCCGGTGCAACGCTGACGCAGCATCTCACCGGTGTCGTCGCCGAGCGTCTCGCCACCACCACGGCCGAGGCCGCCTATGCGTCGCAGCGCATGGCCCGCATCGGCCTCATCACCATGGGCCTGTGCCGGCCGGTGCCGTTCCGCGATCACGAGGTGCCGGGCATTTTCTCGTCGCTGATCGGGAATTTGTTCGGCCGAAAGGCGGGCGACGACGATCAGAAGGTGTTGCGCTGAACTTGTTAGCTATGCGGCAGCGTGGCGGATTACGCTGCGCTAATCCGCCCTACGGGTTATAGCTGTCGTTCAGGGGGATCTTTATCATTTAACCCCAACTCATCAGCAAGTTGTTGGTGGAATTTGTCATGGGCCTCGCGAACGTCCTCCCACGCTGCACTAAAATGTACAAGTTCCTTTCCCTCGCGTAGGCCGATCCCAAACACCTCTTTCAACATAACGATACAATCGATTTTTGAGCATCCCTGACTTCTCATGAATGAAAATAAGTCCTCACGATCCGCTCCCTGCGAGGAGCGTAACTTACAATCTGCTATCAACTTCGATCTGCGTTCCATATGAGCCTCGCTCATTTTTTCCATGCGAACCTTGCTAATTTTCGAGCGTTGGCGTCGAAAGATCTGATATCCCAACAGCAGACAGATTGCTGCCAGCACAAGCTGAGAAAGCCTCTACGTTAACAAAGACACAGTCCGGGCCATAAGATGGTGAGACGGTCCATGTCGGATGAAAGATAAGAAAAACGATAATGATGCCTGATATCAAAGAATAGCGCCGCCTAAAGTATTCGATGCAAATGACCATGCCGCCAAGTGCAACAGAGGCTATCCAATAATAGGCGGAATGCTCCACGGAACTCGCTTTGGAGGCTGCGACGTCTACGAGTGAGCAAGCCAAAGCAGAATTCGTGCATGAGATAATTGCAATGAATAATGCCAGAAATCTCATGTGTGCCTCTGCTTAGCCAGTTTAAGAGCGACCATTTTGCCGTCGGAGACTGAAATGACTAGGTGGTTCTCTCGCGTTAGAAAATTCGCCCTGTGGGGAGGCGCAATCTTCGTTGCGTTAGATGTTGCGGCGCTGGTCGTTCTATATGTCAGTGGCAACTACGGAAGTGAACGACTGGCTTACTCCATTGCGAGAGTGCGCTTTCTCGTGCATCCCATAGCGGAGCGTTTGTATATCATATTGGTTCTTGTATTTTTCGATACGGAGAAAATGGGGTTGCACGATTGGAAGCTGACGGCGATTGAGTCGATGTGGAATACAATTCTCTACTTCGGTCTTGGCTTTGTTGAGGCATTTTCTTACGGTCTTCTTCTTGGTGCTTTGGCCGGCGTTCTCCTGCCGTGGCGGATAGCTCGAAAAGCTCCGTCGCATTGACGGAGCCGTGCCTGGCGTGATCGATTGCGCCGTAAAGTTTTTGCGGTGAGTTGACATGTCGACCGATCGTACGAATGAAATCCAGAACAGGCTGTCACGGCTCGCCGCAGACGAAGGCGCCACAATACTCATGGCGGTGGAATCCGGCAGCCGGGCCTGGGGCTTTGCGTCACCTGAATCCGACTTCGATGTCCGGTTTATCTACATGCGGCCGACCAACTGGTATCTGACCGTCCGGCCCGGCCGCGACGTCATCGAACTTCCGCTGGAAGGCGATCTGGATATCGGAGGCTGGGATCTGCGCAAAGCGCTCGGCCTGATGACCGGCGGCAATGCCGTCATCATCGAGTGGCTGACGTCGCCGATCAGCTACATCGAGATGCCGCGGTTCCGCGAAGCGCTTCATCGGCTGGCGACCTATTATCTCAATCGCCAGGCGATGTTCAGCCACTATTACGGACTGGCTTTCAAGCACCGAAAGCAATTTCTTGCCGAGCCCGACGGCGTCATCGGCAAGAAGTATTTTTACGTCATCCGGCCCGCATTGGCGCTGCGCTGGCTCACCCAAAACACATCGGGCCTGCCGCCGATGAATATGGATGCGATGCTCGGCGTCGCGCCGGAGCCGGTTCGGGCGGCGGTCGAGAAATTGCGGACCTGGAAGCAGACCGCGACCGAGAAAGAGAAGGTGGCGCATTTTCCCGTGCTCGACGAGTTCATCGACGCCGAACTGGAGCGGGCGCTTGAGACGATGAAGCACATGGAAAGCTTCGCGCCGCCCGACATGGCGCCGGCCGATGCTTTCCTGGAAGAGTGGATTCGGAAGGCGTAACCCTCCGCTCAACCGCCAAGGGCGGATTACGCGTCGCTCATCCGCCTTGCGAGGTGAACCCGGTCTGCCGCTTGACCTCCTGCCCGCCCGCCGTCAGGTTGCTGCCTGCTTTCGGAGGATAACAACCATGCCGGCATCGAATGCGGCCAAAGCCGCTCCCGCCCGCGACGAGAAAGCCATCGAAGCCGCGATCCGCGCGCTGGCGGCGGCATTCGGCAACCGGCTCGTCACCTCGCAGGCGGTGCGCGAGCAGCACGGCAATTTCCTGACCTGGATTCCGAACCAGCCGCCGGACGCGGTGGTGTTCCCGCAGGACGCGGCGGAAGTGCAGCAGATCGTGCGCATCTGCGCCGAGCATCGCGTGCCGGTGATTCCGTTCGGCGCCGGTTCGTCGCTGGAGGGCCAGATCAATGCGCCACACGGCGGCGTCTCGGTCGATTTTCGTGACATGAACAAAATTCTTGCGGTGCATGCCGAGGATCTCGACTGCGTGGTGCAGCCCGGCGTCACCCGCAAGATGCTCAACGAGCATCTGCGCGACCAGGGATTGTTCTTCCCGATCGATCCCGGCGCCGACGCCTCGATGGGCGGCATGGCGTCGACGCGCGCGTCCGGCACCAATGCGGTGCGGTACGGCACGATGAAGGACAACGTACTGTCGATGAAGGTGGTGCTGGCGAACGGCGAACTGATTTCGACGGCGCGGCGCGCCAAGAAATCGTCGTCCGGCCTGAACCTCACGCAACTGATGATCGGCGCCGAGGGCACGCTCGGCGTGATCACCGAACTGACGCTGAAGCTGCAAGGCATTCCCGAAATGATCGGCGCGGGCGTGTGTCCGTTCCCGTCGGTCGAGGCGGCCTGCAACGCCACGATCATCACCATCCAGTCCGGCATTCCGGTGGCGCGCATCGAGCTGCTCGACGCCTTGCAGGTCAAGGCCTGCAACGCCTATTCGAAGCTGACGCTGCCCGAAACGCCGATGCTGTTCGTCGAATTCCACGGCACCGAAGCCAGCGTCGCCGAACAGTCGCAGCGCTTCGGCGAGATCGCGGTCGATTTCGGCGGCGGTCCGTTCGATTGGGCCACCAAGGCTGAGGACCGCACCCGGCTGTGGCAGGCGCGGCACGACGCCTATTGGGCCGGTACGCAGTTGCGGCCGGGCAGCAAGGCGCTCGCGACCGATGTGTGCGTGCCGATCTCGCGGCTCGCCGAATGCGTCACCGAGACCCAAGGCGACATCGCCGAATTCGGTCTGGTCGCGCCGATTGTCGGCCATGTCGGCGACGGCAATTTCCATGTGTCGCTGATGCTCGACATGGACGATCCGGACGAAGTGAAGCGCGCCAAGACCTTTCTCGACCGGCTGGCCGCGCGGGCGCTGGAGATGGACGGCACCTGTACGGGCGAGCACGGCGTCGGGCAGGGCAAGATCAAGTATCTCAACGCCGAGCACGGACTCGGCGCGGTCGCCGCGATGCGAGCCGTGAAGCAGGCGCTCGATCCGCTCGGCATCCTGAACCCCGGCAAGATGCTGCCGACGGTGTGATCCGGTCGTAATTATTTCGCGCGGGGCACGTTGTTGACGAGGCCCGGCATTGCCGGCGCGACGTCGAGCCCGACAATGCCGGAACGCTTGAGCGACCCGGCGATGAATTCCGACTCGCGCGCCTCGCTAAGATAGCGGTTCACGGCTTCCAGCAGTTTGGTGTTGCCCTTCTGTACGATCACCGACTGCTCAACGCCGTAAAAATTATCCGGCAGCATGCGAAACACCGCATCCCGCGCGGCGACGCTCAGGCGCTGCCGGTTGGCCGCAAAGGCATCAATCCGGCCGTAGGCCAGCGCCTCCAGGCCGCTCGTGAGATTGCCGGCCTCGAAGCGGACCAACTCGGCATGCTTGACGGTGCGCGTCAGAAAGAAATCGCCCGCATCCCGGGCTGCGACACCGATGCGGATGCCGGCTTTGTCGACATCCGCGACGGCCTGGATCGGCGAGTCCTTTCGCACCAGATAAGTGTTCTGCGCGAGCGCATAGGTCTGGCTGAAATCGACCTCGGCGGCCCGGACTTCGTCGAAGGCCAGGAAGCCGATATCGGCGGCGCCAGATTTGACGGCCGCCAGCACGCCCGGAACGCCCGGAGCTCCAGCGATTACCGCCGGAACATTGAGCCGTGCCGCCAGCGCGCGGGCGATATCGGCGGCCGGGCCGGTCACTTCGCCGGTCTGGGCATGGGTCACCGCCTGCACCGGATTGGTCCCAATGAAGGCCGCGCGCAGAGTTCCGTGTGGCAGAAGGTCGTTGGCCATGGTCGGCGCCGCCGCGCCCGACAGGCAAACCGCCAGCAGCGAAAGAGCGGCAAGCTCGCGCAAATTTGTCATGTGGCGTTTCCCCGGCTGTTCAAGTCTTCACTCGAAAACACCCTATCCGGGCTGCTCATCCCGCGCACGACACAGATTTGCCGTCAAAATCCGCCATTTCGCATCGGAACGCTGCCGCCGGCGCCGCCTGCGGTGTTTCGCGCCGGATGAAGTTTGGCGCGCGACGCGCTAGGATGGCGGTGAAGATAACCCTTGTGGCGCAAAGCGGCTGGCCTTCCGGCGCGCTGTAGCGGACCCGGGGCGGAGGTGCGGTGCAATCGACCCTTCTTGGTTTGGCGATCGCGGTGATCCTGGCGCTGGTGGCGGCGCTGGTCGGGCCGCATTTCGTCGATTTTGCTCACTATCGCTCCCATTTTGAAGCCGAGGCGAGCCGCCTGGTCGGCCTGCCGGTGCGCATCACCGGCCGTATCGACGCGCGTCTGCTGCCGACGCCCTCGGTCACGCTGCGCGGCCTTGAGATTGACCGTCCGGACGGCGCCAACGCGCTGAAGGCCAAGGCGCTGGGCGTTGAGTTCGCGCTCGGCCCGCTGATGGCCGGCAACTGGCGCGCCACCGACATGCATCTGGTCGGCCCGGAACTGCAGCTCGGCCTCGACCGCGCTGGCCTGATCGACGCGCCGCGTCCGGCCGGCCTTGACGTCGAGGGCTTCACGATTGAGCACCTCACGATCGAGGATGGACGCTTGACGCTGTCGGATGCCGCCAGCGGCGCGAAGCACGTGCTCGACAAGGTCGGGTTCAACGGCGATTTGCGTTCACTCTCGGGTCCCGTGAAGGGCGAGGGCACCTTCGTGGCCGCCGACAAGCTCTATGGCTACCGGATCTCGACCGGCCGCGTCGACGACAACGGCGCGATGCGGCTGCGGCTCAACATCGATCCGTCCGAACAGCCGGTCAATCTGGAGACCGAAGGCGTGCTGACGCTGGAACGCGGCGCGCCGCGCTACGACGGCACATTGACGCTGTCGCGTCCGGTCGGCCTGACCAATGCCAGTGGACAAATGGCGTTAAGCGAACCATGGCGTGCGAGCGGCAAGATCAGCGCACGGCCGGCCAGCGCGCTGGTCGAGCAGATCGATTTTCAGTATGGCCCGGAAGAGCGCGCCATCAAGTTCTCCGGCGCGGCCGAATTCAAATTCGGCGCCAGCCCGCGCATCGAGGGCGTGCTGTCGTCGCGGCAGATCGATCTGGATCGCAGCTTCGCCAGCGGTGAAAACACGCGGCACCTGCCGATGGCGGCGCTGCGCAAGGTCAGCGAATTGTTCGGTGGCACGCTGCGTCCGCCGATCCCGGTCAGTGTCGGCATCGGTATCGACAGCGTGACGGTCGGCGGCGCGAGCGTGCAGTCGGTGCGCGGCGATGTCGGCTTTGACGGCACGGCCTGGACGCTCGATCAGATCGAACTGCGGGCGCCGGGCTTCACTCAGATCCGGCTCGGCGGCCGGCTCGATACCTCGAACAATACTGTCGCATTCGCCGGGCCGGTCGAAGTCGACGCCGGCGATCCGCGCGTCTTGCTGGGCTGGCTGGAAGGCCGCACCGAAACCGCCAGCAGTACGTTGCGGGCGCTACGCGCGCGCGGCGACGTCCAACTCGGCGCCGACAGCTTCGCGGTCGAACGCCTGAAGGCGGAATTCGATCGCGAGGAGATGGAAGGCCGCGTGGTCTATGCTTGGCCGAAGGAAGATCGGCCGGCGCGGTTAGACGCCGAACTGCGCGCCGCCGTGCTCGACATCGACGGCGTGCTGGCGTTCGGCAAGGCGGCTTTCGCCGGCACCGCGATAGAGCGGCCGCGCGAGGTCAAGCTGGCAATCGAACTCGGCCGTGCCACCATCGCCGGAATTGAGGCACAGCGTGCCAGCGCGCGGCTGCGTTTCGACACGCAGGGTTTGCAGGTCGAACGCCTGTCGGTCGCCGATCTCGGCGGCGCGGCCTTTGACATGAGCGGCCGCATCGACACCGGTGCGGCGCCGCGCGGCGCGGTGACGCTCGATCTGAATGCGCGCAAGCTCGACGGCATTACGGCGATCCTGCAAAAATTCGCGCCCGATGCGGTGCCGCCGTTCCGCCGGATGGCACAGCGGCTGACGCCGGCCAAATTGCGCGCGACGGTCAGCGTCGATCCCGGCCCGCAAGGCCCGCGCGATAACACGGGCGCCAAGCTGACGCTCGCCGGCAATCTTGGCGCAACGCGCATCGATCTCTCGGGCGAAGGTCGCGGCGATCCGGACAAGTGGTCAGTGGCCAGCCTCAAGCTTGACGGCCGGCTCGATGCCGATGACGGCCGCGTGCTGCTGGCCATGCTGGGCACCGAGAAGACGTTGACGGTCGGGCCTGGCGCCGGCCGGTTGAGCTTCACGGCGTCCGGATCGCTCGATGCGCCGCTGCGGATCGAGAGCCGGATCGCGGCCGCCGGTTTGGACGCCACCGCCGATGGCACGCTAAAATTCGGTGGCGAGGCCGTGGTCGCCGGGGCACTGAAGCTGAACATCGCCAAGGCGGATGTCAGAGCGTTGCGTGCGCCCAGAGCGGGCACGCGCGAAGCGCTGCCGGTCGTGCTGACGGCCGGCGTCGGCATTAACGGGCGTCAGATGACATTCGAGGATATTTCGGCGCGGATCGCCGACGCCGCCGTGCGCGGCCGTTTGACGGTGGCGACGGCCGACGCCGGCCCGACCAGGGTCGAAGGCCAGATCGAGGCCGATACGATGGATGCCGCAGCCTTGATCGCCGGCGCCACCGGCATGCCGCTCAAGGCCGGCGAGGGGCCGGGCTGGTCGGCCGATCCAATCGTCGAGGGTGCGCTTGCCGATCTCAGTGGCCGCATCGCGTTCACGGCGCGCCGCGCGTCGCTGGGGCCGACGCTGGCCGCGTCGGATCTGCGCGGCGTCGCCCGCTTCGGTAATGCCGAATTCGCGCTTGAAGAACTTCAGGGTGCGCTGGCCGGCGGACGGGCCGAAGCCGCGCTGACACTGCGCACCGGAATCGGCGGCCTTACCGCGAACGGCCGGCTTGCGTTGCGCGATGTCGAGGTCGCGGCCTTGTTGCCCAGCGCGTCGCCGCCGGCGGTTAATGGCCGGCTTGACCTGCGCGTCGAGGTCGACGGCACCGGGCGCAGCCCGATGGCACTGATCGGCTCGCTGTTCGGCAGCGGCACGGCGGCGCTCGACCGCGCGCAGTTCGACGGCATCGATCCGAAGGCCTTTGACACGGTGTCGCTGGCGGTCGACCGGGGACTTGCGATTGAGCCGGCCAAGGTGCGTGACGCGGTCAGCGCCGTGTTCGCCAAGGGAAAACTGGCGATGCCGCGAATCGAGGGCGCCGTCGGAGTCAGTGGCGGATTGCTGCGTCTGGCCAGCGTCAGGACCGAGGCCAACGATATCGCGCTGGCCTTCGCCGGCAATCTCGATCTGGCGTCAGGCGGCCTCGAGGTGCGGGCGACGCTGTCGGGACCGAACGCGACCTTCGCGGCGGATGCCGGCCGTCCGGACATTTTCATGAACATCAAGGGACCGCTGACCGACGCCAAGCGCACTATCGACGTGACCGCGCTGGTCGGTTGGCTCACCTTGCGGGCGGTCGATCAGCAGGCGCGTACGCTGGAAGCCATCGAGGCCAGCCGCCGGGTCGCGGTGCCGGAAAAGCCGGCCATATCGCCCACGATGCCGCATATCGCGCGGGGCGCTGAAAGCGAAGCGCCGCGGTCGGCGCCGGGTGGCGCCAACCCCGCCGAGCGATCCGGACTTGATGTGTTGCGGACGGAACCGGTGCCGGTTCCGCGCCCGGCGCCGACACCGGCGCCACCGCCGTCGCCGCTCGCCGAGGATGCGCCGACTTCAGTCGCTCCCCCCACCATAAAGCGGGCGCCGGCACTGCCGCCGCCATTGGATATCGGGCCGCCACCGGGCCTGAATGGCCGTCCCGCCCGGCCTCCCGGCCGCGTCGAGCTTCCGCCAGGGATTGCCGACCCGCAACCGGGGGCCGTCCGCTCGATTTTTGATCGGCAGGGCGCCGATTAGACGACGGAGAAAGCCCTTCCCGGCTCGTTGGCCGGGAAAGCCGCCGGTGAGAGCTGTTAGTCGGCCCGCAAGGCGGACGAGGTCTCAAGATTGTGCGACCGGGGGCTTTCCGACGGTTGATTCCGCAGGCCCTGGTAATGAGCGAGCACAAACAGCCGGATCGCGGACGACAGATTGCCATGCTCGCGTTGCGCGTCGATCTGGCCGACCAGCGCGGTCAGCGAGGTGCGGCGTTCGCCCACGATTTCCTTCAAGCCTTCCCAAAAATTATCTTCCAGGCTGACGCTGGTCTTATGACCCCCAAGGACAATAGAGCGCTTCACAACACGAGATTTCATTCCTGCCTCCAGCATTGATTTAAAAAAGTCAGTCCCTTCGTCCACCAACGCAGGCAACGCAGCGACGGCACGGCAAAACGCCATGCCCGCCATGACAACGTCTTGTGGTCCTTGGCAAAGACCGCTCGCCGTACCGCAGCACAGGCTCAAGCTCAGTCTATTTAGACTGGTTTTCGTCTGAAAAAATCCGGGAAATACCATACCTCCGCCGTGGATTCGTTCGGGGCGGGAGCTTTCGACGTGGCGACGCATGTCGCTCTGCTTGAAATACAGGCAGGCAACGTTTCAGGCATGGCTTATCGGTCAGGCACAATGCGCTGAAGAGGGCAGCTGCCCATTATCGAGGACAGAGCAGCGACCAAACGATGGTGCCAACCGGGGGCCGGCCCTCAATTCCTGAAACCGATGTCGGATGGACAGGGGCAAGCATGCCGCGACCCAACTTGATCAAATCGGATCGCGATCCAGATCCCGACACAACGCAATTGGCGCAACTCAATTGGCACCGGCAATATCGGCAAATCCCGGCGCAGGACACTTTGGGCGTCCAGGCCAAATGCCGCCCTATTCAGTCCGGTCGCAGGCCTGTCGATGACGGGCGGACACCCATTGTCTCACGCGGCGCGTCCTTGTCGCCCAGGCCGACACTGGTGTTGGAGCGATAATGATCGAGTACGAACAGACGGATAGCCGATGACAGGTTGCCATGGCGGCGATCCGTATCGATGGTAGCGACGAGATCGGACAAGGTCATGTCACGGCCTCCCGCGATCTCTTTCAGGCCTTTCCAAAACGCGTCCTCCAAACTGACGCTGGTCTTGTGGCCGGCGATTACGATCGAGCGTTTGACTACCGGCGATTTCATCGGCCGTCTCCTATGTCGATCCGGTGTTGGTCGAGGTCATTCCGGGCTTTGTCGGCACGTGCCTCGTCGAGACGGCGTGCCGCCTGCGGACGTCCGTGCCCAAGCCGATTCTGCTGCGCGTCCAGGTCTTCCCGGGAGCGTTTGGCTCTTTTGCGGATGGTCCGAAGATTGACGATGTCACCCATCACTGACCTCGAAGGTACCCGGATACTATGCCAAAGCGGATTCCAATATTGATCCACGCCTATACTTACGCCGATACCGTAGCTACGGATCACCTTGGGCGTCTCGCGCATACGCTGCCTCACGATGCGTGCCGTACTAGAGTGCAGGACGAATCTCATGTTTTGCAAGACACGGTTAGTTGAAATAGGTAAATATATCAAATTAGCCGAAGTATCATGAGTTATAATACCGAATTAATTAGCGTGGCACTGATGTACCATTTGAAGTATATTGCGCCAGAACTAAGTTTACTTTAATTTTATTTAGTGGAATCATCAAGAAACGCTACGTTAATCAATGTGCATATTTGAGGTAGTTTACAGAGCCGGGTATAATGCTGCCGGTTCCAATCGCGATTTCCGTAACGAACCCGTGAATATATTTGTTGCCTTTTGTTTTCGCTACTATGAATTGCAATTTTTTCTATTTCTACTCTGCGCGAAAGGTGCCTTCAATTGCGATTGCTTCAGACATCCGCCATCAACGCGGCCGCAGCATGTGCCGCGGCTGGATCAACCGGTCGAACTCCTTGGCACTCACATAACCAAGCCTCAACGCTTCGTCGCGCAGACTGGTTCCATTGGCATGGGCGTATTTGGCGATCTCGGCGGCTTTTTCATAGCCGATCTTCGGGCTTAGGGCGGTGACCAGCATCAACGACCGCTCCAACAGTTCGGCGATTCGCTTTTCGTTGGGACGCAGCCCGTCGACGCAGTTCGCCGCGAATGACACCGCGCCATCCGCCAGCAGGCGGATCGATTGCAGCATCGCGTAGGCGATCACCGGCTTGTACACATTAAGTTCGAAGTGGCCCTGGCTGCCGGCGACCGCGATAGTGGTCTGATTGCCGAACACTTGGCAGCACACCATGGTCAGCGCTTCGCTCTGCGTCGGGTTGACTTTACCGGGCATGATCGAGGAGCCGGGCTCGTTCTCCGGCAGCAGCAGTTCGCCGAGTCCGGAACGTGGGCCGGAACCGGCGAGACGGATGTCGTTGGCGATCTTGAACAAAGCGGTCGCGACCGAGACCAACGCGCCATGCGCATGGACCAATGCGTCGTGGCCGGCCAGCGCCGCGAATTTGTTGCCGGCGCTGGTGAATTTGTGGCCGGTGAGGGCCGCGACGCGCTTGGCAAAGGCCTTGGCGAATTTCGGCCGGGCGTTGAGCCCGGTGCCGACCGCGGTGCCGCCCTGGGCCAGCGGCAGCAGGTGGCGCGAAGCCTCCCGGATGCGCTCGATGCCGGAGCCGATCTGCTCGGCGTAGCCGGAAAATTCCTGGCCGAGCGTGACGGGCGTCGCATCCTGTAGGTGGGTGCGGCCGATCTTGATGATCTTGTCGAACTGCTTGGCCTTATTGGCCAGCGCGCGCTCCAGCCGGGTCAGTGCCGGGATCAGCCGTTCGGCGATCTCGACATAGGCCGCGATATGCATCGCGGTCGGGATCGAATCGTTCGACGACTGGCTCATATTGACGTGGTCGTTCGGATGCACCGGCGTCTTCGAGCCACGCTGGCCGCCGAGCAGTTCGTTGGCCCGGTTAGCGATGACTTCATTGGCGTTCATGTTGGACTGGGTGCCGGATCCGGTCTGCCAGACCACCAGCGGGAAATGATCGTCGAGCTGACCGGCGATCACTTCGTCGGCGGCGCGCACAATCGCCCTGGCGCGGCGGGCATCCAGATCGCCGAGGGTGCGGTTGACCTCGGCGGAAGCGCGCTTCACGAGGCCAAGCGCGCGGATCATCGGCGCCGGAAAACGCTCGGTGCCGATGCGGAAATTGCGCTTCGAACGCTCGGTCTGGGCGCCCCAATAGCGATCGTCGGCGACCTCGATCGGGCCGAACGAATCGGTTTCCAGGCGTGTCTTGTCGCGGTCCTTGCCGGGCGAACGCGCCATACTGACCTCGGCCTATCGGCGGCTACTATTTCTTGCGGAAGCGGTCGAGCCGCACGACGTCGCCGCCGCCGGACGGCGGATCGGTGTCCGGGCCGTTGGGATCGGTCTTGCCCTCGTCGGTTTTAAGGGAAGCGGTCTTGAGAGAGGAAGTCTTGCCCGACGCGACCGCGGCCGGCGGCGTGGACAGTAGGGGACTGGACGGCACGGCGGTCGGCACGGCGCGCGGGCCCGGCCGTTCCAGCGGTGTTGGAGTCGGCGTCGCGGCGATCAGCGGCGTATCGGTGTCGTCATCTTCCAGCACAGCCTCGAAGCTCAGACCGAACTCCACCGACGGGTCGACGAAGCCGATAATCGCCGCGAACGGCACCACGAGCTTTTCAGGAATGCCGCCGAATGCCAGACCGACCTCGAAATAGTCGTCGTGGACGGCCAGATCCCAGAACTGGTGCTGCAGCACGATGGTCATCTGCTCGCGATGCTGGGCATGCAGCCGCGGCGAAATCTTCACACTGGGCGCGTTGGTGTCGAAGGTGACGAAGAAATGGTGCTCGCCCGGCAGGCCGTTCTTGGCGGCATCGCCGAGAATCCGGCGCAGCATGCCGCGTAGCGCCTCCTGGGTGAGGACATCGTAGCGGATATGATCGACGGCCATTGCTGCCTGGTAGGTTCGGGTAGGTGGACGGCCGGCGCTTCCAATAGCCTCGAAACGCTTCGTGGCCCGGAATGAAACGGCCCGGAAATGAAGTGGAGGCTTCTGTTGCCAGGTGCCTCCGAACCCCGCCTAACCGCTGCTAAGACGATTAGGGCTTTAGTGTCGGAAGATCAGACCGCTTACGCAGCCTGAGCAACCGGAGCATAGTTGTCGTTGGCAACTACAGAATAGCCCGATAACGGTGGTACAATGCCGAGCAAAGTTCAGCCCTTTACGCCCTCGTCGATCCTGTTTCGCCCCCGCCGAAGCCCACGCCTTTAAACCAAAGCGTTTTCAACGCTCTGGCATGGGCTCGGGTGGAGGCGCCGGGTACTGCCCCCGGGTCCGAAAGGTTTATTACGACTGTGGTTTATCGCCATATCCGGCTTGCGCCGGCAGACTGAATATAGGCGCAGATCGTGGCGGATAAAAGGGGCTGTATCGGGCGGGGCCTCCTCATCCAAACTGCACCGCAAACCTCGCGCCTTTGCCGCCGGGCCCGCGGGCCACCGACAGCCGGCCGGCGAGCTGCTTGACCAACGTGCACACCACCCGCATGCCGAGGCCGGTGCCGGCCTGCGGCTCAAAGTCCTCCGGCACGCCGTCCCCTTCGTCCGATACGCAAAGCGCGGTGCCGCCGCCATCCGTGGGCTCGATCGATACCGTGATGTTGCCGCCGCCATGCTTGGCCGCGTTGGTGACCAGTTCGTTGACGATCAGGCCGAGCGGCACGATCTGCTTGGTCGGCACGCTGCACGCATTGCCCTCGACCCGAATCGCGTCGCTCAACTCGGGGGCCAGCATGCGTGACAGGTCGGCGCATAGCCGTTCGAGATATTGCTTGGCCTCGGTGCGGTCGACCACTTCGCTGAGATAGAAATGCTGATGCACCCGCGCCACCGCGGCGACACGCGTCGCCGCGATCGCCAATTGGCCGGCGGCGTCGGAATCGCCCAGCATGCGGCTCTGCAGTTGCAGCAGGCCGGAGATCAACTGCAGCGAGTTCATCACTCGATGGTCGATCTCCTTGGCCATCAATTCGCTGCGCTTGAGGGCCGCTTCCTTCTCGGCGACGACGCGCGACAGGTCGCCGATGGCGCGCCGTGCCGATAGGCGCAACTCCATCTGGTCCATCACCACGCTGGCAAGATTTTTCAGGTATTCGATCTGCGGTTCGGCAACCGGCCGAGCCACTTTGTCGATCACGCACAAGGTGCCGAGGTTAAATCCATCGGCGGTCCGCAGCGGAACGCCGACATAAAAACGCAGTCCGAACGCGCCGGCCACCAGCGGATTGGCCAGTGCACGTGGATCGTTCGCTGCGTCCGTCAGAACATAGGGTGCATTTTCCAGGATCGCCGACGCGCACAGGCCTGGGTCGCGATCGATCTCCGGCACGTCGAGGCCGTGGTGCGATTTGAACCAAATCCGGTCGGTATCGACGATGCTGATGATCGCGATCGGGGCATCGAACAGCGTGGCCGCAAGCGCGGTGACGCGGTCGAATGAGCCGTCCGGCGGTGTATCTAATATGTCGTAGCGCCGCACCGCAGCCAGGCGCGCGGCTTCATGCGCCGCCGATCCGACCGGATGGCCCGACAGATCGGCCTCCCGCGCGCTATGGCTGTGTGCCGACAATAGATTCCTATTCCCCGCCGCGGCGGTTTTCTGTTGAGACATGGACGCATTGGGCTTGAAGTCGAGACGGACGCCGCAAGCGCCGCGGCCGAAACTCGTAAGATGTGGAGTCAACGCTCCGGTTCGGGCCGGGTTCCCATCGGCGGACATGCCGGAACGCGCCGGTCCGGCCCATCGATGCGAACCCGCATCAAGTTTGTCGCAATTGGGCGGCGAACCTAATTTCACTTCGTCGGGCAATGCTCTAAGTAACGGCATCATGCCCGGCACTTCCGACACACCCTCCACACCGTCCATCACCGTGACGCCAACGTTGACCGAGATCCTGGTTGCCTTCGTGACCATGTCGCTGTCGGGCTTCGGCGGTGTACTGCCGTTCGCGCGCCGCACCCTGGTCGAGGAGCGCCGCTGGATGACGTCCGAGGAATTCAACGATGCGTTCGCGCTATCGCAATTCCTGCCGGGGCCGAACATCGTCAATTTCTCCGTGGTGTTCGGCGCGCGATTTCGCGGCCTGGCGGGCGCCGCGGTGGCGTTGTTCGGCTTGGTGACGCCACCGTTGCTGATCGTGATCGTCATCGGCATTCTGTATGCCCGCTACGGTGAGATCGCCGCGCTGGCCCGGGCCTTGACGGCGCTCGGCGCGGCCGCGGCCGGGCTGATTATCGCCACCGTCATCAAGATGGCGCTGCCGTTGGTCGAGGAGGGCCTGTCGCCCGCGCCGGTATTCGCGCTGCTGGCCTTCGCGGCCGTCGGGATCATGCGCTGGCCGATGCATTGGGTACTGCTGGCCTTGGTGCCGCTCAGTATCGGGGTGGCGTTTTTTGTGCACCGCGGGAGGCGGGCATGAACAACGACAATATTCTGTGGACATTGGCCGGGCATTTCGCGCTGCTGTCGCTGTTCGCGATCGGCGGCGCCAACGCGGCGATCCCCGAAATGCACCGCCTCGCGGTCGACGTCATGGGCTGGATGACCGACCGGCAGTTCACCGACATGTTCGCCATCGCCCAAGTGACGCCGGGACCGAACGTCATCGTGGTCACGTTGATCGGCTATCACGTTGCGGGCCTTCCAGGCGCGCTGGTTGCGACATTGGCGATGTGTGGGCCGACCTGTCTGGCGGCGTATTGGATCGGTGGTACGTGGGAGCGTTTCAAGCAGGCGCGCTGGCGGACCGCGCTCCAGGCCGGGATGGTGCCGATTGGAATTGGGTTAATGGCCGCCAGTGCCTTTGTTGTCGCCCGTGCGGCCGATCACAACCTGGTGGCGGCGGCCATTACGCTTGCCACTGCCTGCATTACGTTCTGGACAAAGCTCAATCCGTTGTGGCTTCTGGGGGCCGCGGCCCTTATGGGGCTGGCCGGGCTTGTCTAGTCCCTTGCGGCTTTTGACCGCGCGTGGCGGTGTGCTAAAGAACCGGTAGAAGCAACAACAACCTTCCTGATGGGTGGTGCGTAATGTCCAGTGGGGCCGAAGCGACAAGCGGTGGACCGAAGCGAATCTTCGGCATCCGCAATCCAAGAGATTTCTGGGGCGGCCTCGTGTTCGTCGTGGTGGCAGGTATCGCCATCTGGGCGACGCGGGATCTGTCCGGCATGCAGGGTTTCGCCTTCGGGCCCGGAACCGCGCCGCGATTGTTCGCCTGCATGCTGGCGGCCTGCGGTGTGCTGATCACCCTGATCGGGTTATTTTCTGATGGACCGGACATCGAGCCCTACGCCTATCGCGGGCCGGTGCTGGTCGTGGCCGCGATCCTGATCTTCGCCCTGATCGTACGGCCCGTCGGCCTGGTACCGGCTTCCTACTTGGCCTTCCTGATCGCGATCGCCGGATCGCGCGAGGCGAAGGTGGTGGAAAGCCTCATCGCGGCAGCCGCAATGACCGCCTTCTGCGTCGCGCTTTTCTATTACGGGCTCGGACTGCCGTTCCAGCTCTGGCCGCGTTTCTGATCAGGGTATCGATATGTCCGACCTCATCGCAAATCTGGCGCTCGGCTTCTCGGTCGCGGCCCAGCCTCAGAACCTCTTCTTCTGTCTGATTGGTGCCCTCGTCGGCACCCTCGTCGGCGTGCTGCCCGGCATCGGCACCGTCGCCACCGTGGCGATGCTGCTGCCGATCACCTTCGGCCTGTCGCCGACCAGCGCGCTGATCATGCTGGCCGGCATTTACTATGGCGCCCAATATGGTGGCTCGACCACGTCGGTGCTGGTCAACATCCCGGGTGAAGCCGGATCCGTCGTTACCTGTCTCGACGGCCATCAGATGGCCCGGCAAGGCAGGGCCGGCGCGGCCCTTTCCATTGCCGCGATCGGGTCGTTCTTCGCCGGCACCGTGGCAACCGTTCTCGTGGCCGCATTGGGTGCGCCGCTCACCAGCCTCGCGCTGCTGTTCGGTCCGGCCGAATACTTCTCGCTGATGGTGCTCGGCCTGATCTTCGCCGTGGTGCTGGCCAGGGGCTCGGTCCTCAAGGCGATCGCCGTCATCCTGCTCGGTCTGCTGCTGTCGATGGTCGGTTCCGACTTGGAAACGGGCGCCGGACGCATGACGTTCGACTGGGCGGAGCTTTCCGACGGCATCGGGTTCCCCAACATCGCGCTCGGCGTGTTCGGCTTCGCGGAAATCATCCGCAATCTCGAATTGCCCGAAGAGAGCCGCGAGATCGTGCAGGCCAAGGTCACCGGCCTGATGCCGACCCGCAAGGACTTGATCGACTCGTCCGGCGCGATCGCGCGCGGCACGATCCTCGGATCACTGCTCGGAATTCTGCCCGGGGGTGGCGCGGTCATCGCCTCATTCGCCGCCTACACGTTCGAGAAGAAAGTCTCGAAAAACCCCGAGAAGTTCGGCAAGGGCGCCATCGAGGGCGTCGCCGCTCCGGAAAGCGCCAACAACGCCGCCGCGCAAACGGCGTTCATTCCGCTGCTCACGCTCGGCATTCCGCCGAATGCCGTGATGGCGCTGATGGTGG
>JAQGJU010000147.1 GCA_028290465.1 Xanthobacteraceae bacterium | reverse complement strand
TCAACCGCATAGCCGATCGGCAGACAATGCAGCACGGCACGGCCGTCGCGCACCGAATGGCGGCTGCCGGCCGTCAACACGCGACCGATATCGCTGTCGCCGACACTGCCGCCGGCCAGATCGACCGTCGCCGCATAGCATTCGCTGCCGAGCCGGCCGGCCGAGACCGACAGCACGACCGATTCGAGTTCGACCTTGGCCATGTGCTCGGCCAGATCCACGGCATGGCGTACCGCCTCTTCGGCGGCCGCCAGATCCACCACGGTGCCGGCCTTCATGCCGCGCGCCTCGGTGTGGCCGATGCCGATGACTTCGACCAGATGACTGCGGCGGCGCAATACTTCTTGCGGCCCATGCGGCTTCAGCCGGGCAATCAGGCAGGCGATCTTGCTGGTGCCGATGTCGAGCGCCGCCACCACGGCGGAACGCCGCGGCGAGACCGGCCGCATTTTCGGGGTGACGCCGAAGTGCAGCGTGGTCATGCGCTGCCCCCCTTTTTCTTGTCCTTTTTGTCCTTGAACAGCTCGTTGCGCGCGGCGGCGGCGGCATCGGACAGCTGCACGGTGACGCGATCCGGCACCCGCAGGTCGATCGCCGTGATGTCGCGCGAGATCAGCTTCTTGTCGCGGTCGAGCTTGACCAGCCTGGCCAGCGCTTCCTCGACGCCGGTTTCCGGCAGCCGGACATCGACGCCGTTTTTCAGGCGCAGGTTCCAGCGCCGCTCGGCGATCAGGATCGAAGCCCGCACTTGACCGCCGATTTCCGGATAGCGGTCCAGCAGCGCGAGAAATTCCTGTGCTTGGCGCTCGGCGCCCTGCCCGACCACCAGCGGCAGCCGGGTGAAACGGTTGGCTACGAACGGCTCCAGCACGGTGCCGTCGGACGCGATCACGGCGACGCGGCCGTCCTTCTGCCACAGCGCGAACGCGCCGCGTTCCTTGACCGAAATCTGCAGCGCGCCCGGATACAGCTTGAGCACGGTGGCGTCGGCGATCCACGGATTGGTCTTGAGCTTGTCGCGGGCGCTCAGCACATCGAGGAACAGCAGCGATGCCCGGCCGGTGACGCCGGCGGTCGCCAAGACTTCTTCACGCGTGATCTGACGGTTGCCGCCCAGCGCGACCGCGGCGATGCGGAAGCCCGCCGCATTGGCGCCGGCGTCGCGCCAGTCTTTCAGTTGGTCGAGAACAGGTGAAATGTGGTCCCCTTTGACAACCCCATAGGTCGTGCTGGCGGCGATGATCGCGAACGAGGCCCAAATCCCGGCGTAACGCGGCAGTTTCAAACCGAGCAGCGGCGCCAGATAGCGATGCAGTACATCGCCGAACAGCGCCCGCGCCTTGTGCAGACGCTCCCGTCGAAGCCAACGCGAGCTCTTTGCTGTGAGGGCGGCGGACGCGCGGACCCGCGACCGGCGTTTGCCGTTCAGCGGTTGAGCGTCGCGTCCTCGACCATCCATTTAACCAGCTCTTCGAAACTTATGCCTGCGTGAGCGGCGAGTTCGGGCACGAGAGAGGTCTCGGTCATGCCCGGTTGCGTGTTGACCTCCAGGCAGAACAGACCCTCTGTTCCTTCCGTGCGGTCGTCGTAACGAAAGTCCGCGCGGCTCACGCCCCGACATCCGAGGGCCTGATGAGCCGCAACGGTCAGTCTTCGGACCTCTTGGTAAACATTTGGTAAAATTGGCGCCGGCAGGAGGTGCTTCGATCCTCCTGGGGCATATTTCGCGTCGTAGTCGTAAAACCGCACCGTCGGCACGATCTCGATCACGTCGAGCGCCGTGTCGCCCATCACGGCGCAGGTCAACTCCTTGCCGGGGATGTATTTTTCAATCACCAGCCGGTCGCCAAACTTCCAGTCCTCGCGGGTCAGTTCCTGCGGCGGATGCTGATGTTCCTTGGTGACGATGAACACGCCGACGCTCGACCCCTCGGCGATCGGCTTGATCACGTAAGGCGGCTCGATCAAGTGGGCTTTGGCGATATCGAAACGGGACGCGACCATGCCTTCGGGTACCGGGATGCCGGCGGCGGCCAATTGAATCTTGGCGAAGTCCTTCTGCATAGCCAAGGCGGAAGAAAGAACGCCGGAATGGCTGTACGGAATGCCGAGAATTTCCAACATGCCCTGCAACGTGCCGTCTTCTCCCGGACGGCCATGCAGCACGTTCAATGCCGCGTCGGGCTTCACCATTGCCAGCACGCTGGCGATGTCGCGGCCGACATCGATCCGGGTCACGGTATAGCCGACCCGCGCCAGCGCATCGGCGCAGGCCCGACCGGTGGACAACGACACTTCGCGTTCGGCCGACCAGCCTCCCATGAGGACCGCAACGTGCTTGGGCATACGACATTCCTTTTCCGTCATGTCCGCGATTCGTGCGGGCATACGCTTCGACCGATGGTTATGAACAGACTGGTACGCATGACTTGTACGAACAGGACTCGTACGAACAGACTTCTACCGAGAGACGTCAGCTAAACAACGCCGATCCGTTTGATTTCCCACTCCAGCATGGTGCCGGAGTTTTCCTGGACGCGCTGGCGCACGGTTTCGCCGAGCGTCTCGATATCGGCCGCGCTGGCGCCGCCGGTATTGATCAGAAAATTACAGTGCAGTTTCGAGACCTGCGCGGCGCCGACCATGAAACCACGACAGCCGGCGGCGTCGATCAATTGCCACGCCTTCTGGCCCGGCGGATTCTTGAAGGTCGATCCGCCGGTGCGGCTCTTGATCGGCTGCGTCGCCTCGCGGCTCTGGGTGATCTTGTCCATCTCGGCCGCGATCAGATCCTGATCACCGGCCTCGCCCTGGAACAGCGCCTGGGTGAAGATGACGTCCTCTGCCACGCCGCAATGCCGATAGGTGTAGTGCATGTCGGCGTTGCTGTAGGTGCGCAGATTTCCGGCACGGTCAACGCCGCGCGCCTCGATCAGCGCATCCTTGGTCTCGCGCCCATAGGCGCCGCCATTCATGCGCAGCGCGCCGCCGATCGCGCCCGGAATGCCGCGCAGGAACGCGAGACCCGAAACGCCGGCATCCTGCGCGGTGCGGCTCACTTTCACGTCGGGCACCGCGGTGCCGGAGCGCACGCGATAGCCTTCTTCGATCTTGACCTCGTTGAAGCCGCGCCCGAGCCGGATCACCACGCCCGGCACGCCGCCATCGCGCACGATCAGGTTGGACCCAAGGCCGATCACCGTGACCGGAATTTCGGCCGGCAGGGCTTTCAGGAAATAAGCGAGATCGCTTTCGTCGTCCGGTATGAACAGGATTTGCGCCGGTCCGCCGACGCGAAACCAGGTCAGCGGCGCCAGCGGCTCATTGGCCAGCAGCCGGCCGCGCAGCTCGGGCATGCGCGCCTTCAAGTCGGGGAGGATGTCGGGGAAACTCATGCAGCGCCGCCCGCCGCTAATTCGCCCGGCAGCGCATAGGCCCATTGTGTAATGTTGCCGGCGCCGAGCAGCACGACGTAGTCGCCGGGCTTCGCCAGGCCGCGCACGATGCCGGCGAGATCGGTCGAGGCTTCGAGCGGAATCACCTGCCGATGGCCGCGGGCGCGCAGGCCCTGCACCAGCGCGTCGCGATCGGCGCCCGGGATGGGGGCTTCGCCGGCCGCATACACGTTGGCCACAATGACCGCGTCGGCATCGTTGAAGCAGGCGCAGAACTGCTCGAACAGCGTTTGCAGCCGCGTATAGCGATGCGGCTGCACGACGGCGATCACCTGGCCGCGGCTCGACTCACGCGCGGCGCGCAGCACCGCCGCGATCTCGACCGGGTGATGGCCGTAGTCGTCGATAATGGCCGCGCCGTTCCATTCGCCGGTGCGGGTGAAGCGGCGCTTGACGCCGCCGAAGCCGGCCAGCGCCTGCCGGATCAGATCGTCCGGCATGCCGAGTTCGCGCGCCACCGCGACCGCCGAAGTGGCGTTGAGCGCATTGTGACGTCCCGGCATCGGCAGCACGAGATCCTTGATCTCATGCGTGGTCGCGCCACCCCGATCGCGGAACAAAAGCGTAAATTGCGACGACCCATTGACGTGCGACAGATCGACCAACCGCACATCCGCCTGCGGGTTTTCGCCATAGGTGATGATGCGGCGATCTTCGATGCGGCCGACCAGCGTCTGCACCACCGGATGATCGGTGCACATCACCGCGAAACCGTAGAACGGCACGTTCTCGACAAAGGCGCGGAACGCCTCCTGCACGGCATCGAAGGTCTTGAAATGATCGAGGTGCTCAGGATCGACGTTGGTCACGATGGCGATGTCGGCCGGCAGCTTCAGGAACGTGCCGTCGGACTCGTCGGCTTCAACCACCATCCAGTTGCCGGCACCGAGGCGCGCATTGGTGCCGTAGGCATTGATGATGCCGCCATTAATCACGGTCGGATCGAAATGGCCGGCATCGAGCAGCGCCGCGACCATCGACGTCGTGGTGGTCTTGCCATGGGTTCCGGCGATCGCGACGCAACTGCGCAGCCGCATCAGTTCGGCCAGCATCTCGGCGCGGCGTACGACGGGCAGCCGATTGTGGCGCGCGGCGATCAGTTCCGGATTATCGCGTTTGATCGCCGACGACACCACCAACACGGCCGCATTGTCGACGTTCTGGGCCGCGTGGCCGACCGTGACCTGGATGCCGAGATCGCGCAGCCGCTTGACGTTGGCGCTTTCGGCGACGTCGGAACCCTGCACCGTGTATCCGAGATTGTTCAGCACCTCGGCGATGCCGCTCATGCCGATGCCGCCAATACCGACGAAATGAATGGGACCGATATCGCGCGGCAATTTCATGGTGCGGGTTCCCTTAGACGCAAGTGGTCCAGGGTCTACACCGTGAATCGGCGGAATGGAATTCCGTTACCGGAGCATGATCCCGAAAAGTGGGCACCGGTTTTCGGAAAGATCATGCTCAAATAAATAGCTAGCGGCCGATGATCTTCATCACCAGGTCGGCCAGCCGGTCGGCGGCGTCGAGGCTGCCGGCAAGCCGTGCGGCCGTCGCCATCGCGGTCAGGCGGTCGGGCGCGGCCGCAAGGTTGGTGATTTCGGCCGCCAGCCGTTCCGGCGTGAATTCGACCTGCGGCAGGCGTATGGCGGCGTCGGCATCCTCCAGGACACCGGCATTGGCGAACTGATCCTGGTCCAGCGCGTGCGGCAGCGGCACCAGCAGGCCCGGCCGGCCGATGGCCGCCAGTTCGGCCACGGTTCCGGCCCCGGCGCGCGAGATCACCAGATGGCTGGCGGCCATGCGGGCCGGCAAATCGGAAAAGAACGGCGCCACCTCGGCCGCCACATGGGCGTCCGCATAGGCGGCCCGCACCCGGTCCAGATCCTCGGCGCGGGCCTGTTGGACGATGGTCAGGCGGTCGCGCAGCGTCCGGTCGAGCCGGGCCACGGCGGCCGGAACGATATCCGACATCACCTTGGCGCCCTGGCTGCCGCCGAACACCAGCAGCCGCATCGGACCGCCCGGTTGCGGCTCGTCATAGGGAATCGCGGCTGCGGCGGCGACCGCCGGCCGCACCGGATTGCCGGTGTGGGTGGTCTTGTCGGCCAATTCCGGATCGGCGTTCTCCAGGCCGGAAAAGCCGGTCGCGATGGCGGTCACGCGCGGCGCCAGCAGGCGGTTGGCCCGGCCCATGACCCGATTTTGTTCGTGCACGATGGTTGGGATGCGGCGCCAGGTCGCCGCCAGCAGCGGTGGAACCGTCGGATAGCCGCCGAAGCCGACCACGGCGTCCGGCCGCAACCGGCCGAGCAAAAGCCAGGCCTTGACGATACCGAGCCCGAGAGCCGAAGCCGTGCGGGCCAAGGCGACAGGATTACGGCCGCGCATCGTAGCGCTCGGGATCACATGGACCTCGCCGCCCGCGAAACCGAAATGCGCGGCGCGCGCATCGGTCGCCAGATCGACCGTGACATCGCGGCGCCCCAGCGCGATGGCCAGCGATTCGGCCGGGAACAGGTGGCCGCCGGTGCCGCCGGCGGCGACCAGCACCAGCGGTCGATCGCGACGCAGCGCCATCAGGCCGGACTTTCGGCCGGCACGAACGGGCGCCCGCGACCGAGATCGGCGCTCGGCCGGTCTCTCGTCAAAGCCAGCAGCATGCCCATGCCGTAAGCCAGCGAGAGCATCGACGAACCGCCATAGGAGATGAACGGCAGCGTCATGCCCTTGGCCGGAATGAGATGCAGGTTGACCGACATGTTGATGGCCGACTGCAAGCCGAACAGAATGGCCAACCCGGACGACGCGAACCGAACGAAAGGATCGTGGTTGCGCATCGCGTGGTTCAGCGCGCGAATCACGATGAAGGCGAACAGCGCCACCAGAATGAGGCACAGCATCGCGCCGAACTCTTCGGCCGCGACCGCGAACACGAAGTCGGCATGGCTGTCCGGCAGGATGCGTTTCACGGTGCCCTCGCCCGGGCCGCGACCGAACCAGCCACCGCGTAGAAAGGACTCGATCGCGTTGTCGATCTGATAGGTGTCGCCGGACGCCGGGTCCATGAATCGCTTGATGCGCTTGGCGACGTGCGGGACCGTGTAATAGGCGCCCATCAGGCCGACCAGCGCGGCGCCGCCGAGACCGGCGACCCAGACCAGCCGCATGCCGGCCATGAAGAACAGCGCGCTCCAGACGCCAGCGATCAGCAGCGTCTGGCCGAAGTCCGGCTGCAACACCAAGAGCGTCACGGCCGTCAGCAGCAATCCGAGCGCCATGGTGTTGGCCGGCATTTCCGGCCGTTTGGCGGATTCGCCGAACAGCCAGGCGACCAGGATGACGAAGGACGGCTTGAGGAACTCGGACGCCTGCAGGTTAACGCCCAGCACCGTGATCCAGCGGCGCGAGCCCTTGACCTCGGCGCCGTGCAACAGCGTCGCTACCAGCAACACGATACTGACCGCGAACACGATGAGCGCGACGCGGCGCACCGTACGGGGCGACATCAA
The DNA here is from genome assembly GCA_028290465.1 of Xanthobacteraceae bacterium. Lineage (GTDB taxonomy): Bacteria > Pseudomonadota > Alphaproteobacteria > Rhizobiales > Xanthobacteraceae > FEB-22. The sequence continues at coordinate 8,755 of JAQGJU010000147.1, read as the reverse complement.
GGAAGAGACCAATAGCACCGCCAACGCGGGCGCCAGATACATCACATGGCGATGCACGAAATAGAACGGATCGAGACCGATGCGCGCCGCAACCGGCGGGCTCGCGGCCAGCGACAGCACGATACCGCCGAGCATCAGGGTGCAGATCGCGGCCAGCATCAGCCGGTCGACGGTCCACCACCATTCGCCGAACGGCGTTCGTTGCGCACGCGAAGCCATGCCGTTCTCCAGAAACAAGTCTAATGCTCATTCCTGCCCTGGCGTGGTTTACGAAGGCTTAACAAAACCTTTAGAAACGCAAGGTTTCAAGTCGGAGCGCGTTACCGGGCCGCCGTCGGCGTCATCCCGAAGCGTTGGCGAAAGCTCCGATTGAAATGCGAGATGTCGGCAAAGCCCGCCGCAAACGCGATCTCACCGATGCGCATGGCGCAGCGAGGGTCCGCCAACATCGCGCGGGCGCGTTGCAGGCGCAGTTCCAGCACGCGCTCGGCAAAGCCGCTGCCGGTTTCCTGCAAAATATCGTTGACGTAACGCGCCGAAATTCCGAGCGCCGTCGCGACATCGCGGGTCGAAAACGCAACGTCGGTATAGCGCGCACGAATATGGCCGAGTACTGCCTGCAGCCGCGCACTGCGCAAACCACCTACGCCGGCGAGTTCGGCCACCTCGCCTTTGGCGCCGATCGTCAGACCGATAAGATCGATAATGGTGGCGCTGGCATGGGCCTCGACATCCGGCGAGGTGAGTGTCGGACCGGTCTCAAGCATCTGCAAATAGCGCTTGAGCAGTCCGAGCGCCTCGTTGTCGGCCGCAATGCGATACGCCAGAAGGTCGTCGACCGAACTGAACGCATCGGCGAGCGCATGACGCGGCGTGACTACGTTCATCCAGACATTCTTGTCGGCGCCGACCATGCGCAACGGTTCAGCGGCGGAGACCAGCGCGGCTTCGCCGCTGCCAACGCTGAATTCGCGGCCGACCTGAACGCCGCTCAGGGTTGTTTCGCCGGCATTGACCAACAGCAGATAGCCGTCGCGACCATCCTCGGCGATGTTACTCGCGCGTCGTGTGGCATGCTTGATGGTGCCCGACATCTGGCCATAGACCAGTTCGCCGATCGGGGCGGCTTCGATCGCGGCTTCAAACGCGACGTTGCCGGACAGGCCATATTCGACGGACCAGATTTCTGCGACGTGGATATCTTGCCACTGGCTGAAACGATGTCGTTCGTCGAGATGCGTCGGCAGATCGTGTGAAGAGAACACGGCTTTTTTCAGCAAGGATGAATTCCTTATTGGGGAAATCATCCACCCACACGTTCTGTAGGGCACGGTACTCCGCGCGTCCAGCCCATCCGCAGACGATGTGTTGTGACATGGAGGGCACAGCATCGCGCAACTTGCCGCGAGTGCCGCAGCGACCAAAAGCCGTGCCTGTCATTCCAAGACCGTGGCGCCGGCCCGTGACAACGTCGCAGCGGATGGTTGGTACGGGATATAATGATGAATCGCATTTGGATGATTGCGCTGGCCGCTTGCGCCGGCATTGATGCCGGTACGGCGCAAGCCGCGCCTCTGGCCGATCGCGCCTATAACTGGACCGGCATCTATACCGGCGTGCACGCCGGTTATGGGGTCGGAAACACCGATTGGCCGACCGTCGCGATTCCGACCGATGGCGCACTTGGCGGTGTGCAGCTTGGCTACAATCAGCAGATCGGTAATCTGCTGTTCGGCATCGAAGGCGATTTCACGTTCAGCGGCATCAGCGGCGATCGCAAACTGACGATGCTGAGTCTCGGCACACTAACGCAAACCTCGAAGGTCAATTGGCTGTCGACCGCCACCGGGCGTATTGGCTTTGTCGGCGGCTCTTGGTTGACCTACGCCAAGGCCGGTGCGGCCTGGGTCAACGAAAATCACGGCTTCGAAACCACGACTCCCGCGGGGAACACGTCACTTGCGGGGCGCGAAAATCGCACGGGATGGATCGTCGGAGCCGGTGCCGAATATGCACTGGCTGACAAGTGGTCGGTTCGCGCCGAATATAACTTCATCAATTTCGCGCACAGCGTCTTCGCTATCAACGGCACCACACCGGCAGGCGCCTTGGACTCGAGTGGCGAAACGACGCAAACGTTGCATCTGGTGAAGCTCGGTGTGAACTACCAATTTGGCGCGCCGGCGGCCGCGACCACAGTCGCGCCGGTGCAATTTGTTCCGACCAGCTTCGACTGGTCCGGAGCTTATGTCGGCGCTCAAGCCGGCTATGGCCGCAGCGTCACGACGGTCCGAGATTTTGATCCGGACGGTCAATTCACCGGTGCCGGCGGCTTTGCTGGTGGACAAATCGGCGCAAATGCGCAGCTCGGCATCGTGGTATTCGGTGTCGAGGCCGAACTCGTCGGCGGTGACCTCGGCGGCAGCGCTAACTTTGTCAGTCCGCTCCTGGTCAATACCAATCTCGCAAGCCGGACCGACTGGCTGGCCATGGCCACCGCGCGGTTCGGCATCCTGACCAACGAACGCTGGCTGTCTTACGTCAAGGCCGGTGTCGCCGCCGCGCATGAACGGCATGCCAACGCGCTTGTGCAAGGGCCCGACACCCTCGACGTGGCCGGGTCGCGCATTCACACCGGTCTCGTCGTCGGCTTCGGCGTCGAGTACGGTTTCGCCCGCAATTGGTCAGCCAAGCTCGAATATGACCACATCAATTTCGGCAGTGAGACCGCCACTGTCGAAGGCGAATTGAACTCCAGCGGTGCAAGCGGGCATGTGTACGCCGGCCGTCAGATTGAGCAGAGCGTGCAGCTCGGCAAGATCGGCGTGAATTATCATTTCGCGCCGTAGGGCACGAAGTCAGGCGCCCGGCAGCGCCTTGACCAAGTCGCGGAACGCGGCGCCGCGCAGCTCGAAATTGCGAAACTGATCGAACGACGCGCAAGCCGGTGACAGCAGCACCACCGGCTCGCCGCCGTCGAACGACGCGGCGGCGCGGGCTGCGGACTGCGTCGCTTGCTCGAGCGTGCCGGACATCTCGTACGGAACCTGGCCTTCGAGCGTGGCCGCGAATTCGTTCGCCGCCTGGCCGATCAAAAAAGCTTTACGGATGCGCGGGAAGAAGCCGGTCAGGCTTTCGATGCCGCCGGCCTTCGGCACGCCACCGGCGATCCAGAAGATATCGCCGAACGAGGCCAGCGCCTGCGCGGCCGAGTCCGCATTGGTGGCCTTGGAGTCGTTGACGAACAGCACGCGGCCGATGCGGCCGACCTGCTCCATGCGGTGCGCGAGACCGGGAAACGACACGAGGCCCTTCTGAATCGCCTCGGCCGAAAGCCCGAGCGCCAATGCGGCGCCCGCCGCGCAGGCCGCGTTCTGCGCATTGTGAATGCCGCGCAGCGAACCAATGCCGCCGACACGCGCGATTTCCCGCGCCGTGCCGCCTGCCGCCATCAGAATGCGGTCGCCTTCGACATAGAGCCCGTCGCTCAGCGGCCGGCGCACCGAGACGCGCAATACATTTTTGCCGCGCTGCTCCAACCGGTCGGCGATCGCCGCGCAGCGGTTGTCATCGACGCCGACGATCGCAGTGCCGCCGTCCTGCACGCCGGCGACCAGCCGTTCCTTCACGGCGGCGTAATTGTCCATCGTGCCATGGCGGTCGATATGGTCCTCGCTGAGATTGATCAGGATGCCGACGCTCGGATCGAGCGTCGGGGCAAGATCGATCTGGTAGGACGAACACTCGATGACATGGACGTGGCCGGGACGCGGCGGCTCCAGCGACAGGATCGCCTTGCCGATATTGCCGCCGGCTTCCGCCGAATAGCCCGAAACGTTCAGCAGATGCGCGATCAGCGCGGTGGTGGTCGATTTGCCGTTGGTGCCCGTGATGGCGACGAACGACGCGTCGGGCGCCCGGGCGCGCCGCTCACGGCAATACAGTTCGATGTCGCCGATCACTTCGACGCCGGCATTGCGGGCAAGGCCGGCCGACCAATGCGGCGCCGGATGGGTCAGCGGCACGCCGGGAGTGAGCACCAGCGCGGCAATGCGCGACCAGTCAACAGTCCGCAGATCCGCCGTGGGGATGCCGGCGCGACATGCCGCGTCCATCCTGGCCGGATCATCGTCGCAGGCCCATACATCGGCGCCGCCGGCCAGCAGTGCGCTGGCGCTGGCCAGGCCGGAACCGCCGAGCCCGAACAACGCAACCTTCTTGTTGGCGAACGTCGTGACGGGGATCATCGGGAAATCCCGCCTCACCGCAGCTTCAGGGTCGACAGGCCGGCCAGCGCCAGCACCACCGAAATGATCCAGAACCGAATCACGATCTGCGGTTCGGTCCAGCCGAGTTGCTCGAAGTGATGGTGGATCGGCGCCATGCGGAACACGCGTTTGCCGGTCAGCTTGAACGACACCACCTGCACGATCACCGACACGGCTTCCAGCACGAACAGTCCGCCGATCACCGCCAGCACGATCTCGTGCTTGGTGGCGACCGCGATCGAGCCCAGCATACCGCCGAGCGCCAGCGAACCGGTATCGCCCATGAAGATCGAGGCCGGCGGCGCATTGAACCACAGGAACCCCAGCCCAGCGCCGATCACCGAGCCGCACAGCACCGCAAGCTCGCCGGTGCCGGGCACGAAGCGGATCTGCAGATATTCGGCGAACAGCGCATTGCCGACCAGATACGAGATGATGCCGAAGCTGGCGCCCGCGATCATCACCGGCACGATGGCGAGACCGTCGAGCCCGTCAGTCAGGTTCACGGCATTGCCGGCGCCGACTATGATGAAGGCGCCGAATATCGGAAACAGCCAGCCGAGGTAAAATACCCATTCCTTGACGAACGGAAACGCCAGCACCGGACTGCGGCTGAGCTGCCAGAACGCGTAGCAGGCGCCGAGCGCGATCACGGCCTCGATGGCCAGCCGGCTGCGGCCGGAAAAGCCGGCGTGGGTCTGCTTGGTGACTTTGAGATAGTCGTCATAGAATCCGATGGTGCCGAAGCCGAGCGTGACGCCGAGCACGATCCACACATAGGGATTGGACAGGTTGGCCCACAGCAGCGTGGTGAACACGATGCCGGACAGGATCATCAGCCCGCCCATGGTCGGCGTGCCGGTCTTGGTCAGCAGATGCGACGCCGGCCCATCGCTGCGGATCGGCTGGCCCTTGCCCTGCTTGAGCCGCAGCATGTTGATGATCGACGGACCGAACAGGAACACGAACACGGTCGCCGTCAACATCGCGCCGCCGGTGCGGAACGTGATGTAGCGGAACACGTTGAGGAACGAGAACGTGTCGGAAAACGCGATCAGCCAATAGAGCATTGTGTCAACCTTCGACGGGTTCGTCCGCGGCGGCCTGCTGGGGATAATGCTTTTGCAGCGCCTTGGCGATGGGTCCCATGCGCGAACCCAGCGAGCCTTTGATCATCACGGCGTCGCCGGCACGAATCGCCGACAATACAAGCGGTTCGAGCGCGGCGGCGTTATCGGCATAGCCGCCGCGACGCCCGGAGGGAAGAGCCTCGAACAGCGACCGCATCAGCGGGCCAGCGCAGAACACCACGTCGATCGAATGCGCGTCCACCGGCTCGGACAGGGCCGCGTGCAACGCCGCGCCCTGAGGCCCCAACTCCAGCATGTCGCCCAGCACCGCGATCCGCCGTCCGTGCAGGCCGATGGGCGCTTGGCCGAGCACCGCCAAGGCAGCCCGCATCGACGCCGGATTGGCGTTGTAGCTTTCGTCGATCAACAATGCCGTGCCGCCCGGCACCGACAGGGCCACGCGCGCGCCGCGTCCATCGACCGGCTTGAAATCGGCCAACGCCAGCGCGGTCAAAGCCAGATCGGCACCCGCGAGACTGGCGGCGACCAGCACGGCGAGCGAATTCACCACTACATGGCGGCCCGGCGCGCCCAGTTTGTAGGTTACGTCGTGTTCAAGAATGCAGGCCTGCACGGTCGAGCCGTCCGGCCGCAGCACGCACTTCATCAGCCGCGCATCCGCCTTGGCGTGTTCGCCAAAGGTAACGATACGCTCGACGCCGGCTGCCTTGGCGCTCTTGCGCAGCCGGGCATATTGCGCATTGTCGTGATTGAGCACCACGGCGCCACCCGGCTCCAGACCGGCGAAGATTTCCGCCTTGGCGTCCGCGATGCCTTCCAGCGTGCCGAAGAATTCGAGATGCACCGGTTCAACATTGGTAATGATCGCCACATGCGGGCGCACCAGGCGCGATAGCGGCTCGATCTCGCCGGCATGGTTCATGCCCATTTCGAGCACGGCGAATTTCGCGCTTTGCGGACAACGTGCCAGCGACAGCGGCACGCCCCAATGATTGTTGTAGGACGCGACCGAGGCATGGGTTTCACCTTCGCGCGACAGTGCCAACCGCAGCGCTTCCTTGGTGCCGGTCTTGCCGACCGATCCGGTGACGCCGATGAACTTGGCCTCGCTGCGGGTGCGCGCCGCGCGGGCAAGATCGCGCAGCGCTTCAAGCACGTCGGTGACGATCAACAACGGCGCGTCTTTCGGCAGGCGGTCGCGCCGGTCGGCCGCCACCACGGCGAGGCCGGCACCGGCCTGCAACGCCGCCTCGACGAAATCATGCCCGTCGCGGCTGTCGCCCTGGATGGCGAAGAACGCATCGCCGAGGTCCACGGTGCGGGTGTCGATCGACAGGCCAGAAACCGCGACCGGAAGCGGACCTTCGATCCGCGCGTTCATCGCGGCGCGCATCGCGTCGACAGTCCATAGGCTGGTCGTGCTCGTCATGCGGCCAATTCCTCGAGCGCTGTCTTGACCGCTTCATGGTCGCTGAACGGGAGCACTTCGTTGCCGACGATCTGGCCGGTTTCATGGCCCTTGCCGGCAACCAGCAGAACATCCCCGGCCGCAAGTTCGGCGATCGCGGTCCGGATGGCGAGACGGCGGTCGCCGATCTCGCGCGCGCCCGGCGCTGCATCCAATATCGCCCGGCGGATCGCATTCGGATTTTCGCTGCGCGGATTGTCGTCGGTGACGATCACCCGGTCGGCTAACTCCGCCGCGATGGCGCCCATCAGCGGACGCTTGCCCTGGTCGCGGTCGCCGCCGCAGCCGAACACCGCAACGAGGCGTCCCGGCGCATAGGGACGCAATGCTTCGAGCGCTTTGGCCAGCGCGTCGGGCTTGTGGGCGTAATCGATGAAGATCGGCGCGCCGGCCCGCTGGCCTGCCAGTTCCAGCCGTCCCTTGGCGCCTTCGAGGCCTTCCAGCGCCGCGAACACCTTGGCGGGTTCGCCGCCGGTCGCCAGCGCGAAGCCCGCCGCGACCAGCGCGTTCTCAACCTGGAAGCCACCGACCAAAGGCAACCGCACGCGATAATTCCGGTCGCCATAACCGAGTTGCAGCGTCTGCGAGAAGCCGTCGACCACGGCTTCGACGATCCGGATGCCGTCATCGGACGCGGTATGCCCGACATCAAGAATTTTGAGGCCGCGTGCTTTCGCGGCCGCGACCACGGCCTGCGTATGCTCGTGATCGGTCACGATAACAGCCGTGCCATTGCGGGCGACGAGATCTTCGAACAGCCGCAGCTTGGCCTTGAGATAGGCTTCGACGCTTGGATGATAGTCGAGATGATCGCGGCTCAAATTGGTGAAGCCGGCGACCGCGATGCGCACGCCATCCAGCCGGTGCTGATCAAGGCCGTGCGAAGACGCTTCCAGCGCCAAATGCGTGACGCCATCGCCGGCGAGGCGATCGAGCGTGCGATGCAGATCGATCGGATCGGGCGTCGTCAGCGAACCGTAGATTTCCTCATTCGGGGCGACGACCCCGATGGTGCCGACGCTGGCGGCCGGATGGCCGAGCGCCGACCAGATCTGTCGGGTAAAAGCCGCCACCGAGGTCTTGCCGCTGGTGCCGGTGACGGCCGCAATGATGGACGGTTGGCGTGGGAACAGCTTGGCCGCAGCCTTGGCCAATGTGCGGCGGGCATTGTCGACCTTCACGAATCCGACGCCATTCGGCAGCGCGTCGGGCGTCCGCTCGGCAATAATCGCCACGGCGCCATTGGCGAGCGCCGGCGCAACATATTGCAGACCGTCCGCCTTAACGCCGGCCAATGCCACGAATACGTCGCCGCGCCGCACCGCGCGGCTGTCGGCGGTGAGACCGCTGACGTCCAAATCGGCCAGACCGGGTTCGAGCCCGGCTTCATCGGCGAGCAAATCGCGAAGTTTCATGGTTCCGACGCAGGCTAGCAGCGTGTCTGGGACGCCGACCGTCGCGTTACCGGCTTTCCTTGGACGCCGCAAGGATGAGCTGTTCGGCCAGCGGCAGGTCGAAGCGCGGCTGCACGTCCAGCAGCGGCGCGATCCGGGTGATCACTTGGCCGGCGACCGGCGCCGCGTTCCAGCCGGACGTCGCATAGCCGAACGTGCCCTCGATCGCCTGCGGCTCGTCGAGCATGATCAATATGAGATAGCGCGGATTGTCAGCCGGCAGCACGGCCGTGAAGCTGTTGAGCAGCTTGGTCTTGGAATAGCGGCCGTTGACCACCTTTTCTGAGGTACCGGTCTTGCCGCCCACATAGTAGCCCTTCACGTTGGCCTTCGACGCGCTGCCCTTCTCGGCATTGAGCCGCATCAAATAGCGCATCTTGATGCTGGTCTCGGGCTTGATGACCTGCTTGGCGAGTTTCAGCGCATCGGCCTCGCTGCGCTTCATGAAGGTCGGCGGAATCAGCTTGCCGCCAT
>JAQGJU010000131.1 GCA_028290465.1 Xanthobacteraceae bacterium | reverse complement strand
CCCAAAGGGCGGCCTTTTTTGTTCGCGGAAATGTGTTTTCGCGCCCCAATACCGTCTTGGAACCGGCGGGTTTCCTCAGACTTATTGTTCGTTTCCCGGACCCAGAGGAGCGGAACATGATCAAGCGCCTGTTGCTGACCACGGCCATTGGTCTTGCGTTGAGTACGGCGGCGTTCGCTCAGACGGCTGCCGACCCATCCAAGACCGAGACCGACAAGCCTGCGGCCACGCAGACAGCGACCACCCCCGCGCCGGCTTCCGTCACGCTGTCGGCGGGCGTCAGCGTCACCGAGCCGGACCGCACCCGCATCACCGAGTCGGTCGCGCGAATGAGCGTGAAGCCGCTGCGTGGCGTCGATTTCTCGGTGTCGGTCGGCTCGCGCGTGCCTCGCGAATTGCGCGTTTATCGACTGCCGGCGGACGTCGTACAAATCGTGCCGCAGTATCGCGACTACCGGTTCCTGGTCGTGGACAAGGACATCGTCATCGTCGAACCGTCGGCGAACAAGATCGTCACGATCCTGCCGCGCGATCCCTCGATCACCACCGCCACGGTGACCGCGGCCCCTCCGCCCGCGACGGTGACGCCGGCCGCTGCGGCCCCCACGACTGCGGCCCCAACACATCCGGCATCCACCACGGCCACGACTTCGACGACCTCCACATCGACAGCCTCCGCACCGGCACCTTCAACGTCACCGACTCCGGCACTGGCACCGGAACAGCCGTCCGCCCAGAGCAGCCAGGCATCTGCGGAGCCGGACCGCCCCAAGGTCAAGACACAGGCGAGCCGCCCCCAAAGGATGAGCCGGGCCGCACGTGACGACAGGCGCCGAGCCCACGCCGAAGTGCGTGTCGGCCAGCGTGTGCCGGACGGGGTGGTGCTGTACGATCTACCGCCATCGCTGTACCGCGAAATGCCGGCGGCGAGGGAATATCGCACCACGCAGCAAGGCCCCCGCAGCTACGTGGCCGGACCGCGCTCGCGCGTCTATTATCCGTACGACTGAGGTCGAAACCGGCGAAATAGGCAAGGCACAGCGAACGCTTTCGCCTTCGACGTTGATATATTTTTAAGACGTCAATGCTCCGCGCAACGCCGGGCATGACGATTCGCACGTTGCGTGTCTCATTTTAAGACGCGCGTTCGAATCTTCTCATCCCCCTTGCCGACTTCACAACGACGCCGCGCCCTGCCCGGCGCGCGTGTAATGCCGCGCGGCCGCGTCGCGTCGCTCGTGCCTGGACCGATTTCGGCGAAAAAATGGAGAAGGCGGCAGGCTTTGCCGAATTGAGTGTTCCGCTTAGGCAAATTTTAAGCGGCGCTATGTACGGTCAGGTGTCAGTCAGTTGTTCAGTACAGTTCGCGAGAGTACCTATGACAGAGCCCCACCGCCCGAGGGTGAAGTACGTCATCGGGCCAGATGGTAGCCCCTTAACGATCGCGGACCTGCCCGCGCCCGGCACAAAACGCTGGGTGATCCGGCGCAAGGCCGAAGTCGTTGCCGCCGTGCGTGGCGGGCTGTTGTCGCTCGAAGAAGCCTGCGGCCGTTATACGTTGACGGTCGAAGAATTCTTGGCGTGGCAGTATTCCATCGAGCAGCACGGCCTCGCCGGCCTGCGCACCACACGGATTCAGCAGTACCGTTCGTAACCTTGGCTTAAGCCAAGTTAACGAGAGATTACCAAACGCCGGCCGTAAGGCCGGCGTTTTGCGTCTGCGGTGCAGTGTGTCGCTCAAGCATGATCTTTCCCGAAACCGGTTCCCACCCACGGATCAAGTCCGAGGACATGCTTTTCGGGATCATGCTCGGTGTGACCCAAACGACTTACTTTCGGCGCACCCCACGAACAGCCGCACCCCGACAGCCCCGTCGCAGCCCGGATGGAGCGTGTGGCCTGCGGCATAAGGCCGGGCTCACCGCTATTTCACTCGAGATCCGCGGCCACTCACAATGATGATCGCCCGCCCACCCGTCGGATCGCGGCGGACCACCTGCGCTTTCGGCGGCAAGGGCTGCGGATTGAGTGCGACCCGGCCCGCCGGATTGCTGGCGCCCGAATTCACCTGGCTCGGTTGCGCGCCGGCGTCGCCCATAGAGGCGTCCAGCATAGCCAGAGATAAAAGAGCAAGGGCGGCGTATGTTCGAATAGCGGTGCGCATCGGTCGACACTCCTTCTATCGGCCGACAAGCCGCTGAGGCCCAGGCCTGGTTGATCCTGTTATTGTGTCGAACGAAGCGGCAAGTGCGTTCACGCGGCGGCTGAATGACGCGGACGCGGGTCGGCGCGCGCCAAAGCGGCCCTCACCCCATGAACAGCCGCACCCCGATCAGCGAGATCTGCGGCACATAGGTGATCAGCACCAGCGCCACCAGATATAGGAACACGAACGGCACGATGCCCCGGTAGATCAGCTTCAGGTCGATGCCGAGCACCGACTGGGCGACGAAGATGTTGATGCCGAACGGCGGATGGAACAGGCCGATCGCCAGATTGACCGTGAAGATGATGCCGAAATGCACGGTGTCGATGCCGAGCGCCTTGGCGACCGGAATGAGCAGCGGGGTCAGCAGCAGGATCGACGACAGCGGATCGAGAAAACAGCCGACCACCAGCAGCAGCGCGTTGACGACGAGCAGGAACTGCCAGTCGACGATCTCCATCCGCTGGATCGCGGCGACCAGCGCCGCCGGCACCTGATTGACCGTCAGCATCCAGGCGAACACGCCGGCGCAGGCCACGATGATCAGGATCTGCGCGGTGAACCGCACGGTCGCGGCGGCCGCCTCGACGATGTCGGCGAGCGACAACTCGCGGAATACGAAGCGCGTGACGAACGCCGCATAGACGCAGGCGACGGCCGCGGCCTCGGTCGGCGAAAATACGCCGCCGTAAATACCGCCGAGAATGATCGCGGGTGCGCCGAGCGCCCACAGGCCGCGCAAGGTCGAGGTCAGAAAGCGCCGGCCGTCGAACGGTTCGCCCCGGCCGAAATTGCCGCGCCACGCCCGCCACACCACATAGGCGGCGATCATCGCGGCGATCAGCAGGCCGGGAAAGATGCCGGCCGCGTAGAGACGCGGAACCGACTCCTGCGCCGCCGCCCCGTACACGATCATCGGAATGCTGGGCGGGATGATGATGTCGATGGCGCCGACCGCCGTGATCAGGCCGGCCGCAAAGGACGGCGGATAGCCGGCCCGCACCATCGACGGATACATCACCTTGCCGATAGTTGCGACCGCGGCGGCGCTGACGCCGGAGATCGCACCGAAGATCGTCGCGACACCCACGGTGGTCACGCCGAGGCTGCCGCGCACCGAGCCGACGCCGCCCTGGACGAAATCGACGAGGCGCTGCGCGACAGAGCCACGGCTCATCAGCTCGCCGGCATAGATGAAGTACGGGATCGCCAGCAGCGCATAGGCGTTGATCGAACCGAACAAGTTCTGATGCAGCGCCGCCAGCGGCATATTCATAAAGAACATCAGCGCGACTGAGACAGCCGTCAGCAGCACCAGAAAGATCGGGAATCCCAGCAGCAACAGGACGATGGGCACGACACCGAGCGCAAAACTCATCGGTCGGACTCGCTAAGATCAGACTCGGCTTGCTGACGGCGCTTGATCGCCTGCACGCCTTGGATCACCACGATCATCGCGATCGCGCCAAAGCAGATGAAGATCGCGCTATGCGGAATCCAGGTCGGCACGCGGGCGATGTCGCTGACCGCGCCGAAGTCGAACACCCGCTTCACGTAAAGCAGCGACTGCCAGAACACCAACAGCGCGACCGCGAGCATCACGATCGCTTCGAGAACGGCAACGCCCTTGCGGATCGCTGGCCCGCAAGCGTTGACCAGCACGTCCATGCGCAGGTGCTGCCGCCGCCAGGTGACGACGGCGGCGCCGAGGAACGCGATCCAAATCAGGATGTAGATTTCGATCTCGTCGGCGCCGCTCAGCGTGAAGCCGGTGAGGTACCGACCCATGCCGTTGATGAAGTTGAGCGCAATGCCGAGGATCAGCGCGAGCGCGAGAATGCGCTCGACATAGAACGCGATGCGGTCGCAGAGATGTTCTAGGCCGGATATTTGGGTGGTCATTCGATCATCATGATTTTCGATTTGATTGTGCCACCTTCTTCACCTCTCCCCGCGTGCGGGGAGAGGTAGACTTGTGAGCGCAAGCGAGCAAGTCGGGTGAGGGGGCGTTGAGGCCGTGCACGACGGTAACGCCCCCTCACCCGGCTCGCGTAAGGACGCTCGCCGCCCTCTCCCCGCACGCGGGGCGAGGGAAAGAAAGCGCTCCATCCGCCCCCAATGTTCTCAGCGAGACCTCAATCCCTTAGCTTCTGCGACACCGCCGCCAGCGCGTCGTAGTCTTCCTTCAGCTTGGCATTGGCGCTGAGCAATCCGGGCAGCACCGACTTCACCTGATCGAGATAGGCCTTGGCCTCATTCTCCGGCAACGCGATGTTCTCGCCGCCATTCCGCTTCCAGGTCTCGATGGTGCGCGCCGCGTCCTCAATGCCGAATTTCTCGACCTTGCGCTGCGCCTTGAAGGCTTCGTCGCGCACGACGGCTTCGAGATCCGGGCCGAGCGATTTCAAGAAGCCCTTGTTGACCATCGCCGGCACCACCAGCAACGATTCCGGCAGTGCCGTCAGCGATTTGGCGATGTCGTAATATTTGAACGCGGTGAACACGGTGGAGCTGGCGATCAGACCGTCGATGGTGCGGTTCTGCATCGCGGACAGCACTTCGCCGAGCGGCATCGACACCGGCGAAGCGCCGAGTTTCTTGAACGGATCGATCTGCAACGGAGCGGCGCCCGGCACGCGAATCTTCTGGCCCTTGAAGTCGTCGGCCTTGCGCACCGCTTTATGCGACAGCAGCATGATAGGCCCGTGCGGCCATACCGCGATCATCTCCATGCCCTTGACACTCGCGAAAGTCGCGAGCCGCGTGCGCACCTCCGGATCGGCGAACACGCGCTGCGCATGCGCCATGTCACGGAACAGGCCGGGCGCGTCGAACACCTGGAAGCGCGGCTCGGTGCCGATCAAAAATCCGCTGGCCGGCGCCACGACTTCGATGGTACCCATCGCGGTGCCTTCGACGGTCGCCGGGATCTGACCCAATTGGCTGGCCGGATAGATCTCGACCTTGATCTTGCCGTTCGCGCGCGCCTCGACGCCGGTTTTGAACTCCTTCATCCACTCATGGGTGATGTCGTTCACGGTCGGCGACGACAGCTTCATGGTGAATTGCTGCGCGAGTGCGCCGGCCGGCGACAGGCCGATCAGCGCGGCAGCCAAACATGCGGCGCGGAATTTCATGTGTCGTCCCTCCCTTATGGCGCGTCCGTTTCGATGCGGACGGCGCGCGTTTAATTTTTCAATCGCTCAGTATTGTCCCTTCGGCTCCAGGCCGAAAGTGTGCTGGCCGTACATCGCCGACACCGCATCCCAGTTCAGGCTGATGTGCGAACTCGCCGCATGGATATCGCGCCAGAACCGCTGCACCGGATGCTGCAGGCCGAGTGCGCTGCCGCCGGCGGCCAGGAACACCGCATCGACGGCCTGGGTCAGCAGCTTCGTGGCATACGTATGCGTCAGGCGGTTGCGCATGCGCATGTCGACATCGACCTTGTCGCCGCGCGACACGGTCTCGAAGGTCTCACGCACATCGCGGTGGATCATCAATTGAGCGGCGTCGATCGAAGCCGTCGCCTCGGCGACGCGCATCTGCACCGTGGCAAAGTCCACCATCCGGTTATTGCCGCCCGCGACCGCGCCGCGCGTGGTGCGGCCCGATATCTGTTCGACAAACGATTGCAAGGCGCCGCGTGCCATGCCGAGCGCGGGCGACACCAGACATTGCGGCACCACGGCCAGCATCGGCTGCTTGTAGAGTGGGTTTGTATTGACTTGCGCGCCCGGCGCGTTGCCGGTCAGCATGTCGGCGAACGTCACCATGCGATAGGCCGGCACGAAGGCGTCCTCGACCACGATGGTCTTGCTGCCGGTGCCGGCAAGGCCCATCACATGCCAATCGTCGTGGATCGTGTAATCGGACTTCGGCACCAGGAAGAAGGCGGGCTTGGCGCCGCCGTCGAACGGCACGATACCGGCGAGAATCCCCCACTGCGCATTGTCGCAGCCGCTGGCAAAACTCCAGCGGCCGTTCGCCCGGTAGCCGCCCTGCTCCGGCACCATCTTGCCGGTCGGCGCATAGGACACCGCCGCGATGGCGTTGCGGTTCCGGCTCCAGACGTCTTCCTGCGCTTGCGGCGGATAGCAGCCGATCAGCCACTGATGCACGGCGCCGAGGCTGTACACCCAGCCGGTCGATCCGTCGCCGCTGGCGATCGCCGAGACCGCTTCGACGAACACGTCGTAACCGTATTCGTAACCGCCATAGGCGCGCGGCTGCATGATCCTGAACAGATCTTCGTCGCGCATCATGTCAACGAGTTCGGCCGAGACTTGGCGGGCCGCTTCGGTCTCACGCGCCCGCTCGCGCGCAATGGCGCCGATGCGCGCGGCTCGCACCAGAAGCTCGGCGACACTCGGGATCGGTCCGCTGTGATCGATCGCGGCCAGTGCCATGACTTCCTCCCACGTCGATATTTGTTGCGCCAAATCTAGCGAGGACGCACCCGTGCGACAAGCATAATTTGCATATGCAAACATTCTTGTGGAATGCTGCACTGCGGCAAGCAACTTTCAGTTCGCTCGCCAGATAATTAGTATCATTTGCAAGCATCTGTACACATGACGAACTCTCATGTTTCGCCCGCTTGCGCCGGCCGGACATCGGCTTTATGGCAGGACACCCCTTATCGGTGCCAACACATGTCCCGCAATCTCGTTCTTCAGGACTTCCTGCCCTATCTGCTGAACCGGGCCGGTCTCAAGATCGGCCTGATGTTCTCGCGGGATATCGAGCATCACGATGTGACGCTGCCGATGTGGCGGGTGATGATCGAGCTGTGGCACAAGGGCGACCATCGCCTCGGCGAACTGTCCGAGCGCACCAGCATCGACATCTCGACGCTGTCGCGGCTGCTGGTCGCCATGCAGCGCAAGCAGTTAATCGTCCGGCGGCGTTCGGGCCTCGACGGGCGGGCACTCAGCCTGACTCTGACCGAGCGCGGCCAGGAACTGACCGAGCAGATTGTCCCCTTCGCGCGGCATTACGAAGACGTGGCGATGCGCGGGCTGAGCGCCGCCAATGTCCGGCAACTCAAGCTGTTGCTCAACCACGTCTTCACCAATCTGGAAGCCGCCGGCCGGGCCGCTCCTAAGGTGCGAGGCAAGGCGAAGTCGGCGATCCGCGCCAAAACGACGACGCGCGCCGCGCTGACCAAGAAGGTGCCTGGCCGCCCGACCGCGAAACGAAGAGCCCGCGCTTCGACGTGATCATCTCTTTCGGCTTGGCCGGTGTAGCCTAACTTTTCTTCACCAGCACATAATGCGCTGCGGCCGGCGTCGGCACATATTCCGTCTGGGTAAAGCCCAGCGCCGGCATATTCAATCCGCCCCACAGATGCTCACCAACGCCGAGCACGACCGGCGACACCGCGACATGCATCTCGTCGACCAGACCGGCCTGAAGATATTGCCGGATCGTGTTGGCACCGCCGCCGAGGCGCACATCCTGGTCTTTGGCTGAAGCTTTCGCCTGCTTCAGCGCGGAATGAATGCCGTCGGTCACAAAATAAAACGTGGTGCCGCCCGCCATCTCGATCGGCTTCCTGGCGTGATGCGTCAGCACGAACACATCGGTGTGGTACGGCGGATTGTCGCCCCACCAGCCCTTCCAGCTTTCGTCTTCCCACACGCCGCGTACAGGGCCAAACATGTTGCGCCCGAGTATCCAGGCGCCGACATTGTCGAAGCCGCGCCGCGCGAAATCGTCGTCCGGGCCGGTGGTGCCGTCTTCCTTGCCGAACATTTTCTGGAAGGTGCGCGTCGGAAAAACCCATTGATGCAGGTCCATGCCGCCAACGCCCATCGGATTTTCGAGATTCTGGTTCGGGCCGGCCCCGAACCCGTCCAGCGACAGGGAGAAGCAGTTGACGCGCAGCCTGGACATATCCGTTTCTCCTGTGGCCGCCGGGCGCACGTTTAGCCGCCGTCAAACCGATGGCAATTCACAACCGGCGGCCGATATGGACACCGGCGGGGTTAAATCAGTTCTTTGCATGTACAAGTTCCCACCGCGGAGCCCGACTCATGGGCCGGGCCGGCGCGTTCGGTTCGCGCTCTACGCCAGGGCTATAGCGTGCCGGCACACGCTGTAAACGGGTCGACGCATGGACCGGGCATTTGGCTGTGGGAGTGTTGTTTTACGACAACAGAGTTCCGCGATGCGGGCGTCATGTCGGGTGTGCGTTGACGATGGCGCACAGCCTCGTTAGTGCCGCCAAGCTTTCCCTGAAAGCGGAAGACGTAAAGAACGGCGTTAAAACTCGACGTCCAATTCCTCAAGGTCGTCCGGCTCGTTCTTGGCCGCCTCGATCCATTCGAGCATGATCGGCAGCGCCATGATCCGCTTGGCATAGGCCGCGCATTCTTCGTCGAGCTTCACGTCGTAGGTCATAAAGCGTGCGCACACCGGCGCATACATCGCGTCCGCCATGCAGGGCGCCGCGCCGAACAGATACGGACCTTTGTAGGCCGTCAGGCACTCGTGCCAGATCGTGGTGATGCGTTCGATGTCGCCGCGCGCCCCGGCCCAGGCCTTGAAGCCCGGATAATGTGCCTTCAAATTCATCGGCAGTGCCGAGCGCAGATTGCTGAATCCGGAATGCATCTCGCCGCAGATCGCCCGGCAATGCGCCCGCATCGCCCGGTCGGCCGGCAGCAGAGCGGCCTTCGGACTGAGTTCATGGAGATATTCGCCGATCGCCAGCGTGTCCCAGACTTTAATCCCGTCGTGTTTCAGGCCGGGCACCAAAAACGACGGCGACAGCAGCAACAGCTCGGCGCGGGTCGAGGGGTCGTCGCTCGACACCATCTCTTCCTTGAATTCGATGCCGGCCAGCTTGCAGAGCAACCAGCCGCGCAGCGACCAGGACCCGTAGTTCTTGCTGCTGATGGTAAGCGTTGCCGCCGCCATGGTCCTGTTTCCTTGCCTGCCTGCTGGTTCGGCCGCGGCCAGAACCGTGTTATTTCAATGGCCTGTGAGCGTCTGCCGCGTCTCGCGGCAACCGGCAGGCGAAGCGGCTGCCTGTTTTCCCGGCATCCACAGCTCCTGCACAATTATCTCGCAGTGCAGCATGAAATGCACTAGCCTGCAAGGTGCCGGATGGAAATGTGCGAAGCGCCGCCGCCGCGGCGGTCGTCCGCTACGGGTGTCTCCGCATGATGTACCGCGCGTATCAGGCCCAGTCCGATTTTCTCGATCCGGTGCGGGCTTTGGCCAAAATGGCCGTGGACGCGCTCGACAATCCGCCCTTCGCGCTGCCGAGCTTCCTGCCGGTGCGCAACCTGTCGGCCGCCTATTCGCTGCTGTCGCGCTCCAACCTGTCGCATACGCGGCCGGACTACGGCATTGCCAGCATCAAAGTCGGCAATCGCGAAGTCGAGGTGCATGAGGAAGTCGCCCACGTCACGCCGTTCGGCACGCTGCTGCGCTTCAAGAAGGACGTCGACACCGTGCAGCCGCGCGTGCTGCTGGTCGCGCCGCTGTCCGGCCATTTCGCCACGCTGCTGCGCGCCACCGTCAAGACCATGCTGCCGGATCATGACGTCTACATTACCGACTGGCACAACGCGCGCGACGTGCCGCTCGAAGACGGCAAGTTCGGCTTCGACGAATATATCGAACACCTGATCCGCTTCCTCGACGTGATCGGCCCGGGCGCGCACATCGTCGCGGTATGCCAGCCCTGCGTCGCGGCACTCGTAGCGGTCGCCGTGATGGCCGAGCAGAACCATCCGTCGCAGGCCGCCAGCATGACGCTGATGGCCGGGCCGATCGACACGCGGCAGAACCCGACCAAGGTCAACGAGCTGGCGCAGAGCAAGCCGATGGAGTGGTTTGAGAAGAACCTGATCGCCACGGTGCCGAGCCGCTATCCGGGTGGCGGGCGGCGGGTGTATCCGGGCTTCGTGCAACTCGCCGCCTTCATGAGCATGAACATGGCCCGCCATGTGAAGGCGCACATGGAATTGTACGACAACCTGGCTAAGGGCGAGCACGAGAAGGCCAAGGTCACCAAGGATTTCTACGACGAATATTTCGCGGTGCTGGATCTGGCGGCGGATTTCTATCTGGAGACCGTGCGCATCGTGTTCCAGGACCACGAATTGCCGCTCGGCACGCTGACATTTCGTGGCAACCGCGTCGAGCCGCGCGCCATCCGCAAGACCGCGCTGCTGACGGTGGAAGGCGAGCGCGACGACATCTGCGCGATCGGCCAGACGGTCGCGGCGCATGACCTGTGCACGTCGATCCGGCCTTATATGAAGAAGCACCACATGCAGGCCGGCGTCGGCCATTACGGCGTGTTCAGCGGCACCCGCTGGACCAACCAGATCTATCCGATCTTGAAGAACGTGGTGTTGTCGAGCGATTGAGGGGCGCACCGCTGTGGAGTTGCGACATTAAAGCGGTGTGGGCGGGCTCGCCCTACTGACCCTGCCATCGTCCTTTTTCTTCGTTCAGCTTTCGGCCCTGTCGCTGTGCCGGACCATCGCGCCCGGTAATAGCCGGCCTGTGGTGCTCGCTTTCCTGCGCGGCGGTCTCGACGATGGCATCTGCTTCGACCGACACTCGCCTGACCACATCATCGACGTATCCACGCATCGCTTCCGCCGACCAATCGAACGGCGTGATGCTCGCCATTTGCTGCATCATCATGGCCTCGATCTTGTTCAGCGCCTGCCTCTGCACCCTTTTAATGGTTTCACGCAATTCTTCGTCTTTGGTTTTCTGCTCTTGGATGCTGGCAAAGAAGTTCCGGAGCGGACGACGGATGAAATATTGCTCAACGGCTTTCCGAAACACTTTGTCGGCGAGTTCACGCATCGCTCTGTCCCGCGCCTTCGCGTAGCAGGCCGGATTGTTATTCCGGTCGCTGGCACATATGCCCGCCACCCACGGATCGCCTCGCGTGCGCGTTACCGGCGGATCTCCGCCGGGCGGCGGAAAGTTTGGCGGATCGCTTGGCCGCGGCACCGCCACGTCGGTCGGAACCGATGGGATGTTCGAGCCGGGAATGCTGCTCGGGGGAAGCGTCGGCAGCGTTTGGACAGTGGGCGTCGAAATGCTCGGGGGAATCGTTGGATGATTGAGGTCAAGCGCGCACGCGGCCGAAATCGTGGCCAGCAGCGACAGCATGCTGAGTGAAACACGCATGGCCCGCTCCCAAGCAGCGACTGATGCTACCGATGCGTGCGGCACGCTTCAATAGGCGCTTTGTCTAATTCGTCGTGCTGTCGGCGTTGAGAGCCACCGCTCTCCAGCACCGGCGCCCCAAGCCCCACTAATGCCCCAGTTCCCGACGGAACGGACCACACGATTCGCTTGTTGAGGTGCCAGACGCGAACGCGTTCGAAGAATGCGCGCGCGGCACCTGGGGCCTCTCGGATCGCCATCGGATTCGACATCGTGTTCACCGCACGGATGTTCCTATCGATGCTTCCGACGCTCCCTCACTGACAACGCGAACCTGCAAGGTATCGCGAGAAGGAGAAACCACATGAACCGTCGCATGTTGATTGGCGCCGTTACCGCCCTCTCGATGGCTTCCGTCGCCGGCATCACAGCCGCGAGCGCGGAGCCTGACTCCTCCGGAGCCGGTGGCGCCAGCTACGGCTACCAGACCGGCCCCGGCTATGCGCCCCAAGGCTACGCCTCACAGGGCTATGCCTCTGACGGCTCCATGGCGTACGGCTCGGCCAACGTCCGCGTTCGCGACGGCTATGCCGGTCCACGGACTTCCTACGAGTATCGCTCCGCCCAGCCGCGCGGCGGCATGTGCCTCGACGAGGACGGCAACCGGTTCGCCTGCCGTTAACCTCTGTTAACTTTTCCCCTCCAATCGAGGAACGGACGAAGGACGGGTCCCCACGGATCCGTCCTTTTTCATTTTAACGGTTCGCCGGCCAAATTATTTGCAAAGACCCCGTTTCATCGCGGTTATGGCGCATTTTGTGGGGCTTGCCGGCCTGCCGGAATGCGCCCGCCGGGCCGTTCTGAACACCGTTCCGGAACTCGTTAACCAATTGGAAACCACACACCCGGCAAAACTTGCCGGGTTGGTGCTTTGCACCGCTCCGCTTGGGCATTCGAGGGACCATCCGTGCAAGGCATCGTCGAGTTTATTAAGACGCTCGGCGCCCCGCGTATCGCCGCGATGGTGGCGGTCACGATCGCGTTGGTCGGGTTCTTCGGCTTCCTGATGCTGCGGGTCACGGCGACCCAGTACACCACCCTGTACAGCGACCTGACCCTTGAGGACTCCTCGGCCGTCATCAAGGAACTCGAGCGCCAGGGCATCTCCTACGAAATGAAGAACGACGGCGCCATCCTGATGGTGCCGCGCGACAAGGTCGCCCGGTTGCGCATGAAGCTGGCCGAAAGCGGCCTGCCGAAGGGCGGCGGAATCGGCTACGAAATCTTCGACAAGTCCGACGCGCTCGGCGCCACCTCGTTCGTGCAGAACATCAACAAGCTGCGCGCCCTGGAAGGCGAACTGGCCCGCACCATCGGCGCGCTCGACCGGGTCAAGTCGGCGCGGGTCCATCTCGTGATGCCCGAAAAGCCGCTATTCGCCCGCGATAAGATCGAACCTTCGGCCTCGATCGTCCTCAAGGTGCGCGGCGGTCTTGAAGTCCAGCAGGTCCGCGCGATCCGCCATCTGGTGGCGAGCGCCGTGCAGGGCCTCAAGGCCGAGCGTGTGTCGATCATCGACGAAACCGGCCGGCTGCTGGCCGACGGCGCCGCCGCCGATGGCGGACTGAGCGCCGGCGGCGACGAGCGCCAGCTCAACCTGGAACGGCGGCTGCGCGATCAGGTCGAGCAGTTGGTCGGTTCGGTGGTCGGGGTCGGGCGCGCTCGCGTGCAGCTCACCGCCGATTTCGACTTCAACCGCATCACCCAGACCTCCGACAAGTTCGATCCGGAAGGCCGTGTACTGCGCTCCAGCCAATCGCGCGACGAATCCGCCATGACCCTCGACAATAAGGAAGGCCAGGTCACGGTCAGCAACGAATTGCCGAACGCCAACGCGAACGCCAGCGGCGCCCAGGCCCGCGACCAGAGCAAGAAGAGCGAAGAAACCCTCAACTACGAGATCTCGCGCGTCACCAAGACCGAGGTGATCGAGGGCGGCCGGGTCAACCGGCTGTCGATCGCCGTGCTGGTCGACGGCACCTACGGCAAGAATGAAAAGGGCGAGAGCGTCTACCAGCCGCGCACCAAGGACGAGATCGACCGCATCGCGGCGCTGGTCCGTTCCTCGGTCGGCTTCGACCAGCGCCGCGGCGACCAGGTCGAGGTGGTCAATCTGCGCTTCGCCGACGGCCAGAACGTCCCGACCCCGGAATTGACCGGCTGGCAGGCGATGCTGCAATTCAGCAAGGAAGACATCATGCGCGGTGTCGAACTTGTGGTGATGTTCCTGCTCGGCGCCCTCGTGCTGCTGCTGGTGGTGCGCCCGCTGGTCCGCCGCATGATCACACCCGACAAGCCGGCGCCGGCGCTGGCCGCCACCGGCGCGCTGCCGCCTGAATTGATGGCCGCCCTTGACGCCGTCAACCCTGAAGAGCTCGCGCTGGTGCCGAACCACACTTCCAAGATGATCGACATGGCCAAAGTACAGGGCCAGGTCCACGCCCAGTCGGTGCAGAAGGTCGGGGCACTTGCGGACCAGAATCCGCAAGAGACCATCTCGATCATCCGCCAGTGGCTGCATGAATCTCAGGAAAATCAGTAAAACCCATGGCCGCAGCCCCGAAAACCTCCGCCGCCGATCTGCAAAGCCTGGTCGCCACTTTGGCGAGCCGGCAGGCCGAGAACGGCACCGGTCAGAAGCTCACCGGCCCGGAGCGCGCCGCCGTGCTGATGCTGGCGCTCGGCGAACAGCATGGCGGCAAGATCTGGGCGATGCTCGACGACGACGAGTTGCGCCAATTGTCGATCGTGATGTCGTCGCTCGGCACCATCGACGCTGCCGCGGTCGAGGGCCTGCTGCTGGAATTCGTCTCGCGCATGTCGGCGTCCGGCGCCCTGATGGGCACCTACGACGCGACCGAGCGACTGCTGCAGCAATACCTGCCGCCGGAGCGCGTCCACGGCATCATGGACGAAATCCGCGGCCCGGCCGGCCGCAACATGTGGGAGAAACTCTCCAACGTGCAGGAAGAGGTGCTCGCCAATTATCTCAAGAATGAATATCCGCAGACCATCGCCGTGGTGCTGTCCAAGCTCAAGCCGGAGCACGCCGCTCGCGTGCTCGCGATCCTGCCCGAGGACATGGCGCTCGATGTGGTCGGCCGCATGCTGC
>JAQGJU010000109.1 GCA_028290465.1 Xanthobacteraceae bacterium | reverse complement strand
TCTGTGCTGCTTGAAAGGAGGTGGATTAGGCCTTCTGAGTCTTTGGTGTTTGAGACAAGATGTTGTTTAAAGTATCGGTCTAGCCCGGGAGCTTCCAGGTCCCAATCCATCAACAATACGCTTTTCCCAGATTTGGCAAGCAATACAGCAATGTTAGCCATTGCAGACGTGCGGCCTACGCCGCCTTTATAAGAATAAAATGTTACTATGCGGCTCATGAAGGTTGCTTTGGAAGTTTTAGAGACGGGACCGAGGTCTGCTTTCCTATTTGAATTCTGAAGCACTCCTCGAATTGCTCGTGAGCGATTTTTTCCCAATCCGGATCGTAGTCAGGGACTCTGGAAAGCGCATTTTCAATTGGGGGGCAAACTTGGACGCGAAGAATTTCGGCAAGGGCTTCTTGTTTTGGGCTGTCAATGCGGATGAATGGATTGGCAAAATCGTGCATTGCTTGTGACTGCATAGCGCGGATTTCCGGCGGAAAACATTCCCCGTCGTCTATGACTATGGGAATGATAAGGCCAAAGGGATTCGCTGCGGTTCGAAGAGAGCTAGTTTTCTCTCGATGGTGCATCAGAGCTAGCTCTAGACGGCACCAATCGCTCTCAAAATAGTCACGACTAAGTATCGCGACCATCAACTTTGAACGAGAGAGATTTAGCGCGAGATGGTTGGGCCACGACGCTCCTGTTTCAATCGCCTCATCGATAAAGACACTTACGTGTCCAAGGCGCACTCGAAGAAGTGAAGTCAGCGCGCGACCCAAGTTGTCGCGGGTCCATCGAACCCAATCTTGGTCAGACCGACGATAACTTATGAAAATCTGATGTTCGTATTTTGACATGGAGTTAGTGTCGCTTCCCGGATAGCTGCAGCGCACTAATATGCATAATATTATATAGTATAAGTGGTAACGAGTGGTGCGGTCTTCCGATTTTAATTCTTGCATCGAGATGCCGGAAGTGGATTTTCGCCTCCAGCCGAGTTGCTACAAATGAGAGACTACTCGGCGAGTTGCGTCTTGGCGAGCGGTCTTTATCTCACCCCAACGCCTGCTCCAGATCCGCGATGATGTCCGCGACATCCTCCAGCCCGATCGACAGCCGCACTACGTCGGCGCCGGCGCCGGCCTGGGTCTTCTGCGCATCGGAAAGCTGCCGGTGCGTTGTCGAGGCCGGGTGAATGATCAGCGAACGGGTGTCGCCGATATTGGCGAGATGCGAGAACAGCTGCACTTCCGACACCAGCTTGACGCCGGCGTCGTAGCCGCCCTTGAGGCCGACGGTCATCACCGCGCCGCAGCCTTTCGGGCAGTACTTTTTGCCGAGCGCGTGATAGCGGTCGCTCGGCAGCCCGGCATAGCTGACCCACGACACTTTCGGATGCTTGACCAGCCACTCGGCGACCGCGAGCGCGTTCTCGCAATGGCGCTGCATGCGCAGCGGCAGTGTCTCGATGCCGGTCAGGATCAGGAACGCGTTGAACGGCGATAATGCAGCGCCGATGTCGCGCAGCCCGAGCACGCGGCAGGCAATCGCGAAGGCGAAATTGCCGAAGGTCTCGTGAAGAACGATGCCGTTATATTCCGGGCGCGGCTCCGACAGCATCGGATAGCGGCCCTCGCGCGACCAGTTGAAGGTGCCGGCATCGACGATCATGCCGCCGATCGAATTGCCGTGGCCGCCGAGAAACTTGGTCAGCGAATGTACCACCACGTCGGCGCCATGCTCGATCGGCCGGCACAGATACGGCGTCGCCAGCGTGTTGTCGACGATCAGCGGCACGCCGGCCTTGCGGGCGATGGCCGAGATCGCGGCCAAGTCGGTGATCACGCCGCCCGGATTGGCGATCGACTCGACGAAAATGGCCTTGGTCTTCGGCGAGATCGCGCGCTCGAACGACGACACATCGTCCGGATCGGCCCACACCACGTTCCAGCCGAAATTCTTGAACGCATGATTGAACTGGTTGATCGAGCCGCCATACAGCTTCTTGGAGGCGACGAATTCATCGCCCGGCGTCAGCAGCGCGTGAAACACCAGCACCTGCGCGGCGTGGCCGGACGCGACCGCGAGGCCGGCGGTGCCGCCTTCCAGCGCCGCGACGCGCTCTTCGAGCACCGCGTTGGTCGGGTTGCCGATACGGGTATAGATGTTGCCGAACGCCTGCAGGCCGAACAGCGACGCGGCGTGATCGACATCGTCGAACACGAACGACGTGGTCTGGTAGATCGGCGTTGCGCGCGCGCCCGTGGTCGGGTCGGGCTGTGCGCCGGCATGGATCGCCAGGGTGTTAAATCCGGGGGTGCGTTCGGTATCGGTCATTGTTTCGTTCCTCGGCGCCGGTCTTGTGGGGCCGGGACGGGGAAGGGCGGTCCGCGGCGCCGGAAGCCTTATAGGACGGCGGCTTGCCGTCAAGGCGGGCGGCCGGGCCTGGAACATTTTTCTGCCGGGAAGGGTGTGCACCGCAGCGTCAGCCTTCGCGCGCGGCCCTCAGGTCATAATCTTCTCGGCATCAAGAACGCGGCGCACGGCGGGCCGTGCCAGCATCCTGTCGCGGAACGCGGTATAGTTTTTGTAATCTTGCATCGGCTGTTCATGGAAGCGAAGGCCCCAGGAATAGAACACGAGTCCATAGGGATCGAGCACCGAGTAGCTGTCGAGAAACCAGTCGCGTCCAGCCAGCATGCCGTCGATCTGCTGCAGATAGCCGATGTAGCTCTTGCGGCCCATGTCCTGAATGGCCGTGAAGGCGGATTTGTCGGCGGCATATCGCTCCGGCCGGCGGGCTTGGGCGTGCGCCGGATGCACGCTTGCGGCAAAGAAGCCGATCAGCGATAGGGCCCTGGCCTCGGCCACCGGATCGGTCGGCCACTGGCCGAAACGCTTGCCGAGATAAGGCAGGATCGCGGTGTTTTCCGCGACCGGGGTGCCGTCATCGAGAGCCAGCGCCGGCACGCGACCGAGCGGATTGATCTTGCGGTACGCCTCGGTGCGCTGCTCGCCATTGCTGAAATCGACGCGCTTGGCTTCGTAGGCTTCGCCGGACTCTTCGAGAATGATGTGCGCCGCCATCGAGCAGGCGCCGGGGCTATAATAGAGCGTCAGCATGAAACAGGAATCTCCGGGCACATGCGTCGCGCTATCCTGCGGCTTCGTGGTCCGGCGTCAAGACGGACACCGCTCTAGCGCGGCCGGTAGGCGGCCAGGAAAGTGCGCACCGCGATGCCGACCACATAGGCGATCCGCTCGTCGTTCGGAATCGGGGCGAAGTTGAACAGCACCGGCTTGAACAGCGTCGACTGGCAGGCGTCCATGAACTGCGCGGCGGCGATCTCGGTATCGGGCACGTTCAGCGCGCCGGCCGCGTTCTGCGTATCCAGATAGGCCGCGAGCGCCTTGATGCCGCGTTCCGGTCCGGTCTGATAGAAGGCCTTGCCGATCTCCGGCATGCGCTCGGCGATGGCGATCACGGTGCGGAGCGGGGAGCTCGCGCCCTTCCGGCAGAGAAAGTGCGCATAGCCGTTGCCGAGCCGGTTCAGCACCGCTTCGACATCGTGGTCGTCGGTGTCGAAGACAAAAAGCCCCTCGGCCTGCGCCTTGCATTCCTGCCGGACGATGGCGCCGAACAGCTCTTCCTTGCTCGGGAAGTACACATAGAGCGTGCCCTTGGACACGCCTGCTGCCTTGGCGATTTCGCCCATGCTGGCGGCGTCGAAACCCTGCGACATGAACACCGTGCGGGCGCCATCGATGATCTGGCGGCGCTTGGCGCTGTCCTCGTCGGCCTCGGCTTCCGGGCGGATCAGTTCGGTCTGGGCCGTCATGGCTTCCTTCCTCGCGGCCCAGAGGGAGGGCCGTTTTCCGATTCTTGCTCGGGATTTTACTTGAAATCCGGCCGAGCGTTCTCAAGATGAAGCAAATTCGGCCGTTTTGTATCACTCCATCCACAATATGAGCCCTCCCGGGTTAAATTGCAATGACCGAACCGTTCGGTCATTGACTCTTGCTGCAATGCGGCATACTCTGACCGAACGGTTCAGTCATAATTTTCTGGCGGCTCGACCGGTATCTGGAGATTCCCATGCAGGCCCTGCGCGACAAGCCCCAGACTCGGCTGAGTGCGGTCGAAACGCCGACTTTAGCGCCGCCCGAAGCCCGAAAGGCGACCGAGGCTCCGGCCGCCACCGAAGCCGGGCAGGGCGCCAAGCCGTCCCGCGGTGGACCAAGCCGCAAGGCGATGATCCTCGGGCTCGTGCTGACGGCGGCCGTCGGTGGCGCCGGATTCTACGGCTATCGTTGGGCAACGGTCGGGCGTTTCACGGTGAGCACCGACGACGCCTATGTGCGCGCCGACAACACCACGCTGGCCGCCAAGGTGCCGGGCTATGTGGCCAGCATCGCGGTCGGCGACAATACCTATGTGCGGGCCGGCGACGTGATCGCGACGCTCGACGACGGCGACTATCGGCTCGCGGTCGCCTCCGCCCGTGACAAGCTCGCCAGCCAGGAAGCCACGGTGGCGCGCATCGGCCGCCAGATCGACGCGCAGAAAGCCGCCATCGAGCAGGCCGACGCGCAACTCGCGTCCCAGACGGCGGGCCAGAAGAAGGCGCAATCGGACTTCGACCGCCAGCAGGCGCTTTCGTTGAAGGACTTCGCCAGCAAGCAGACCTTCGAGCAGGCGCAGGCGGCGCGCGACCAGGCGATCGCGGCCGTGCAGAACGCGCGCGCCGGCGTCGATGCCGCGCACGCCAATGTTGATGTGCTCAAGGCCCAGCAGCAGGAAGCTTCGCGTGGCGCCGACGAATTGAAAACGGCGGTGACCAAGGCCGAGCGCGATCTGTCGTTCGCGGTGATCCGCGCGCCGATCGACGGCGTGGTCGGCAATCGCGCGGTGCAGACCGGCGATTTCGTGCAGACCGGCCAGCGGCTCGCCAGCGTGGTGCCGCTCGACGACGTTTACATCGACGCCAACCTGAAAGAGACGCAGCTGACGCGGCTGCGCGCCGGCCAGAAGGTCGAAGTGACGGTTGACGCGCTGCCCGACCGGACCATCGAGGGCACGGTGTCTAGCCTCGCGCCGGCTTCCGGCTCGGTGTTCTCGCTGCTGCCGGCCGACAACGCCACGGGAAACTTCACCAAGATCGTGCAGCGCGTGCCGGTGCGCATCCGCGTGCCGGCCGATGTCGCCGGCGAGCGTCTGCTGCGCCCCGGCATGTCGGTCGTGGTGCGCATCAATACCAAGACCAGTTCTGTTGCCGATAACGGGGCCGTGCCGCCAATCCGGGCGGCCTCGTCGGCGGCGGTCCGGTGACCCTTCGTTCCGGTAGGGACCATCGACCATGACCGCCGCTTCCTCGGACGCGCCTCCGTCTCCTGCTTTGTCCCCCCCTGGTGGGACCGGAGGCGCGGACGAGCGGATCGATCCGCGCCGATTGCTCGCCTTCCTGGCGATGGTGTTCGGCATGTTCATGGCGATCCTGGACATCCAGATCGTCTCGGCCTCGCTGACCGAAATTCAGGCCGGGCTCGCCGCGTCGTCCGACGAGATCTCTTGGGTACAGACCGCGTATCTGGTCGCCGAAGTCATCGCCATTCCGCTGTCCGGCTTTCTGTCGCGGGCGCTCGGCACGCGGCTGCTGTTCGCGGGCTCGGCCGCCGGTTTCACGCTGGCCAGCGTGATGTGCGGCCTGTCGACCTCAATCGACCAGATGATCGTGTGGCGCGCGATCCAGGGCTTTCTCGGCGGCGGCATGATCCCGACGGTGTTCGCGTCGGCCTATCTGGTGTTTCCGCGCTCGCGGCAATCGATCGTGTCGCCGATCATCGGTCTGGTGGCGACGCTGGCGCCGACAGTGGGCCCGACCATCGGCGGCTACCTGACCGAGGCGTTGTCCTGGCACTGGCTGTTCTTCATCAATATCGGCCCCGGCGTCGCGGTCGCGCTGGCGACATATGCGCTGATCGATTTCGACAAGCCCGAATATGGATTGTTCAAGAATTTCGATTGGACCGGGCTGTTGTC
Source organism: Xanthobacteraceae bacterium (assembly GCA_028290465.1). Taxonomy (GTDB): domain Bacteria; phylum Pseudomonadota; class Alphaproteobacteria; order Rhizobiales; family Xanthobacteraceae; genus FEB-22. Next base: position 22,853 of record JAQGJU010000109.1, on the reverse strand, counting down.
GATGGCCGGTTTTCTAGGCGCGCTCGAATACGTGCTGGAGGAGGGGCCAAAAAACGATTGGCTTGACGACACCAGCGTTGCGTTCTTCGCCGTGGTGTCGAGCGTGTCGGCGTTGGTGTTCTTCCACCGCGTGCTGACCGCGAAGGCGCCGATCGTCGATCTGTCGGCGTTCAAGAACCGCAACTTCGCGCTCGGCAGCCTGTTCTCGTTCGTGCTCGGCGTCGGGCTGTACGGCCTGACGTATCTTTATCCGCTCTATCTGGCGCAGATCCGCGGCTACAACGCGCTGATGATCGGCGAGACGATGTTCGTGTCGGGCCTCGCGATGTTCCTCACCGCGCCGATCGCCGGACAGCTCGCGGCCAGGATCGATCCGCGCGCGATCCTGATGACGGGCTTTTTGTTCTTCGCGCTCGGCACCTGGTGGATGACGGGTATCACCAAGGATTGGGATTTCTGGGAACTGCTCTGGCCGCAGATTTTTCGCGGCGTCGGCATGATGCTGGCCATCGTGCCGATCACCAACACCGCGCTCGGCACTTTGGCCCCGGAGCTGATCAAGAACGCCGCCGGGCTGTTCAACCTGACGCGCAATCTCGGCGGCGCGGTCGGTCTTGCCGCGCTCAACACGCTGCTCGACGACCGGATCGATCTGCATCTCGCGCGCCTCAATGAGGCCGTGAACTGGGCGCGCGGCCCGGCCAATGAAATGCTGGCCAGCCTGACCGCGAAATTCCAGGCGATGGGCGCCGGCGCGGACGCGACCAGCATGGCGCTCAAGCAGATGGCCGGTATGGTACGCCAGCAGAGCACCGTGATGGGCTTTGCCGACGTGTTCCTGATCTTGACGGTTCTGTTCGTCGGTCTGGCCGCGCTCGGCCTGATCATGAAACGGCCGCCGGCGGCGGCGCCTGCGGGCGGCGGCGGGCACTAGAGCGTCGCGCTCGAACTCCCACGTCGTCATGGCGCCGCCGGGAAAGCGGCCGCGCAGACACGCATGGACGAGCAGTTCGCGGGGATGCGCCGGCCGGCCATGCTAGGCCTATGTCTGTGTGGTCATCAAAGGAGAGACATCATGTCCAGCATCGAACAGTCCGGCACCTTCGCCCTCGGCGACCGCACCGTGAAGCGGCTCGGCTACGGCGCGATGCAGCTCGCCGGCCCCGGCGTGTTCGGGCCGCCGAAGGATCACGGCGCGGCGCTGGCGGTGCTGCGCGAGGCGGTGGCGAGTGGCGTGGACCACATCGACACCAGCGACTTTTATGGGCCGCATGTGACCAACCGGCTGATCCGCGAGGCGCTGCATCCGTATTCCGATGACCTTGTCATCGTCACCAAGATCGGCGCCCGACGCGGCGACGATGCCTCGTGGCTTCCGGCCTACGCGCCGGAGGAACTGACCCAGGCGGTGCACGACAACCTGCGAAACTTGGAGCGCGACGTAATGGACGTGGTCAATCTGCGCGTTATGTTCGATCCGCATGGTCCGGCCGAAGGCTCTATCGAGCCGACACTGACCGTGCTCGCCAAGCTGCAACAGCAGGGCCTGGTGCGCCACATCGGGCTGAGCAACGTCACGCCGACGCAGATCGCCGAAGGCAAGCGGATCGCCAAGATCGTCTGCGTGCAGAACCAGTACAATCTGGCGCACCGAAACGACGATGCGCTGATCGACGATCTGGCGCGCGACGGCATCGCCTATGTGCCGTTCTTTCCGCTCGGCGGATTCAGTCCGTTGCAGTCGTCGACCTTGTCGGACGTTGCGAAGCGTCTGGGCGCCACGCCGATGCAGGTCGCGCTCGCCTGGCTGCTGCGCCGCGCGCCGAATATCCTGCTGATCCCGGGTACTTCGTCGCTCGGTCACTTGCGGGACAATCTCGCCACGGCCGAAATTGTGCTGCCGGACGATGCGATGAAGGAACTGGACGGCGTGGCCGGCGTCGGCGTCGAAAGTCCGCAACATTAAATTCGCTCTTTGCGCGCATCGGCAATTCCCGCGACGCGGGAATTGCGTTACGCTCGCACCTCTTCAGCCGTCTGGGGGTGCAGATGTCGAACGAGGAATCGCACGGACAGCCGGTCGCCGAGCAAATGGTCGAGGGCGGCAGGCCGGGACCGGCTCCCGGACCGCCGACACCGCCATTTCCCTCGCAGGCCTATCTCGGCCAGATCGAGGCCTTTGCGTTCAACTTCGCGCCGGCCGGATGGCTGCCGTGCGACGGCCGGATGCTCCAGGTCATGACAAACCAGGCGCTGTTTTCATTGCTTGGCACGACTTACGGCGGCGACGGGCGGACGACATTTGGACTGCCCCGACTTGCGCCGCTCGGCCCCAACGGCCCGCATTATTTCATCTCGCTGGCCGGAGCGTTTCCGCCGCGTAGTTGAGACGACAGGTCGCGGCTCGGGGTGTTTCGCGCACGCCGCAAGAGGCAAGGCTTCAAGGGGCAAGGCTTCAAAGGGAACGTGTCGATGGCGTCAACCTCGCCGTATCTCGGTCAGATCGCGGTCTACGGCTTCGGCTTCGCGCCCGTCGGTTGGGCGCCCTGCGATGGCAGGCTGATGCGGATCCAGGACAATGTTCCGCTGATGCAGTTGATCGGAACCACCTATGGCGGCGACGGGGCGTTGACCTTCGCGCTGCCCGAGCTGCCGCCGGTCGGGCCGGAAGGGCCGTACTACTTCATCGCGCTGCAGGGCATGATTCCGGCGCCGTAGCGTTTCAGCTTAGAGATGTTTCATTCCGAACTGGTCCAGCAGCGGCAGAAGCTCATTTCGCGCACGCTGTCGGTGGGCCTTGGCCCGTTCGCCGGCAACGGCCGCCTCGCCATTCCGGATCGCGGCGACGATCGCCTGATGCTCCTTGACCGATTTGGTCATCTTGGCGCGCAGCCGCAGCGTCATCATGCGGGCGCGATGCGACTGATCCATGATGGTGTTGGCCAGCCGCGCCAGCCTGGTGTTGCCGCAGCGATCAATCAGCGCGCGATGAAACTGGTCATCGGCGCGGGCCCAGGCGTCCCGTTCGTCGCGCTGCAGCGCGGTTTTCATGTCGGCATTGATGGCGTGTAGCTCAGCCGCGATGCGGTGCCGTTCCGGCTCGGCCATGGCGGCGATCAATTCCGCCGCCATGCTTTCGAGCGCAATGATCACGTCGTAGACTTCGCGCATGTCGTCCGGCGACAGCGCCAATACGATGACGCCGCGTTTCGGCACGACCCGCACCAGGCCTTCTTCCTGCAGCCGGATCAGCGCTTCGTGCACGGGGGTCCGGCTCATGCCGAGCCGCAACGCGATTTCCTGCTCCGAGCCCTGGTCGCCCGGCGCGAACACATTGTCGCGGATCGCTTCTTTCAGCGCCCGGTAGGCATCGGTGACGAGCGACGGTGCTCGGGCGGCGGACGGGTCGAGCGGTGCGGTCGTGCGGTTCATCCAGCTTTTGTAGCGCAATGCCGGCCAAGCGCAAACTCTTCCATGGAAGATTAAATGGAAGCAGTTGACACGCGTGGCATGTTCCATGGAAGATGCTGAACGCGGCCTTGCATCAGAGCCGCGGATTGAAAACGCAAGATGGGCCGGGCCGGCTTTCGGCCGGACGTCCAGCACAGATAAACAGATAAGCGGTCAAACATGCCCAGCTATCGAATTGCCTCCATTCCCGGCGACGGCATCGGCAACGAGGTCGTGCCCGAAGCCATTCGGGTGCTCGAGGCGGCCGGGCGCCGCTTCGACATCGCGTTCACCTGGGACCATTTCGACTGGAGCTGCGAACACTTCCAGCGCCACGGCCGCATGATGCCGGAAGGCGGCTTGGAGACGATCAAACGGCACGACGCCATCCTGCTCGGCGCGGTCGGCTTTCCGGGCGTGCCGGACCATGTATCGCTCTGGGGCCTGCTGATTCCGATCCGCCGGGAGTTTCAGCAATACGTCAATCTGCGGCCGGTGCGGGTGCTCAACGGCATGTCGAGTCCGCTCGCCGGTCGCACCGCGGCTGACATCGATTTCTATGTCGTGCGAGAAAACGTCGAAGGCGAGTATTCCGAAATCGGCGGCCGGATGAATCGCGGCACCGATGACGAGATCGCCGTGCAAGAGTCGATGTTCTCCCGGCGCGGCACCGACCGGGTGATGCGCTACGCGTTCGAACTGGCACGCACGCGCCCGAAGAAGCACGTCACATCCGCGACCAAGTCGAACGGCATCGTCCACACCATGCCGTTCTGGGACGAACGTTTCGCCGCCATGAAAACGCAGTATCCCGACATTCGCGCCGACCAATATCATATCGACATCCTGGCGGCGCATTTCGTCCAGCATCCGGACTGGTTCGACGTCGTGGTCGGCTCCAATCTGTTCGGCGACATCCTGTCCGATCTTGGCCCGGCGGTCGCCGGTTCGATCGGTATTGCGCCGGCCGCCAACATCAATCCGGAGCGGAATTTCCCGTCGATGTTCGAGCCGGTGCACGGTTCGGCGCCCGATATCGCCGGCAAAGGCATCGCCAATCCGATTGGACAGATCTGGTCCGGCGCGATGATGCTGGACCATCTCGGCCACAAGGATGCTGGGGCCGCCGTGGTCCAGGCGATCGAGACGGCGCTGGCCGACCCGCGCGCCCGGACCCGCGATCTTGGCGGCCAGGCCAGCACGGCAGAATGCGGGACGTTCATCGCGGACGCGCTCGGCAAGTAGCTCGATGATATTCGTGTAACGCACAAACAAGCGGTGAACATGCGCAGCTATCGAATTGCCGCCATCCCGGGCGATGGCATCGGCTCCGAGGTTATCGCGGCCGGCATCGAGGCGCTGACCGCCTGCGCCGGCCGCGACGGCGGATTCGAATTCGTCTTCGATCATTTCGACTGGGGTTCGGAGCGCTACAAGAAGACCGGCGCGTTCATGCCTGAGGATGGTCGCGACCAGATCAAGGGACACGACGCCATCCTGTTCGGATCGGCCGGCGCGCCCGACGTGCCGGACCACATCACGCTGTGGGGCCTGCGTCTGGCGATCTGCCAGCCGTTTGACCAATACGCCAATGTCCGGCCGACCCGCATCCTGCCGGGCATCGTCAGCCCGCTGCGCCACGTCACCGGCCCCGAACTCGACTGGGTGATCGTGCGTGAGAATTCGGAGGGCGAATATGCCGGCGTCGGCGGCCGGGTTCATCGCGGACTGCCGGAGGAATGCGCCACCGACGTGTCGATGTTCACGCGCACCGGCGTGGCGCGGATCATGCGCTTTGCCTTCGCGCTGGCTCGCTCGCGGCCGCGCAAGCTGCTGACCGTCGTCACCAAGTCGAACGCGCAGCGCCATGCCATGGTGATGTGGGACGAGATCGCGGCCGAAATCGCCGCCGAGTTTCCCGATGTCACCTGGGACAAGATGCTGGTCGACGCCATGACCATGCGCATGACCCTGAAGCCGGCAACGCTCGACACCATCGTGGCGACCAATCTGCACGCCGACATCCTGTCCGATCTGGCGGCGGCGCTGGCCGGCTCGCTCGGTATCGCGCCGACCGCAAACCTGAACCCGGAGCGCAAATTTCCATCGATGTTCGAGCCGATCCACGGCTCGGCGTTCGACATCATCGGCAAAGGCATCGCCAACCCGATCGGCACGTTCTGGTCCGGCGTGATGATGCTGGAACATCTCGGCCAGCCGGCCGCGGCCAGGCGGCTGATGCGGGCGATCGAGCGGGTGACGGCCGACAGATCCTTGCATACGCCGGATCTCGGCGGCCGGGCCACGACGGCGCAGGTCACCAAGGCGGTGTGCGACGCGTTGGCCGGAGACAATGAATGACGATTACGCGAGCGCGCGCCATGCACGGCGCGGCCATCGCGAAGGAGACCAAAGCCTAAAAGCCGGCAACAAGCCGGCCAATACGACGTGTCGTCACGAACGGCACGCGACAAACCCAGGGAGAGACACCATGAGCCTTCAGGAGTCCGTTGCCTCGGCGTTGATACGCCTCAAAGACCTGAGCCGCCGCTTTATCTTTCCTGCGCTGATCGCCGCATTGGCGTGGCCCGCGCCGGCCAGCGCCGCCTATCCGGAACGCACGATCACTCTCGTCGTGCCGTTCGCGGCCGGCGGGCCGACCGACATCATCTCGCGGCTGATGGCGGAGCCGATGAGCCGCATCCTTGGTCAGCAGGTCATTGTCGAGAATGCGGTCGGCGCTGGCGGCACGGTCGGCGTCACCCGCGTCGCCCGCGCCGCGCCGGACGGTTACGTGCTGCTGATGGGCAATCTCGGCACCCAGGCCGCCAGCGTCGGTCTCTATGCGAATCTCGCCTACGATCCGAAGACCGACTTCGAGCCGATCATGAACACCGGCGGTACGCCGATGGTGGTGGCGGCCAAGAAGGATCTGCCGGTCAAGGATTTCCGCGAGTTCATCGCCTATGTGAAGGCGAACGCCGCCAAGCTGAACTACGGCACCGGCGGCGTTGGCGCGACCTCGCACTTAACGTGCCTGTTCCTCGACGCGCTGCTCGACGCCAAGCCGACCCATATTCCGTTTCGCGGCTCCGGTCCGGCGCTGAACGCATTGCTGGGCGGGCAGGTCGACTATGTCTGCGATCAGACCGTCGGTGTGGTGCCGAGCATCCAGGGCGGTTCAATCAATGGACTCGTGGTCGCGGTGCCGGCACGGCTGCCGGCCATTCCCGACGTACCGACATCGGCCGAGCAGGGCCTGCCGGCATTCCAGGCGGTCGGCTGGAATGCGCTGTTCGCGCCCAAGGGCACGCCGAAGGAGATCACCGACAAGCTCAACGCCGCGGCGCGCGCCGCCCTGAAGGATCCTATCGTGCGCAAGCGGCTGCTCGACCTCAGCGTTGAATTGCCGAGCGAGGAGGCGCAGTCGCCGGAGGCGTTGCGGAAGTTTGTCGCGCAGGAAATCGACAAATGGGTGCCGATTATCAAGAAGGCCGGCGTCACGGCGCAGTAGGGCGGGCGACAGAGTGAAGCAACGTAGTGTGGGCAAAGGCGCGGTACGCGCCGTGCCCATGCGAAGCTGTGCAGCGTTATATCAAACGCAATAGCGTTCGACGCTGGACGGTGGGCACGCTGCGCTTTGCCCACCCTACTTGCTGCGCCGCCCCACCTTGCCGCTCATGATCGCCCGCGCATTGGCATAGAAGCTTTCGACGCCGCGCTTCACCGTGCCGGCGACGTCATGCGGCGGCTCGAGGTGATAGACCGACTTGCGGATGCCGATATAGAAGATGCTGCCATGCAGCCCCCACATCAATTCCAATTCCGGTTCGGTCATCGGGATTTTCGTAAGATCCGGCAGGCGGAATTCATGCCGTAGTTCGGCGATCACCCGCGTGAAGATGCTCTGCGTGACGTGATCGGCGAAGCGCTGCGCGATCTTCGAGCCGCCGAGCCCCGAGTAGAGATAAATCCGTCCCCACTCGTAGTCGTGCAGCATGGTCGAATAGTCGAGATAGAACCGCGTCAGCCGCGACAGCAGCGGCTCGGTGCGCGTCGAAAGGATCACGTCCCATTCGGGCTTGAGCCGTCGCACGAACAACTCTTCATAGATGCGCTCGATCAGCATCTCCTTGGTCGGGAAATAGCGATAGAGCAACGCCTGTGAGATGCCGAGCTGCTCCGCGAGATCGCGGGTCTGGCCGCCGAAGCCGCGTTCGGCGAAAAACTGGATCGCGCCGCGCAAAATCTGATCGCTGCGCTGTTCCGGCGCGAGCCGTGTGCGCGGCTTCGTCGCACGAGCCGGTTTGCGTGGGGTCGATGGTCGCGCCGCCTTTGCCATGCGGTCTTATAGCCGATGCCGGCGCGGCTTCCAGCCGCATGCTGCTCCATCTTGACATTATTGATCAAGTGATCATTAATATTCGAAACAGTTAAAAATCAAGACAGGGAGAGACCCATGGAAACATTGCCGCGCTCCGGCTTGCCGCGCGCCGAGATGATGAAGCGCGTCGCCTTCTTCAAGGATTTGAAAGGGTCGGACGGCGGTCTGCCCGACAGCAAGATGCCGGGCAGCATCCGCATGCTGTACAACGTCATCGGCTTCCAGCCACCGCCGGGCGAGGGTGGCGCCGTGACGTCGCCGGTCGGCGACGACGCCTCGCGCCTCGCCGCCATCAAGATCCAGGAAGGCTTTAACCTGGGCTATTGCCGGGCCAAGCCCGGCAACGGGCCGATGATGCATAACCACGACACCAACGAGACCTTCATTCCGATGACCGGCACCTGGCGGTGCAGTTGGGAAAACGAAAAGGGCGAAGTCGAATACGTCGACGCCGGCCCGTTCGACGTGGTGTCGTTTCCGCCGGGCGTCGCCCGTCGCTTCGAGAATGTCACCAAGGGCGATCCGAACGAAGACTCGATTCTGATGTTCGTCATCGGCGGCGATGCGCCGAAGGCCGAATTCACCGATCAGTCGATCGAGGAAGTGGTCGCGGCCGGCGTGTGGAAAAGGCCCTAACGACGATTGCGGTGGACCAATGTGATGAGCCGACCTGCCGGTAACCAGCGCGCCGAACCGTGGCATCTCGATGCCGCGGTCCGGACTGTGCGCGTTTCCGGAACAGATTGGCCGCATATCGACACCGGCGGCACCGGGCCGGTTTTGGTCATGCTGCCCGGATCGGTCGGCACCTGCGAGATGTTCTTCAAGCAGATCGCCGCGCTGCGTCAGGCGGTGCGGATCGTGTCGGTCAGCTATCCGGCCGAGCCGAGCCCGGAAAAACTGGCCGATGGGCTGGCTGGCCTGATGGCCGCGCTGAAGATCGACCGCGCCAGCGTGCTCGGGTCGTCGTTCGGCGGCTACTGGGCGCAATTCTTCGCGCTGCGTCATGCGGCGCGGGTCGACACCCTGTTCCTAGGCAACATCTTCATTACGCCGGACGAACTGTTCGCCAATGCGATGTTCGCGCCGGAATTCGTGCGCGGTCATAACGCTGTCGATCTGCAACGCGTGTGGCGCGAACGGGTCGCGCAGGCGCCCGACAGCGAACTCAAGCAGATACAAACCGACATGCTGGCCGGCCGGCAGAGCGCGGAGAATCTGAAAGCGCGCTTTGTTGGCGTGATCGGCGCCAAGCTGTGTCCGCCGCTCACGCTGCCTTCGGACCGCATCGTGGTGATCGACTGCGCCGACGATCCGATCATCCCGCCGGCCTCGCGCCAAGCCGTGCGTGACCGCTATCGCGGCGCTGAGATCGACACGCTGCCGATAGGGGGGCACTACCCACACATCATCAACCCCGACGCTTACGATGCCGTAATCCTGCGGCGACTGATGCGTTGACAAAAAACGTCCGGCCGCGAGCCGGACAGACTGGGAGGAATACATGTTCAAATCTAAGCCGATGTCGTCGGGCGCGCGCCTGCGGCGACTTAAGTTCGCAGCCGCCGCGCTGCTCGGGCTGGCCTATGCGACGTCGGCGCAAGCCGCCGATCCGATCAAGATCGGCTTCAGCATGGCGCTCAGCGGTGGTCTTGCGGCGAACGGAAAGGCCGCGCTGCTGGCGATCCAGATGTGGGCCGAAAAAGTCAACGAGAAGGGCGGCCTGCTCGGGCGGCCGGTGCAGTTGATCCATTATGACGACCAGACCAATCCTTCGACGGTGCCGGGCATCTACACCAAGCTGATCGACGTCGATAAGGTCGACATCGTGGTGTCGCCGTACGGCACCAATCTGATCGCACCGGCGATGCCGATCGTGATGCAGAAGCAGCTCACCATGATGAGCCTGTTCGGCGTCGGCGTGAACGAGAAGTTCAAGTACGACGGCTACTTCCAGATCATGCCGATGGGGCCGAAGTCCAACGAGACCATCTCGGAGGCGTTCTTCGACGTCGCGATGAAATTGAACCCGGTGCCGAAGACCGTCGCCATCGTCGGCGCGGACGCCGAGTTCGGCAAGATCAACACCGACGCAGCCCGTATCCTGGTGAAGAAGCTCGGCTTGAAGATTGTCTATGATCGCTCGTATCCGCCGGCGACGGTCGACTTCGCGCCGATCGTGCGGGCGCTGCAGGCGTCGCAGCCGGACGTCGTGTTCCTGGCGTCCTACCCGACCGATACGGTCGGCATCGTGCGCAGCATCAACGAGATCGGACTGAAGACGCAGCTCATTGGCGGCGGTCCGGTGGGCTTGCAGTTTGCCGCGATCAAGACCCAGTTGGGGCCGCTGATCAACAACATGCTGGGCTATGAGCTGTATGTGCCGGCGCCGAGCATCAAGTTCCCCGGCATCGACGACTTCATCCAGGCTTATCAGGCCAAGGCGTCCAGCCAGGGCGTCGATCCGCTCGGCTTCTACCTGCCGCCGTTCGTGTACGCGGCCATGGAGGTTGTCGGCCAGGCGGTCGAGAAGAACAAATCGCTCGACCAGAAGACGCTGGCCAAGACGATGCACGAGATGACGTTCAAGACCGTGGTCGGCGACGTGAAGTTCGCGCCAAATGGCGAATGGGCTCAGCCGCGCGTGCTGATGGTGCAGTACCGCGGCGTCAGCGGCAACGGCCTCGACCAGTTCCGCAAGCCGGACCCTTACGTGATCCTATATCCGCCGGCACTCAAGACCGGCGAGCCGGCGACGCCTTTCGAGAAGAAATAATCGACGGCGTTCGAAGACTGGCGGGGCGCGGCGATGCCGTGTCCCGCCGATCTTACACGGGCTTATCGCCGTCCTTCATCGCGTTGTCGGACATTGTCGTGCTGCCGCCGCCGATGGTCATGCGGCCGAGGCCCATGCGTTGCACGCCGCCGCTGAGCAGCTTGGCCTTCTTCGACGAGAGAGTGCGCGAGTTCACGCCGATCCAGCCGATCTCGGACGACAGCCGGCCATACTCGATCTTCGGGCAGCGGTTCATTACCACCTTCATGCCATTGGCCTCGGCCAGCGCCGCCGCTTCGTCGTCGCGCACCGTGAGCTGCATCCAGATCACCTGCGGCTTCGGGTTAAGCGCGATGGCTTCGCGCACGATGCCGAGCGCGTATTGCGAGGCCCGGAAGATATCGACCATGTCGACCGGCTCGGGAATGTCGGCGAGCTTGCCGTAGAATTTCTGCCCGAGCAGTTCGTTGCCGACCTGGCCGGGATTGACCGGGATCATGCGGAAGCCGCGTTCAAGAAGATACTTGAACGCGAAATAGCTCGGCCGGTTGTCCTTGGGCGACACGCCGACCATCGCGATGGTCTTCACGGTGTTGAGAATGCCGCGGATATAGGGGTCGGCGTAATTGTCGTGATTCATAACAACCTATCTTTCGCGCGCAACATAAGGTGCGCGCGGCGCTAGCGAAAGGGCCGGCGAACGAAGGTTTAACGTGCGAGCGCGACCAGCGGCCCCATGGTGACGATCCCGGCCGGGATCGCGACCGCCAGCGTGGCCAAAGCATCCGGAACGCACAGGGCGCCGCATTGCACGGCCTCGACCACGATCAGGCCGGTGGCGAGCGCCAAGCCCCAGGCCGCGCCGCCGAGAAGGCCGCGCCGCAGCGCCGGCGGCATCGCGGGCAGGCGCGGCAGGTTGAGTGCAAGGACGCTCATCAGCGGTTCTCCCAAGTGGGCTCGCGCTTGTCGATGAAGGCTCCGATGCCTTCCTCGGCGTCGCGCGCGAGCATGTTGTCGACCATGACTTGCGATGCGTAATCATAGGCGTCGGTCAGCTTCATCTCGGCCTGCCGATAGAAGGCTTCCTTGCCGATTTTCACCGTATGGCCGGACTTGCCGGCGATCTTGCGGGCCAGCGCGAGGGCCTCAGTGCCCTCGCTGCCGGCCGGCACCACGCGGTTGACGAGGCCCATGCGGGCGGCGTCCTCGGCCGACACCATGTCGCCGGTCAGCAGCAACTCCATCGCGTGCTTCGGCGCGATATTGCGCGACAGCGCCACCATCGGGGTCGAACAGAACAGTCCGATATTGACGCCCGGCGTCGCGAATTTCGCGCCGCTGCCCGCGACCGCGAGATCGCAGCTTGCGACTAGTTGGCAGCCGGCTGCGGTGGCGATGCCGTGCACCGACGCGATCACGGGTTGGGGCAGATGCACGATCTGCTGCATCACGGCGCTGCAGCGCTGCATGATGTGCGCGAAGAACGCCCGGCCGCGGTCGGCGTCGGAACGTCGCGCGGTCAATTCCTTCAGGTCGTGTCCGGCGCAGAAGCCTGGGCCGTTGGCCGCCAGGATGACGGCGCGGATGTTCTTGTCGCTGGCGATGGCGGTCAGCGCTTCGGCCAGCGCGTCCAGCGTCGCTTCCGACAGGCTGTTGCGGGCCCGCGGCCGGTTCAGGATCAGGGTCGCGACCGGGCCGTCGGTTTCCCGCAGCAGGATCGGTTCGGCGACGGCATGGGTGACGGCAGCGTGGGCGTTCATGGGGACGATTCCGGCGGCACTGGCGAAGTGCGTGAACGCATTGTATCCGATTAACGGCGCCGCGCGAGCGCATTGGGGGAGGCGACATGGCTGAGGTGCTGCTGTCGGCGGCCGAACTGGAGGCCCTCTTGGCCGCCGAGTTCCCGCAGGCGTTCCACGCCGGGAGCGGGCTATCGGTTGAGGCGGTGTGGGCCGGCGGCTGCCGCATTCGGCAGCGCTTTGGCGAGGGCATGATCCGGCCTGGCGGCACGATTTCGGGCCCGACCCTGATGGCGCTGGCCGATTTCGCGATGTATGTGGCCATTCTGGCCTCGATCGGCCCGGTGCCGCTGGCGGTCACGACCAATCTGAACATCAATTTCCTGCGCAAGCCGGCGCAACGCGATCTCCTGGCCGACGCCAAGCTGCTCAAACTCGGCAAACGGCTGGCGGTCGGCGAGGTGGCGTTGCGCTCTGACGGCGACGAAGACCTCGTGGCGCATGTGACGTCGACCTACTCGATTCCACCACGGGCGTGAGACTTAGCTAAAGGCAATATAATACCTATTTTATATCCAGTTGATATTGCTATATAAATACGCCTCGATGTGCGTTGACCGGTTTCGGTCCGTCCTATAGAAACCTGCCACTGGCTTGGCTCTTTCCTGGGCCGCCACCAACTCACGGATCAATTCCATGTCTACCTATTCGGCCAAGCCCGCCGAAGTCGAGAAAAAGTGGTTGCTGATCGACGCCGAGGGTCTCGTCGTCGGTCGGTTGGCTTCGATTGTCGCGCTGCGTCTGCGCGGCAAGCACAAGCCGACCTTCACGCCCCATGTCGACGACGGCGATAACGTGATCATCGTCAACGCGGAAAAGATCGTTCTGACCGGGCGCAAGCGCGAGCAGAAGGTCTATTACCACCACACCGGCTATATCGGCGGCATCAAGGAGCGGACTGCGAAGTTCATCCTGGAAGGCAAGTTTCCGCAGCGCATCGTCGAAAAGGCGATCGAGCGGATGCTGCCGCGCGGCCCGCTCGGCCGTCGCCAGCTCGGCAATCTGCGGGTCTATGCCGGCCCGGATCATCCGCACACGGCACAGCAGCCCGAGAAACTCGACGTTGCCGCCATGAATCGCAAGAACACGAGGAGCGCGTGATCATGGCTGAATCCATTCAGTCGCTCGATCAACTCTCGACGATCAAGCCGGTCGCTGCCGAAGCGCCGAAATACGTCCAGAAGATCGACAAGCAGGGCCGCGCCTATGCCACCGGCAAGCGCAAGGACGCGGTGGCGCGGGTCTGGATCAAGCCGGGTTCCGGCAAGATCGTGATCAACGACCGTGTCATCGAGACGTATTTCGCTCGTCCGGTGCTGCGCATGCTGATCCAGCAGCCGCTGACGACCGCGAGCCGCAGCAGCCAGTACGACGTGATCTGCACCGTCTCGGGTGGCGGTCTGTCGGGTCAGGCCGGCGCGGTGCGTCACGGCATTTCCAAGGCGCTGACCTACTTCGAACCGGATCTGCGCACCGTGCTCAAGCGCGGGGGCTTCCTGACGCGCGACTCGCGTGTCGTCGAACGCAAGAAGTACGGCAAGGCGAAAGCCCGTCGTTCGTTCCAGTTCTCCAAGCGCTAATATTCATCTTCGTTATGACGGAAAAGGGCGCGCCTCTGGTGCGCCCTTTTTGCGTTGCGTGCATCGCCTGATCAATCGAATTTGCTTCAGCCGCAGTGAGATGCGCGGCATTTCAAAACTGAATACTGTTCTTGTTGCGCGTGCATTGGGCAACATTGGTTGTGCGCGTTTACCAATCTTCAAGCCTACCGCCGATGTTTCCTGGGGGCAGCCCCGGGTTAACGCAGGTGGTAACCCCTGACGAACCGTTCCGGGGCTAGTGTTCGGCCATCGACGCAAGGGTGGTGGGGCTGATGCATCTCGACGTGCAGACTTTGTCCGTGGTGACGGTTTTCGTCACGGCGCTGCTCGGCGCGCTGCTGCTGTTTGCAGGCGTACAAAATCGCGGCGTGCGTTCGCTGATGTGGTGGGGCGCGGCGCACATGATCGGCGCGCTCGGCCTCAGCCTGGTGGCGTTGCGCGGCACCGTCCCGAATTTCGTGTCGATCGATCTCGCCAACGCGTTGGTGCTGTTCGGCTATGGATTGATCTGGGGCGGCGCGCGGGTGTTCGACGGCCGCAAGGTGAACGTCGTCCATCTGGCGGTCGCGCCGGCGCTCTGGCTGATCGCCTGCCGCTTCCCGCAGCTGGCCGACAATTTCAACATTCGGGTGGTCGTGGTCTCGACCATGATGGCGACGCTCGCCGCGATGACGGCCGAGGAACTCTGGCGCGGCCGCGACGAACCTTTGATGTCGCGCTGGCCGACCGTCATCGTGCTGCTGTCCAACGCGGCCGTGTTGCTGGCCCGGGTGCCGGCGACGCTGTTGACGCCGATCCTGCAGGACGACAGCGTGATGAGCGGCGTGTCGTTCGCGCTGATCGCGTTCGGCACGCTGCTGTTCACCGTGGTGACGGCGTTCCTGCTGTTGAACATGACCAAGGAGCGCACCGAGCTCAAACACAAGATCGCGTCTCTGGTCGATCCGCTGAGCGGCGTTGCCAATCGCCGGGCCTTCATCGATGGCTCGCGCAAGCTGCTGGCCCGCCAGGCGGTCGACCGCGAGCCGCTGGCGATGCTGCTGTTCGACCTCGACTTCTTCAAGGACGTCAACGACCGCTTCGGCCACGCGGTTGGCGATCGTGTGCTGCAGGTGTTCGCCGAGACCGCCACCAAGACGCTGGGCAGCGACGTGCTGTTCGGGCGCATCGGTGGTGAGGAATTCGCGGCGCTCGCGGCGGTGGGCGATCTTGGCGAGGGTTTCGCGGTCGCCGACCGGGTCCGGCGTAATTTCGCCGCGACGGCACATCGTTTTGGCGATGAAAAACTCAGTCCATCGGTCAGCGTCGGCGTGACGCTGGGCTGCGACCCGCATGTCGATGTCGATGCCTTGCTGGCCGTTGCCGACCGCTGCCTGTACCGGGCCAAGGCACAGGGCCGCAACCGGGTCGAGGCCAGCCTGTTCGATGCCGGCGGCGAAGCATCCGGCGTCTGCGCGCAGTCGATTCTGCCGCTGCTCAAGTCCGACCCGAAGCACGCCGCCGCCTGACGGTGGCTCTTTCAATAAGTCGCCGCCTGACCGGCTCGGTCCATCTCCTTAAAAATGCTGCCAATTTCCGCAACCATTCGAAAGGTTGATGGCAGCGAGTGCGTGCATGGGCCTGCGATACCGGCAAGGGTGGGGGGCACTTTAGGCGTTTAACGACCCACAGGGCCCCGATGCTTAGCCGCGCAGACGGCATCCCGCTTTCGCTCGACCTGACGACGCTGGCGGTGGCCGCGACCTTCGTCGCGGCGCTGATCGGCCTCGTCTTGCTACTGGCGTCGCGGCAGGACCGGATTCCGGCATTGGCGTGGTGGGGCGCGGCGTATCTGCTTGGCGGCCTCGCGGTCGGAGTCTGGTGCGTCGAGGACCTGGTCTCGCCGCCGCTGCCGAGGGGCTTCGGCAGTGCAATGCTGTTCGTCGCCTGCGGCATGATGTGGAGCGCGGCCCGGCTGTTTCACGGGCGGCCGGTGTTGTGGGGCGCGATGTGCGCGGGCGCCACCTTGTGGCTGGCGTTATCCCTGGTGCCGGGCGTGCTGAAGGCGAGCGAGACGCGGGCGACGCTCAGTCTCATCATCATCGCCTGCTATACCTTCATCACCGCCGCCGAACTCTGGCGCGAGCGCCGCCGCGCGCTGATCCGGCGCTGGCCGGCGCTGTTCGTGCCGATCCTGCATGCGGCGGTCTTCCTGTTTCCGATTCCGCTCGCGGCCCTGATGCCCGAGCAGGCCGGCATGCTCAGCCTGACCAGCGGTTGGATCGCGGTGTTCATGCTCGAAGTCATGCTGTACGTCGTCGGCATGGCGTTCATCGTGCTGGTGCTGTCGAAGGATCGCGCGCTGCACGTTCACAAGACCGCGGCCATGACCGATCCGCTGACCGGTCTGTTCAACCGTCGCGGCTTTCGCGAAGCTTCCGAGCGGCTGGCATTGCGGGCTAAACCCGGCGGCGCGACCTTGAGCGTGCTGATGTGCGACCTCGACCATTTCAAGTCGATCAATGACCGCTTCGGTCACGGGGTCGGCGACGCGACGTTGCGGCTGTTCGCGGCGACCATGCGGTCGACGATGCGCACGAATGACATCATCGGACGGATGGGCGGCGAGGAATTCGCCGTGATCCTGATCGGCGGCTCGCCCGAGGCGAGAGCCGCGGGCG
Organism: Xanthobacteraceae bacterium; assembly: GCA_028290465.1. GTDB lineage: Bacteria > Pseudomonadota > Alphaproteobacteria > Rhizobiales > Xanthobacteraceae > FEB-22. The sequence continues at coordinate 6,183 of JAQGJU010000109.1, read as the reverse complement.
AGCGCGTGCGTGTCGCTTTCGAACAGGCCGCCGCCGAGATTCGCGGCTGCGCGGTCGGCGGCACGGTCAGCATCGGAATTTCGGCCGGCGCGGCCGGTCTGCCGTTCGAGGTACTGTTGCGGCAGGCCGACGCGGCGCTGTACCGGGCTAAGGCGCAAGGCCGCAATTGCCTGGCCGTGTCCGAAGGGCTGCTCGACGTCGAGGCGGGTGCCGGCGATACGCCGGATGCCGATCCGACAACGGACCAGGCCGGCACGGAACCGGCTTCCGGACGGGCGTCGGTCGCCGCCTGACGCGCTACGCCCACCAAATAAAAAGGGCGCCCGAAGGCGCCCTTTAAATTTACGTCGTTCGGTGAACCTTACGCAGCGGCAGCGGCTTTCGCACCGGTCGGGACCTCGGAGATCGTCTTGAGGATCTGCGAGGCGATCTGGTAGGGGTCGCCCATCGAGTTCGGGCGGCGATCTTCCAGATAGCCCTTGTAGTCGTTCTTGATGAACGAGTGCGGGACGCGGATTGAGGCGCCACGATCGGCGATGCCGTAGCTGAACTTGTTCCACGGCGCGGTTTCGTGCTTGCCGGTCAGGCGCTTGTCGTTGTCCGGACCGTAAACGGCGATGTGGTCCATCAGGTTCTTGTCGAACTGCTTCATCAGCGATTCGAAGTAGCCCTTGCCGCCAATCGTGCGCATGTACTCGGTCGAGAAGTTGGCGTGCATGCCGGAGCCGTTCCAGTCGGTGTCGCCGAGCGGCTTGCAGTGGAACTCGATATCGATGCCGTAGCTCTCGGTGAGCCGCTGCAACAGATAGCGGGCGATCCACATCTCGTCGGCGGCGCGCTTGGAGCCCTTCCCGAAAATCTGGAATTCCCACTGGCCCTTCGCCACTTCGGCGTTGATGCCTTCGTGGTTGATGCCGGCCGCGAGGCAAAGGTCGAGATGCTTCTCGACGATCTCGCGCGCGACCGAGCCGACGTTGGAATAGCCGACGCCGGTGTAGTACGGGCCCTGCGGCGCCGGATAGCCGGCGGCCGGGAAGCCGAGCGGACGGCCGTCCTTGTAAAAGAAGTATTCCTGCTCGAAGCCGAACCAGGCGCCTTCATCGTCCAGGATGGTGGCGCGCTTGTTCGACGGGTGCGCGGTGACGCCGTCGGGCATCATGACTTCGCACATCACCAGCGCGCCGTTGGTGCGCGCCGCGTCCGGGAACACGCGGACCGGCTTGAGAACGCAATCGGAGTTGCTGCCTTCCGCCTGCATGGTCGAACTGCCGTCGAAGCCCCACAGCGGAAGCTGCTCCAACGTCGGGAAGCTGTCGAATTCCTTGATCTGCGTTTTGCCCCGAAGATTGGGGACCGGCGTGTAGCCGTCGAGCCAGATGTATTCAAGCTTGTACTTGGTCATTGCAGGTCTCTCGTTGCCGGTCTGATGACGCGAGTGAACGGGCATCGTTGTGCGTGCACGGCCGTCGACGGCATTCGGCCGCCAACTCCTGGGGCTTTCTTAAGCATTTTGTATGCCAACTGGTTTCGGAGGCGCGCCAACGGCTGTTGCCGGCTTTATGCGGACATTTAGGCCGACGGTCCAGTCGGAGGGGGCGTCCGGACGCCTGATTTTAGGGCGCTTGAACCAATTCGCGGCATTCGCCGTTACCTCAAGGGCGGGGGCGATCTGAAGAAGCACGTTGGTAGCTGAAATATGCCGGTCAAAGAAGCAAGAGGTTCCGTGCCTATAATGTATTCAAATGCTGGTTTTTTGGCAGGCAAAGTGCATAAACGGAGTTCAAATCTGTTATTGAATGACTATGTGCATGCCTGAGTAGGTCTGACGCGCGCCTTAGCGCGACAACAACTTGGAGCCAAACAATGACTGCTAATTTTGAGAGAGAGTCGGCCAAGATTTTTCAGTTTCCCGTTCGCGGGCGATTTGCCGGTCCCAGCCAGTTTACGGACGCGAAGCCGGCAGCTCTGGTCTCGTCGCAAGTCGCCAAGGCGCTCAGTGGTAGCTGGTATCACGAAGAAGCCATCCAGGAAGCCCTGGAAGCCGAACTCGCCCGCAAGAACTGACCTGCTACATGGCGTGACGGCCTTGGTCGTCACGCGCCGAAGATCGACCAGCCCAGTCTTTTGGTCAGCGTCTCGAGCGCGATCCGGCCGAGATGCGAATTGCCTGAATGGTCGAGGCCGGGCGACCAGACCGCGATGGACGCCTTGCCGGGCGCGATGGCCAGAATGCCGCCACCGACGCCGCTTTTGCCGGGCAGGCCGACCCGGTAGGCGAACTCCCCCGAACCGTCATAGTGGCCGCACATCAGCATGATGGCGTTGATGCGCCGGGCGCGCTCGGCCTGTACCACCGATGATCCATTCTTCGCCACACGGCCCTGGTGGACGAGAAAACGTCCGGCCATGGCGAGTTGCCGGCAGGACATCGCGATGGCGCAGTGGTGGAAATAGACGCCCAGCGTATAATCCGCCGGGTTGTCGAGTACGCAGAACGCTTTCATGTAATTGGCGAGCGCGATATTGCGAAACCCGGTGCGCTGCTCCGAAGCCGCGACCGCCTCATCGATCGTGATCGACGGATCGTCGGCTACAAACTGCATGAACCTGAGGATTTCCCCCAGCGCCTCGCGGGGTTGATGCCCGGACAGGATCTGATCGGTGACGGCAATCGCGCCGGCATTGATGAACGGGTTGCGCGGTATGCCGCGTTCGTTTTCGAGCTGGACGATGGAGTTGAACGGGCTGCCCGACGGCTCGCGGCCGACGTGCCGCCACAGCCTGTCGCCGATCTTACCCAAGGCGAGGGTCAGCGTAAAAACCTTCGAGATGCTCTGGATGGAAAACGGCACTTCGCTGTCGCCGCCGGCCGCGACATTGCCGTCGGCGTCGATCACCACGAGGCCGAAGGCCTTCGCGTCGGCACGGGCCAGTTCGGGAATATAGGTCGCGACCTCGCCCCGATCCGGCCGCTGCCGCATCTCGTCGGCGATCTCTTTGACGACGGACTCGAGGTGGGGAAAAGCGTCGCTCATGTAACAGAACCTAACGGTCTGGAGTTAGCGCAGCAATTCTCATTCCGCACATAAAAAAAGGGCGCCCCTCGCGGGACGCCCCGATAGTTGCATCGCTTGGCAGCGACGCTGGGAGGAACACGCTACGCGGAGTAATACATCTCGAATTCGACCGGGTGCGGGGTGTGCTCGAAGCGGATCACCTCGGTCATCTTCAGTTCGATATAGGCGTCGATGAAATCGTCATCGAACACGCCGCCGGCCTTCAGGAACTCGCGGTCCTTGTCGAGTTCTTCCAGCGCCTGACGCAGCGAGCCGCACACCGTCGGGATCGACTTCAACTCGGCCGGCGGCAGGTCGTACAGATCCTTGTCCATCGCCGGGCCGGGATCGAGCTTGTGCTTGATGCCGTCGACGCCGGCCATCAGCATCGCGGCGAAGCCGAGATACGGATTGGCGAGCGGATCCGGGAACCGCACCTCGACGCGCTTGGCCTTCGGATTGGTGGTGTACGGAATGCGGCACGATGCCGAGCGGTTGCGCGCCGAGTAGGCGAGCAGCACCGGCGCCTCATAGCCCGGCACCAGACGCTTGTACGAATTGGTGGTCGGGTTGGTGAAGGCGTTGATCGCCTTGGCGTGCTTGATGATGCCGGCGATGTAGTTCAGGCAGGTGTCCGACAGGTCGGCGTATTTGTTGCCGGCGAATACCGGCTTGCCGTCCTTCCAGATCGACTGGTGGCAATGCATGCCCGAGCCGTTGTCGCCATAGATCGGCTTCGGCATGAAGGTCGCGGTCTTGCCGTAGATGTGGGCGACCTGATGGATGCAGTATTTGTAGGTCTGCACCTGGTCGGCCATGAAGGTCATCGGCGAGAATTTCAGGCCAAGTTCGTGCTGGGCGGACGCGACTTCGTGGTGATGCTTCTCGATCTTGGCGCCCATCTTGGCCATCGAGGCCAGCATCTCGCCGCGCATGTCCTGCGCCGAGTCCATCGGCGGCACCGGGAAGTAGCCCTTCTTGACGCCGATGCGGTGGCCGAGATTGCCGCCTTCGTAATCGGTGTCGCCGTTGCTCGGCAGTTCGACCGAGTCGAGCTTGAAGCCGGTGTTGTACGGATCGGCCTTGAACTTCACATCGTCGAATACGAAGAACTCAGGCTCCGGGCCGAAATAGATGGTGTCGCCGATACCGAGCGACTTAACCATGCCTTCGGCCTTCTTGGCGATGCCGCGCGGATCGCGGTTGTAGGGCTCGCCGGTGGTCGGCTCGAGCACGTCGCAGACCAGCACCAAGGTCGTCTCCGCGAAGAACGGATCGATGCAGGCGGTCTCGGGATCGGGCATCAGGCACATGTCGGATTCGTTGATGGCCTTCCAACCGGCAATCGAAGAGCCGTCGAACATCGTGCCTTCGGAAAAAATCTCTTCGTCGATCATGGTGACGTCGAACGTCACATGCTGCCACTTGCCCCGCGGATCGGTGAAGCGGAAGTCGACGTATTTAACGTCTTCGTCCTTGATCATTTTCAGGACGTCTTTGGCGGTCTTCATGAATGCTTGCCTTTCTTGAACGAGACCCGGACTCGCGCATCCATGGTGCCACAGCGTTCAGATGGCGTCGATTCCCGATTCCCCGGTGCGGATTCGAATCGCTTCCTCGATGTTGGAAACAAAGATCTTTCCATCGCCGATCCGCCCGGTCTGGGCGGCGCGCCGGATCGCGTCCACGGCCTTGTCGACCATGTCGTCGCCGAGCACGATTTCGATCTTCACCTTCGGCAGGAAATCGACCACGTATTCGGCGCCGCGGTACAGTTCGGTATGGCCCTTCTGCCGGCCGAAACCCTTGGCCTCGGTCACGGTGATGCCCTGCAGTCCGACTTCCTGAAGCGCTTCCTTCACCTCGTCCAGTTTGAAGGGCTTGATGATGGCTTCAATTTTCTTCATGGCGCTTCCGTCTCCCTGGCCCGCCGGCGAACAGCCACCGCGCAAGCCGCGCATCCGGTTAGCAGGGTCCATGCCAAGCCGATAGCTGCGTCGAAACACCCGCAAATTCAGCCGCTTCGCCGATTGTGGGTTCAACTGGCGCAACATAAGGCAAATCGCGCCGCTTACAAAATAAACAACATGCATAATTATTCATCATGACGGGCGTGCTGCTCGATAGGGCATGGTATTGGGCCCTCGTGTCCCGATTCCGAAGGTCGCAAACGCTTGCGGCCCCCTCTGATGCGACCTTCGGAATCAAAGGGACACGAGCAAAACAATGTTTCTAGTGTGGTTTTGGATTTGAAGTTCCTCTGCGAGCTTGCCGCGCTAATAGGAGGAACTTCAAATCCACCACACTAGGGTCTCCGCAGCCTGTACGGTCGTCGCATGATCGAACTCCTGTCCAATTCCGAGATGACCGAGGCCGACCGGCTGACCATTGCCGGCGGCGTGCCGGGACTCGCTCTGATGGAGCGGGCCGGCCGCGCGGTCGCCGACGCGGTGGCGACGCGCCATCCGCTCGGCACCCGGATCGTGGTGGTGGCCGGACCGGGCAACAATGGCGGCGACGGCTTCGTGGCCGCGCGGGTGCTGGCCGAGCGCGGCTATCCGGCGCGGGTTCTACTGGTCGGTGACCCGGCCGCCCTGAAGGGCGACGCCGCCAAGGCGGTCGCCGGCTGGCGCGGCGTCACGGAAGCCGCGACGCCGCAGGCGCTCGCCGGCGCCGGCGTGATCATCGACGCGCTGTTCGGCGCCGGGCTCGATCGCCCGGTCACGGGCCTCGCGCGGGCCATGATCGAGACCATCAACAGCGCCGGGGTGCCGGTGGTCGCCGTCGACCTGCCGAGCGGCATCAACGGGTCGACCGGCGCCGTGATGGGGGCGGCGGTTCAGGCCACCGAAACCATCACGTTCTTCCGGCGCAAGCCCGGCCATCTGTTGCTGCCGGGCCGGCTGCATTGCGGCCGGGTCCGGGTCGCCGATATCGGCATTCCGGCGGCGGTGTTGGACCGAATTCAGCCGGCGGCTTTCGTCAACACGCCGGCGCTATGGGAAGCGGTGTTTCCGATCCCGGACATCGATGGCCATAAATATGCGCGCGGCCACGCCGTGATCGGGTCCGGCGGCATCAGCCAGACCGGCGCGGCGCGGCTGGCGGCGCGCGGCGCGCTGCGGGC
>JAQGJU010000096.1 GCA_028290465.1 Xanthobacteraceae bacterium | reverse complement strand
GCGTCCAGCAAAAGTGGACACCGGTTTTGCGTCCGGACGCGCTCTAGATCTTTAGAGTGACGCGTTAGATCTTTAGAGTGACGCGTTTTCTTTACGCGAACCGGATTCCACTTCGCTTGAAAACGCTCTGGTGGTACGGAACCGGGGGTCCGCTCATCGGACCCCCCGCTCCTAAAACGCCGGCCGGCCGGCGTTGACGGCCGGGTCCCGGACCATTATAAGCACCCCAAATGGCGGCGAGTAATCTCGCCGCCGATCCATTTTCAGACCCAGCGACGGCCCTTTCGCCCACCACGCGGCGACACGGCGCTGCAGGACCAGAGCCCGGACAAAAGCCCCATGGCCAATACCAAATCCGCCAAGAAGGCGACCCGCGTTATTGCCCGCCGCACCGAGATCAACAAGGCGCGGCGTTCGCGCATGCGCGGTACGGTCCGCAAGGTCGAGGAAGCCATCACGTCCGGCGATCAGGCCGCCGCGCTGGCCGCGCTGCAGGCCGCCGAGCCGATGCTGATGCGCTCGGCCCAAAAGGGCGTGTTGCACAAGAAAACCGCGAGCCGCAAAGTCTCGCGCCTCTCGGCGCGGATCGCCAAGCTGGCCCAGCAACCTTCGGCTTAGAGCCTTTCTTCAGCCTGGAGCATTTCCCGGCGAAGTGGATACCGGTTCGCCGCAGGAAATCCGACCAAGCCAAGGAATCTAGAGCCTTCGGGCTCTTGGCCGACCGCTTACCGTGGCCAAGTTTTGGCGGCCATGCGTGGATCGCCCCTCAGCACATCATCCGCACCTATCGCGGCGGCATTGTCGCTTCCCGACTCTCCCTTACGGGGCTCCGTCGTATAGCGCGTCACCGATCTGGCGCCGCGCAGCCGAACCACGTACCGCCGCGCCGTAGCGTTTCGCGGCGCGCAGCATCGCCTCAGGGCGGCTTCCCCTTCGTGTGCTCGCCTTGTCGCACCGTTCAGTGCCGACGTCACACACCCATGTTGCGCGTCAGCAACATGGTCACGGTTATCGATGCCCGTCTTCGGATACGCATTGTTCCATCTTGCCAACCAGCAGCGTCGGCGGGCCGGCAGCCTGGAGCTACCCTGGTTTTTCGAGCAACAAAATCTCTGCTTTCGTAAGGGTTTATTAGGAAAGCCACGAACGGGAGTTGGATTCTTCCGCATCGTACCTATGAGGCCGCCATCATCTTCGTGATGGCTTTTGCCGTTCTGCGGCAACGCAAAACCGAAGTTTCGTTTTCGCAACGTCTTGAATCAGCGGCGCAAATTCTTCGCACATTCGTCACAATCGAATCCGCCATGAGGGCTAAGTGACTCTGGCGACTCCCTTTATCGAGCACGGCCATTGCGGCGGAGGGGGGTGCTGTGTATTTTTCAAATGCCTTCGGGCCACCGAGGGCTCTTCAGTAAACGTCGTGTAAGTAGACTCATGATGATGAGTGCGGGAAAGCTGTCGCTGGACGGTCACTCAAAGTCGCTAAGTATAAGTAAGAGTTCGTAGGGCAGAACTAAGGGTCTAGGCTTGGCGTTGTTTCTGTAATAAGTAAAAAACGCTTCAAAAACCTGTCACCTCTTCTTCAGATAATGGTCTAAATCATCCGTCGGGCGAAATCCGCTCGATGGCGGGGGGATGTTATGTCTGCAGCATGGCTTGCGTCGAATTGCGGACTCCTCGCGGCCCGGTCCACGGGATCCGCGACAGCGCTTCAGAGCCTTCGAGCTTGCCCATCCGCGCGCGGGTCGCGCCGTATGGCGCGCCTCTGTTTAACCGACACCAGCCAGCCTTGTAGATCGGGTTCGCCGCCGCCCGCCCAGTCCGGGCCCTAGATCGCGGCAGCTTTATTGGCCTCGCGATTTGGCCGTTCGATCGAACGGCCGAGCGCTTCGCCTCCCCCATGATGGCCGTGCCTTCGTCGAAATAGTTGCGTCCGTCGGTAACGATGCGGGACGGCTCTGAGCCGTCCGTCGCGTTCCGCTGAACTGTCGCAGCCGAACCGCAGAGAGAAGAATTCAGATGACGACCACGCATCAGGATCATTGGGCTCGTGTCCGCGGCCGCCTCAGGGCGGAAGTTGGCGAAGACATCTTCACCAGCTGGTTCGCCCGCATGGAACTGGACGGCCTGGAAGACGACACGGTGCGTCTTTCGGTGCCGACGCGGTTTCTCAAGAGCTGGATCCAGTCGCATTATGCCGACCGCGTGCTGGTGTGCTGGCAGGCCGAGCAGGACACCGTGGCTCGCATCGAACTGGCGGTACGTTCCTCCGTCATTCGCACGCTGCAGCAGAAAGCCAAGCCGGCGGAACCGGTGACATCGCAGCGCGACACGCGCGAATTGCCGCACACGCCTGTCGGCAGCAGCAACGGCTACGGCCATTCGCCGATCAACGGCGCCGATCGCCATGCCAGCCTGCCGGCCGCGGCCGTGCATGAAGCGCTCGGCGGCTCGCCACTCGACGCGCGACTGACCTTCGACAGCTTCGTGGTCGGACGCTCCAACACGCTGGCGCATGCGGCGGCCAAGCAGGTCGCCGCGGCCCGCCGCGGCGAGCCGGTGATGTTCAATCCGCTCTATGTGCATGCCGGCGTCGGCCTCGGTAAAACCCATCTGCTGCAGGCCATCACCTTCGCCGGCAACAGCGACGCCAATCGCCGCGTGATGTATCTGACGGCCGAACGCTTCATGTATGGCTTCGTGTCGGCATTACGTTCGCAGACCGCGATCGCCTTCAAGGAAACGCTGCGCGGCATCGACGTGCTGGTGATCGACGACCTGCAATTCCTGCAAGGTAAATCGACTCAGGCCGAGTTCTGCCACACCCTCAATGCGCTGATCGATGCCGGCCGTCAGGTCGTCATCGCGGCGGATCGTCCGCCGTCGGATCTGGAAAGCCTCGACGACCGGATGCGCTCGCGGCTGGCTGGTGGTCTGGTGGTCGAGATGGGATCGCTTGGCGAGGAGCTGCGGCTCGAGATTCTCAAAGGCCGGGTCGGTGCAGCCCGCGCGCATCATCCCGGCTTCGACGTGCCGGCGCCGGTCCTTGGCTACATCGCCAAATCGGTCACCCATAACGGACGCGACCTCGAAGGCGCACTCAACCGCCTGCTGGCCCATAACAAGCTGACCGGACATCCGGTCACCATGGAAATGGCCGAGCGCGAAGTCCGCGACCTGATCCGTCCGCAGGAACCGAAACGGGTCAAGATCGAGGACATCCAGCGCATCGTGGCGCGGCAATACAATGTCAGCCGGGCCGACCTCTTGTCGTCGCGGCGCACCGCCAACGTGGTTCGGCCGCGCCAAGTCGCGATGTATCTGGCCAAGACGCTGACGCTGCGCTCGCTGCCGGAGATCGGCCGGCGGTTCGGCGGCCGCGATCACACCACGGTGCTGCACGCGGTGCGCAAGATCGAGAACCTGGTCGGCAACGACACCTCGCTGGCCGAAGAGATCGAGATCCTGAAGCGCCAGTTGCAGGACTAGCGCGTCCCGCCAAGCGTTGAGGGTCCGGCACAACCCGCCGGATCCGGGCTGAAATCCACCGGATTAGCCAAAACGCTTGGAAAAAGACGCTCAGCCGTCCATCCCAGCCTTGCCGAATCCGGCCCGGCGCGCCACTGTCGGGACCCCGGCGTGGGGCCTCGATACGGGCCGCCGGGTCGCCTCCGCCTCTCGCTTGTCGGTCGATAGCCGAGGTGCTTTCCTGCGGCGGAGGAAGCCGCAAAGAGTAGGGTCACGGTCGTATGAAGGTCACGGTCGAACGCGCCGCATTGCTGAAGTCGCTGGGCCACGTCCACCGCGTCGTGGAGCGGCGCAACACCATTCCGATTCTCGCCAACGTGCTGATCCGTGCCGAGAAATCGACGCTGAGCCTGAAGGCGACCGATCTCGACCTCGAGGTCACCGAGACCATCGCGGCGGAAGTCTCGCCGGGCGGTTCGACCACCGTGCCGGCGCATATGTTCTACGAGATCGTGCGCAAATTGCCGGAAGGCTCGCAGATCGTACTGGAAGCCTCGGGCGACCGCGCCGTGCTGTCGATCCGCGCCGGACGCTCGCGCTTCACCTTGCAGACCTTGCCGGAAAGCGATTTCCCGGATCTCGCCGCCGGCGACATGACGCATAAGTTCAAGCTGGTCGCGGGCGACATCAAGCGCCTGATCGACAAGACCCAGTTCGCGATCTCGACCGAGGAAACCCGCTACTACCTCAACGGCATCTATCTGCACGTCGCCGGCGCGGCCAATACCGCGAAGCTGCGCGCGGTCGCGACCGACGGCCATCGGCTGGCGCAGTTCGAACTGGATCTGCCGGAAGGCGCCGACGGCATGCCGGGCGTCATCATTCCGCGCAAGACCGTCGGCGAAGTGCAGCGGCTGATCGACGACGGCGCCGCCGAAGTGAACGTCGAGCTGTCGCAGGGCAAGATCCGTTTCACGCTCGGCGACGTGGTGCTGACCTCGAAACTGATCGACGGCACGTTTCCGGATTATGGCCGCGTCATTCCGCTCGGCAACGACAAGGAACTGCGGGTCGACAAGAAGATTTTCGAAGCCGCCGTCGATCGCGTCTCGACGGTGTCGAGCGAGCGCGGCCGCGCTGTAAAATTATCGCTGGTGGCCGGCAAGCTGGTGCTTTCGGTGACCAATCCGGATTCCGGCAGCGCCAACGAAGAACTTGAGGTCGAGTATGAAGCCGACCCGATCGATATCGGGTTCAACTCGCGCTACCTGCTCGATATCGCGGCGCAGATCGATGGCGAGGTCGCGGTGCTGAAGCTGGCCGATCCGGGCTCGCCGACGCTGATTCAGGACAAGGACGCCAAGGGCGCGCTCTATGTTCTGATGCCGATGCGCGTGTGATCCCACGGCATATTTGCTATTGCCGCGCGCGTACTTTGCCACGCGTCTTGCTTTGCGGCGCCTTGCCTAGCGCCCGGGGCCCGGGCGAGAACGGGTGGGCCTGGAACCCGCTCACGGATTCCTCGGGAACATAGGCCGGAATCGGCTGGGCGAACCCGCTGACGGCATGCGCCCAAAATGACACCGCTTCGAGATTCTGGTGGACTCGCTCGATCGAGGAGTCGAGATGTTCGGTCAATGTCGACCGCGGAATTTTATCGCTGTCCATGGGTTCGCTCCCGGTCTCAAGCATCGCGCCTGCGTCTATCGTCATGGAGGTTAAAGGCTCGGCACCGCTTTAGTTCCGGATTTCGGGTTGATCGCCGCAATGGACAGCAATGAAGCCAAACAAACGCCAACTTAATACCTCGTTCCGTGTTCCCGCACGGAACATGTTCCGGTGCAGGAACCGAAAGCTGCCGGAATGACCGCCGCCCGGATCCTCCGCCTGAGCCTAAGCAATTTTCGCAGCTATCGCGCGATGCAGATCACGCTCGGCGGCGGATCCGTGGTCCTGGTCGGGCACAACGGCGCCGGCAAGACCAATCTGCTGGAGGCGATCTCGTTCCTGGCGCCCGGCCGCGGCCTGCGGCGGGCGACGCTCGACGAGGTCGCATTCAGCGAGGCCGATAGCTTCCCCGAAAACGATATGGCCGAGAACAGCGCCGGGCCCGATACGTCCGCTTGGGCGGTATCGGCCGAAATCGAGGGCGCGCTGGGCCTGACGACCCTCGGCACCGGCATTGAACCCACCGGCGATACCGCCCCGACCCGCCGCTGCCGGATCGATCGCGAGCCGGTGACGTCCGCGGCGGCGTTCGCCGACCATCTGCGCATCATCTGGCTGGTGCCGGCGATGGACGGGCTGTTCAGCGGGCCGGCCTCGGAGCGGCGGCGCTTCATCGACCGGCTGGTGCTGGCGGTCGACGCCAGTCATGGCGCGCGCGTCAATGCGCTGGAGCGCTCATTACGCTCGCGCAACCGGCTGCTCGAACAGCCGCGCTACGATTCGCACTGGCTCGACGCGGTCGAACACGAGACCGCCGAAGTAGCGGTCGCGGTCGCGGCGGCGCGGGTCGAGACCGTGCAGCGCCTCGCCGGGGCTCTCGCCCGCAACAAGGATCCGCTGTCGCCGTTTCCCTGGGCCGGTATCGCGCTCGACGGCTGGATGGAGCACGCGCTGACCGACACCGCCGCGACCGAGATCGAGGATCGCTATCGCGCGGTGCTGCGGCAAAACCGTGCCCGCGACGCCGCCGCCGGCCGCACCCTGGATGGCCCGCATCTCAGCGACCTGATGGTCAAGCACGGGCCGAAGGGCATCGCGGCCGATCAGGCCTCCACTGGAGAGCAGAAGGCGCTGCTGATCGGTCTGGTGCTGGCCCATGCCGGGCTGATCGCTGAGATGACCGGATTCGCGCCGGTGCTGCTGCTCGACGAGGTGGTGGCGCATCTCGATCCGATGCGCCGCGCGGCGCTTTACGCGGCCCTGGAGGCGCTGGGCGCCCAGGTCTGGATGACCGGCGCCGACCCGGCGGCATTCGCCGATCTGGCGGGACGGGCGCAGATTTTCGAGGTGACGCCGGGCACCGCTCAAAAGCGGATTTGAATCCTTATTTGGCCGGGCGTTCAAGCCTCAAAATCCGGGGCTTTTTCGGCCAGAACGCAGCCAGAACCCGAGCCCCAAAAATCCGCGCATTTTCCCTAAAAAAATATATGTTTTTCAAATACTTACACCCCTTCACTTTGGGCTGTACGCACCCCATCTTTCATGTCACATAGACGCAACTTATTCCGCATCCAATTTGACCCCGATTCGAAAGCTCCAGCCTATGGCCGAACCCGCCCGCGAGAAGGCCTCGCAGGTCGTCGACAATTCCGATTACGGCGCCGAATCCATCAAGGTCCTGAAGGGCCTCGACGCGGTGCGCAAACGCCCCGGCATGTATATCGGCGACACCGATGACGGCTCCGGCCTGCACCACATGGTGTATGAGGTGGTCGACAACGCCATCGACGAGGCGCTGGCCGGCTACGCGCAGGAAGTCAGCGTCGTGCTCAATGCCGACGGCTCGGTGACGGTCAGCGACGACGGACGCGGCATCCCGACCGACATGCACAGCGAAGGCGTCTCGGCCGCCGAGGTCATCATGACCCAGCTCCATGCCGGCGGAAAATTCGACCAGAACTCCTACAAGGTCTCGGGCGGTCTGCACGGCGTCGGCGTCTCGGTCGTCAACGCGCTGTCCAGCAAGCTGACGCTGACCATCTGGCGCGACGGCAAGGAACACTTCATCGAATTCCATCACGGCGACGCGGTGGCGCCGCTGTCGGTGGTCGGCCCGGCGGGCGAAGGCAAGCGCGGCACGCAGGTGACGTTCCTGGCCTCGACCCAAACCTTCACTAATGTCGAATACGATTTCGCGACCCTGGAGCATCGGCTGCGCGAACTCGCCTTTCTGAATTCGGGCGTGCGCATCGTGTTGTCCGACAAACGTCACGCCGTCGAGAAGCGCGAAGAGATGATGTACGAGGGCGGCGTCGAGGCGTTCGTGCGCTACCTCGACCGCAACCGCTCACCGCTGGTGCCGACGCCGATCATGGTGAAGGCCGAGCGCGACGGCATCGTGGTCGAAAGCGCGCTGTGGTGGAACGACAGCTACCACGAGTCCGTGCTGTGCTTCACCAACAACATCCCGCAGCGCGACGGCGGCACGCATCTGGCCGGCTTCCGCGGCGCCCTGACCCGTCAGGTCACGGGTTACGCCGAAGGCGGCGGCATGGCCCGCAAGGAAAAGGTCGCGCTGACCGGCGACGATTGCCGCGAAGGCCTGACCGCCGTGCTGTCGGTCAAAGTGCCGGATCCGAAATTCTCGTCGCAAACGAAAGACAAGCTGGTTTCGTCGGAAGTCCGCCCGGTCGTCGAAAGCGTGCTCAATGACGCGCTCAAGGCTTGGTTCGAGGAGCATCCGTCCGAGGCCAAGGCGATCGTCGGCAAGGTGGTCGAAGCCGCCGCCGCCCGCGAAGCCGCCCGCAAGGCGCGCGAACTGACGCGCCGCAAGGGCGCGCTCGACGTGGCGTCGCTCCCGGGCAAGCTCGCCGACTGCCAGGAACGCGATCCCGCGAAATCCGAACTGTTCATCGTCGAGGGCGACTCGGCCGGCGGCTCCGCCAAGCAGGGCCGCAACCGCGAATTCCAGGCGGTCTTGCCCCTCCGGGGCAAGATTTTAAATGTCGAGCGCGCGCGCTTCGACAAGATGCTGGGCAGCGCCGAGATCGGCACGCTGATCACGGCGCTCGGCACCGGCATCGGACACGACGAGTTCAACGTCGACAAACTGCGCTACCACAAGATCATCATCATGACGGACGCCGATGTCGACGGTGCCCATATCCGCACCCTGCTGCTGACGTTCTTCTATCGGCAGATGCGCGAGCTGATCGATCGCGGCCACCTCTATATCGCGCAGCCGCCGCTCTACAAGGTGCAGCGCGGCAAGTCCGAGCAATACATCAAGGACGAGCGCGCGCTGGAAAACTATCTGGTCGACACCGGTCTCGAAGACGCGGTGTTCCGGCTGCACAATGGCGAGGAGCGCGCCGGCGCCGATCTGAAGAAGATCATCGACGAGGCCCGCCAGGTGCGCGGCGCGCTCGCCGGCCTGCACAGCCGCTACAACCGGCAGGTCGTCGAGCAGGCCGCGATCGCCGGCATGCTCAATCCCGAGGTCATCAAGGACACCGACAAGGCGGTCGCCGCCGCTGAGTACATCGCCAAGCGGCTCGACATCCTGTCGGAGGAAACCGAGCGCGGCTGGATCGGCACCTTCACGGACGGCTTCTACCTCGAGCGCACCGTGCGCGGCGTCAAGGACGTCGCGGTGATCGATCAGGCGTTGCTCGGCTCCGCCGAGGCCCGCAAGCTCGACGAACTGGCGCCCTCACTGCAGGACACCTATCCGCGTCCCGGCATGCTGCGCCGCAAGGGCGACGAGATCGCGATCCACGGTCCGGTCGGACTGTTCGATGCGATCACGGCGACCGGCCGCAAAGGCCTGACGCTGCAGCGCTACAAAGGTCTCGGCGAGATGAATCCGGGGCAGCTGTGGGAGACCACGCTCGACACCAATGTGCGCTCGCTGCTGCAGGTGAAGGTCAAGGAGGTCGACGAGGCCGACGACATCTTCACCAAGCTGATGGGCGACATCGTCGAGCCGCGCCGCGAGTTCATCCAGGAGAACGCGCTGGCCGCCAGCGTCGACGTGTAAGCAATCGAATGACCCGGCCTCGTCGGCCGGGTCGAAGACGATACTTTGCGCAGTTCAGCGCCGCACCACCCCGTCGATCATCATGAAGCTCTCGGGCGCTGAAACCTTCGGCGCGCGCGCAACATGGCGGACCCGCTTACGGAGCGGCCGCTTGATCGAGCCGGTGACCTCGCGGCCGTGGACGATGGTTTCCAGACGGTCGAGCCGCGTGGCGATGGCGGCGATTTCCTTGCCGCGCTTGTCGTCGCGGCCTTCCAACGACGAGCGCAGCGCGCCGATTTCGAGGCCCGCCATGGTGAGGCCGGTTTCGAGGCCGGCGACCTGGCCATTCAGTCCCGTGTTGGCGACGGCGTCGCGCGCCGCGCTCAGCGCTTCGATTTTGGCGGTCAGCGCCGAGACGTCGGCATCGAGCCTGGCAAAGCGATGCTCGGCCACGACGCCGAGTTCGCCGCCATCATTCGCGTTCAGCATCGCCACCTGGCTCTTCACGGACCGGAGCGCCTGATTGATTTCGATGATGGCGCCGCCCTGCAGATCCAGTTCGGCATTCGCTTTGGCCGTTTGCTGGATGCCGAAGGCATCAAACGCGCTCTGCAAGGCGCCGGTCGCGGCCGAACTGAACGACACGCCGAGCGTTACGGCGAGCGACAGGCCGATGGCCGTCAGCAGAATCAGGGATTCGGAATCGCGGCTCTTGGGCGTCGCAGGAAGAGACGAATTTACAATGGTCATCACGGCCTCGCTTGATTTACCGCTTAATAACCATAGACCGCTTGCCAAATTACTAAGACCATAGTCCGTTCGACTACGGATCGTCGATTTACCGCCCGGCTTTACCAGACCTAGCAAATCGGGCATGGACGAAGACCTAAAGCGCGCTCAGCAAAAGTGGATACCGGTTTTGCGTCCGGGCGCGCGTCAGAAAAAGCCCCCTATCTCAAGAACAAGAGCGCTGTCCGCGTGCCCACCAAGACCGACTGGAAGCTTGTCGTCGTCCTGGTCGTGGCCGGCATCGTCGGAGCGTTTCAGGTCGGCAAAGCCGCGATCGCCATTCCGCTGTTGCGTCAGGATCTCGGCCTTGAGCTGGTGTCGGCCGCCTGGGTGGTCGGCGCCTATGCGGCGCTCGGCGCGCTCGCCGGCCTGACGGCCGGCATCGGCGTGTCGCTGGCCGGCGCCCGCAACGCGGCCGTGGCCGGGCTCCTGGCGGTCGCGCTCGGCAGCGCGCTCGGCGCTTTCGCCAGCCATCTCACTCCCCTGTTGGTCACCCGGGTGATCGAGGGCTGCGGCTTCCTGGCAATTACGATTGCGATCCCGACCTTGATCCGCAGCGTCACCGCGCCGCCCGACCGCGCGCTCGCCATGGTGTTCTGGGCCGCCTATATGCCGGCCGGCATGGCCATCATGATGTTTGTCGGGCCGCTGTTGGCGCCCTACGGCTGGCCGCTGCTGTGGCAGGTCAACGCTGCGCTCGCGGCGATCTATGCGGCCGTGATCTGGCTGCTGATCCCGCTCGACGCCGACGACCATGCGGTCGCCGACCGCAGCCTGCTCAACAACGTAGGCCGGGTGCTGACCTCGCCCGGACCCATGCTGCTCGCGGCGGCATTCGCGCTCTATACGTTTCAGTACGGCGCGATGACCGGTCTGATGCCGACGCTGCTGGTCGAGCGCGCCGGGCTCACCATCGCGCAGGCCGGCAGCCTCAGCGCGCTGACGGTCGTGGCCAACACGCTCGGCAATCTGTCGACCGGCATTTTCGTGCGCTTAAAGATTCCGACCTGGGCCGTGATGGCATCGGCGTTCGGGTTTCTCGGCGTGGCCTCGTTCGGCATCTTCTCGGACGCGCTGCCGGTGATGGCTGTGGTTGGGCTGGCCTCCGCCAGTCTGGCGATCACGGGGTTAGTGCCTGCCTCGATCTTTGCGGCGTCGCCGCGCGCCGCCGGGCAAGCAGCGCTATTGGCGCTGACTCTCGGGTTGATCGCACAGGCCAGCAATATCGGGCAGTTGCTCGGCCCGGCGGCGCTCGGCAGCGTCGTGCACCATTTCGGCTGGGACCGGGCGCCGATGGTGTTCGGCGTAGTTGCGGTCGCCGGCATCGCGGTCGCGCTCGGCCTGCGCCGGATATTGCAGCCGAACGCCGGCAGCCTAATCTAGCGCCTTAAAACAGCTCGAAGTATTCCCGCTGCTCCCAGTCCGTGACCTCGGCCTGGAAGCGCGCGATCTCGGCTTCCTTGATGCGCAGAAAGTAATTCACGAAGCCGTCGCCGAAGCCTTGCCGGAAGCAGGCATTGCCACGCAAGGCGTCCAGCGCTTCGGACAGCGAGCCCGGCAGCGGCTCGGCCTGTGTCTCATAGGGCGTGTCGGCCGACGGGCCGGGATCGAGTTGGCGGGCGACGCCGTCCAGTCCCGTCACGATCTGCGACGCCATGTACAGATACGGATTGGCGGCCGGCTCGCCGACGCGGTTTTCCAGCCGTGTCGCCGGATCGCCCGGCCGCCCCAATACGCGGATCATCACGCCGCGATTGTCATGGCCCCAAATGGCGCGGTCGGGCGCCAGCGCGAACGGCCGATAGCGCTTGTAGCCGTTCAGGGTCGGCGTGGTGAATGCCGCGGCGGCGCGTGCGTGGGTCAGCAATCCGGCCAGATAGGCCCGGCCGAATGGCGTCATCGGATCGGCACCGTCGCGCGCGGCCAACGCCTTGCCGCGCGATTTGGTGTCGATCAGCGCCTGGTGCAGATGCCCGCCGCTGGAGAATGCGTTCGGCAGATGCGGCCGGCACATGAAGGTGGCGAGATAACCATGGCGGCGCGCGATCTGCTTCACGGCGCTGCGGAACAGCACCATGGTGTCGGCCGGCGCGAGCCCGGCCTGCGGCGCGAACGTGAATTCGCACTGGCTCGGACCTAATTCTTGTTCGACCGACCGCAGCGGCAGGCCGAGCGCCAGCACGTCGCGCCGGATGATATCGATGATCGGATCGATCAGGTCATAGCGGACTTCGGTCAGCAGGTTGAAGCCCTGCGAGATCAGACTGACGTCGGGTGGCACCGCCGGCCATGTGGCATCACTTGGCGCGAGGCGCGGGTTTTCGATCTTGTAGAGATGGAATTCGACTTCGAGCCCGGCCACGAATTCGAAGCCGCTGGTCGCGAGACGCGACAGCGTGTCGCGATACAGTTGCCGGGTCGAGAACGGAACTGGTTTGCCGTCGGCGAAATAAATATCGCACAGCAGCCATCCGGTATTCGGCGCCCACGGCAGGATCTTGAAGCTGGTCGGATCGGCGACCATCAGGAAATCGCTGCCGCCCTGCATCTCCGGCATGCCGAAGCCGCCGCCGGCCGTGAACACCGGAAACACCGTGCGATGCGAGGTGTCCTTGGCCAGCAGGGTCGACGTCATCGACACGCCGGCCTGCATCGCCTTGGTGGCCTCGCCGGCCATCAGGGTCTTGCCACGCAGGATGCCGTGCTGATCGGCGAACGAGAACCGGACGACTTCCAGCTTGCGGTCGGAGATTTCGCGCTCGACGCGCTCGAACGCCTCGACCTGCTGCTCGCTCCACAGCGCGTGCCGCGCGACGAAGCTGACCGGTGTTTCCCTGGCGGACATGAGCTTCGACCTAATGGCCGTTCGCCCAACTCGCGGCCTGCCGCTTGATCGCGTCGGTCTTGCGCCAATAGGTCTGCCAGTCGTCGGTCGGCCCGATGCCGTCGATCGCGGCCGGGCCGGTCAGCTTCGCGGCGGCGGCCGCGTCGAGCACCATCAGCGGCTTGCCGCCGTTCTTCGCGTCGTCGATGGCGGCGCGCAGCACGCGCCGATACGCCGTGATCGCCTTGTCGGACTGGCCGAGATGCTCCTGCGTGCGGTCCTGGATCGTGCCCATCGACTCGCAGGCCCACTGGTCGTGCACGTTGATGTCGGCGCCCATGCCCGTATAGGTCTCGTGCTCCTGCTCGTGCGGATCGTAGCCGTAGTCGTTGGTCTTGTTCTTGTTCGGAATGTAGTCCGGCAACGTATAAAGCTGCAGCCGCTGGCGCCGCATCTCGTCCTTATCAACGGGCGCGCCAAAGGAGGTGAAGATGGCGTACCAGTAATGCTTGGTGTCATCGACCGGCACATGCCATTGCGTGATCGTCATCTCGCGACTCATCGGGATGATGAACGCATTGGGGAACATCAGGTTGGTGACGCGGATATGCGTATAGGCGTCGCTCATGCGGCGCAGCGACGCGATGCGCAGGCCGAAATCGGTCGGCTCGACTTCGATATGCGGGCGCGGAAACTCGCGCATGATGCGCGTCATCGGCATGTCGGAATCGATCGAGGTGTCGCGGAACAGCTTGCCGTAGCCGGCTTTCGGATCCTCATCCTCGAAAAAGCGATGCAGGAACGAGGTATGGGCCGGATCGATGCCGACTTCGAGCGACTGCAGCCAGTTGCACTCGATCAGGCCCTTGAACGCGAACGTATGGCTGTCCGGCGCGACGAAACAGTCGAAATGCGGGAACGCCGGCGGTTCACCCGGCCCCATATAGGCGAACAGGATGCCGCTGCGCTCGACCACCGGATAGGATTTCTGTCGGATATTGGCGCACAGGTTGCTGCCGTCAGGCTCGGCCGGCGTCTCCAGACATTTGCCTTCGACGTTGAACAGCCAGCCATGAAACGCGCAACGCAGGCCGCCGTCTTCAAGCCGGCCATAGGCCAAATCCGTGCCGCGATGCGGACATTGACGGCCGATCAGCCCGAAGCGTCCCTCACCGTCCTTGAAGATCACCAGATCCTCGCCGAGCAATCGCAGCGGCTTGATCGGCCGGTTGCCGGACAGTTCATCGACCAGCGCCGCCGGCTGCCAGTAGCGCCGCATCAGCGTACCGGCCGCCGTGCCAGGTGCAACACGGGTGATGGTGTCGTTGGCTTCCTGCCTCAGCATGATGGCGTTCCAATCCTGCTCCGGGCGGCATCTCAGAAAGGTGCCGAAGCAGGATTGTCGCTATCGAGCGGGCCGGCGTCCAGCCTCATTCACATGCAATAGCCCGCCGAAGACCCGCTAATTGCCGGCCCAGACCAGACCCGAGCGGCGGCGGAACACGGTGCGGCGGGAATCGCTGAGCCGGCCCGCGAACGTCTTGGCCTCGCGCTTGGTGGCAGTCGCACAGGTGCGATATTCGAGATCCTGGCTGCGATATGCCGGGCGCTCGCGTCCAAGCAGGGCATGCCAGAACGACTTCGCGCGGTTAGGCATCAGGTCCGTGAGCGCGTTCGCCACCTGTCCGGAAGGGCCAAATGCGACCATTCGGCCGCTCATGGCATGACGCACTTCGTAGACGCCGGGCCCGATGGGGGCCTGCAGGCTTTCGCCGCGCTGGCGGTCTGGAAAACGCTGCCAACTGCTCCAAGTCGCGACCATGAGATGTAACCCTTTTCGCCCCCGACGCCTCCCGTGACCCAGGGGCACGACCATGTCCGCGGCGAAAACGCGACACAAGCCGGTTCGTTCCAGTCCGAACCGGGCAACCGTCAAAAATGACAAAAAGTGATAACTATCGACAATCCGGACCAAAACGTCCGGACCAAAACGCCTGGATCGGAAGCCCGGCTGCGACGGCTCGGATCAGCCGCCGGGCAGCACCAGGAATTTCGGCGTCGTCGGCAGCGTCGCCTTCGAGATCACGACCGACGGCGTGTCGTGGAACTCGACCCCGAATTTCTCGCCGACCCGGCCGAGAAAGCGTTGCAGCGTGTAGGCGCTGAAATAATGCATTGGGACCATCAGCGGCGCCTTGAGCGAGGTCAGCACCTCGATCATGCCGTCAATGTCGAGTGTATAGGTGCCGTCGACCGGCACCATCACCACATCGACGCGGCCGATCTCGTTGAGCTGCTGCTGGCTCAAAGTGTGATGCAAATGGCCGAGATGCGCGATGCACAGATTGGCGAGTTCGTAGATGAAGATCGAATTGCCGTGGCGCTCGGTGCCGTCGCTGCCCCACATCCGGATATTGGTCGGAACGTTGCGCACGCGCACGTCCTTGAACTGCACGTCGATGCGGGCGGGTTTCTCGTTGCCGGCCCAGCCGCGCAGCACATGCCTGATCCCCGGATCGGGGCGGTCGGTGTAGTGCGTCGAATGCGCATGATTCATGGTGGCGATATCGGGCAGCACCGGCGGCCGGACATAGTCGTTGTAGTCGGTCGCGATCCTAACCAGTTGCGGGCTTTCGATCAGGAAGGTCGAATGCCCGATAAAGGTCAGGCGCAACTGGTCGCCGCCCAGCGCCGCCAGCCGGAACGCGGCCGGGACGGCACGTGGTGTACCCCGCGCCACCAGCCCCGGACAGCCTTCGGTCATTTCGGGCTTGTCGATCTTGGGCACCGGCGCGGCCGGCTGCGCCATGGCCGCGAACGTGCCGAACATCAGACCGATGGCACATACGGCCGCCCATGAAACCGCGATATGAAAACGCGCGGGCCGCTCTCGCTTTACGTGCTGCATCATGCAGGCAGTTTAACAATGCTTCTGTAGCCGCGTCGATCACATCCTTGTGGCGTTCTGACGCAGAAAAAAGCACCGGCCGGAGACATCCGGTCGGCGCTTTTTATTTCAGCAGATCGGCGGAGGTTGTCAGCGCTCGGAGACGATCACGCCCTTCGGGGTGACGACGACCCAGCGGCCGTCCTGACGCTTGATGGTGGCGACGCGACCGAGACCCGGCAGATTGCCGCCCGGGCTGACCTCATACATGCCGTAGCGGCTTTCGACCAAGGCGCGACCGTCGGAAATGTCGCGCAACACCCAGCCGGCAATCACCGGCTGCGGAGCGGCGGCCTGCAGCTTGTCCTGAAGCTTCGGTTCGTCCGAAGCGGCCGCCGAACGTGTCGCGGGTACCGAGCCGGTGGTTTCCGGCGCCGACGCGGCGGCGAGACGCTGGTCGAAGCGCTCCAGCGCGTCGGTGATCTTGTCGGACAGCTTGGCGAGTTTCGCGGTCGGCTCGACCTGCGCCTTTTCGGTACGCTCAAGGCGCTCGGCGAGTTTGCCGAACTGGCCATTGGTGTTCTTGGTCGCCGCCTCAAGGCTCGCTTTAAGGGCGGCGATATCGCCTTCGAGCTTCGCGGTCTTGGCCGGATTGGCCTCGACGGTGTGCACCACCGGCGCCGCCGTCAGCCGACCGACCGCGCTGACGCCGACGGCGCCGAGCACGGCGCCGAGCGCCGCCGCGAGCGCGACGGTGGCGGCAAGCCGCAAGAACGGACGAGAAGTGGACGGACGCGTGGCGGACGGATTGGTTTGCGCCGCCGGCGCGGAAGCGGCTTCGGAGACCGGAGCGGACGCGACTTCAGCCGCGCCGGACACCGTGGCCGACTCCATCGGCAGATGCGGCCCGATCATGTCGGCGGCCGTCGGCACCAAAGTGGGCGCTTCGCTCAGCGTGATCTGATCGCTCGGCTTAACTTCGGTATTCGCCGACCCGGCGTTTTCGGTCGTGACCGGGGCCGAAATCTCGGCGACTTCCAGGGTGGCGAGAGCCGAACGGAGGGAAGCGCTGGTATCGGTGGCGGAACGGGAGTCTTTACGCTTGGCCATGACTGATCCTCGGTTCACGATTTGATCAATCGGTAACCATGTTCAGTTACCAAGCGGTTACCAATCGCTGGCCGGCGCAATCACGCATTGTTAAGAATGATGCGGGGACCTTGCAAACCGCACCCTTCTTCCGCGGAAGAATTCTTGTGCGGAAGGAGCGCGTCTCTGGCTTGCGTGAGGCGTTGGACGGCTTGCCGCCCGTGCCTCACGCGACCCCCATTTTTTTTAAGATCAGATCTTCAAGCCGGCCTGCTGCGCCAGGGTCTTGAGCGATACCTCCGGACGCGCGCCGATGTGCTGAATGACCTCGGCGGCCGCCAGCGCACCGAGCTTTCCGGCATCCGCATGGCCGAACCCGCGCGCATGACCGACCAGAAATCCCGCCGCGAACAGATCGCCGGCACCGGTGGCATCGACCATGCGCGAGATCGGCGCCGCCGGAACCGCGACATTGCCCTGCTGGCTCACCACCAGACAGCCCTTCTCGCTGCGCGTGACCACGGCCAGCACCGCATCGGCCTGAAGCTTATTGATGGCCGCATCGAAATCGGTCGTCTCATACAGGCTGAGCAATTCGCTCTCGTTGGCGAACACGATGTCGGCGGTCTTGTCGCGAATGAGACCCAGGAATTCGCCACGATAGCGGCCGACGCAGAACGCATCCGACAGCGTCAGCGCCACCTTGCGGCCGGCGCCGTGCGCGATCTTGGCGGCCTTGAGGAACGCCGCCTTGGCGTGCGGCGGATCCCACAGATAGCCTTCCAAATAGGTGATGCTGGCGTCTGCGACAGCTTGTTCGTCGATGTCGTTCGGATGCAGGTCCTGGGCGGCCCCGAGATCGGTGTTCATGGTGCGCTCGCCGTCCGGCGTCACCAGGATGTAGCAGCGCGCGGTCGCGGCGCCTTCGGAAGCCGGCGGCGTATCGAACGTCACACCGGCCGCGCGAATGTCATGGGCGAAGGTGCGGCCGAGTTCGTCATCCTTCACCTTGCCGATGAACGCGACTTTCGCGCCGAGGCTGGCCGCGCCGACGATGGTGTTGGCGGCCGAACCGCCGGAGGCTTCGATCGCCGGACCCATCACATCATAGACCGCCTGCGCGCGGGCCTCGTCGATCAGCGCCATGGAGCCTTTGTTCATGCCGTGGCGGCCGAGGAATTCGTCCTCGGCGCGAGCAATAACGTCGACAATGGCGTTGCCGATACCGAGCACATCGTAGCGAGCGGAGGTCATGTGAAATCCCGTAGGTTGTGACGGCGCGCACTATAGCGAGCAGCGCCGCCTCGGCAACCTCGCACGTTGCTCGCAGATGACGGGCAGCCGCCCATGTGCCAGAAGCACGGTATCGCCCGCTGGCGATTTGAGGTCGACCTCCCTAATGTCGCTTGCCCGCAACATGGCCACGGTCGGAACCGCGACGCTGTTGTCGCGCCTGCTGGGATTCGCCCGCGACATGATGATCGCCGGCGTGTTCGGCACCGGGGCGCGGGCCGACGCGTTCTTCGTCTCATTCCAGTTCGCCAACCTGGCGCGGCGCCTGCTGGCCGAGGGCGGGCTGAACGCCGCGCTGGTGCCACTCTATCTGCGCGCGCGCGACCAGAACGGCGAAGCGGGCGCCGCGCGCTTTGCCGGGCGGCTGCTCGGCACGCTGACGCTGTGCACGCTGATTATCGGCTGCTTGGCCGCGTTGGCGATGCCGATACTCATACTGCTGCTGGCACCCGGCTTTGCGACCGGCGGCGAGCGCCTGCCGATCGCGGTCGAGCTCGGCCGCCTGATGCTGCCCTATATCGTGACGGCGGGCCCGCTCGCGGTGCTGATCGGCATTCTCAATGCCAATCATCGCTTTGTCGCCGCGGCGTTCGCGACCACCGAGTTCAACATGATCCTGCTGGTCGCGCTCGCGGTCATCTATGCGGGCGGCGCGCAGGACAATAGCGGCTCCGGCATGCTGTTGGCCGGCGCGGTCGGCGTCACGGGCCTTATTCAACTTCTATTGCTTGGCCTCGCGGTGTGGCGGACCCGCACGCGGGTGACACCGCTCGGCGTGTCGTTCGACCCGCAAGTGCGACAGTTCTTCGCGCTGGCGATTCCGGGCCTGCTGGCCGGCGGCATTCCGCAGATCGTGGTGATGGCCGGCGTGATGGTGGCGTCGATCTCCGAGGGCGCGGTGTCCTGGATCTACTATGCCAACCGGCTGATCGAACTGCCGCTCGGCATCGTCGGCATCGCGGTCGGGACGGTCCTGGTGCCGGCCTTCAGCCATGCGGTGCGCAGTGGCAATCGCGATGAACTTAGCGCCGTCGAATCGCGCGGCCTGGAATTGGCGCTCGGCCTGTCGCTGCCGGCCGCGTTCGCGCTGGCTATTCTGGCGAAGCCGATCGTCGGGGCGCTGTTCCAGCGCGGCGCCTTCACGACCGCCGACACGGCCGCGACCGCGCTGGCGCTTGCGGTGTTCGCGCTCGGCCTGCCCGGCCATGTGCTGGTAAAAGCTTTCTCGCCGGTGTTCTTCGCCCGCGAGGACACCAAAACGCCGATGCACGCGGCCCTGGTCGGCCTCGCGGTCGCGGTGATCGGCAGCGTGACGTTATTGCCGTTCGCCGGCCATGCCGGTGTCGCGGCCGCGATTGCATTGTCGGGCTGGGCCGGCGCGCTGTTTCTCGGCTGGCGCATCCGGCAACACATCGGCTTTGCGTTGGACAATGATGCCAAACGCCGATTGCCGCGCATCGCGCTGGCGGCGCTCATCATGGCGACCGCGCTGGCCGCCGCGCATCAGGCTATGGCGCCCTGGCTCGCGCCGCCCGGACCGACCACGTTGCGCCTCGCCGCGCTCGCCGCCCTGATCGGCGGCGGGCTGGCACTGTATGGCGGGCTGTTGCAGGCCTTCGGCGTAATCCGGCTTAGAGAGCTCGCCCGCTTCGCGCGCTAGCTACCCTTCACCTCAAGCTCCACCGGTACGTTTCCACGCGTGGCATGCGAGTACGGGCAGATCTTTTCGTGCGCCTCGTTGACCAGCGCGGCGAGGTCGGCCTGCGGCAGGGTGTTGTCCTCGACGTTCATCTTCACGGCGAGGCCGAAGCCGCCGCCATCGCGCGGGCCGATCGACACCGCGCAGATGACGGTCGCCTTGCTGGCGTCCTTCTTGTGCTGCTTGGCGACGAAATCCAGCGCGCCGCCGAAACACGCCGCATAGCCGGCCGCGAACAGGTGCTCGGGCGTCGCGGTATTCGGCTTGCCCGGACCGCCCATCGCCTTCGGTACCGACAGATCGACACTCACCATGCTGTCGTCGGACTGCGTGTGGCCGTTGCGGCCTCCGGTGGCGGTCGCAACGGCGGTGAACACCGGCTTGATCGTATCCATGATGCGAGTTCCTTGGGTGGGGGGTTGTGTGGGTGCAGTTTTTTCAGGAATCAGGCGTTATGCGCGGCCACGAACCACAGGTCCTTGTCGATCGCCCGCGACACGCCCGTGAAGATATCGGCGGTGTCGGCATCGCCGGCTTCGTCCGCTTCCTCGATCGCCTCGCGGCAGGATTTGGCAAGGCTGCGCAGTCGCTCGCTGAGCGCCGTGACGTGTTCCGTCTGGTCGTGCGTACCGACCGGATAAGGCGCCAGCGTGGTCGCCTTGGCGACGGCTTGCGTGGTGCCGGCCGCATGCCCGCCAAGCTGAATGAGACGCTCCGCCATGGTGTCGGCATGATCGTCGACCCGCGTCGCGATCTGGTCGAACAGTTCATGCAGGGCGATGAAGCTCGGCCCGCGTATATTCCAATGCGCCTGCTTGACCGCCAGCTTCAGATCGATGGTGTCGGCCAAACGGGCATTCAGCAACGTAATCATCGACTTGATGGCATTATCGCTGAGGTCGGTGACAAAGGGCTTTTTCACGCCACTCTCCTGGTTGAAAACCGATGGGCCGGCAAAACCGCGGGCTGCGGAACGCTTCAGGCGCCGTCAAGGAATGTTGGCACCCATTTCGTGCTCCGCAAGACGGGTATGTGGAATCTACGTCACGGCGCGCGGCGCCGCGGTGGCGGGCCGGGACCTCTTGCGTCGGGGGCCGCGCCCGTGGCAAGGGTCCGGCCCAGTGCAACAAGGGTTCGCCGCTATGGCCTTCAAAGAACGCGTATTTTCCGGTGTGCAGCCGACCGGCAACCTGCATTTGGGGAACTATCTCGGCGCCATCACGAAATTCGTCGCGTTGCAGGACAATTACGACTGCATTTATTGCGTGGTCGATATGCACGCCATCACGGTCTGGCAGGATCCGGCCGAGCTGACACGCAACACCCGCGAAGTGACCGCCGCGTTCATCGCGGCCGGCATCGATCCGAAGAAGCACATCGTGTTCAACCAGAGCCAGGTCGCCGAGCACGCCGAACTCGCCTGGGTGTTCAACTGCGTCGCCCGGATGGGCTGGCTGAACCGCATGACCCAGTTCAAGGAAAAGGCCGGCAAGGACCGCGAGAACGCGTCCATCGGCCTCTATGCGTATCCGAGCCTGATGGCGGCCGACATTCTGATCTATCGCGCGACCCACGTACCGGTCGGCGAGGACCAGAAACAGCACCTGGAACTGGCCCGCGACATCGCACAGAAGTTCAACAACGACTACGCCAAGTCGATCGAAGCCCATGGCTTCGGCGAGGCGTTCTTTCCGCAGCCGGAGCCGCTGATCCAGGGACCGGCGACGCGCGTGATGTCGCTGCGCGACGGCACCAAGAAAATGTCGAAGTCCGATCCGTCGGACTATTCGCGCATCAACCTGACCGACGATGCCGACGCCATCGCCCAGAAGGTCCGCAAGGCCAAGACCGACGCCGAACCATTGCCTGGCGAGGAAAAGGGCCTCGAGGCGCGCCCGGAAGCCGACAATCTGGTCGGCATCTACGCGGCGCTGGCCGACACCGGCAAGGCCGACGTTCTGCGGGAATTCGGCGGCGCGCAGTTCTCGGCGTTCAAGGCCGCGCTGGTCGACCTTTCGGTCGCCAAGCTCGGGCCGATCGGCGCCGAGATGAAGCGGCTGGTCAACGATTCGGCTTATATCGATCAGGTTCTCGCTGACGGTGCCGACCGGGCGCGGGCGATCGCCGCCGAGAACATGAAGGCCGTCAAGGACATCGTCGGATTCGTGCGCCGCTGATCGTCCGTGGCGGTTCCTTTTCAGGCATGATCTGCGCTTGTCGCGGGCCTCACCGTCGTGGCAGCATTCATGTCCGTGCGAAGCGGACGCGCCCGCGCGTGCTGCTTCGCGGTTTGAGGTCTGTCCAAGCATGCCGATGAGCCGAAAGCGCCGCAGCTACGAAGCCGGACACAAGCCGAAATATCTCGTCGTGGTCGACGACACCGAGGAATGCGACCGCGCGATCTATTACGCCAGCCGGCGGGCCGTGCGAAATGGTTCCGGTGTCATCATGCTGCGCGTCATCGAGACCCACGACCGCAACCAGCAGTGGCTCGGCGTCGCCGACATCATGCGGGCCGAAGCCCATGAGGAGGCCAACACCGCGCTCGACAAATACGCGGCCAGGGCCAACGGGCTTGCCGGCATTACGCCCGAGCGCGTCATCCGCGAGGGCGATCTCGCGCAGGAGATTCTCACGCTGATCGACGAGGATGACGACATCGCGATTTTGGTGCTGGCCGCCGGCACCGGCAAGGATGGCCCGGGACCGCTGGTATCGAACTTCAGTAAAAATGCCGGGGATTACCCAATTCCGGTGACCATCGTGCCCGGCCATCTGGGCGACGAGGAACTCGACGCGCTTTCCTAGTAAGGTTCGGTTCCGGCTTGCAATTCGGCTGGAATTCGCCACGTATAAGGAATGGCGGCGGGCCTTGAACCCAGCCGCGATGGGAGAGATCGATGTTCATCCAGACCGAAGCGACACCCAATCCCGCCACGCTGAAGTTCCTGCCGGGACGGACCGTGCTCGATTCGGGCACGCTCGACATGCCGGATCGGACCACGGCGGCGAAATCGCCCCTGGCGACGCGGCTGTTTGAAATTCCCGACGTTGCCGGCGTGTTCTTCGGCACCGACTTCATCACCGTGACCAAGGCCACGGGCGAATGGCCGCAACTCAAGCCGGCGATTCTCGGTGCCATCATGGAGCACTTCATGTCGGGCGCGCCGGTGATCGCGCATGACACCGAGACCGGCGGAATCGACGCCGATGAATTCTTCGATCCGGCCGACGCCGAGACGGTGGCGACCATCAAGGATTTGATCGAAACGCGGGTGCGGCCGGCGGTCGCCAATGACGGCGGCGACATCACGTTCCGTGGCTTCAAGGAGGGCGTGGTCTATCTCAACATGAAAGGCTCATGTTCGGGCTGCCCGTCGTCGACCGCGACCCTCAAGCACGGCATTCAGAACCTGCTGAAGCATTTCGTACCCGACGTGGTCGAAGTCCGGCCGGTCTGACATCGTCAGGTGTGACGTCGTTCAACTAATTTGGTCTTTCCACAACGCGCGAACATTCGCCGGCCGCAGGGCCGGCGAATTTGTGTAAAGTGCCGCGTTCCCTTTCTTCGACCGAAATCGAGTCATGATGCGTGTGCTGGCCATCGATACGGCGCTTGAAGCCTGCTCCGCGGCGGTGCTCGACACTGAACTTGGCCGCATGATCGCCGGGGAATCGATCCCGCTGGTGCGCGGCCATGCCGAAGCCCTGATGCCGCTGATCGCCCGGGTCATGAGCGAGGCCCAGATCGAGTTCGCACAAGTCGACCGCATCGCCGTGACGGTTGGACCGGGCAGCTTTACCGGCATGCGGGTCGGCATCGCGGCCGCGCGCGGCCTCGCGCTCGCGTCCGGCCGACCGGCCGTCGGCCTGTCGACGCTGGCCTGTTATGCGGCGCCCTATATCGCGGCCGACGATACCGCTCCCGTGGTGGCGGCGATCGATGCGCGCCACGAGCATGTCTACCTTCAAGTCTTCGGCGCCGGCGGCCGCACGATGATTTCGCCGCGCCTCGCGCCGCTCCGCGAGGCCATGAAGGCCGCCACCGCGCCCGGCGTACGTCTGGTCGGCTCGGCGGCCGAACAAATCATGGCGCTCTGGTCGGAAGGCACGCCGGAGCCCACGGCCGTGGACGCGCGCCGCGCGCCGGCGATCGATTGGGTGGCGCGACTCGGCGCGGCCGTGGGTGAAGGACAGCCGGTGCCGAAGCCGCTGTATCTGCGGGCGCCCGACGCCCAGCCGCAGGACGCGGCCCGCCTGCCGCGACGATGAAACGGTTTCTCGCCCGACTGTTCGGACGCGCCGCACCGACGCTGTACGAAGCCAAGCCGCGCGATGCCGCCGCCATCGCGACGCTGCACGGCCAGTCGTTTCGCCGTGGCTGGGGCGAAGCCGAGATCGACGGCCTGCTGACCGAGCGCGCGGTGCTGTGCCATTGTGCCCAGACCGGGCACCGATTTGCCGGTTTCATCCTGTCTCGAATGGCGGCCGATGAAGCCGAGATCCTGTCGGTGGCGGTCGCCGCGAACCGTCGCGGTGGCGGGCTCGGCCGCGCGCTGCTCGATCTGCATCTGCGCCGGCTGGCCGGCTTCGGCGCCCAAGCCGTATTCCTGGAGGTCGATGAACAGAACGTCGCGGCGCGGCGGCTTTATGCCCGCGCCGGATTCCAGGAAGTCGGCCGCCGCGAGGGCTATTATCGCGACGCCGCCGGCAAGGCCGCGACCGCGCTGGTACTGCGCCGCGACTTGTCATAAAGCCGCGTCATAAAGCCTATCCTGTCGGCGCCGATGGACGCCCCCACCGCCCTTGCCTATCATCGCTGAATTAGCTGCCGAGGAACCTCGTGACCACCACCGAGAAGACCAATATCGAAGCCCTCTGTGTCGCCAAGGGCATGCGGATGACGGAGCAGCGGCGAATCATCGCCCGCGTGCTGGCGGCGGCCGACGACCATCCCGACGTCGAGGAACTGTACCGGCGCTGCTCGAAGATCGACGACCGGATTTCGATTTCCACCGTATATCGCACCGTGAAGCTGTTCGAGGATTCCGGCATCATCGAGCGCCATGATTTTCGCGACGGCCGCTCGCGTTATGAGCAGATTCCGGAATCGCATCACGATCACCTGATCAATCTGCGTACCGGCGAGGTGATCGAGTTTCAATCCGACGAGATCGAGCGCCTGCAAGCCGAGGTGGCGCGCAAGCTCGGCTATCGGCTGGTCGACCATCGCCTTGAACTTTACGCGGTGCCGCTCGACGACAAGGCCAAGGGATAAGGCCAACCGAAAATGCTGCGCATCGCGGCGGTCGCGACCGCGATCGCTCTCGTCACGGCGGCATTGGTCCCGGTACAATTTCTGGCGGTCGCGCTGCGCCTGCCGCTGCGGCGTTGGATTCCGCCCTTCTATCATCGCCTGCTGTGCGCATTGCTCGGCGTCCGGGTGCGGGTGGTCGGCGAACGCCACGCCGCACCGGCGCTGCTGATCGTGTCCAATCACGTGTCCTGGCTCGACATTCCGGTCATCACGTCGCGCTGCCCGGTGGTGTTCGTCGCCAAGCGCGAGGTTTCGACCTGGCCGCTGTTCGGACAATTGGCTAAGCTGCAGCGCACGGTGTTCGTCGACCGCACCCGCCGCCACAAGACCGCAGAAGTGAACGCGCAGATCGCGGCGCGACTGGCCGAAGGCGATCCGGTGGTGCTGTTCGGCGAAGGCACCTCGAGCGACGGCAACCGCGTGCTGGCGTTTCGCAGCGCGCTGATCGGCGCGGCGCGCGATGCGCTGGCCGAGGCCGAACATGCCGAGCGGGTTTGGATCCAGCCATTGTCCGTCGCCTACACAAACCTGCACGGCCTGCCGATGGGCCGCCAGCACCGTGGCCGCGTCGCCTGGTATGGCGATCTCCACCTCATGCCGCATCTTGGCGAAGTAATCCGCGGCGGCGCCATCGACGTGACCGTGACCTGGGGTCCGCCGGTGGCTTTCGACATGAATTCCGACCGCAAAGCCGTGACCCGGGCGCTGGAAGGAACCGTGCGCCGCCTGACCGGCGCCACCCTGCGCGGCCGACCTGCGTCAGCGTGAAAAATGGGTCGGGCATTCCTTTTTGGCCGGAAAGGCGGTAAGACGGGGGCAGGCTCCCGGATCGGGCTGCTCGTCCTCGAAAATGCGAGATGCAGCAAGGTGTTACGACAGGGCGGCCACGACGGAGACCTGGACCACACCCCGGCATGAGGCAAACGCGCAA
Source organism: Xanthobacteraceae bacterium (assembly GCA_028290465.1). Lineage (GTDB taxonomy): Bacteria > Pseudomonadota > Alphaproteobacteria > Rhizobiales > Xanthobacteraceae > FEB-22. Next base: position 13,531 of record JAQGJU010000096.1, on the reverse strand, counting down.
GCTGCACATCAAATCTTACGGCTGCCAGATGAACGTCTACGATTCGCATCGTATGGCCGACACCTTGGCGCCGCAGGGTTTCGTTGAGACACAGGACGCGGCCGAAGCCGATCTGGTCATCCTCAACACCTGCCACATTCGAGAAAAGGCCGCCGACAAGGTCTATTCGGAACTTGGCCGGGTGCGGGTGCTCAAGGAAGAGGCCGCACAGCAGGGCCGCAAAATGGTGATCGCCGTCGCAGGCTGCGTCGCGCAGGCCGAGGGCGCGGAAATCCTGCGCCGCGTCAGCGATGTTGATCTGGTGGTCGGTCCGCAGAGCTACCACCGGCTACCGGCTCTGCTCGATGGCGTCGCGCAGGGCAAAAAGGTCGTCGACACCGAATTTCCACCCGAAGACAAATTCGATCGCCTGGCGCAGCCGAGCGGCGCCGCGATCCGCAAACGCGGCGTGACTGCGTTTGTCACCGTGCAGGAAGGTTGCGACAAGTTCTGCACGTTCTGCGTCGTGCCCTATACGCGCGGCGCCGAAGTATCACGGCCGGCCGCGAAAGTGATCGCCGACGTCGAACGTCTGGCGCAGGCCGGCGTGCGCGAGATCACGCTGCTCGGCCAGAACGTCAACGCCTATCATGGCGACGGCGCCGACGGGCGGCCGTGGACGCTGGCCCGCCTGCTGTATCGCCTTGCCGAAGTACCCGGCATTGCGCGCTTGCGCTACACCACCAGTCATCCGCTCGACATGGCCGACAGCCTGATGGAGGCGCATCGTGATCTGTCGGCGCTGATGCCGCAACTGCATCTGCCGGTCCAGTCCGGCTCCGATCGAATTCTCTCGGCGATGAACCGCCGTCACACCGCCGCCGAATATCTCACGGCGATCGAACGGATGCGCACGGCGCAGCCCGACATGGCGTTCACGTCCGATTTCATTGTCGGCTTTCCGGGCGAGACCGAAGCCGATTTCATCGAGACGCTGCGCCTCGTCGACGAGGTCGGCTTTTGCGGCGCTTATTCGTTTAAATATTCGACGCGGCCGGGCACGCCTGGCGCCGATCTCGACGGCCAAATTCCCGAAGCTTTGAAAGCCGAGCGGTTGGCCCGCTTGCAGGCGCTGGTGCAAAGCCATCAGGACAGGTTCAACGCCGGCTTCTTCGGGCGCAGTTTTGAAGTGCTGTTCGAGCGCGAAGGCCGCAACCCAGGCCAGATCGCCGGCAAGTCGCCGCATCTGCAGCCGGTGCAGGTCATCGGCCCGTCGCATCTCATCGGTGAAGTACGCCGCGTGACCGTGGAAGAGGTTGGCATTCGCAGCCTGTTCGGCACGCTGCACGGCGAACCTGTGCCGGCGCATGCCGCGCCGATGCTTGTCGCGGCGGAGGCCTGAGCCCGCGCATGCCTTCCGGATCCGAACCTTCGTTGATGACCACCGGTCCGGCGACCCAGACCGTGCTGACGTTCGACGACAATCGTCTGGCGTCGGTGCTGTTCGGCCAATATGGCCAGAACCTCGCACTGCTCGAACGGCGGCTCGGCGTCGCGGCCGCGTCGCGCGGCAATGAAGTCACCATCCAGGGATCGCGCGAGGCCTGCGACCGGGCACGCCGCGTCCTCGAAGGATTGTACGAACAGATCAAGGGCGGCAACGAACTGGTGTCCGGCGACGTCGAGGGCGCGATCCGGCATGCCATCGCGCAAGGCTCGCTGTTCGACTTCGATCCCAAATCCGCGCCGAAAACCGCGCGGGCGGGTTTCGAAGAGATCAACCTGCGCAAGCGCCCGGTGCGGGCCCGCACCGCCGCGCAGGACGCCTATATCCGCGCATTGCGCAGCCATGAGCTGGTGTTCGGTACCGGCCCGGCCGGCACCGGCAAGACCTGGCTGGCGGTCGCCTATGCGGTTCAATTGTTCGAGCGCAAGGAAGTCGATCGCATCATCTTGTCGCGACCGGCCGTCGAGGCCGGCGAACGGCTCGGCTTCCTGCCCGGCGACATGCGCGAGAAGGTCGATCCGTATCTGCGCCCGATCTACGATGCGCTGTACGACCTGATGGATTCGCGCATCGTCGAACGCGCGATGCAGACCAACGAAATCGAAATCGCGCCGCTCGCCTTCATGCGCGGCCGCACGCTGGCCAATGCCGTGGTCATTCTCGACGAGGCGCAGAACACCACGTCGATGCAGATGAAGATGTTCCTGACCCGGCTTGGCGAGAACAGCCGGATGATCGTGACCGGCGATCCGAGCCAGGTCGATCTGCCGCCCGGCCAGACCTCGGGCCTGTCCGAAGCCGTGGCGCTGCTCGCCAATGTCGAAGGCATCGGCCATGCGGCGTTCGGCGCGCAGGACGTGGTGCGGCACGAACTGGTCGGACGCATCGTCGCCGCCTATGACGGCGTCGCCGCTCGCAAGCGCGAGGGCAAGCCATGACGGCCGCCGCCGCGCCAAACGAGTTATTGGAGTCGCACGCGGCGCCGGGCATCGACATCGATGTCGTCGTCGAATCGGCGCTTTGGAACGCCGAGCCGGGCAGCGAAGCGGCCTTGCGCCGCGCGATACTGGCGGCAGCGGTCGCCATGTCCACCAACGCCGCCGAACTCGCTGTCGTGCTGAGCGACGACGCTTCGATCCAGACCCTCAACCGGCAATGGCGGAACATCGACAAGCCGACCAACGTGCTGTCGTTTCCGTCCGGCGCGCCGCGTCATGACGGCCAGCCGGTTCTTCTTGGCGACATCGTGATCGCCTATGAGACGACGGCGGCCGAGGCCGCCGCCGAAGGCAAACCGTTCCTGCATCATCTGTCGCATCTGGCCGTGCATGGATTTCTGCATCTGGTCGGCCACGATCATGAGACCGATCCGGAAGCCGACGCGATGGAAGCGTTGGAGCAGGATATTCTGGCGCGGCTCGACATTCCCGATCCCTATCGCGGCCGCGATTCCGCGGCTTGAGAGCTATGCCCGACACCGAACCATCGATATCGAACGAGCCGGCCCCTGGCGACACGCGCAATCTGCCGGCAGTGGTGCCGCAGCCCAACGAGGGCGCCCGCCCGCTTAATGACAGCTGGGTCTCGCGCATGCTGCGGACCCTGTTCAACTGGAAGGCCGGCTCGATCCGCGCCGACCTCGAAGTCGTGCTGGAAGCGGGGGCGCCGGGCGAGACCGGTTTCTCGCCCGAAGAAAGCACGATGCTCAAGAATATCCTCGGACTGCGCGAGCGCCGGGTTGAAGATGTTATGTTGCCCCGCGCCGACATCGTGGCCGTACAGCGTGACATTTCGCTGGGCGAACTGGTCCGCGTATTCGAGGGCGCCGGTCATTCCCGCCTCGTCGTCTACAACGACACGCTCGACGATCCGGTCGGCATGGTGCACATACGCGATCTGATCGCCTTCATGACGGCAAAAGCCGCCGTCGATCCGGTGCTCAACGCCAAGCGCAAGAAACCGCTGCCGGCGGGGCTCGACCTGAAGGCGATCGATCTCGCGATGCCGTTGTCGGACACCAAGATCATGCGCGAGCTACTGTTCGTGCCGCCTTCGATGCCGGCGATCGATCTGTTGGCCAAGATGCAGGCGACGCGCATCCATCTCGCGCTGGTGATCGACGAATATGGCGGCACCGACGGCCTGATCTCGATGGAGGACATCGTCGAACTGATCGTCGGCGATATCGCGGACGAGCACGACCTTGAGGAGGCGCCCTATATCGTGCGCCAGCCCGACGGATCCTACGTGGCGGACGCGCGCACCGAGCTTGAGGAAGTCACCGAAACGGTCGGCACCGAATTCGACGTTGGCGAGGCGGCCGACGATGTCGACACGCTCGGCGGCTATCTGGTGATGAAGGCCGGCCGCGTCCCGGTGCGCGGCGAACTGGTGCCCGGTCCCGGCACGTTTGAAATCGAAGTGCTCGATGCCGACCCGCGCCGCGTAAAACGGGTGCGGATCTATCGCAGCAAGGACCGCAAATCGGCGCGTCCGCGCGATGCCCGCCGCCGCCCGGCCGACGGCGACAGACCATTGGCACCTGCGGAAACAGCGCCACCTGCCGAAGCGACGCCGCCGGCCGAAGCTCCTCCGCTTAACGAGGCTTCGGCGGACCGTGAGCCGCCGGCATCGGCCCCGGCGGCCGCGCCGCCCAAAGCCGACCCGCAACCGTGACGCTCAAGCAGTTCAGCCATTCCGTCGTTCTGGCCTGGGGGTGGCGCCGCGCTGCGATCGCTTTCCTGGCCGGCGCGGTCTCCGCGCTCGGCCTCGCGCCGATCGATGCCTGGCCGGTGCTGTTCCTGACCTTTCCGGTGCTGGTCTGGCTGATCGACGGGACTGCCGCGGGCCGCTATGGCGGCGTCGGCGTCGCCGCCATCACCGGCTGGTGGTTCGGCTTCGGCTATTTCGTGGCCGGCCTCTATTGGATCGGCCACGCGTTCCTGGTCGATGCGCAGACTTTCGGCTGGCTGCTGCCGTTCGCGGTGACGATCCTGCCGGCCGGCCTCGCGCTATTTACGGCCGTCGGCTGTGCCGCCGCACGCTTGCTGTGGACGCGCGGCCCGAGCCGCATTCTGGCGCTGGCGCTGGCGCTCACGCTTTCCGAATGGCTGCGCGGCAATGTGCTGACCGGCTTTCCGTGGAACAGTTTCGGCTACACCCTGACCGGTTCCAGCGCGCTGGCGCAGAGCGCCTCGCTGATCGGGCTGTGGGGCCTGACCTTCGTGGCGGTCGCCGTATTCGCCAGCACGGCGACGCTGACCGACGATCGCAACGAAACCAAGCGGCCCTGGCTGCCGGTCGCGGCCAGCGTCGCGCTGCTGGTCGGGCTCGCGATCTTCGGCACGGTGCGGCTGGCCAAGACGCCGACCGCTTTCGTCGATGGCGTGAAGCTGCGGATCATGCAGCCGAACCTGTCGCAGGACGACAAGTTCAATTACTCGGCGAAGGCGTCGGTGATGCGCCGCTATCTCGCGCTGTCCGACAAGGCAACCGGACCGCAGTCGATGGGCGTACGCGACGCCACCCATCTGATCTGGCCGGAATCGGCGTTCCCGTTCTTTCTGACCCGCGAAGTCGATGCGCTGGCGCAGATCGCCGCGTTGCTGCCGCAGGGCACGGTGCTGATCACCGGCGGCGTTCGCGAGCCGGACACCTTGGAGCAGCGTCAGGCTCACCGCGCGTACAACTCGATCTACGTCATCGATCATGATGGCTCGGTCCTGTCGGTTTACGACAAGGTGCATCTGGTGCCGTTCGGCGAATACCTGCCGTTTCAGAAATGGGCGGAGCGGCTCGGCTTTATTCCGCTCACGAAAGTTCCGGGCTTTCTGTCGGGCGATCGCCGTCGGCTGATCGAGGCGCCCCGCGCGCCGCCGTTCCTGCCGCTGATCTGCTACGAGATCATCTTCCCGGACGAAGCCGTGCCGGCCGGCGATCGGCCGGGCTGGTTGCTCAACCTGACCAATGATGGCTGGTTCGGAATCAGCTCCGGCCCCTACCAGCATTTCCGGCAGGCCAGGCTTCAGGCCATCGAACGCGGCCTGCCGCTGGTGCGCGCCGCCAATACCGGCATTTCGGCGGTGGTCGACCCGCTGGGTCGCGTGGTGGCGTCGCTGCCGCTGGGCACCGAGGGCGTGCTGGACGCCCAGTTGCCCAAACCGGTTGCCGTCACCTTCTATCGCCGATACGGCGGTGGTCTTGTGGCGGCATTTTTATTCGTGATTTTGATTGGCCTCGTCCGTCGCCGCATGACATCAGGTTGACGGGATGCTTGAGTCGCGTGGGCTTGGGTGAGGCGCGAATCGCTCGCGTTTGCGACCTGCATGTCCTGGCCCAACGACCCGGCACCCGCTCCGTTAGAACGCGTTTCAGGTTGTAGGAAGCGTTTTGACAGGTTGCGTGCCTTACGACAGACGCTCAACGCATGGCTGCCCTGCACTAAACGTTGTTAGGCGGGGCGCGATATAGGTAAACTTTTCACCAATGCTACCTGTTTTTAACCAACCTTTGACGTTAGCAATTGAATGTACGCAAAACAGCGATTGCATTGCTCGCCCTAAGGTTGGACATTACACGCGACAGGGGCTGTATAGGAGTTGTTTATGGTCGTAAAAAAGGCGCCTAACCCGATCGACAAGCATGTCGGGAGTCGGGTGCGCATGCGTCGCATGATGCTCAGCATGAGCCAAGAAAAGCTCGGCGACGCTCTGGGACTGACATTTCAGCAGGTACAGAAATACGAGAAGGGTACCAACCGCATCGGCGCCAGCCGGTTGCAGCAGATTTCGCATATTCTGCAGGTTCCGGTGTCGTTCTTTTTCGAGGGCGCGCCGAGCCTCGGTGCCCGTCCGGACGGTTCGGTCGATGCCCCGTCGCCCGCCTATGTGTCCGACTTTCTGGCCACTTCCGACGGCCTTGCGCTGACCAAGTCGTTCATGCGCATCAAGGACGCCAAACTGCGTCGGCGAATCGTCGATCTGGTCGAGCAGATCGCTGGAGACGGCGAGCTCTGATCTTCCCACCGGGGTGGACCGCTCCCACCGCCAGCCCCCCTAACCAGCCCACATCTTGACCGCGTCTTGCGACACTGCAAGAAACACGACAAGCCAATGAAACGGCGCGTCGTGCGCGGCGCCATGCGGAGGAGTGCCTTCTTTGTCCCGCTCGAGCTATTTGTTCACTAGTGAATCCGTCTCCGAAGGCCACCCCGACAAGGTCTCCGATCAGATCTCCGACGCGATCTTGGATGCGTTCCTGGAGAACGACATCAAGCTCGGCATCGCCGACGACAGCCAGGTCAACACCCGACTCGGCTGCGAGACCCTGTGCACGACCAATAAGATCGTGATCGCCGGCGAGGGCCGCGGCCAGGCGCCGCTGTTCACCAAGCACGGCAGCAAGGCGATCATCAATCGCGAGATGATCGCCCAGATCGCGCGCGATGTGGTCAAGGACATCGGCTACGACCAGGACGGGTTCTCGTTCCACGGCTCGGACGTCGAAGTCCTGCTGCACGGCCAGTCGCCCGACATCGCCATGGGCGTCGATGCCAAGAAAAAGTCCAAGGGCGCCGAGGAAGAGGGCGCCGGCGACCAGGGCATGATGTTCGGCTTCGCCTGCACCGAGAGCGAAGTTTACGAGAAGGGCTCGTACATGCCGGCCCCGATCTATTTCGCCCACAAGATTCTGAAAGTGCTGTCGGACGGCCGCCGCTCCGGGCAGTTGTTCGACCTGCAGCCGGACGCCAAAAGCCAGGTGACGGTGCAATACGTCAACGGCAAGCCGACCGGCGCCACCAAGGTCGTGGTGTCGACGCAGCACAATGCCGAGAGCCGCAACGGCAAGAAATACACCCCCGCCATGGTCAAGGAACTGATCGGCGATGCGGTCGCGTCCGCGTTGCCGGACGGCTGGATGCCGAAAAAGGCGGCCGACTTCCTGGTCAACCCGACCGGCAATTTCGTCGTCGGCGGCCCAGACGGCGATTGCGGCCTGACCGGACGCAAGATCATCGTCGACACCTATGGCGGCTACGCGCCGCATGGCGGCGGCGCCTTCTCGGGCAAGGACCCGACCAAGGTCGACCGTTCGGCCGCCTATGCGGCCCGCTACCTCGCCAAGAACGTGGTCGCGGCCGGGCTCGCCGAGCGTTGCACCATTCAAGTCGCCTACGCGATCGGCGTCGCCGATCCGATGTCGCTGCTGGTCGATACCCACGGGACCGGCAAGGTCGACGAAGCCAAGCTCGAAAAGGTGCTGGCCGAGCTGTTCCCGATGCGCCCGACCAATATCCGGCGCACGCTGAAGCTTAATCGCCCGATCTATCGCCGCACCGCGGCCTACGGCCATTTCGGCCGGCCGCCGGAAAAGGACGGTGGGTTCTCGTGGGAGAAGACCGACCTCGTCGATCAGCTTCGCCGCTCGATGCGGTGAAGGCGGACGACGAATTCCATCGGGGCCGCGGCGCCATTTTCGGGCGCCGCAAGGGCCACCCGCTACGCGCCCGTCAAAATGTCCTGTTCGACGAGGTTCTGCCGAAGCTGGCGCTGGACCTGACAGCGCCGGCACCGGCGGATCTGCGGACCTTGTTCGGCGCCGACACGACCGAAATCCGCCTGGAAATCGGCTTCGGCGGCGGTGAGCATTTGTTGGCGCAGGCCGAGCAGCATGCCGATGTCGGATATATCGGCTGCGAGCCGTTCCTGAACGGCATGGCCAAAGCGGTCGCTGGCGTCACCGAAAAATCGCTTACCAACATCCGTCTGCATTACGGCGATGCCATCGACCTGTTGGCCTGGCTGCCGGCCGGCAGCGTCGCGCGGATCGACCTGCTGTATCCGGACCCCTGGCCGAAGCGCCGGCACTGGAAGCGCCGCTTCGTGCAGACCGAACGGGTCGCGGAATTCGCCCGCGTGCTGCGCCCCGGCGGCGAATTCCGTTTTGCCAGCGACATCCCGGACTACATCGCCTGGACGCTGTCGCGCGTCACGGCCTCACGGGATTTTGCCTGGACGGCGGAGCGCGCCGACGACTGGCGGCTGCCGTGGCAAGGCTTTGTCCAGACCCGCTACGAGACCAAGGCAATGCGCGAAGGCCGTGTGCCCTGCTATCTGATCTTCCGGCGAGATTAGTTTTTAGGCCGCGCCCGGCCGCAACTGCCAGAACCGCAGCACGCGTTGCGCGGTCGAAGCCGACAACCGCTCGAAATGGCCATAGGCGGTATCGAGCGCTTGCGTCGAGGTCCCGCGTCCGCCGGGCCGCGCCAGCATCAGCGCCCGCGCCATCGGCCAGCCGAAGCCGCGCGCCCGGCACAGAATCAGGATCGGATCGGAACGTTCGCCGGACATCAGCCGCTCGACGACGTCGATCGGCACCGCGCACAGCATTGCCAGCGCGCAGATGGCTTCCTCGTACATGCCGGACCGCGCGAATTCGAGCAGTTCAGGCTCGCCGAGCCGGCCGTTTTTTTGCAGCGTCATGACGCCCTGCTGCGCGGCGCGGAAGTCGCGCAGCGACGCCTTGGACCGGACCTCGCCCGACACCTTGTCCAGCACGCGGCGGATTTCGGCCTGGGTCTCGGTGTCGGCCGCGGCCATCAACCGGCGCTGCACCACGTCGGTCGCCTGCACCAGCAGGTCGCGAAACAGATGCGCCGGAATATCGGGCCGCAGCCCGACCTTTTCGGCCAGGATGCCGTCGGTCTCGGCGCGCTTCACCAGCGTCGCGAAACTGTCGTCCGACAGGCTGGCTTTCGGATTCTCCGCGACGTTGCGCACCACATCGCGGTCGCCGCGCCGCACCAATATGTCGGTCACTACGGCCGCGATCTCGTCCCGGCCGGAAATCGCCAGCAGATGCGCTTGGCCCTTGGATTTGGCGATATCGACGAGGTCGTCATCGGACAGCCGCGGCGAGCGCCGCAGCACCGGCGCCGCGATCGCGATTTCGTCGTCGTTGGCAAAACCGCGCATCAGCTCGAGCGGCGCATTCGCGATCGGCGCCAGCCGGGTCGCGAGTTCCATGCGGGTCTTGGCCTCGATCTCGACAATCAGGCGGCCGAGCACATCGTCGAAAAGCCCGACATGCGCTTCGGTGAAGTGATCGGCGCCGTCGACGAACAGGCCCGCGATACGCTTGACCGTTTCGGCCCGCTTTTCCTGCGAGCCGTTCTGGATAACGTCTTCCAGTTCCGGGATCAGCGACGGAGCGGCGGACATGCGTACAAAATCTCACAGACTCGAACGGAGGAGTGCCCGCCAAGAGCGCGTCCAGCAAAAGTGGACACCGGTTTTGCGTCCGGACGCGCTCTAACTCCGTAAAAGGACGCGTTTTCTTCACGCGAAGTGGATTCCACTTCGCTTGAAAACGCTGTGCGCAAAATTAGGCCCCTTTGGTGAACGAAGGGTTAGTGCTTGTCCGGGATGAGCTCCGCGCGGCCTCGGTAGCGGACTCGGGAATCGCCTTCACACGATTTGTTACAGCGGGGACCCCTCATCGGGCCGTACAGAAGCCTGCAAATGATGCAAAACGACCGTCGCCGGGGGCCGTGCGGGCCGCTTTCCCCTTGCAAAAGATCGGCAATTCGCTATATTTCGCCCATCCGCTTATGGATACCTCATAACGGTCGGAGTGATCCGGTCGGCTTTTTGAGAGTGGGCCCTCCGGGACCCGCTCTTTTTTGTTACCTGAACCGGACCCGCATCGGCGGCATCCGGCAGGGGATCGGCTCCGGATGGAGCCACCGGACTCCCAAGACGAAGACTCAAGGACGCGATGACCGAGACGACTGACACTGCCCCCGCGGCGGAGCCGCAGCTCATCAACGCGGCGGAACCGCGGCTGATCACCGATACCGGTGTGGCGGCACGTATTGCCGGCATCGCCGATCCGGTGGCCGATGGGTTGGGTCTGCGTCTGGTGCGGGTCCGGGTCTCCGGTACCGAGGGCAGCACGGTGCAGATCATGGCCGAACGGCCGGACGGCAGCATGGGCATCGAGGATTGCGAGGCGCTGTCGCGCGCGCTGTCGCCGGTGCTCGACGTAGCCGATCCGATCCAGGCGGCCTATCGGCTGGAAATCTCTTCGCCAGGGCTCGACCGGCCGCTGGTGCGCCTGTCCGACTTCGACCGCCATGCCGGCCATCTGATCAAGATCGAGATGGAAGTTCCGGTCGACGGCCGCAAGCGGTTCAAGGGCACGCTGCTCGGCACCGAGGGCGACAAGGCCAAATTGCGCCGCGACGACGCCAAGGCCGGCGAACCCGCCGAGATCCTGTTGTCGATCGCCGATATGAGCGAAGCCAGACTGGTGCTCACCGACGAACTGATCGCCGAATCGCTGCGGCGCGGCAAACAGTCCGACGATGACGCCGACCTCCCGGCGGGCAAGCCCCGCCATCCGAAACATGCGAAACGCTCCGCTGGCGCCAGCCAGACAGCGTCTCAGCTCGAAGGAGAGTGACCCGATGGCCGTCAGCGCCAACCGGCTCGAACTTCTGCAAATCGCCGACGCGGTCGCCCGCGAGAAGTCGATCGATCGCAGCATCGTCATCACGGCCATGGAAGACGCCATCGCCAAGGCGGCGCGCTCGCGCTACGGCGGCGAGACCGACGTCCATGCCGAGATCAATTCCAAGACCGGCGAACTGCGCCTTGCCCGCCACATGCTGGTGGTCGACAGCGTCGAGAACTCGTCGAACCAGATCGGCATCGACGAAGCCCGCCGGCAGAACCCGGCCGCGCAGGTCGGCGACACCATCGCCGACACGCTGCCGCCGCTGGAATACGGCCGCATCGCCGCGCAATCGGCCAAGCAGGTCATCGTGCAGAAAGTGCGCGAGGCCGAGCGCGACCGCCAGTATCAGGAATACAAGGATCGCATCGGCGACATCGTCAACGGCACCGTGAAGCGCGTGGAATACGGCAACGTGGTGGTCGATCTCGGCCGCGGCGAAGCCATCGTGCGCCGCGACGAGATGCTGCCGCGCGAGACCATGCGCAACGGCGACCGGCTGCGCGCCTTCATTTACGACGTGCGCCGCGAACCGCGCGGTCCGCAGATCTTCCTGTCGCGCACCCATCCGCAATTCATGGCGAAGCTGTTCGCGCAGGAAGTGCCGGAAATCTATGACGGCATCGTCGAGGTCAAGGCGGTCGCCCGCGATCCGGGCTCGCGCGCCAAGATCGCCGTGATCTCGCGCGATTCCTCGGTTGATCCGGTCGGCGCCTGCGTCGGCATGCGCGGCTCGCGCGTGCAGGCCGTGGTCAACGAGCTGCAGGGCGAGAAGATCGACATCATCCCGTGGTCGCAGGATATCGCGACCTTCGTGGTCAACGCGCTCGCCCCGGCCGAAGTCGCCAAGGTGGTGCTCGACGAGGATCGCGAACGCATCGAGGTGGTGGTCCCCGATCAGCAGCTCTCGCTGGCCATCGGCCGGCGCGGCCAGAACGTCCGCCTTGCCTCGCAACTGACCGGCTGGGATATCGACATCCTGACCGAGCAGGAAGAGTCGGAGCGCCGTCAGGCCGAATTCGAAAAACGTACCAAGATATTCATGGAAGCGCTCAACGTCGACGAGGTGGTCGGTCAATTGCTCGCATCCGAAGGCTTTACATCCGTTGAGGAGCTAGCATTGGTGGACCAAAAAGAACTCGCCGGCATCGAAGGTTTCGATGAGGAAACGGCCGGTGAACTGCAGACGCGCGCCAGCGATCATCTGGCCAAGCTCGAAGCCGAACTCGACGCCAAGCGTCGCGAATTGGGCGTCGAGGACGCGGTCAAGGACGTGCCGGGCGTGACCTTGGAAATGCTGGTGAAGTTCGGCGAGAACGAGATCAAGACCGTCGAGGATCTGGCCGGCTGCGCCACCGACGATCTGGTCGGCTGGTCCGAGCGCAAGGACGGCGAGACCACCAAGCATGCCGGCATTCTCGACGGCATCGAGATTTCCCGCGAGGACGCCGAAGCGATGATCATGCAGGCCCGCGTCAAGGCCGGCTGGATCACCGCCGAAGACCTCGCGGCACCGGCCGGTGAAGCCGAACCGGCTGATGCTTGAGAATTGGAGCGATCGACCCCAGATGTTGGCTGCCGTCGACCATAGCGAAACCGATGCCGGGCCGAAAACGGCGCCCGGCAGCGAACGGCTATGTGTCGTCAGCCGCAAGGTGCGGCCGGTCGACGAGATGATCCGTTTCGTGGTGGCGCCGGACAATTCGGTGGTGCCGGATCTCAAGCACAAGTTGCCCGGACGCGGTGTCTGGGTGACGGCGACGCGGAAAGATCTGACCGAGGCGGTGAAGCGCAAAGTGTTCGCGCGCGGCTTCAAGCAGGACGTCAAGTCCGGCGCGGAACTGGTGGCGGCCACCGAAAAATTGCTGGAACGCGGTGCGCTCGACGCCCTGGCGATGGCCGGCAAGGCCCATCAGGCGGTGTGCGGCACCTCCAAGGTCGAAAGCGCCCTGGCGGACGGCAAGGTGATCGCCCTGCTGCACGCCAGCGACGCCGCCCCTGATGGCGTGCGCAAAATAAATGCCGCGCTGCGGCGCGAAATGGAAGAGAAGGCCGACGCCACCGCCATTGTGACCGGATTCACGTCCGCGCAATTGGATTTGGCACTCGGCCGTACAAATGTGGTACATGCTGCCCTGCTTGCCGGACCTGCGAGCAGGACTTTTCTGGTGCGAAGCGCACGCCTCGCAGGTTTTCGGCTTGGAAATCCGGGTTATGGAAATCCAGGTCTTGGCGACGTTGCCGGCGCACCGGCCAACCGGCATGCCTGAGGAATAGGATCGGAATGACTGAGACCAAAAACCCTGGCGAAAAACTGAGCGTCAGCCCGACCAAGACCTTGAGCCTCAAGCGGGGCGTCGAGCAGGGAGTCGTGCGCCAGAGTTTCAGCCATGGCCGCACCAAGCCGGTTGTGGTCGAGGTCAAGAAGCGCCGTACCCTGACGGCCGGCGAGACCGCCAAGGCGCCCGAGCCCGCGGCGCCGCCTCCGGTGGTCGAAGAGCGGGTGGTGCCGAAGCGCGCCGCCCCGGCCCG
>JAQGJU010000032.1 GCA_028290465.1 Xanthobacteraceae bacterium | reverse complement strand
TTTCGGATAAGATCATGCTCAAACAAACAGCTAGAGCGTGACATGCAACACCCTTCGGAACGCAACACAGATCTAAACCAGGACAGTATTGACGAGCGCATCAAACAGCGTGCGCACCGTATCTGGGAGGAGGAAGGCCGTCCCGAGGGACGCGACAAGGAACACTGGGACATGGCGACCGAGTTGGTCGCCATCGAGGACAATTATCAGACGACGCTCAAGCCCGTGAACCGCGACCCGGACGAGCCCGAAAATGCCGCGACGATCGCCGAGCCTCCGGAGGCCGCCAACACCGGCGAACTGCCGACGCTGACCGACACCGGCGAGCAGGTCTATCCGCCGACCAGGACACCGGACGGCCAGAATTCGCAATGATCGGATTTGCGCGGAGCGCTGCTGCGCCTCGTCCGGCTATTTTCAGCGGCGCGCTCGGCAGCCAAAGCGTGGTCGCCAGCGCCTAATCCTTCGCGATGATCTCGGCGATCGCCTTGATACGGCTGCGCGCGTATTTCGGCAGGCCGGCGCTGATCGAATTGCCGGAATTGAACGAGCTGTTGCCGAGCAGCACTTGCGCGGGCGTCAGGTTCTTCAGCACCGGGACGTTCTCGAATTCCTTCTTCATCTCGAACAGGCTGGCCTTGACGGCAAGCGCCACGAACGTAGTCACGATGGTGCGTTTCGGATCGGTCGGATGCGCCTGGAACACCGCCAGCAATTTTCCGAACTGCACGATCTGGTTGGCGTGGAACATGCTCTGTTCGAGCGCGCCGCTGACAGGCGTATCCAGACCGGTCAGTTCGCGCAGCGCCGGCTGTTCGTATTCGGCCGCCGGCATCACGCGCAATTCGCTCTGGAAATCGATGTACTCCGTGATCTTGCGGCGGCCTTCGCGCAGCTTGTTGGCGAGGCGCACGCCCATCGGCAGCCGGCCTTCGAGCTGATAGCGCGACTGCACGCACAACACCTTGGCCGCGCTTTCGCACCAATGCCGATCCGGATGCCGGTTCGATTCGCTGCCGCGCTCCTTCACAGGGATCGCGTCGGACGGCGCGATGGTCTTGTGGGTGATCGCCGGATCGAGGCGGCCGAGAAACGAAAGGTCGACATAGCGCTGCGGATCGATCGAGGCCGGCGGGCGCTCGACCACGAACCGCGCCTGCGCGACATACATGAACAGCCGCTCGCGCTGCGGCTTCGACGCACTGGACGAGGAAGATGAGGAGGACGACGCCGAAGCCGGCGGCTCAACATAATTCGGATAGAGGCCAAGCAACCGCTTCTGCACCGGCGAGGCCTGCGCCCAGGCGTCAAACGGCTGCAGCACCGTCGTGGTGTCGGTCGGCGTCCCCGGCCGCTGGTCGATGAAGGCGATGGTCTTCGGCGTAAGCTGCGGCACCGCCAACGCGGCGACGGACGAGACTTCCTTAAGGGTCATCTCCTGGCCATATGCCGGAGCCCCGGCGAATATGATGGCAAGCAGAACCGCGCGTTCAACAACTGATCTCATTCTCAATACCGCGGCCTGCGTCCCCATACATAATCCGGATCCTGCCGGCGCGGCTGCGCCCGCTCGGTTGCCTCGTCGTCGAACCAGCGCGGTTCGCCGAACAACCCGCGTATCGCCGGAATCAGGCCCTGCGGCTCACGTGGCGGCGCCCGCAGCACATGCTGCTGATCCAGCCGCCAACCGCCGGCGATATACGGCCAGCTTCCCGTGGAGTCGCCATAGGGCTGATCGCCGTCGCGCATCGCCGAGGCCTCGTAGGCCGGCACCATGTTGTGCTGGGTCTCGGCGACTTCGCCGGTCGCATTCTTGCGGAAATACTCGACGAATTTCTGCTGGCCGCGGTCGGTCGCATAATCGCCCGAGTTCAGATCGATCGGCAGCGCGACCAAGCTGCGTTCGGCTTCCGGGATCGGCGGCGCTAGGGCGGTTTTTGGCAGGCCGCTGGCCCAGCCGGCTTCCACGATCGCCGTGAAGATCGGCAGCGCCACCTTGGCGCCGGTCTGGCCGCGCCCGAGCGTGCGGCGCTTGCCGTCGGCATTGTCGTAGCCGGCCCACACCGCGATGGTCACGTCGTTGGTGAAGCCAACGAACCAGACGTCGTTCTCGTTGTCGCTGGTCCCGGTCTTGCCGCCCACATAGGGCGCCAGGTGTTTGATGGATGCGGCTGTTCCCCGCGCGACCACGCCTTGCAGCATGGTCTTGAGCTGGTAGGCGGCGACCGGATCGCTGACCGCGAACATCGGAGCCGGCAGCGCATTGTTTTTATAGACCACGCTGCCGTTGCGCTCGATGGTTTCGATCGCATGCGGCACCGGCATCGCGCCGCCATTGGCGATGCCGGCATAGAACGCCGCGAGGTCGATCATCCTGACCGGCTGCGCGCCGAGCACCACCGGATAGTAACGCTGGCATTGCTTGTAGAACCTGACTTCCACGGCCATCTTGCAGACCTTGTCCAGGCTGCCTTCCGGGAAAGTTTCAATGCCGCCTTCAAGCAGGCGCGCGGTCACCAGATTACGGGATTTCTCCAGCGCGCGGCGCATGGTCAGAATGCCGCCGCCACCGCCGTCGTAATTCTTCGGCGTCCAGTTGTCTTCCTCGCGCGTCGACAGGATGCCGCCATCGACCGGCGGCAGCGAGATCGGCGTGTCGTAGAACAGCGTGTTGGGCTGCAGGCCGCTGCGCAACGCCGCCAGATACACCAGCGGCTTGAAGGCCGAGCCCGGCTGGCGCTGGCTCTGGCTGACGCGGTTGAGCTGGCTCAGCGGATAGGAGAACGCGCCGGCCATCGCCAGGATGCGGCCGGTCTTGTTTTCCAGCACCAGGGCCGCGCCCTGCACCTGCGGGCGCACCCGCAATTCGGCGCGCGCGCTGCCCGTCGTGATCGGCTTGCCGTTCTTGTCAGTCTTGCCCTCCCGGGCTTCGGCGACCCGGACATAGACCACGTCGTGAACCTGCAACGCCTTGGCGATCGAGCCCGCCGGGATACTGAGCGACAGGGTCCGGCCGTCAGTGAGGCCAACCCGCGTACCGGCGTTCTGCTTGGTTTTCTCCAAGATGATCGCCGGCTGCCAGTGCACGTCGTAGAGCGGCAGGCGCGCCAGCATCAGGGCTGTCTGCCAGACCGGGGTCGTGGCCGATGTTGCAGCCGTGGCGCCGGCCAACGGCTCGGCGGCGAGCTTCTTGATGGCGGCGGCCAGATTCATTTCGGCGCCGGTGAACTTGACCCGTCCGGCGCTCTGCTCGTAGCGGGCGAGGCCTTCCTGCAGGGCGGCTTCCGAGGCGCGTTGCAGCGCCGGGTCGATGGTGGCCTGGACGGTGTAGGACGCGCCCGTCAGGCTCTCGATGCCGGCCTGGGCCTTGGCCTCGCGGGCGACCTGATCGCTGAAATGGAAGCCGGAATCGCGGCGCGGGCGCGCATAGGACACGAATTGCGGCATCGCGCGTTGCGCCTGCGTGACCGTATTGGCGTCGATCGCGCCGTTCTCCTGCATGCGGATCAGCACATAGCCGATGCGCTCGCGCAGCCGGTCCGGGTAGCGGTCGGGATCGAACGCGCTCGGGCCCTTGGCGAGGCTGGCCAGGACGGCGCTCTCTGGCAACGTCAAATCCTTGATCGGCTTGCCGAAATAGCTGCGCGCCGCCATCTCGACGCCCCACACGCCGCGGCCGAGATAAATGCTGTTGAGATACAGCTCCAGGATCTCGTTCTTGCTGAGCAGCCGCTCAATGCGGGACGCGGCGACCATTTCGCGCATCTTGCGTTCATAGGTGACGTCGTCGCCGACCAGCAGCAGCTTGGCCACCTGCTGGGTGATGGTCGAGCCGCCCTGCGGTCGCCGCGACGGCATCAGATTGCCGATCATCGCCCGGATCAAGCCGCGCTCATCAATGCCGGTATGTTCGTAGAAGCGCTTGTCCTCGGCCGCGATGAACGCCTTGATCAGATGGTCCGGCATGTCGGCGAGCGGAATGGAGACGCGCCGGTTCTGGGGCTCGAATAGCTCGGCGAACCGCGCGCCGTTGCGGTCGAGCACCGTGCTCATGCCGGGCAGCTTCAGACCCTTCAGCTTGGCCGGGTCCGGCAGATCGGCCATCGCTTTGTTGTAGAACGCGATGGTCTGGGCGATATCCTCGCCGCTCGGGTCCACCGCCTCATCCTTGCAGAACCGCCGATAGGCGACATGCAGGGTGCCGAAATCCAGCCCGCCAAGCGACGGAACCGCGCTGCCGATCGCCTTCGGGTCGTCCATCGCGGTGGCGATCAAATCGTCGAGATTGATGTCCTCGATGTCGAAGGCCTTGCGCATATGGCCGCAGCCGGCGCGCAGCAATTGCACGACCTCGGCCTGGTCGGTCGCCGGATTGAATTCTGTCTTGATGGCTTCCGGACGGGTCGCGACTTGGCTGAACGCCAGCGCCGTGGCGAAAAGCTTGATAAGGACCAGATTCATCGACCAGACCACGTCTTACGGGGCTCGGAGGTGCCGGCTCGGCAATGCCTTGATAGGTCACTATAACGGCGATTGCGTTAACAAGCAGGCGCCGGTAGGGCAGTCCATCCGGCCCGAAATTAAATTTGCGACAGGCGCCCCACGCATGACCGACACGGCAAGTTTAAGCGCCCGCATCGACGCGCTGGAAATGCGCGCCGCGCATCAGGACCGGGTCATCGAGGACCTGAACCAGACCATTACGGCGCAGTGGCAGCAGATCGACCGCCTGACGCGGGAAATCGTACGGTTGAGCGACCGGGTCCGGGAGGCCGAGGCGGCGGCGCCTTCGGGAGCCGAGCCGCCGCCACCGCATTATTGATCGACCAGGACCGGTTTCTCAGTACACCTGCAAGGTCAGCGCCCCGCCGGGACCGATCAGCAGGCCCCAGGTCTCGCCGGCCGCGATTTCGACCTCGTCGCTCTTGGCCGGTCCGCCGGCCGCCTTGAACGAATATTTGTATTTGCCCGGCGGCAGATCCAGCGTCGGGCCGTCCGGTCCCTTAGTGCCGACGCCGGCACCGACTTTGATGGTTTGTTTGTTGATCGTGACGACGGCCTCGGCCGGCAGCACGTTGCCGAACAGCAGCTTGGACCGACCGGCTTTCGGCAGCATGCCCGCCTTCGTCGCGTCGGCCTGCCGGCGCAAAGTTAAAAGCACCGTGGTTTCGTCGCCGCGACGGCCGAGCTTCAGCACCGCTGGTCCGTCAGCGGACGCAAAAGTCAGCACCGCCTGATCCGCTTTGACGACGGCGCCGGGTTCTTCCTTCCAGTCCTTCTTGCCGAGCTCGCGGCGGTAGAACGCCAGCACCGAATTGAGATCGGCCGGCACGTCGACATTCATCTCGGTGCGGAATGGCGACGAGGTGCTGCCGCTGGACTGGCGCTTGGTAGGAATTGGTAGGCCGGCCTTGTCCTCGGCTTCAAGTTCGATTGGCGCCGTCGCGACCACCGCATCGGCCTTAGTGTTTGTTTTCGCAGTCGTTTTGGCTGCCAACCCGTCGCCGCGCGCGCTCACATCGGAATTTTTTCCCATCTGCACGATGGTCAAGGAAACTTTCTTGCCAGACTTGCTGAAGTCGAGCACCACCATGTTCGGTCGGTTGATCACCGAACGGCCTTCGGTCCAGCCGAGCGGCTTCATCGCCGCGCTATAGAATGCCGCAACGGCCTGCACGCTCGACGGACTGGTGAACTTCAGCTCGCCGTCCTCGGCATAGCCATCGTAAAGGATATTATCGGCGGTCTCGGGCAGCGGCACCGGCGCGGCCGTTTCGGCCAGCGCTTTCAGCGGCGGCTCGGAGGTATTCACCGTCACGGCGGGCTGCTGCCGAACGGGCGCCCGCGCATCCTTCAGTGCATCGCTGATCGCCTGCTCAGCCTGCTTCATGATCGCATCGCTCATCGCATCGCTGGCAGTGCGCGATTTGTCGGCTTCGACCTTTGCGGCCGCAATGCGCGCGGCGTCGGCGCGTCGTTCCTCCGCGGTCGGCCCATCCGGCTTGCCCTGGTTTTGCGCGCGCAGCACATCGGCCGGAATGCTTTTGAGTTCGACCTTGGTCTTGCCGTCGGCCACGGTGCTGACCAGCAGGATCAGCGGCCGCTCCGACTGCTGGTCGCGGACATAATAAGCGTAGGCGCCCTTTTCGGTCTTCTCGCCCGGCCAGCTATTGGCCGGCTGCTTCGCGCCTTCCTTGGCGTTCCACAGCGACCAGCCGCGCGCGCTCAATTCGGTGCGGAAGAATTCCAGCGTCTGATCTATCGTGCCGGCGGTCAGGCAACCGAGATGCGGACGGTTCGGGTCGAACTCGGTCTGGCTCGCATCCTTCGGAAATGGCAGGTCGTTGACGACCGGCAGCGCCGAATACTGCACGCTGGTCGCATTGCCCTGCGCCGGTGCGACGACGATATACACCGACAGCGCCTGCGCGCCTTTCTTCAGCGACAGCATCTTCTGGTTCGGAACATCGGCCGTTGCCGTGAACGGCGCCACATAGGGCTGCCAGCCCAATGCCGCCAGCGCCTTCACGGCCGCTTCGACGGTCTGCGCGACGGAGTCCTTAGTGGTGAACATCGTGGTGGCCGGACTGGCGAACGTCTCCGTGGCGCCGGACACGCGCGGCAGCTTCGACGTGTCGAGCGCCTCCTGGGCCGATGCCGACTGGGCCGATGCGGACGCCAGGCCGCCGGCCAGTCCGGCCACGCATATGAAGGCCAGCAGCGCGCGGCGCGCCGTCGTGGAAAGGTGATTGGATTTCAGGGTGCCGAATTTTGTCGCGCCAAACATATCGATTCTCCGGCTTTGTGGTTTGGAGGCGCCGGAATCGTGCGGATTCGGACGGCGCATCACTGGCCGGGCATTCCCATGAATGAGCCAACGCTATTGCAGCGCAGGCCTTGGTCGCAGGTAGAACGGTTTAGGTTCAACGCCCGATTTCGGCCTCCCCATTCTCCGTTCATTCCCGCGGAAGCGGGAATCCAGTCCTGCCACCTGAAGGTCAGCACGGCAAATAGCTGGATCCCCGCTTCCGCGGGGATGAACGATGGAGAGGCTTCGTTCAAAACGAAGCCGCACATGCGGCGTTCGCTTGCGACGCCTACTCCGCCGCCGCGGTGCGCGGAAAGGCGTGCTCGATCAGGCGCTGCTGCACCGAGCTGAGATGCGCCCGCATCGCCTCCTCGGCCTTAGCCGGATTGCGCTCGGCAATCGCCACTGCGATCCGGCGATGATCGGCGGCGTAATTGGCTTGATTGTTGATGCAATGCGCGGTCTCGCGGCCGTGCCGCCAGTTGCCCTCAAGCGAGGTTTCCAGCACCGCATCGAAGATCGCGATCAACAGCGGATTGCGGGCCGCCGCCGACACCCGGCGATGAAACGCCGCATCGGCCTTCTCATAGGACGGCGGATCCTTGGCGATGCGGCTGGCCTCGGCGGCCTCGAACAGCTTGTCGATGTCGCCGCGCGTGGCGCGCAATGCGGCCAACCGCGCCTGCGGCGGCTCGATGGCGAGCCGCGCTTCCAGCGTGTCGACCGGATTGGTCAGCTTGGACAGTTCTTCGACCAGGTTTTCGCTGGCGAGCCGCATGTCAGTCACGAAAGTGCCGCGGCCCTGCTGCCGGGTGATGCGGCCTTCGGCTTCCAACTGATCCAGCGCATGACGCAGCGAACGGCGGCTGACGCCGAGTTCGTCGGCCAAGGCGCGCTCGGCCGGCAAACGGCCCGACGCTTTCAGCCGTCCGCTCTCGATCAGTTCGCGAATCCGCTCCAGCGCGGTGCGGTTTGCATCGGCGGCGGCTGAACCATCGACGTTATTAAAATGCGGGGGTGCGCCGCTATGCCGCCCATTGGACTCGCCACGCTTCGCATAAGCTGAACTGTCCATCGCTCTTCCCCTCCGAAGCCCGCAATCGACTTCGCGCCATTCGATCATGCGCAAATCGGCATCACGCAGTGCACAAGCGATCGTCTGTTTCCGTCCGATGCTGGTGTTCGCAGACCACTTCTACAGCATCCGGACCAATAAAACAAATTGGTGCGACTCTCGTGGTTGACTGGCGGACCAACAGTGCTAGCGTTTGCGACAGTGGTTCCATCGTCTTGAACGTGGAGAGATTGATATGAGCGGCCCAAGTAACGTGCACCGTCTCCCGAATCGCGATGCGGCGCTGAAAGCGCTCTACGAAGACCTTGCCGTAAAGAACATGTTTCCGTTCTGGGCACAGTCCTCCGACGTCACCAATGACGAAATCAAGCAGCTGATGGGGACCAAGCGGGCGGTACCACATGTCTGGCGCTGCGAGGAGGACATCGAACCAATCCTGCACCGCGCGGTTGAATTGGTTACGATGGAAGACTCCGAGCGCCGTTCCGTGGTGCTGATCAATCCGGGCCTTTCGCCGAAGCGCGCCACCGTCAGCACCATGTACACGGCGTACCGGCTGAACGACGCCAACGAGATCATGCCGCCGCACAAGCACTCGCCGAGCGCGGTGCGCTTCGGCCTGAAGGGCAAGGGCAATTTCACCGGCGTCGACGGCGAGAATATCGTGTTCGGCCCCGGCGACATGGTGCTGACGCCGAATGACACCTGGCACAATCACGGCACTGTCGGCGACGAACAGGCGCTCAATCTCTCAGTGCTCGACTTCCCGCTGGTCGAGATGCTGCACGCCATCCACTTCGACCATAATTACAGCGAAGTGATCGACGGCAAAACCGTAAAGCTAAAGCAGCAGACCGAGCGCTTCGTGCCGGATTATTCCCAGCGCATCTACGGCTATGGCGGCTTGACGCCGCGCTTCGGTCGGAACGAGAAGCGCGGCGCCGGCTTCTCGTCACCGATGTTCGTGTATCGCTGGGACATGATGCGCGAACTGCTGGAGCGCCATAAGGACTGGGACGGTGACCCCCATGACGCGCTGACGGTCGAATATACCGATCCGACCTCCGGCCAGCCGGTATTCAAGACCATCACGTTCTTCGTGCAGATGCTGCGGCCCGGCGAGCGCACGCTGCCGGTAAAGCAGAACGCCAGCCTGCTGGTGTCGCCGTTCGAGGGCCGCGGCCATTCGATCGTTGACGGCCAGCGTTACGACTGGAAGGAATTCGACACCCTGGCGGTGCCGGGCGGCACCTGGTTCGAACACGTCAACGATTCGGACAAGGATCCGGTGTTCCTGTTCATCGCCAGCGACGAACCAACGCTGAAAAAGCTCGACCTCTACAAGAAGTGGGGCAAGACCAAGTCGGACGAGATTCTCCAACTGGTCTGACGCATACGATGTAGCCGGCTTCGCCCGTGGCGGAGCCGGTATCTTGTCGGCCACGGAATTTCCGTTTCACTTTCTATTTGATTGCGTGGAGTGGTGCGTGCCATCTTCTTCCAACACAACGCGGATTGGGCATTTCGACTGTCCGGGCGGCGGCCAGGTCTGGGTCGAGGGTACGACGATGTATGTCGGGCATCAGCGCCCGACCAGCGGCACCACCATCATCGACGTGTCCGATCCGCGCGCGCCGCGCCATCTCGCCACCATCGACGTGCCGGAAGGCTGGCATTCGCACAAGGTGCGGGTCTCTGGCGACATCATGGTCGTCAACCACGAGAAATTCGGCAAATCCGCGCCGAGCGAAATCGGCGGCGGCCTCGGCATCTACGATGTGTCGCGGCCGAGCGATCCGAAACTGATCACGCGCTGGACCACGATGGGCGGCGGCGTGCATCGGTTCGATTTCGACGGGCGCTATGCCTATGTGTCGCCGACTGTCGAAGGCTATATCGGCAATATCGTGATGATCCTCGACCTGATCGATCCGGCGAAGCCGGTCGAGGTCGGCCGCTGGTGGATTCCCGGCCAATGGGTCGGCGGCGGCGAGGCCTATCCGTGGGACAATTGGGTGTCGCCGCGCTGTCACCATCCGCTGCGGGTCGGCGACCGGCTCTATGTGAGCTACTGGCACCACGGGCTGTTCATTCTCGACATCGCCGACATGGCGCATCCGAAGCTGGTGTCGCACGTCAATACCAGCCCGGCGTTCCCGCATCCGACCCATACCTGCCTGCGCATGCCGCAAAAACTGCATGGCCGCGACATTCTGGTGGTGGCCGACGAGGACGTGGCTAAACTTTGGCCGTCGGCGCCGGCCTTTGCGTGGATCTACGACATCACCAACGAGCAGACGCCGGTGTCGATCGCGACCTTCCAGGTGCCGGGCCTCGACACCGACGGCAGCCCGCAGCCGGCGATGACCGGCTGTCATCAGCCGTCCGAACGTTTTCACGGCACCGTCATTCCGTTCGCCTGGTTCGCGCAGGGCATGCGTCTCGTCGACGTGGCCGATCCGTTCCATCCGAAAGAAGTCGGACACTATCTGCCCGATCCGCCGGAAGGCGCAGAGCGCACCTCTTCCAACGACGTGACCGTGGATTCGCGCGGCCTGATCTATCTGGTCGACCGCGTGCGCGGCGTCGATATCATCGAGACTTCTGCTTTCTAAAGATGGATTTCTAAAGGACCACGCATGAGCGACGCCACCAAAGACCGCAAGGACGTCTACGCGATCGGCAAGAAGAATCCGAACCTGCCGTTTCATCCAGCGGTGCGCGCCGGCGACTTCATCTTTGTGTCCGGCCAGGTCGCCAAGGATGCCGACAACAACATGGTCTACGGCTCCATCGAGGAAGAGACCAAGGCCACCATCGAGACCATTGAGCGTGTGCTCGCCGCCGACGGCGCGACGCTGGCCGACGTGGTCCGGGTCACGACCTATCTCGAGGACACCCGCGACTTCGGCCGCTACAATAAAGTGTTCGGCGAGCTTTTCAAAGACGCCACGCTGGCCCGCACCACCGTCGAGGCCCGCGCCGTGATCAGCACCAAGATCGAAATGGACGCCATCGCCTATAAGCCGCTGAAGCGGGACTAGAACCGAAGGACTGAGGACCGATATGGGTTTTGCGCCACGCTTCGGAGACCACCGATGACAACCGCCATCGCCTCGGCCTATCCGGCGTCGGTCGCAGCCTCCGCGCCTGTCACCGATACGGCGCCGATCCATATCGCGGCGCACGGTATCGCGGTCGAATTCTCGTTGAACGGCCGACGCCAGCGCGTGTTGCATGACATCAACCTCTCGGTGCCCAAGGGCAGTTTCGTCTCGCTGATCGGACCTTCCGGCTGCGGCAAGAGCACGCTGCTCAAAGTCATGGCCGGGCTGGTTCAGCCGGTCGAAGGCACGGTCACCGTTGCGGGCTTGGCGCCGCAGGAAGCCGCCCGCCGCCGCATGATCGGCCTCGTTTTCCAGGATGCGACCTTGCTGCCGTGGAAGAACGCCGTCGAGAACGCCGCCTTCCTGCTGATGACCGGCAACACCAACGTAAAGCGCGCCGACGCGATGGCACGCGCCGCCGAAATGCTGCGCCTTGTCGGACTTGAGGGCGCCAATGACAAGATGCCGTCGCAGCTCTCCGGCGGCATGCGCCAGCGCGTCGCCATCGCCCGCGCGCTCGCGCTCGATCCCGAAGTGCTGCTGATGGACGAACCGTTCGGCGCGCTCGATGCGATCACGCGCGAGGAAATGAGCCAGTGCCTGCTGGATATCTGGGAGCGTACCGGCAAGACCATTGTACTGGTGACGCATTCGATCGATGAGTCGGTGTTCCTGTCTCGCGAAGTACATGTGATGGGCACCGGGCCGGCGCGCATCATTGAAACGCTGCCGATCACGCTGCCGCATCCGCGCACCGAAGAAAGCTTCGCCGATCCGGCTTTTACGCGCGCCGAAGCGCGGCTGCGCAGCCTGCTGATCGAAAGCCATCGCACCCGGGGGACCGGCAAGTGAGCACACCTTATCTCGCCGCCAACGAGTCCGCCGAACCGGCCCGGTCCTGGCTCGCCGACGCGGGACGCGGCCTGTCGGCCATCCTGCCGCCGCTGGCGCTGCTGATCGCCACGCTGGTGCTCTGGGAAATCGCGATCCGGCTGTTCAAAGTTCCAACTTTCGTGCTGCCGGCGCCATCCGCCATCGTGGCCTCGCTGATCGAAAGCCGCGCCGCGCTGCTGGTTGCTGCGAAAGCGACCGCCATCGAGGTGCTGTTCGGCTTTGTACTGGCGGGCGTCGTCGGCGTCGCGGTGGCGCTGGTCATCGTGCGCTTCGAGCGCTTCGGCCGCGCACTGTACCCGCTGGTCGTGCTGTTCCAGACGGTGCCGAAGGTGGCGCTGGCGCCGATCTTTATCCTGTGGTTCGGCTATGACCTCGCGCCGAAGATCCTGCTGATCGTCGTCATCGCGTTCTTTCCAGTCGCCATCGACATGCTGGCCGGCCTGCAATCGGTCGAGCCGTCCTTCGTGGCGCTGATGCGCTCGGTCGGCGCCAGCAAGACCGAGATCCTGCGCCGTGTGCGCATTCCGCATTCGCTGCCGCACCTGATGGCCGGCCTAAAGGTCGCGATCACGTTCAGCGTGATCGGCGCCATCGTGGGCGAATTCGCCGGCGCGTCGGCCGGCCTCGGCTATGTCATTCAATTCGCGTCCACGCAGCTCGATACACCACTGGTGTTCGCCGCGCTGGTCGTCGTGTCGGTGCTGGGCTTGGTTTTCTACTATCTGGTCGAACTTGCCGAACGACTGCTGGTGCCCTGGGCGCCGAAGTTCGATCTCATGCATCGCAGTTAGCATCCGCAGCTTAATCTCTGGAAAAGGATCGCTCTTCATGACCGCCATACTCAAAGCCGCAGCTTTCGCATCCGCCCTCTGTGTGTTCGGTGCGGCCGCGAACGCGGCCGATAGCGTCAGCGTACAGCTCGATTATGTGGTGCGCGGCAATCACGCGATGTTCTTCGTCGCCAAGGAAAAGGGCTACTTCGCCAAACAGAATCTCGACGTGACCGAGATCCGGAAAGGCACCGGTTCGCCAAACGCGATGCGGCTGGTCGGCAACGGCAATGCCGAGTTCGGCTTCGGCGACCTGCCGACGCTGGCGGTCGCGCGCTCGCAGGATGTTCCGGTCGTGGCGCTGGCTGCCGTCAACCAGCACAGCCCGCTCGGCATGATCGCGCTGAGCAGCAAGCACAAGCTGACCAAGCCGCAGGATCTCAAGGGCCTGACCCTCGGCGTGCAGCCGTCGGGCTCGACCTATGTGTTCCTCAAGGCGTTCCTGGCCAGCAATGGCATGACCCTCGACGACGTCAAGCAGAACACCGTGACGCCGCCGTACGAGAACTATCTGCTGCTCGGTCGCGTCGACGCGGTGCCGGGCTATATCGACGCCGAAGTGCCGGAGCTCGAGGCCAAGGCCGGCGGACCGGGCTCGCTGTCCTTCATCCAGGGTTCGGATTTCGGCTATACGGTTTACGGCTCGGGCCTGTTCACCTCGCAAAAGATGATCGCCGAGAAGTCCGATGTCGTGCAGCGCTTCGTCAACGCCTATATGCAGGCCTTCGCCGACGTGATCAAAAGCCCGGAGGAAGCCGCCGACATCATTATCAAGGCCAACCCGGAATACGGCCCGAAGAAGGATGTGCTGGTCAAACAGATCGAGGCCGACATCAAGTCGACATTCTTCGGCCCGGAGACCAAAACCAACGGCATCGGCTGGATGAGCAAAGCCACCTGGGAAAGCACCACCAAAATTCTGGTCGAACAGGGCACCATGAAGCAGAACATCGATGTGTCGGCTGCCTTTACCGACAAATATCTTGCCGGCGCGAACGCGCTGAAGCGTTGATCGTCCTAACCGGCCGGCCGGTGCACACCGGCCGGCCAAGAAAAAATCGCGCCCTTGAGGCCAGGGGCAAATATACAGGAGAAGCTACATGATCCGTTTGCTGGGACGCGCGACATCCGGAAACGTCCAGAAGGTCCTTTTCCTGCTGGAAGAGATCGGCCTGCCCTATGTCCGCGAGGACTATGGCCGCCAGTTCGGCAACACCGCCACGGACGAATACAAGAAACTCAATCCGACCAGCAAGGTGCCGACGCTGGTCGACGGCGACACCGTGATCTGGGAGTCGAATTCGATCATGCGCTATCTGGCGGCCCTGCATGCGCCGCAGCTCACCGGTGCGACGCCGGCCGAGCGCACCTATGTTGAGCGCTGGATGGACTGGCTGCTGGGCGCGGTGAACACGCCTTACGTCGCGGTGTTCAAGGACGCCAAGAAAGAGCCGGCCGAGCGCGCCGCCGATTTTGCCGCGCAGAGCGCCGATCTCGTCGCGCAGCTCAAGATTCTCAACGGCCATATCGCCGGCAAGTCGTTCTTCGCGCTCGACCGCTTCACGCTGGCCGATGCGGCGCTGGCGCCGATCGTCAAGCGCTGCCTCGACTTCCCGATCGAACGACCGGAGTTTCCGGAACTGACCAAGTGGCAGAAGTCGATGGATGGGCGGGAAGCGTTCCTCGTCGCCACTGGCCAAAAGCCGAGCGCCAAGGCCAGCGCGGCGTACGCTACTCGGGCATCGCTGGCCAACGCACTGCTTCACCTCTCCCCTGTGGGGAGAGGTCGGCGAGCGAAGCGAGCCGGGTGAGGGGGGATAACGCCCATCGAGAATCCTAGAGACCCTCACCCCACCCCTCTCCCTAACAGGGAGAGGGAGCGCGCCGCATTCCGGGAGAGCGCATGAGCAAGCGCGCGTACGACTACATCATTGTCGGTGCCGGCTCGGCCGGCTGCACGCTGGCCAACCGGCTGACCGAGGACGCGGACAGCCGCGTCCTCGTGCTGGAGGCCGGCGGCTGGGACCGCGATCCGTGGATCCATCTGCCGCTTGGCTGGGGCAAGCTGTACAAGGAGCGCCGGCACGACTGGATGTACAACACCGAGCCCGATGCCAACACCGGCGACCGCCGCATCGAGTGCGCGCGCGGCAAAGTCATCGGCGGCTCGTCGTCGACCAACGCAATGGCCTATGTACGCGGCAACCGCGCCGACTACGACCGCTGGGCATCGTACGGACTGCCGGGCTGGTCTTATGCGGACGTGCTGCCGTATTTCCGCAAGCAGGAGACCTGGGAAGGCGCGCCGAGCGAATATCGCGGCAACTCAGGCCCGTTGACGACGCGCAAGTCCAATTATCATGATCCGTTATGCGACGCCTATACCGAGGCCGCGCTGGCCACCGGCGTGCCGTATAACGATGACTATAACGGCGCCGAGCAATACGGCATCGGCCAGATGCAGGCGACCATCAAGAATGGCCGCCGCGCCAGCGCCGCTGCCGCCTATCTGCGTCCGGCGCTGTCGCGGCCGAACCTCACCGTCGAAGTGATGGCCCACACCACGCGTATCCTGTTCGAAGGCACGCGAGCGGTCGGCGTCGAATACGTCCAAGACGGCAACACCCATTCGGTGCGCGCCGACCGCGAAGTGCTGTTATGCGGTGGCGTGATCAATTCGCCGCAGCTGCTGATGCTGTCTGGCATCGGCGCGCCGGACGAACTCGCCTCCCACGGCATCGCCGTTACGGCGGCGCTGCCCGGCGTCGGCAAGAATTTGCAGGACCATGTGGCGGCGCTGATCACCTACGCCCGCAACGGCGGCGGACCGGTGCAGCGCAATCTGCGCATCGATCGGCTAGCTGTAGAGTTGGCGCGCGGCTATCTGTTCGGCACCGGCTTCACCACCGATCTGCCGGGCGGTCTTAACGCGTTCCTGAAGACGCCGCTCGCCAAGGACATTCCGGACACGCAGCTGCTGTTCATCGCCGGGCCGCTCGGCGCCGCGCCGTATCTGCCGCCGTTCCGCGCCGCCTTCGCCGACAGCTTCTCGAACCGGATCGTGCTGCTGCGGCCGGAAAGCCGGGGGCACATCGCGTTGGCGTCCGCCGATCCGTTCGCGCCTCCGCGGATTCATCAGAAGCTGCTGGCGACCGACCACGACTGGAACACGATGAAGGCCGCGGTCGCGATGTTCCGCGACATCGCCCGCCAGCCCAGTCTTGCGCCATTCATCGCGCGCGAGATCGGTCCGAGCCCGGACATCAAGACCGACGAACAGTTGGAAAATTTTATTCGCACCACCTGCGTCACGGCGCATCATCCGGCCGGCACCTGCCGCATGGGGATGGATGAGTTAGCCGTGGTCGATGCGTCGCTGCGGGTGCACGGCACGCAAGGGCTGCGCGTGATCGACGCTTCGGTGTTTCCGGATCTGGTCGGCGGCAACATCAACGCGGCCGTCATCATGGTGGCAGAGCGCGCCGCCGATCTTGTGCGCAGTGAAGTTGCTGTAGCGAAAGCCGCATAACGAAACTCCGCCTTCCGCCACCGGCGGAAGACGGAGCTTTGTCGTTACGCGAAGTGGTTACGCGACCTTTGGCAGCACGGCCTCAATGCCCTGACGCCGGCCTTCCAAAAAATCCGGCAGCTTCAGCGCCTGCCCGAGTGTCTCGACCGACTCGTCGACTGCGAAGCCCGGGATGTCGGTCGCAATCTCGAACAGCACGTGGCCGGGCTCGCGGAAATACACCGAGCGGAAGTAGTTGCGGTCCTTCTGCTCCGTGGTGTGGATGCCGTGATCGTCCACGAGTTTCTTCACCATCTCCTCTTGCGCGGCGTCATCGGTCGCCCGGAACGCGACGTGATGCACCGAACCGGCGCCGGGACGTCCGCGCAGGAAATCGCCGGCGACATGAATGTCGACGATGCCGCCGATCTGGGTGTCGCCGGCACGGAAGCGCACCAGCGAGCCCTCGCGGCCGACTTCCGAGAAGCCCAGCACGTCGGTCAGGATCGCGCCGGTCGGCGCCGCGTCCTTCAGCAGCAGGTTGACGCTGTGGAAGCCACGCACCGCGTGTTCGGCCGGCACACTGCCGTCGGTCCAGGCCGGCTCAACGCCGATGCCCGGTACCGCGACCAAAGCGAGCCGCATGCCGTCCGGATCGCGGAAAGACAGGATCGACTCCCCGAAGCGCTTGACCAGCGCGTCATGCGGCACGCCCTTTTCGATCAGGCGATGCGTCCAATAACCGATCGAGCCTTCGGGCACGCGGAACACGGTTTCCTGCGTTTCGCCGACGCCGATGCGGCCAGGCGCCGCGTGCTCCCAGGGGAAGAAGGTCAGGATGGTGCCGGGCTGACCGGTCTCGTCGCCGAAATACAGATGATAGGTGCCGGGATCGTCGAAGTTGACGGTCTTCTTGACCAGCCGCAGCCCGAGCGTCCGCGTGTAGAAATCGAGGTTGCGCAACGCCGGGCCGGCGATGGCCGTGACATGGTGGATGCCGAAACGGGTGTTCATGGTGCCCTCCTGAATGGCTGGAAATGGTAGGTTCTGGACCGAAATATATTGACCCCGGCTAGGTTATAAATAGAAACTATCGAAACTTATTGTTTCCATAAGTGCGCCATGAGCAAACTGCCCGATCTGGAAGGCCTCGCGATTTTCGCCAAGGTGGCTGAGCTGCGCTCGTTCGCCGGCGCCGCTGCCGAACTCGGCCTGTCCAAGGCCACAGTGTCCAAGGCGGTCGGCCGGATCGAGGCCCGGCTCGGCGCCCGGCTGTTCAACCGTACCTCACGTCGGCTGGCTCTGACCGATGCCGGCCGCAACTTGGCGGTGCCTGCCGCCCGCATCCTGGCCGAGGGCGAGGCCGCCGAGACCGAGGCCCGCGCGCAGTCCTCGACGCCGCGCGGCCTGGTACGGCTGGCGGTGCCGATGTCGTTCGGGCTGCGTGAGGTGGCGCCGGCGCTGCCGGACTTTTTCGCAGCGTGCCCGGATGTGTCGGTCGACCTGCATCTGAGCGACGAAGTGATCGATGTGATCGGCGGCGGTTTCGATGCGGCGCTACGCATCGCGGCGCTGCCTGATTCGTCGCTGATCGCACGCCGGCTCGCCGTGGTGCCGCGCCTGCTGGTCGGAACGCCGGACTATCTGGCGCGGCATGGCCGCCCGAAACATCCGCGCGATCTCGCGACGCATGCCTGCCTCGGCTATGCGTACCTGCCGACGCGCGAGGCGTGGCGCTTTGTCAACAAGGCCGGCGAGGAAGTCGCAGTCCGTGTCGACGGGCCGCTGCGCGCCAACAATGCGGATGCCCTGATGCCGGCGCTGCTGGCCGGACGGGGGCTGGCGATCCAGCCGGAATTCATGATCCGCGACGACCTCAAAGCCGGCCGCCTCGTTGCGCTATTGTCCGACTGGCATCTGCCCGAGATCGCGCTGCATCTGGTGACGCCGCCGGGCGGACCGCGCCCTGCCCGGATCGAGGCGCTGGTGGAGTTTCTGGTGAAGCGGTTTTCGCGAGCGGGAGAGATGGGGAAGAAGGTGCAGCGGAAAGTTCGTTAGCCGCTCCCAGCCATCCGCAAGGCACCATCGCCCGCGATATACGCGACAGCATCATTGACTCGGGTGTGCGGCCATCCCACTATTACTTAAAGTTGTCTCGCTTCCATCATGGGGGGAAGCATGACGCCGGACGTGGTCGACTGGACGCGTGTTTGCGAGCCTCAGCCGGACGGCTACGATACCCGCGTCGCCCTGGCGCTGGCCGCGCGGGATCTGCACTGGCAACGACCGCCACCGCCGGCCCCGCCTTATGCCTTCGACGGCCGCGTCGCGTTGCGGGCGTGGCGGCCGGACATTCCGGTCAACCCGCGGCTCGGGCCCGGTCCACTCGAACATCCGAACCTGCGCCGGGCCGAAGCCTGCCTGAAAAGCGTCTGGCCCGCCGTGCACCGGCAGTTCGCCGAGCTGGTCGCCGAACTGGCCCTGATGGAGCTGCGCGAGCCGGCCGGCGACGGCCTCATTGGTTCGTACAGCAGCCACGCGCCGGCGCCGCCTTTCGCGATCTACACTACCTGTTTCGATGCCTTCGGGACCGCCGAGTCTCTGGTACACGAAATGGCGCATATCAAGCTGCGCTGTCTCGGCGTGCAGGTGGAATCCAGCACCCGCCTGATCGCCAATCCGCCGTCGGAGCTGTATCGAAGCCCGCTGCGTTCGTACCCACGGCCGATGACCGCGGTCGTGCATGCGTTCTATTCCTGGCTGCACATCACAGAGCTCGATGTGCGCTGGGCCGATATCGATCCCGGCCGCGCGCGGATGCGCCTGGCGCGCAACTGCGACTGGATCGAGTCCATGGGGCACGAAATTCTGACCCATGTGCGCATCGACGACGCTGGACGGCAGTTCCTGCCGCCGCTGTTCGCCTGGGCCGGGCGGCTGCTGTCGCGCGGGCGCACGCTGCTGCGGGCGGCCGATACGGGTTCGGCACCAACGCCGACCGCAGAGGTGGCGTGATGGGCGTCGAACTCAAACCGCTGGGCGTCGTCTGCAACATTCAGTGCCACTACTGTTACGAGAATCCGCTGCGCGACGCCGGTAACAAGCCCGCCGCCTATGACATGGACGCGATGAAGGCCGCGGTACTGCGCGAGGGCCAGCCGTTTTCGCTATTTGGCGGCGAGGCGCTGCTGATGCCCAAACCGGATCTCGAGGCGCTGTGGTCGTGGGGCCTCGAGCAGTTCGGCCGCAACGGCGTCCAGACCAACGGCACGCTGATCGACGACGCGCACATCGCGCTGTTCAAACGCTACAAGGTCGATGTCGGCATCTCGGTCGACGGTCCGGCCGAATTGAACGATGCACGCTGGAGCGCCAATCTGGCGAAAACCCGCGACGCCACCGCCCGCACCCAGGCCGCGATCGAGACGCTGTGCCGCGAGGGCATTCCACCCGGGCTGATCGTCACGCTGCACCGGGGCAATGCCAGCGCCGACAAACTGCCGGCGCTATGCGACTGGTTCCGGCACCTCGACCGCGTCGGGGTGCGCCATGTCCGGCTGCACGTGCTGGAGATCGACTCGCCGAAGGTGCGGGAACTCTACGCGCTGTCGGCCGAAGCCTGCATCGAGGCGATGCTGCGCCTGCTGGCGCTGGAGCAGACCGGCCTGCCGGCGCTGCGCTTCGACGTGTTCGACGACATGCGCGCACTGCTGATGGGGCGGGACGAGAAGTCGACCTGCACCTGGAACGCCTGTGACCCGCTCGCCACGCAGGCGGTGCGCGGCATCGAAGGCAACGGACAGGCGACGAATTGCAGCCGCACCAACAAGGAAGGCATCGACTTCGTCAAATCCGATGCCGGCGGCTTCGAGCGCTATCTGGCGCTGTACCGTACATCGCAAGAGCATGGCGGCTGCCGGGACTGCCGCTTCTTCCTGATGTGCAAGGGGCAGTGTCCGGGAACGGCGATCGACGGCGACTGGCGCAACCGCAGCGAAAGCTGCGAAGTCTGGAAGGGCCTGTTCGAGCATCTCGAACAGGGCCTGCTGCGCGCCGGCGAACTGCCGCTGTCGCGCCGGCCGGAACGCCGCGCGGTGGAAGAAATCTTTGTCGAGCGCTGGGAAAAAGGCCGCAACACCGACATTGCCGGCGCGTTGAAACGGCTGGCGTCGGCGGCGCCGGCATCACCCACCGAGCCGGAAAAGCCCGGCCCGATGCCGGACTTCACGCGCGTCTCCTGGATCGACGACCGGGCCCGCGACGTGTGGCAGCCGCGATTGGCCCGCATCGCGACGGCCTGGGCCGAGGTCGAGTGGCTGTCGGTGCCGGCCGGCCTGCGCGCCTGCGCCATCACCACGCTCGCGCCCGGGCTGTTCGTGCAACGCGCGCGGGCCTGGGCTGGTCTCGGCCTCGGTGCCTTGCCGCTGTCGGTCCATGGCCGCGGCCCGCTCGCCGCCGGGGCGGCCGGCGGCATCGCGGTGCCGCGACGGATCGACAGCTTCCGCGTCGCGGTCGCGGCGCCGAAGGATCTCGCGGCGTTGACGCACGCGCTCGACCGTCACGACGATGCAGCGATTTCCGATCTACTCGGCGTCCCGGCGTGCTGCGCCGCGCATCGCCGACGCCTGTCGGCCGACGCCGCGCTCGACCCGACCTGGCACATCGTGACCGGCGGCCCGCCGCGCGCTCATGCGCCCGATGCCTTGCACGATAACGACGCACGGATCGTCGATGTGCACGGCCCGTGGCAGACCAATATCCTGTGGCGGTGGCTGGGCGTCCGCGCGACACCGCATCTGCCGTGCGGCCTGGACTGCGAAGCCTCGCGCGACATCGCCGACCGTTTGTGCGAACTGGGCGGCCAAGCCGGCTACGACCAGGAAATGGATTGGATGCGCGAGATCCTGTCCTGGCCGGCCGAATGGTCGGCGCTGCACGGCATCGCCATCGTCAGCACGCCGATCCTGAAGCTCGCCACCCGCACCGACGCCACCGACCGCAAATTCACCGTGCGCCGGCACGGCGATGACTATCCGGCCGAGGGCGCCACCGGACTATGCTTTCCATACCGCCGCCAAGCCGCACACCGTTTCACCGCCTCCAGAGCGTTCGGTATCGGTACCGAACACGCCCTTTCTGCCAGAGGAGCCTTGCCATGAGCGCATCATCGAACGATCCCAACATGCCGGCCCCCCAAGCCGAACCGAAGTCGACCGGGCAGCCGCCGGCCGAAAAGCCGTCC
>JAQGJU010000126.1 GCA_028290465.1 Xanthobacteraceae bacterium | reverse complement strand
ACCGGTTTTGCGTCCGGACGCGCTCTAAATATTTAGAAGACGTGTTTTCTTAACGCGAAGTGGATTCCACTTCGCTTGAAAACACTTTCCCGAGCCAGTCTTCGGCCTGCTGCATGCGCTTTGGCACGAGTTGATAGGTACGCACGCGGCCGTTCTTGCCGGAGCGCACCAGACCGGAGCCTTCCAGAATTTTCAGATGTTGGAGCAGCGAGGGCAGGGCCATGTCGAAAGGCTTGGCGAGTTCGCTGACCGAGGCCGGGCTGCGGCTCAAGCGCTCGAGCACATGCCGGCGCGTCGGATCCGCAAGCGCACGGAACACGCCATCGACGGATTGAGGGTTCAGGCTCTCGTTCTGGGCTTGCACTTCCGGCGTCCTGGTTGGTCGCGCCAGATACTTAGGCAGATGCCTAAGTATCTGCAAGCCATATTTCGAGGACAATCGCGGCAATAGATTAGTATTGACTAATCAATTAGCGATAGCTAATTGATTGCGCATGACGCAGATGGCGACCATCGATTCCGTGATGCGCACGCTTGCCGACCCAACGCGGCGCGCCGTGTTCGAGCGGATCGTCAGTTCAGACGAGATTACCGTGGCCGAGCTGACGCGCGGGAGCGGCGTGACGCAGGGCGCCATCTCGCAACACCTCAAATCATTGAAGCTGGCCGGCCTCGTCGCGGAGCGCCCCGAGGGCCGCAAGGTGTTCTATCGCGCGGAGCCCGAGGGCCTCGCGCCGCTGGTCGATTGGATGAGCCACTACGGCGTGTTCTGGCGCGAGCGATTTGCGAACCTGCGCACCCTTTTGAAGGAGATTGACCCATGAACGACGCCGCATTGAAGTCGGACACGCAGGACATCGTGGTCGACGAGGTCCTGCCACATGCGCCGGAGATGATCTGGAAAGCGCTGACCACCAGTGAGCTGATTGGCCGCTGGCTGATGGAGCCGACGGGGTTCGAGCCCGTGGAGGGCAAGCGCTTCACGTACCAGACGACGCCGGCCGGCGCGTGGGACGGGGTCATTCAATGCGAGGTGTTGGAGGCGGTGCCGAACGAGCGGCTCGTCTATGCCTGGAAGGGCGGAGACGAGGGAAACTCCGGGTATGGCTCACGGCTGGAGACCGTCGTCACGTTCACCCTTTCCAAGGTTGCGAACGGAACCCGGCTTCGCCTGGTCCACGCCGGCTTCGTGCTGCCGAAGAACGAAACCGCTCTCAAGAAAATGGGCGAAGGCTGGAAGAAGATTGTTCCGAGGATCGGCGACATTGCGAGCGAACAGGTCGCTTCGAAAAAGCCGCACTAAGTCTTGTTGGCATGATCTTGTCCGAAAACCCGCTTCGTGGCCAACAGCGCTTTATCCGGGGAGAGAATATATGAGCGAGGCTTTCACCGGCGGATGCGCCTGCGGCGCGATCCGGTACGAAATCTCTTGTGAACCTATGTTTTCGAACGACTGCCAGTGTCGTGATTGCCAGCACAAGAGCGGCACCGGGCACGGATCCTATCTGACGTTTCCGAGCAAGAAGGACGTAAAACTCAGTGGCGATGCGACGCATTGGGACATCGTCGGCGACAGCGGCCATACAAAGACGCGCGGCTTCTGCCCGGTCTGCGGGTCACCGGTGTATCTGACGTTCAGCGCCATGCCGGACCTGTTCACCGTGCATGCCGCGAGCCTTGACGATCCCAGCCGCTACAAGCCGCAGGCGGTGACCTACTCCATGCGCGGTTACGCCTGGGACCATCTCGATCCAGCGCTGCCGAAATTCGAAAAAATGCCGCCGATGTAAATTCGGCCTACGACCGGCCGATGAGCGCCTTTCTTCCGTTTGGCGCCTTGGCTGAAGCCGATCTCCAACCGATGAAGGGTGATGTGGCTTGGCTTCACGCGACGCGGGAGTGACCGGGCCAGCGATCATGCTATAGGGCCGTGAAACAATCCTATGGAGCGAACGTGACAGACCTGTCGGCATTTCCGATCAACAAGCAGTATCCGGCGCAGCATCCCGATCGCATCCAGCTCTATTCGTTTCCGACGCCGAACGGCGTGAAGGTCTCGATCGCGCTGGAGGAGATGGGGCTGCCCTATGAG
This sequence comes from Xanthobacteraceae bacterium, assembly GCA_028290465.1. Lineage (GTDB taxonomy): Bacteria > Pseudomonadota > Alphaproteobacteria > Rhizobiales > Xanthobacteraceae > FEB-22. The sequence goes on along the minus strand of JAQGJU010000126.1, from coordinate 9,665 downwards.
CCGCACACCGTCGTCATCAGCAAGAATGAAAGCTGGACGCCGGAATTCCTCGCCCTCAATCCGAACGGCAAGATCCCGGCGATCATCGATCCGGCAGGTCCCGGCGGCAAACCGCTGGCGCTGTTCGAGTCCGGCGCCATCCTGATGTATCTGGCCGAAAAGAGCGGAAAATTTATTCCGGCCGATCCGGCGAAGCGCTGGGAAACCATCCAGTGGGTGTTCTTCCAGATGGCGGCGATCGGCCCGATGTTCGGGCAGGTCGGCTTCTTTCATAAATTCGCCGGCAAGGACTACGAGGATAAGCGCCCGTTGCAGCGCTATGCCGATGAATCGAAGCGCCTGCTCGGCGTGCTGGACACGCGTCTCGACGGCCGCGCCTGGATCATGGGCGACGACTACACCATCGCCGACATCTCGATGTTCGGCTGGGTGCGCAATCTGGTCGGCTTTTACGGCGCGCGCGACATCGTGGCGTTCGATACGCTCAAGCGCGTGCCGGACTGGTTGGAGCGCGGCCTGGCGCGGCCCGCCGTGCAGCGCGGGTTGGAGATTCCGAAGCGGCCGTGAGCGCAACAATACCGCGCTGACCTCGCGGTGCCTGTTGTCGATCATGTTCCTGCTGATCGTCGTCAAGACGCGATCCGACGCATTCTCTTTGTCGACAAATGGTTTTGGTGGCAACGGCCGGCCGGAGAGGTGCATGAGCCGGATAGACTGGTCGCGAGGGCGGCGTGAGGGCGGGGCGCAGCCTGCAGGGCGGACTATTGTATTCCGCTATCGAAACTAACGTTTTGGAAAATTCAATTTTATTGCAGAAGTCCGCCGGTTCGCCTTGGTGGAAACGAGCGCCGGTGCCATAATCGAGCCTTCGGAATTATGTTGTCGGGGGCATTATGTCGATAAGGCGCGCTGGTGTGGCGGTACTGGGGGGACTGTTTCTCGTCGTTTTGACCGCGAACAGTTCTCGCTCGCAAGTCATTTCACCATGGCCAGCCACGCCGAATTCTCCAGTCAATGTGGCTAACCTCGATGCGCTGCTTGCCAATAAGCAGTATATGCAACTCGGTCTCTTGCTGAAGCAGGTTTCGCTTTCCGAGATGTTACTCAGCGTGAAATGGCAGAATGACAATATCATTGCCGGTAAAAGTGCAATGCTTGGCTTCAGTTATACTTACGATCTTTGGCGCGCCGTCGTCTCTATGCCGGATGAAAAGTCGCGGCCATTTAAATCTATGGCCGTTCAGACACTGCTGTATACCTACCAGATAGTCGTGTTGGACGGCGTGAAGTGCGAGGACGCATCTGCACCGGCGAACCGAGTAAATCAGGTTTTTTCGACATTCCCAGATGTATGGAAACATGTCTCGGCGTTGACGGATGACGAGCGCGCCAAGATTGTCGACACGGTACTGGGATTGGAAAAATCGACGGCGCCGAAACGGGGAAATGACGACTTCCTTTGCCTTGGCGGTGTAGCTCAATTGAATTCCTCGATCTCGACCGGCGCGGCCGCGAAAGATGGGAAATCGGTGCCGGGAATACCGGGCAGGACAATCGATGTTATGGTCGATCCTAACTACAGGCCGAATTTCGTCAATCGTGATGTCTGGGAGCCTAAACAGGCTGCTCTTCGCGCTACAATGCAGGCAACCCTCAAACAAGTATTGGATCGATACAAAGCGTTTGCCGATAAGACGAGGGCGACGCCATGACGGCCCGGCATGGACTGATGCAGGCAGCAAGGCAAACGGCCGCCTTCAGAATGAATCTGAAGGCGGCCGTTTGTTCCTAGTTACCCGGCGAAATTGGCCGCGATGCGTTGCTGCAGATAGTCGTGCGCGGTGGTGATCGGGTCGTAGAGTTTCCCCGGGCTGGATGATCACGTCCTTATTGGCCTGGCAGCGGCGTTCTGGTGCCTGTTGTCGATCATGTTCCTGCTGATCGTCGTCAAGACGCCGATCCGGCGCATTCTGTTCGTCGACAAATGGTTCTGGTGGAAACGTCCGGCCGGTGAAGTGCATGAGTCCGAGCGGCTGGTCGTGAAGCCGGCGTGAGGGGGGCGGGGCGTATTATCGCCCCAGCGCTGGCGTTGAATCTTTTCGTCAAAGCTGGCGACCAGCCGCGATGTGTTGGAAGTCGCGACCTCTCCTGCGGGGCGATGCGACCGCACTCGCGAGGAAGTATGTTCGGTCACACCATCCATGCGGCGCTGGCGGCGCTTGCCGGCCTGTTCGACGCGATCTGGGACATCGACATGCCGGACGGCGACACCGCGCGGAGCCTGCACATCAATGTGCTGCCGATCGTGGCGCCGGTCATCTGCCTGCATTTCGGCAAAGCCGGCGCGGGCTTGACCGCCGGCGCCGGTCAGGATCGCGTTAATCTAGTCGATGATGCCGCGCGGCCGGGCCGGGGCCGGTGCCGGCTTCGGCGGACAATACGCCGTCACGAAGCCGGCGCGGCAGCTCCATTCATGCGCGCTCGCAAAGCCGCTGGCCGCGAGGCCGGCGGCGGCGAGCAGGAGCGACAGGACCGCGAAGAACGCGCCGATCGATTGCCACGCCGACAGCTTGAAGCGGCGCGGTTTATCGGTCACCGCAACCACGACATCGGTTTCGCGCCGTACGGCCGGCGCGGGCTCGACGCTCGGAACCGGAGTGGGCGCGGCAGGCGCTGTCACGACGATGGTCGGCGCCTCGGTCGGAGCCGGCGTCGCGGCGAGCGCGTCGGCGAGGGCATCAAGAGTCGAGTCCTTCGACGTCGGCGAAACGGGATCGGCCATCGCGGTGCCTCCGGTTGTTGTTTCTTTGTGGGGCGATGCCAGCGACGAGAGTTCGCGTGCGTCCAGCAACTGCCCGTCGGGCTTGGCGAAGCCGTAATTGACCAACTGTCCGTCCCAATAGAACCGCCCGGCGCTGTCGATGGTCAAGCGGTCGAGATCGTCGGTCGACAGGCTGCGGATTTTTCGCGGCCAGTCGGCCGGCTGCGTGCTCTGCGGCGGCACCAGCCCGGACTCATCATCGTCGGCGTGCCGTGAATATTGGTCCATGCTCATGGCTGCTTCCCACTCGGCGCCGACAGGCGCGGTTCGCGGTCGCATTCCCGGTGCGGATGGTTGCAATTTTACCGATCCCGGCAGGCTGCGGCCAGCCCACAATGTCATTTCGGCAAGACCGGCAGGTGTCCGTCGTCCGGCTTGGTTAACGGGTGCGGGTTTTTGGAGGTATCTAAGAACCTCTTAGCGATTTTGCAGCGTTCGAAACCGGCTTGCCTCCCGGTCGGGCTTCGCCTCTACTCCGCGCCATCGAGCATGATCCCGAAAAGTCGGAAAAGATCATGCGCCAACAAAAAGCTAGTGTGCCATGGGCCTAAGTCTGCTGATCCTTGGATTGATCGTCTTCCTCGGCGCGCATGTGTTCGTCACCCGCCGCGACATGCGGGCGGCAACGATCAAGCACCTGGGCGAAGGCCCTTACAAGCTGCAGTTTTCGGTGGTGTCGCTGATCGGCCTTGTGCTGATCGGCTGGGGTTTCTCGATGTATCGCGCGACCGGTTGGGTCGACGTCTGGCATCCGCCAGCCTGGACCCGGCATCTCGCGGTGGCGCTGGTCTGGCCGGCGTTTATCTTCGTCGCCGCGGCCTATAGTCCGGGCCGGATCAAGACCACGCTCAAGCATCCGATGCTGGTCGGCGTGAAGCTGTGGGCGCTCGCGCATCTGATCGCCAATGGCGATCTCGGCTCGATCGTTTTATTCGGCTCGATCCTGGGCTGGGCGGTGTTCGACCGCATCTCGCTCAAGCGCCGCAGCGATCCGGGCGGACCGTCGATTCTGGTCGGTGGGGTGCGCAACGATATCATCGCGGTGGTGGTCGGCACGCTGGTATATGTCGCGCTCGGCCTGTGGTTTCATCCATGGGTGATCGGCGTACCGGTGTTCGGGAGGTAGGCGTGTCGGTTCAAGACGAAATCAAGCGGTTCACCGCGCCGGATATCCGCGCCCGCAAGGGCGGCGAGCCGATCGTGTGCCTGACCTCGTATCACGCCCACACGGCCGGCATCGTCGACCGCTATTGCGACATCATCCTGGTCGGCGACTCGCTCGGCATGGTGATGCACGGCCTCGAGACCACGCTGCCGGTGACGCTGGACATGATGATCCTGCAAGGCCTCGCGGTGATGCGCGGCTCGAAGCGCGCGCTGGTCACCATCGACATGCCGTTCGGCTCCTATGAATCGTCCAAGGAACAGGCCTTCGCGTCGGCCGCCCGGGTGCTCAAGGAAACCGGCTGCGGCGCCATCAAGCTGGAAGGCGGCCGGCGCATGGCCGAGACCATCCGGTTTCTGGCCGAGCGCGGCGTGCCGGTGATGGCCCATGTCGGGCTGACGCCGCAGTCGATCAACACCATCGGCTCGTTCCGCGCCCAGGGCCGCGACGAGGCCGACTGGGGTCCGATCGAGGACGATGCTCAGGCAGTCTCGGACGCGGGTGCCTTCTCGGTGGTGATCGAGGCGGTGGCCGAGCCGCTGGCGCGGCGGATCAGCGCGGCCATCTCGATCCCGACCATCGGCATCGGGGCGAGCCCGGCCTGCGACGGCCAAGTGCTCGTGCTGGAGGACATGCTCGGGCTGTCGCCCCGGGTGCCGAAATTCGTCAAGCGCTACGCCGAACTAGGGCCGGGGATTGAGGCCGCCGTGAAGGGTTTTGCCGAGGAGGTGCGCTCGCGGGCCTTTCCGGGCCCGGAGCACACCTACGGGATGCGAAAAACCCCCGGTTGAGGCCCATTTGCCGGCCTTAACGATCGCAGATTCAAGGCTTTGCCTTGCGGGCGCCACATCATTAGGTTAGCCCCGCTTGACGCGCGCCCGGACCAGGGCGGCGAGGGCATGCCGATCGTTCAGGCAGTACGGCCACATCAAAGCGAGGCGCGGGTCGGCGGTACCTGAGTTTCAGGTTCGTGGACGGCGGTGGGGAGACGTGAGTGTCCGATATTTTTCGGGAAGTCGACGAGGAAGTCCGGCGCGAACAGTTGCAGCAACTGTGGGGCCGCTACGGAACCTATCTGCTCATTCTGGCGGTGCTGATCGTGGCGGGCGTCGCCGGCTGGCGCGGCTACGAATACTGGGCGGCCAAGAAGGCCGCCGAGGCGGGCTCCGCCTTCGAAAGTGCTGTGACGCTGAGTCAGCAGGGCAAGCATGCCGAGGCCGGCGAAGCCTTTGCCAAGCTCTCGACCGACAGCGGTTCCGGCTATCGCCAGTTGGCGCGCATCCGCGAAGCCGGCGAACTGGCCGATCGCGATCCGAAGGCGGCCATCAAGCTGTATGAAGGAATTGCGGCCGACGGCAGTGTCGGTCAGGTGCTGCAGGATCTGGCGACGGTGCGTGCCGCGCTGCTGCAGGTCGATAGCGCGTCGTATGAAGAGTTGCGCGGCCGGCTGGAGCCGCTGACCGTGGCGGAGCGTCCGTTCCGCCACACCGCGCGGGAGGTGCTGGCGCTGTCGGCATCGCGCGCCGGCGACGCCGCCAATGCCAAGCGCTGGTCCGATATGATTCTGACGGATTCCGAAACGCCGTCGGGCGTGCGCAGCCGCATCGAAATGCTGATGGCGCTCGCCGCGTCCGAAAGCAAAGGTTAGAGCGCGTCCAGCAAAAGTGGTTACCGGTTTTGCGGGAGCAATCAAGCGTGCGCAGATTGCGTAAACTTATCTGCGTCCGCGCTCTAAGTGTTTAGACAGACGCGTTTTCTTCAAGTGAAGTGGATTCAACTTCACTTGAAGAAAACGCTTTAGGCAGGGGTTGCCGATGCGTGCGTATCATCGCGGGATAATGGTCGCGGTCGTTCTGTCGCTGGGCTTCGGCTTGGCCGGTTGCTCAAGCATGCCGGACCTGCCGGACTTCGAGAACATGTTCAGCACCAAGAAGAAGCTGCCCGGCGAGCGCAAGGAAGTGTTTCCGGGCGGCGTGCCGGGCGTCACGCAGGGCGTGCCGCCGGAACTGGTGAAGGGCAATCAGGCCGCGGCGTCAGTCGATGGCGCGACGCCTGCGGCGGCGCCGGCCGAGGCCGAGGCGGCTCCGCCGCCGGAAGCCAAGCCGAAGCCGGCCCCGAAAAAGCGCGTCGCCGCCAAGCCGAAACCGGCTCCGGCCGCGTCCGCCGAACCGCAGGCGCAGTCCCAGCCGGCCGCCGCGCCGTGGCCGGCGCCGGCCACACAGTCCACTAAACCATCCGGCCAAGCCTGGCCGGACGCTCCTCCGACCGGCACCTTTAGCCGCTGATCCCGCGCGGCCTTTGCCGCGCATCCGTCGTGCACCTACAAGGTATTATCCCCGTCATGAGCTTCACCTTGGCCATCGTCGGGCGGCCGAATGTCGGCAAGTCGACCCTGTACAATCGCCTGGTTGGCCGCCGTCAGGCGCTGGTCGACGACGCCCCCGGTGTGACCCGCGACCGGCGCGCCGGCGAGGGCCATCTCGGCGACCTCAGCTTCACGATTGTCGACACCGCGGGCCTCGAGGATTCGGCGCCTGACAGCCTGTCGGCCCGGATGCGGGCGCAGACCGAAACCGCGATCGGCGACGCCGACGCCATCCTGTTCATGGTCGACTCGCGGGCCGGCGTGCTGCCGGCCGACCGCGCCTTCGCCGAACTGGCGCGGCGCTCCGGCAAGCCGGTGGTGATCGTCGCCAACAAAAGCGAAGGACGCGCCGGCACATCCGGTGCCTATGAGGCTTATGGGCTCGGCTTCGGCGAGCCGGTGGCGATCTCGGCCGAGCACGGCGAGGGGCTTTCTGAACTCTACGATGCGTTGCGCAAGGCGCTGCCGGACGTCACCACGATCGAAGCCGTCGACCTCGACGACGAGGAGCGCGAGGCCGCGCGCGCCGGAGGAGCGCCGATCCGCGTGGCGGTCGTTGGCCGTCCGAACTCCGGCAAGTCGACGCTGATCAATCGTCTGCTCGGCGAGGAACGGCTGCTGACCGGACCCGAGGCCGGCATCACGCGCGACTCCATCGCGGTCGATGTCACATGGCGCGGCCAGGTATTTCGCTTTCACGACACCGCCGGCATTCGCAAGCGCGCCAAGGTCGTCGAGAAGCTCGAGAAGCTGTCGGTCTCCGATGCGCTCGACGCGATCCAGTTCGCCGAAGTCGTCGTGATGCTGATGGACGCCACGATGCCGTTCGAGGAACAGGATCTGCGCATCTCCGATCTGGTCGAGCGCGAGGGCCGCGCCCTGGTGCTCGGCATGAACAAATGGGATCTGCTGGCGCATCAGCCGGGCGCCGCCGGCAAACTCGCCGCGGAGGCCGATCACTGGCTGCCGCAGGTCAAGGGCCTGCCGATCATCGCGGTATCGGGTCTGACCGGTGATGGCTTAGACCGGCTGATGCAGGGCATCCTCGATGCGCATGCGGTGTGGAATAAGCGGGTCAGCACCAACGGGCTTAACCGTTGGCTGGAAGCCGCGATCGCCGCGCATCCGCCACCGGCGGTGTCGGGCCGGCGCATCAAGCTGAATTACATTACGCAGGCCAAGGCGCGCCCGCCGAGCTTCGCGCTGTTCTGCAGCCGCGCCGACGCCATCCCGGATGCCTATAAGCGCTATCTCGTGAACAGCATTCGCGAGAGCTTCGACATGCCCGGCACGCCGATCCGGCTGATGCTGCGCGAGAAGGAAAATCCGTACAAGCCGGCGAAGACGCGCGGCCGGATGCCGTCGACTTAAGTCAATTTCACGCCGGCTTCTGGAACGACAGCAGCTTGCCGGCGCGGAAATCATAAAGCTGGCCGCTGGCCTGCATGTCGGGCAGGCACAGATCGACGATCTTCGCCGCGACTTCGTCGGCGGTCGGCAGCGTCATCGGGTCTTCGCCCGGCATCACGGCGGCGCGCATTTTGGTGCGGGTCGGCCCCGGCGCGAACAGATTGACCTTCACATGGGTGCTCGCGGTCTCGGCCGCATAGGTGCGGCCCAGCGCATCGAGCGCCGCCTTGCAGGCCGAATAGACGCCCCAATAGGCGTGGGTGTTGCTCGCGGCACCCGACGTGACGAACACCACGCGGCCGGCCGGTGCGGCGCGCAGCAGCGGGTCCATGGTGCGGATCAATTGCCAGTTCGCCGTCAGGTTGACGGCCAGCATCTCGTCCCAGACCTTCGGCTCGACATGCGGCAGCGGCGACAGCGAGCCGAGGAGGCCGGCATTGCCGACCATCACATCCAGTCGGCCGTAGCGTTCATGGAGCGCCAGCGCCAACCGGGCGATGCCGTCGAGGTCTTTCAGATCGAGCGGCACCAGCGTGGCCGAGCCGCCATCGGCCTGGATCGCGTCGTCGAGTTCTTCCAGGCCGCCTGTCGTGCGGGCGACCGCGATCACATGGGCGCCGGCCTTGGCCAGCGCGCGCGCGGCCGCAAAGCCGATGCCGCGCGAGGCGCCAGTGACGAGAGCAATGCGGCCTTCAAGGGGAGTGGTCATGCGGCGGCTTTCAGGGTGCGGATAGACCAACGTTTGAAATCCCGCCGTCACGACGAGCAGATAGTCGATAGCCCAAATTCATCGGGGATGACCAGCGCGCCGTTGGCGCTGGTCAGGACACACGGGAACGCTCCGTCGTGAGCGTTGTCGCCTTACACCGCCTCAGCCAGCAGCGACAATTGCCGTGACGGCGCGTCCTTGGCGTTGTCCTGGTCGGCCAGCGCGGTCGGGTAGTCGCCCGTAAAGCAATGATCGGTGAACTGCGGCCGTAGCGGATCGCGCTTTTCGGTTCCCATCGCCCGGTACACGCCTTCGATCGACAGGAATGCCAGCGTGTCGGCGCCGATGAAGGCCCGCATGCCTTCAAGGTCGTACATCGCGGCCAGCAACTTTTCGCGCTCCGGCGTATCGATGCCGTAATAGTCCGGGTGGGTGATCGGCGGCGAGGCGATGCGGAAATGCACTTCCTTGGCGCCGGCTTCGCGCATCATGCGCACGATCTTGACCGAGGTGGTGCCGCGCACCAGCGAGTCGTCGATCAGCACGATGCGCTTGCCCTCGACCACGGCGCGGTTCGCCGAGTGCTTCATGCGCACGCCGAGTTCGCGGATGCTCTGGGTCGGCTGAATGAAGGTGCGCCCGACATAGTGATTGCGGATGATGCCGAGCTCGTACGGCACGCCGGATTCCTGCGCGTAGCCGATCGCCGCCGGGACACCGGAATCCGGCACCGGGATCACCACGTCGGCCTTGGCCGGGGCTTCGCGTGCCAGTTCCTTGCCTAGATTTTTCCGCACGTCATACACGGCGCGGCCGCCGACGATGGAATCCGGCCGGGCGAAATAGATGTATTCGAAGATGCAGGGCCGCGCCGCCGACGGCGGGAACGGCTTGTGCGACTGCATGCCGTCCTCGTCGAACACCATGACTTCGCCGTTCTCGATGTCGCGGACATATTTGGCGCCGATGATGTCGAGCGCGCAGGTCTCGGACGCCAGGATCGGGAAACCGTCCAGCGTGCCGTAGACCAGCGGCCGGATGCCCAGCGGATCGCGGGCGCCGATCAGCTTCTTGTTGGTCAGGCCGACGAACGCATAGGCGCCTTCCAGTGCCCGCAGCCCATCGATGAAGCGATCGACGAAGCGGTTGCGGTGCGAGCGCGCCACCAGATGCAGGATCACCTCGGTGTCGGTGG
>JAQGJU010000010.1 GCA_028290465.1 Xanthobacteraceae bacterium | reverse complement strand
CCAAACCGACCACTGGTACGCCGCAGAACGCCACGACCACGACCCCGGCCACTCAAGGGCAAACAGGTCAAGACAAGGCGGTTACCGACTTTAAGCAGATGACGCCTGAGAACCAGGGCAAAGTCCTGGCCGCTTGCAAAGGCAACACCGGCCCTGGCTGCGCGGCGATTATCAAGGCGTCAACTGGCGGAACGTCGACCACCAATCCGAACCTTGTCACCAACCCGGCCACCGGCACTACAACGGCCAAACCGACCTCCGGTACGCCGGGCCCCAAGGGAACCCAGGGCACTGTCGGCACACCGCCGAACAAACCGGCTGGCTCTCAGGCAACCACGTCGACCGACAACAAGAAGCTGCCGCCACCCCAAGCCAAGAAAGAAACCGTGGCCGTCAGCAAGCCGATCCCCGCTCCGAAGCAGACGACCGTCAAGCCGGTGGCGGTTAAACATACAACAGCGCCATCGAGACCGGCCGTGAGACCCGTTGCCACCAAGCCCGTTCCCCCACCGAAGAAGAAATTGCTTCCGGGGGAGAGAAATACCTAATTGAACCACGCAGCCGTGCAACGGGAGCATGAGCTTCGATACACCCGCGGAGAGTGGTCTCAAGGTACCGCAAAATACGCAGCATTCGGCCCGTTTAGTCGAATGCTGTCTGCCCGCGCCGACCGCTGACCCTGTCGCTATGCATTCATCTTGGTCTGGCAGGCTCGAATGCTGTGCCGCACCATGATGACGCGCGCCATAACTCGGCCCGTGTCTTGCACGCAGATGCCGGTCAGGCCATGTGTGGCGAATAGAAAACCGTGCGCTGGCACGGGCGGGCAGGAACATGAATCAAGGCGGGACTGAGCCAGCCAAGACGGTCGATGTCGAGGCATTGGCGCGTAACATCGCCCGCATGGTCGAGGAAGGCGGCAAGGCGCTGGCCGCCTATATGAAGCCCCGCGAGGCCGGCGCCCTGAAGGACGGCGGCTCGGAAGAAATCGTCGATGTGGTCAAGACGTTGGGTCAGGTCGCCGAATACTGGCTGACGGACCCGGAACGTGCGGTTGCGCTGCAGGCCAGCCTCGGCAAGGCCTATCTCGACCTGTGGGGCACCGCCGCTAAGCGTCTCGCCGGCGAGTCCGTCGAACCGGTGGTCGCGGCCGATCCCCGCGACAAGCGCTTCGCCGATCCGGAATGGTCGTCGAACCAGTTCTTCGACTTTCTCAAGCAAGCCTATCTGCTGACCACGAAATGGGCGCAGCACTTGGTCACCGATGCCGAGAATCTCGATCCGCATACACGGCAGAAGGCCGAGTTCTACGTCCGGCAGATCGCCAACGCGGTGTCGCCGTCGAACTTCGTGTTCACCAATCCGGAGCTGTTCCGCACCACGCTGGATTCCAATGCCGAGAATCTGGTGCGCGGCATGCACATGCTGGCCGAGGACATCACGGCCGGCGGCGGCGAATTGCGCATCCGGCAGTCCGACCCGTCTCAATTCGAGGTCGGCCGCAACCTCGCGCTGTCGCCCGGCAAGGTCGTGTTCCAGAACGACCTGATGCAGCTCATCCAATATGCGCCCTCGACCGCGAAAGTGTTGAAGCGGCCGCTGCTGATCGTGCCGCCCTGGATCAACAAGTTCTACATCCTCGACCTGACGCCGGACCGCTCCTACATCAAATGGTGCGTCGACCAGGGCCTGACGGTGTTCGTGATCTCCTGGGTCAATCCGGACGCCACGCTGGCCCGCAAGACCTTCGAGAATTATATGAACGAAGGCGTGCTGGCGGCGCTCGATGCCATCAAGCAGGCGACCGGCGAGACCAAGGTGCACACCGTCGGCTATTGCGTCGGCGGTACGCTGCTCGCCGTCACCCTGGCTTATCTGGCCGGCAAACGCAGCAACCAGATCGCGTCGGCGACGTTCCTGACCACGCAGGTCGACTTCACCCACGCCGGCGACCTGAAAGTCTTTGTCGACGAGGAACAACTCCAGGCGCTGGAGCGCAAGATGGCCGAGCGCGGCTTTCTCGATGCGTCGAAGATGGCCAACGCCTTCAACATGCTGCGCTCCAACGATCTGATCTGGCCCTATGTCGTGAACAATTATTTGAAGGGCAAGGCGCCGTTTCCGTTCGACCTGCTGTACTGGAATTCGGACTCGACGCGGCTGCCGGCCGCCAATCATTCGTTCTATCTGCGCAACTGCTATCTCGAAAACAATCTCACCAAAGGCAATATGGTGATCGACGGTCGCAAGCTCGATCTGAAGAAGGTCACGGTGCCGGTGTATAATCTTGCGACCCGCGAGGACCATATCGCGCCGGCCAAATCCGCGTTTCTCGGTTCGTCATTCTTCAGTGGTCCGGTGAAGTTCGTGCTGTCCGGCTCCGGCCACATCGCCGGCGTGGTCAATCCGCCGGACAAGAAAAAATACCAGTACTGGACCGGCGATACGCCGCAGGATGCCGATCTCGACGCGTGGTTTGCCAAAGCCACGGAGCACGCTGGTTCGTGGTGGCCGGACTGGATCGACTGGCTGCGCAGCCACGACGCCAAGCTGGTCAACGCGCGGCTTCCGGGCGGCGGCGTGCTGACGCCGATCGAGAACGCGCCGGGCAGCTATGTGAAGGTGCGGGCTTAAAGCATGATCCCGAAAAGTGGGAACCGATTTTCGGAAAAGATCATGCTCAAACAAATAGCTAGACCTTGATCCGATTCAATTGAATTGGATCAAGGTCTAGCCGCCCGACTCGTCAGCCGCGTTGAACCAAGTTATGGTTGCAATCGACGAAGGAATGGTCGTCAGCGCCGCCTGGAGAATTCCATGCGTAGTCCTGAAACGGCAGAAGCGCGCGCGGCCTGAGTGAATATCGTTCCTCCGCTGCAATGACGTGAGCCTGACAACAGGGGGATTTCATGGCGCTGCGCAAATGGCTGCCGCTTGTCCTGGCCGTGCTGTCGGCCGGATTTCCCACCCTAGCGGCCGCCCAGGACGTGCCCGGCACCGTGCCGCTGAACCTCTATTTCAGCACAGCGCGCGGCGACAATTTCACCACGGCGACCGCCCAGGGCGAGCGCGACGCGCTGGCGGCCGGTTATGGCTTTGCCCGCGTCGAAGGCTATGTGTTTGCGACCCCGCGTCCCGGCACGGTGCCGCTGAAGCTGTATTGGAGCGCGGCCCGCGGCGACAACTTCACCACAGCGACCGCGCAGGGCGAACGAGACGCCAAAGCCGCCGGCTATGTCTATGTACGCGTTGAGGGCTATATCTATCCATCCCCGCAGGTCGGTACCGTGCCGCTCAAACTGTATTGGAGCGATGCGCGCCGGGATAACTTTTCAACGGCAACCGACATCGGCGAAGGCCACGCGCGCGCGGCGAATTACGGGTTCGCGCGCATCGAAGGATACGTTTATCCGGCCCGGACGACCTCCCCGTCCCCGCCTCCTTTGACCTCAACCGCGCTTCAGCCGCCGGTTGAGCGCGCCGCGCCCTCGCCAGCCAATCCTGCAACGGTCAAGCCTGCCGCGCCGGTCATCGCCGCGCTGCCGCCAGCTTCGCCATCGGCTGCCGGTAAGCGCGTCGCGCTGGTGATCGGCAATTCGAGCTACACGACCGTCGCCAAGCTGCCCAATCCGCAGCGCGATGCCGACAGCGTCGGCGTGGCGCTGCGCAGCGCCGGCTTCCAGGTGACGGTCGCGAAGGATCTGACGCGCGAGCGCTTGATCGCGACACTGATCGGGTTCGCGCGCGAGGCTGAGAATGCGGATTGGGGCCTCGTCTACTACGCCGGCCACGGCATGGAGGTCGGCGGCGTCAACTATCTGATCCCTGTCGACGCGCGACTTTCTACTGACCGGGATATCGAGCTCGAAGGCGTGCCGCTCAATCAGGTGCTCGGCGCGGTCGAGCGGGCCAGACGCTTGCGGCTGGTGCTGCTCGATGCCTGCCGGGACAATCCTTTCGCCGCCCAGATGAAACGCACCATGGCGACGCGCTCGGTCGGGCGCGGCCTTGCTTCCGTGGAGCCCGAAGCCGGCACGCTGGTGGTGTACGCGGCCAAGCACGGCGAGACCGCGATGGACGGCGAAGGCGCCAACAGCCCGTTCGCGGCCGCCTTTGTAAAAAACATCGCGGCGCCCGGCGTCGAGGTGCGCCGGCTGTTCGACTTCGTGCGCGACGACGTGATGGAGACGACCCGCCGCCAGCAGCAGCCTTTCTCGTACGGTTCGCTGCCGGGCCGGAGCGATTTCTACTTCGTGGAGAAGTAGGCGGGGATCGCCCGTACGATCTTTGCGACAATCTATTGACACCCACCCGGCCCCTGGCACCATATGTAGACGTCATGGTTCTTCGGATTCGCGAGAAGCCGGAGCTAAGAGGGAATTCGGTGCGGTCGCGCTCACGCGCGTCCTAGGCCGAAGCTGCCCCCGCAACTGTAAGCGGCGAGCGACTGTCGGTACTTGAGCGCGTCCAGCAAAAGTGGACGCCGGTTTTGCGTCCGGACGCGCTCAACGTGTTTAGAAGGACGCGTTTCTTCACGCGAAGTGGATTCCACTTCGCTTGAAAACGCTCCGGCCACTGGCGCGTAACAGCCGGGAAGGCCAGACAGCCGCGACGACCCGTGAGCCAGGAGACCTGCCCTGACGCGCAAGAACGTCCTCGGGCGGGGTCTCCCGATGGGTCGCTGGCTGATCATGCGACGGCATCGCCGTCGTTTCTCAGAACGCGCATCCATGTGACCGCCGCCCCAACATCGCGGGGCTGCCGATGTCTATGTCTACTGCTTCCACATCTTCCGTTGAATCTTTTCTCTCCCAGGAATCCGCCACGTTAGGCCGGAACGCACGGGCGGCCGTGCCGTCCGAGCCCGGCCATCAGGTAATCCGGCGCAACGGCACCGTGACGCCGTTCGAGGCGTCGAAGATCTCCGTCGCGCTCACCAAGGCATTCCTGGCCGTCGAGGGCTCCTCGGCCGCCGCATCCCGCCGCATCCATGAAATCGTCGATGAGCTGACCGCGCAGGTGGTCGGCGCGCTGACCCGGCGGGCCGATCACGGCCGCACCTTCCACATCGAAGAGGTGCAGGACCAAGTCGAACTCGCTTTGATGCGCGGCGCGCATCACAAGGTCGCCCGCGCCTATGTGCTGTACCGCGACGAACGCTCCAGGAACCGCCAGACCGCGCTGGCCACCGCGCATGTGCCACCGATACCGGCACGGCCGGCCATCTGGGTGCTGGGCCGCGATGGCACGCAGACGCCGTTCGATCCGGCCCGGATCGAAGCCAATGTGGCGCGGGCTTGCGAGGGCCTCGCCGGTGTCGAGGCGTCCGCCGTGATCGCCGAGATCATGCGCAACATCTATGACGGCATCAGCACGGAAGAACTCGGCCTCGCCCAGATCATGGCGGCGCGCAGCCAGATCGAGGTCGATCCGGACTATACGTTTGCCGCCGCCCGCTTGCTGCTCGACAAGCTGACCGACGAAGCGCTGCTGTTCGTGCAGGGCAAATCCAGCCTCAACGACGACGCACCCAACCCCTACCCGTCGTATTTTCCGGCATATCTCAACCGAGCGGTCGAACTCGGCTTGGTCGATGCCGAACTGTTGCGCTTCGACGTCGCCCGGCTGGCGGCGGCGATCAAACCGGAATGCGATCGCAACTTCCAGTTCCTCGGCTTGCAGACGCTGTACGACCGCTATCTGATTCACAGCGACGGCGTGCGCGTCGAACTGCCCCAGGCGTTCTTTATGCGGGTCGCTATGGGCCTCGCCATTCGCGAGATCGACCGCGAAGCCCGCGCCATTGAGTTTTATAGCATGCTGTCGTCGTTCGATTTCATGTGCTCGACGCCGACGCTGTTCAATGCCGGCACCCAGCGCCCGCAACTCTCGTCGTGTTTCCTGACCAGCGTGCCGGACGACCTCGACGGAATCTTCAAATCCGTGAAGGACAACGCGCTGCTGTCGAAATATGCCGGCGGCCTCGGCAATGACTGGACCCGCGTGCGCGGCCTCGGCGCCCACATCAAGGGCACCAACGGCGTCTCGCAGGGCGTGGTGCCGTTCCTCAAGGTGGCGAACGATACCGCGATCGCCGTCAACCAGGGCGGCAAGCGCAAGGGCGCGGTATGCGCCTATCTCGAAACCTGGCACATCGACATCGAGGAGTTCCTCGATCTGCGCAAGAACACCGGCGACGACCGCCGCCGCACCCACGACATGAACACCGCGAACTGGATTCCGGATCTGTTCATGCAGCGCGTCGAACAGGATGGCGCCTGGACGCTGTTCTCGCCGGACGAGACGCCCGACCTGCACGACTTGTATGGCCCGGCTTTTGAGGCGCGATACACGGTCTATGAAGCCATGGCCGCGCGCGGCGAGATCCGCGTATTCAAAACTTTGCGCGCGCTCGATCTGTGGCGGCGCATGCTGACCATGCTGTTCGAAACCGGGCACCCCTGGATCACCTTCAAGGACGCCTGCAATCTGCGCTCGCCGCAGCAGCATTGCGGCGTGGTGCACTCGTCGAACCTGTGCACCGAGATCACGCTGAATACCTCCAACGATGAAGTCGCGGTGTGCAATCTCGGCTCGGTGAACCTCGCCGCGCATGTTGGCCGAAATGGCCTCGACCATGACAAGCTGGCCCGCACCGTGAAGACCGCGATGCGCATGCTCGACAACGTGATCGATGTGAACTTCTACACCATCCCCGAGGCGCGGCGCTCCAACCTGCGGCACCGGCCGGTCGGGCTCGGCCTGATGGGCTTCCAGGACGCGCTGCATATGCAGCGCATCGCCTATGGCAGCGATACGGCTGTCATGTTCGCCGATACCAGCATGGAAGCGATCAGCTTCCACGCCATCGCGGCGTCCAGCGAGCTGGCCGCCGAGCGCGGACGTTATCCGTCATTCGACGGCTCGCTATGGAGCCGCGGCATTCTGCCGATCGACTCGGTGGCATTGGTGGCGAACGCACGCGGCGATGTCCTCGATGCGGCGTCGAGCACGGGACTCGATTGGGAAGGCCTTCGCGTCCGTGTGCGCCGCGACGGCATGCGCAATTCCAACGTGATGGCGATCGCCCCGACGGCGACGATTTCCAACATCTGCGGCGTCAGCCAGTCGATCGAGCCGACCTATCGCAACATCTATGTGAAGGCCAACATGTCGGGCGACTTCACCGTGCTCAATCCGCATCTGGTGCGCGATCTCAAGGCGCGCGGCCTGTGGGACGCCGTGATGGTGTCGGATCTGAAATATTTCGACGGCCATCTCGGCGCTATCGACCGTATCCCGGACGACCTCAAGACACTGTACGCTTGCGCGTTCGAAATCGATCCGGACTGGCTGGTCGAGGCGGCGGCGAAGCGCCAGAAATGGATCGATCAGGCGCAGTCGCTGAACCTGTATATTTCCGAGCCGTCCGGCCGGAAGCTCGATGCGCTGTATCGGCTGGCCTGGAAGCGCGGGTTGAAAACCACGTATTACCTGCGCTCGCAAAGCGCGACCCATGTCGAGAAGAGCACGCTGAAGGGCACCGACGGCAAGCTCAACGCGGTGTCGGCGGCGCCGACCGCCGCCATGTCAGCACCCATTCTGGTGCCGGCGGCATTGGCGTGCTCGATCGAAGATCCGACCTGCGAGGCGTGTCAGTAGCGCGTCACAGCACGCCTCATTCTATCTAGCCTCATCCTGAGGAACGCGCCTCTTAGCGCGCGTCTCGAAGGATCGGCGGCCCGCCTTGTCTCTCATGCTTCGAGACGCGCCCTCGGGCGCTCCTCAGCATGAGCAGCAAATTACTCGATTCAGAAAATCCGGAGTCCCCATGCTCGACTGGTCCGAACCCACCCGCCCCGCGCTCCCCATCCCGCTGATCAACGACACGCAGACTACCGCCGTCGCCGCCGGCCTCGGCACAATCCAGCGCGGCGGCGGCCGGGTCAGCATCGACGACAAGGCGATGATCAATTGCCGCGCCGACGTGAACCAGTTGCTGCCGCTGAAATACCGCTGGGCCTGGGAGAAATATCTCGCCGGCTGCAACAATCACTGGATGCCGACCGAAGTGTCGATGCAGGCCGACATCGCGCTATGGAAGTCGCGCGACGGGCTGCGCGACGAAGAGCGCCGCATGATCAAGCGCAATCTCGGCTTCTTCGCCACCTCGGAATCGCTGGTCGCCAACAACATCGTGCTGGCGATTTATCGGCACTTGACCAATCCGGAATGCCGGCAATATCTGCTGCGCCAAGCGTTCGAGGAAGCCGTGCATTCACACACCTTCCAGTACATCTGCGAAAGCCTCGGCCTCGACGAGGGCGAGCTGTTCAACATGTACCGCGAAGTCCCGTCGATCACCGACAAGGCGGCCTGGGCGCTGGCCTATACCAGCCATCTGTCCGATCCGGATTTTTCGACCGGCACGATTGAGAAGGACCAAGCCTTCCTGCGCGATCTCGTCGCGTTCTACGTCGTGTTCGAGGGCATGTGGTTCTACACCGGCTTTGTGCAGATCCTGTCGCTCGGCCGGCGCAACATGATGGTCGGCATCGCCGAGCAGTATCAGTACATCCTGCGCGACGAATCGATCCATCTGAACTTCGGCATCGACGTCATCAATCAGATCAAGATCGAGAACCCACTTCTGTGGACCGAGGACTTCCAGGCCGGCATCCGCAACATGCTGGCCGAGGCCTGCGAACTCGAAATCGCCTATGGGCGCGATACCATGCCGCGCGGCCTCCTCGGCCTCAACGCGGCGTCCTGCGAGCAATACATGCACGTCATCGCCAACCGGCGATGCGCGCAGCTCGGCCTCGCGCCGCTGTTCGCCGAGACCGAGAACCCGTTCCCGTGGATGTCGGAGGCGATGGATTTGCAGAAGGAGAAAAACTTCTTCGAGACCCGCGTCATCGAATATCAGAGCGGCGGCGCGCTGAGCTGGGAGT
>JAQGJU010000067.1 GCA_028290465.1 Xanthobacteraceae bacterium | reverse complement strand
GAGCGGCTGATGGCGGCGATCCAGGAATTCTAAGACGCGCGTCGGTTCGGCATCTCGGCCGCGGACGTCAACTTGTCATCGTCCTCGTCGTGATGGTCGTCGTTATGATGATCGTGCGCGCCGCCGAGATACATCCGGTGATGCAGCATATCGAGCGTCTTGCGGGCCTGGGTGCCGCCGTCCGAAAACCCGCTCGCATAGGTGCTGAGCGTGGCGAAGGTCTTGAACAGCAGCAGCTTCAACTCGCTGCTCTCGGTCAGCGCCTGTTCGAGCGGCGTGCGGCTCTCCGGCGACATGGCGCCGGCCGCGTCGTGGGGATGAGCCTCGTGATGGTGGTGAGCGCGGGTCCGGTTGGGCATGGCGGTCTCCCTGAGGAATGTTCCGTGCAACCTCAACCACCAATGCGCCGCCGAAGCCGGGCGTTCCGTTATCCACAGGCATTCGCTGTCGCAGGGTTACGGCTTCCTTTCACCGAACACGACACTTGTTGTTATCGGCCGTCGCCGGCTGCAAACAGTGCGGTCAGCGCTTCGCGATAGCTCGGATAGCGCAGCGTGACGCCGAGGTCGCGCGTCAGCTTGGCGTTCCGCACCCGCTTGCTCTCGCCGTAGAAGCTGAGCGCCATCGGCCGCATCGTCTTGGCGGCCTCGGCGAACGGAATGGCCGGCGGCGGCGCGACGCCCAGGAGACCGGCCGCGAACACGATCGGATCGCCGGGCGCGGTCGGCTCGTTGTCGGCGACGTTGAACACGCCATCGGCGCGCCGCGCGAAACACGCGTCGATGACCAGCGCAATGTCGGCGACGTGAATGCGATTGAACACCTGGCCGGGCTTGTCGATGCGCCGCGCGGTATTGCGGGCGACATTGATCAGCGCGTTCTGGCCGGGTCCGTAGATGCCGGCGAGGCGAAGGATGGAAACCGGCATGTGCGTCCGCGCGGCGAAGGCCTGCCATTCGGTCTCGGCCTGAAGGCGTTCGCGGCTGCGCGCCGAGACCGGCTTGGTGTCGCTCTCCTCATCGACCCAGGCACCGGCGTGATCGCCATAGACGCCGACGGTGGACAGATAGACGATCGATTGAAGCTTTGACGGTGCGAGCGTGTCGCTGAGCAGGCGCAGCGCTGGATCGCCGGATTCATCGGGCGACACGGAAATCAGCAGCGCGTCGGCGTTGTTGAGTGCCGCCGTCAGTTCGGGCGAGGCCGTCTCGCCGTCAAACAGCAGTGGCTCAATCGACCGTCCACCGTATTCGGCCGTCGCCAACGCCGTCGCGTTTGGCTCTGAGCGCGTGGTGCCGACAATGCGGTCGAACCGCGCGCCGAATTCGGCGACGTAGTGCTGCGCGCTGTAGCCGAAGCCGAGGCAGACCAGCGTTGCCATCAGGCGGCCTGCTCGAGCAGCGCGGCGGACCATTCGTCGGCGACCGACGGATCGGTCTCGGCGGCGCGATGCACGAGGGCCAATGCGGCGAGCCGCGCCGGATCGAGCCGGCCGAGCGCCCAGACGGCGGCGCCGCGCACCAGCGGCGCCTCATCGGCCAATAAGCGTTCAGCCTCATCGGCCAGCGCGATGTCGCCGCTATTGCCGATCGCGATCAGCACATGGCGCACAAAGCGCACCCGGCCGGTGCGCTTGACGGCGGTCTTGGCGAACAGCGCGCGAAACCGCGCATCGTCGAGCCGCGCCAGGTCAACGAGACGCGGCGCATTGAGCACGTCGCGCGCTGCGAGTTTCTGCTCGCGGCCGGCCTGCGCGAACTTGTTCCACGGACATACCGCGAGGCAATCGTCGCAGCCGTAGATGCGATTGCCCATCAGGGGCCGGAATTCGTGCGGGATCGGACCCTTGTGCTCGATGGTCAGGTACGAAATGCAGCGCCGCGCATCCAAGCGATAGGGCGCCGGGAATGCGGCGGTCGGGCACGCATCCAGGCAGGCGCGGCATGAGCCGCAATGATCGGCCTCGGCGGTGTCCGGCGGCAGCTCGATGGTGGTGAAGATCGCGCCGAGAAACAGCCACGAGCCGAATTCGCGCGACACCAAGTTCGTGTGCTTGCCCTGCCAGCCGAGCCCGGCGCTGTGCGCCAGCGGCTTTTCCATCACGGCCGCGGTGTCGACGAACACCTTCACGTCACCCGGCGCTTGCGTCAGCAGCCAGCGCGCCAATGTCTTCAGGCGCGGCTTGATCACCTCGTGATAATCGTCACCCCGCGCGTAAACCGACACCGCGCCCTGGTCGCGATGGTCGAGATGCGCCAGCGGATCGGTGGTTGGCCCGTAATTTACGCCCAGCAAAATCACCGAACGCACGTCCGGCCACAGCGCGACAGGGTCGACGCGAAATTCGGCGCGCGTCGCCAGCCAGTCCATGTCGCCATGCTGGCCATCGGCCAGGAACTGCTCGAATCGTGCCTTGGCATGCGGGATGGCGTCCGGGCGGGTGACGCCGACGGTATCGAAGCCGAGGCTGTGGGCCTGCGCTACGAGCGTCGCCTTCAGATTTTCCGGGTTCAGAAGTCCAGATCCGCGTAGGTCACCGACGCCGGGATACCGGCCAGGATTTCGGCGAGGATCGGCCGGAACGAGGGCCGCGACTTCAGCTTGGCGTACCAGATCTTGGCGGCTTCGTTCTCGTTCCACGGTACATCGCCCAGATAATCCGCGACCGACAGATGCGCCGCCGCAGCCAAGTCGGCATAGCTCAGCCGCTCGCCGGCCAGCCAATTGCGGGTGCTCAGCAACCAGCCGATATAAGCCATATGGTAGCGGATATTGTGGCGCGCGGCGCGCAGCGCGTCGGTGTCCGGCGACCCACCGCCGAGTTCGGCCGGCATGAAGCGCTTGTAGAACCGCTGCATCACCAGCGGGCCGCTGACTTCCTCGAAGAACTTCTCGTTGAACCAGTTGGTGAGCCGGCGGATTTCGACCCGCCCGCCGAGATCGCGGACCAGCAGCCGGCGCTCGCCGAGCTCGCTGCCGTGGCTCTCGTCGAGATATTCGGCGATGATCGCGGCCCCCGGCACCGCCGGAAGGCCTTCCTGGACCAGAACCGGCGTGGTTCCGGCCGGATTCATCGCCAGAAAGTCCTCACGCCGCTCCCAGGGCCGTTCTTCGACCAGACGTGGCGTCAGCCCGTATTCGCCGAGCGCCAGCCGGGCAAACCGCGAATGCGGGCAAAATGAATGGTGAAACAAGGTCAGCATGCGTACCTGAAGGATAGGGGCGGCTGCGACTCAACGCAGACGGGATTCGAATTCGGGGCACCCTAGAGAAAACCGGGGTCCGGGGGCAACCTACTGCCTTTTCCGTTGCCGGAAAGTTGCCGCCGGGCGAAAAGCCTGGGCCGTGGCGATTCGGGCGCACATGCGGCTCCATATGGCCATTTTCGAATGGTCGTTAGGTATTGACCATCCTCGGAGCATCCCATGTCGTTCGATCTGTTCAAGGCCTTCGTCCTCGGCGTCGTCGAGGGCTTTACCGAATTTCTACCGGTGTCCTCGACCGGCCATCTGCTGCTGCTTGAGCGCTTCTTCGGATTCGACGACGACGCCTTCGGCAAGACCTTCGTAGTGCTGATCCAGCTCGGCGCCATCCTGGCCATCCTGTCGATCTATTTTTTCCGGCTGTGGAACATCTTCATCCGCGCCTTCAGCGATCCGGCGGCGCGGCGCTTTGTCATCGGCGTGCTGATCGCGTTTCTGCCGGCCGCGATCATCGGCGCCATCGGGCACACCTTCATCAAAAACGTGCTGTTCAATCCGTGGGTGGTCTGCTTCACGCTGATCGTCGGCGGCGCCGTGCTGCTGTGGGTCGATCAGCTCGACCTCCGGCCGCGCTATCACGACGCGACGACGTTCTCGCTGCCGATGTATCTGACCATCGGCTTCGCGCAGTGCTTGGCGATGGTCCCCGGCGTGTCGCGCTCCGGTGCCACCATCGTGTCGGCGATGCTGCTCGGCTCCGACAAGCGCGCGGCGGCGGATTTCTCGTTCTTCCTGGCGATCCCGACCATGGCGGGCGCCTTCGCGTACGATCTCCTGAAAAACCACGGCCAGATGACGGCGAACAATACGCTGCTGGTCGTTGTCGGCTTCGCGGTGTCGTTCGTGACGGCGTGGATCGTGGTGAAGTCGTTGCTCGACTACGTGACGCGGCACGGCTTCGCGGTGTTCGCGTGGTGGCGGGTGATCGTCGGCTCGCTCGGCCTGGTTGGTTTGGCGCTGGGGTATTGAGCGCCTTCTTCACCTCTCCCCGCGTGCGGGGAGAGGTCGACTTGTGAGCGCAATGCGCGAGCAAGGCGGGTGAGGGGGCGTCACCGCAGAATGATGCTTCAGCGCCCCCTCACCCGGCTCGCGTAAAGAACGCTCGCCACCCTCTCCCCGCACGCGGGGCGAGGGTAACGCAGCATTCGCCTCAAGCATTCGTCTTCGGCGGCGCGTACAGCACATCGCTTGTGACATTGCGCACATCGCTGATGCCGCATAGCGCCATCGACACTTCAAGTTCGCGGCGGATCACTTCCAGCGCCAAGGTCACGCCGGCTTCGCCCATCGCGGCGAGGCCATAGAGATACGCGCGGCCGATCAGGCAGCCACGCGCGCCGAGCGCCAGCGCCCGCAGTACGTCCTGGCCGCTACGAATGCCACCATCGAACAGCACTTCGATCCGGTCGCCGACCGCGTTGACGATGTCGGGCAGCGCCGCGATGGTCGAACGCGCGCCGTCGAGCTGACGGCCGCCGTGATTCGACACCACGATGCCGTCGACGCCGGCCGAGACCGCCGTCTTGGCGTCCTCGACATCGAGAATGCCTTTCAGCACCAGCTTGCCGGGCCACACGCTGCGGATCCATTCGATGTCGCTCCAGTTCAGCGACGAATCGAAATGCTCATTGGCCCAGGCGCCGGCCGTCATCATGTTGGCGCGACCGCTGAGATACGCCTCGATATTGCCGAAGGTCTTGCGCTGGCCGAACAGCACCTTGAGCATCCAGGCCGGCTTGGTGGCTATATCCCACGCATTGCGCATCGTCAGACGCGGCGGCACCGTCAGGCCGTTTTTGATGTCGGCATGGCGCTGGCCGCGCATCGGGAGATCCACCGTAACGAACAGCACCGGACAGCCGGCCGCCTTCACCCGCTCGATCACCGAATTGCTGAAGCCGCGATCGCGAAACACGTAAAGCTGAAACCAGAACGGGTCTTGGACCGCGGCCCGCACGTCCTCGATCGAACAGATCGACATCGTCGACAGCGTGAACCTTGTGCCGGCGGATTCGGCGGCGCGCGCGGCGAGAATTTCGCCGTCGCCGTGAATGAGCCCGGTCAGGCCGGTCGGCGCCACCACGACCGGCATCGAGACCTTTTCGCCCAGCAAAGTCGTGGCGAGCGACAGCTTTGAGACATCAACCAGCACGCGCTGGCGCAGCTTGATGGCCGCGAGATCGTCGCGGTTGGCCCGCATCGTGGTCTCGTCATACGAGCCGCTGTCCATGTAGCCGAACAGCGCGCGCGGAATCTTCCGCCGGGCGATCTGGCGCAGATCCTCGATATGCGTGATGGGGGGCATGGTGCGAGCCTTACGTGTTGAAGGCCTTGGGCGGTGCCGACAGAGATGCCGTGAGGAGACGGCTTAAATTTCCCGGCTGCGGAACTGGCCGGTCTTGCGGAACCGCCACAGATAGGTCGGCACCACCGCGCCGATCGAGGTCGCGTGGATGCCGAGGCCGGCCAGCGTGCGCCGCTGGACGATCGCGACTTCGGACACGACGTTGTCATAGCGCAGCGACTCGACCTGATCGGGCGTCAGCATGGGCTTCGGCATGAATTGCAGCAGCCAGGCCTGCGCCTTGGCGAGGCCGAACGGCAGCGGCACCAGCGGGCAGCGCCGCTCGGTGACGGTCAGCACATATTCCATCAACTGGCGAAACGTGCGGACTTCCGGTCCGCCCAACTCGTAGACCGTGCCCGGCTTGGCCTTGCCGTCGGCCGCGTCGGCGATGGCCGCCGCGACATCGCCGACGAACACCGGCTGGAACGCCGTATGGCCGCCGCCGATCAGCGGCAGCATGGGAAAAAACTGCGCCATGCCGGCGAAGCGGTTGAAGAAGGTGTCTTCCGGGCCGAACACGACGGACGGCCGCATGATGACGGCGTCCGGCACGGCGGCCAGCACCAGCTTCTCGCCTTCCGCCTTGGCGCGGGCATAGGCCGAGGTCGAATTCTCGTCGGCGCCGATCGCCGAGACATGGATCATCCTGGCCCCGAAGGCGGCGGCCGCCAGCGCCACCGATTCGGCGCCGCGCGCCTGGACGGCGTCGAAGCGCTGCTTGCCGCTCTCGAACAGGATGCCGACCAGGTTGATGACGATGTCGCTGTCCCGGACCGCGGCCTCGACCGAGGCCGGGTAGCGCAGATTGGCCTGGACGGCGTGGATCTGGCCGACCCGACCGAGCGGTTGCAGGTGATTGGCCAGATCCGGCCGGCGCACCGCGACGCGGATTCTATAGCCGCGCTTCGCCAGCGCCCGCACCACATGGCGTCCGAGGAAGCCGGAGCCGCCGAACACGGTGACCAGGGTATCGTCGTTCGTGGGTGCGCTCATGCCATGACCTTTTGGCCCAAAAGGCGTCGGTATCGGTGCGCTCGACGCGCGCGCGGCAGGGTTTCACGCGAAATACAGGATCGCCCGTGCAGTGTATAGGGGCGTTTATGGGCGCCGGGGCTGGGGTCAGGCTCGACCACGCGGGTGGGGCCGTCCGGCGGCGGACCTTGCGATCGGCCGAACCTCTCGATTGACAAGCCAAGGTCGGCTCCGTACCTATCGCCGCCATGCCCAGGTGGCGGAATTGGTAGACGCGCTGGCTTCAGGTGCCAGTGGCTTAACGGTCGTGGAGGTTCGAGTCCTCTCCTGGGCACCAATCCGCAGGCGGTTCCGGCTCATGTAGCCCGAGCGCCTCGAAGTTTTTCCCCAAGAATTATTGCCCAAGCTGCGTTCGCCGACTCCTCTGTTCAGCCGGGACAGCGTGCATGGCCTCCTCGAACCATCCGGCTCATCTTGGGGAGCCGCCGTACGCACGAGAACTGCATGCGCGCCTGCATGACGCTCTCGGATACCCTGAGCGAAAGGCGATACTAATTGGTCTCGACGGAAAGACTGGCGCTGGGAAGTCAACTCTGGCGGCTTGGTTGTCTCGGCAGTTCGGAATGCCAGCAATCCATCTCGACCTCTACATAGTCAGGGACACAAAACCCTTAGAGTGGCGGATCGATGATCTACGCCGAGCAATCGAAGCGCGTCTTCATCCTGCGGGTCCTCGTCCACTAATCGTTGAAGGGATATTGCTTCTGAATGCACTCCGTCTAGCGGGCTACCCGCCAAGCTTTTTGGTGTGGGTTGAGCTGGAAGGCAATGAGGGAGCGCTGACGCTCGCAAAGGAAACCGACGCGTATCTGAAGCGAGAGCGGATCCGGGAGCGAGCGGATTTTGTCGCGACTTGGCGCGATGCTCACTAGCCTGTAAATGGTTAGAGGGCCCTCAGCTTAAAAGCTGAGGGCCATGAAGTCTTCCAATCCAGCCATAGTCCAGTCGCGTCGTACTGAGCGGCGACTGACGCATATCTCAAAATCGTCGCCCCCTACCTCGCCAACACCTTTGCGGCCTCTCTTGTCATCGCCACTGCACCGGCGACTTGCCGTGATAGCCGCCGAGATGCCCTCGACGTTCTCGGTGATCGTCGCGGCGGCCTGCGCGGCATTCTGCATGTTCGACGACATGTCGCGGGTCAGCGCGCTCTGCTGTTCGACCGCCGCCACGGTCGTGACGACGTGATTGCGCATCGTCTCGACCGAGTGACGAATGGATTCGAGCGCGGTAACGACTTCGCTCGACACCATCAACACGCCGTTGATCGTCGGTGGCCTTCGCGGCTTGGCTTGGCCCTGGCCTCTGGCCGTCGGGAAGGATGGCTGCGTCATTGGGGGTATTATATTAAGGCTCATGGAGGCCGGCAGCTAACCATCGCCTCGGCCTGCCGCGTCTGCCATAAGGGCGTCGCTTTTTGCCGTTCTGTCTGGAGCCATCCATGAATATCCGCCTGCATCGCGGCGACCTGCCCGACCTTTCGCGCTATCGCGGCTCGGTCGCGATCGACACCGAGACCATGGGCCTCGACCCCCATCGCGACCGGCTCTGCGTCGTGCAGTTGTCCCCGGGTGACGGTTCCGCCGACGTGGTGCAGATCGCCGCCAATCCGGCGCACGCGCCGAACCTGAAAAAGCTGCTGGGCGACCCGGCCGTGCTGAAAATCTTCCATTTCGCCCGTTTCGACGTCGGAATCCTGGCCAAAACCTTCGGGATCATGCCGTCGCCGGTGTATTGCACCAAGATCGCCTCCCGACTGGCCCGGACCTACACCGACAAGCACGGCCTGAAGGATCTGGTCCGCGAGGTGCTCGGAAACGACCTGTCGAAGCAGCAGCAGTCGTCCGACTGGGGCGCCGACAGCCTGACCGAGGCCCAGGTCGCGTATGCGGCGTCCGACGTGCTGTATCTGCACGGCCTGAAGACCAAGTTGGACGCGATGCTGGCCCGCGAAGGCCGCCAAGAGCTGGCCGCCGCGTGTTTCGGGTTCCTGCCTGACCGGTGCCGGCTCGACCTCGCCGGATGGGCGGCCGAGGACATTTTCGCGCACTCGTAAGTGGTATTTCGGAGCATTGCTGCCGTGGCCGGGCCATATTCCGGGCCGACAGTGCGGCCTCAGGGGCGACAATGCGGCGCGTTTGTTAACGGCGCCGCATTATGAATGCAGTGCTAATATGGGGCTAGCATGATGCCGAAAAGTGCGGCGCGGTTTTCGGGCGACATCATGCTCTAAACTGAGAATCGATCACGGTTGTGATTTTGGATCGATTCGATCCAAAATCATCATGATCTTGGGCCGGAGCCGATAATGGCCGGCCGATCTCCGGGGATGGACTTGCTGAGCAACGCCTACCGCACCGAGAACGTCGACGCGCGCGCCTACATGCTGAGGCGCGACGGCAGCGATCGCACGTTCCTGGCGGCGCGGCGGCACAGCCGGCTGGTGCGCTTGCTGCGCGTCGGCATTCCGGTCGGCGTCACCGTCGTGGTGGTGGGCTTTGGGCTGGCGATCTTTTTCAATCCGTTGCGCGCCCTGACCGGCCTGCCGGTCGATGTCGGAAATCTGGTGGTGTCGGGTTCCAAGATCACCATGGAGCACCCGCGGCTCGCCGGCTTCACTCGCGACAACCGCGGCTATGAATTGACCGCGCGCGCCGCCGCGCAGGACCTGACCAAGCCGACCCAGCTCGAGTTGCAGGATCTCAATGCCAAGGTCGAGATGCAGGACCAGACCACCGTACGGATGTCGGCCAAGGCCGGCATCTACGACACCAAGATCGAGACGCTCATGGTCAAGCCCGACATCGTGCTCAAATCGTCGAGCGGCTATGAGGCCTATCTCAGCGAAGCCTCGGTGGATATCCGCAAGGGCAATATCGTTTCGGAAAAGCCGGTGGCGGTGAAGCTGCTCAATGGCACGCTGAACGCCAACCGGCTGGAGATCACCAACGCCGGCGAAGTGGTGCTGTTCGACGGCGGCGTCACCATGGTGCTCGACATGAGCAAGTCGATGACCACGTCGCAGCGGGAAGCCAAGACCCCATGAGACGGCACCACGATGTTCTGCCGTTGGCGTTCTGGCTGGTGGCGTCGCTCTCGATGACGCTCACGGCTCCAGCAGCGGCGCAGCCTGCCGCGCCGGGCAATACGCCGAGCGCCGTGCAGGGCTTTTCCAAGAACCGCGATCAGCCGGTCGAGATCACCGCGACATCGTTGGAAGTGCGCGACAAGGACAAGGTCGCGACCTTCAACGGCAACGTCCATGTGATCCAGGGCGACACCCATATGCGATGCCAGAAACTGATGGTGTTCTACGAGGGCGAGACCTCGCCGGGCGGCGGCGCCAAGCCGGCACCGAAGTCCACCATGGTGGCGGCGCAGCCCGGCCCCGAAGGCCAGAATCGCATCAAGCGGCTCGAGGCGAGCGGCGGCGTCACGGTGACCCAGAACGACCAGATCGCGTCGGGCAATCTCGGCGTGTTCGACATGCCGAACAATACGGTGACGCTGACCGGCAATGTCGTGGTCAGCCAGGGCAAGAATGTGTCGCGCGGCGAGAAGCTGGTGGTCGACATGACGACCGGCAGGTCGGTCATGACCGGCGCCGCTAACAAAGGCGTGCGTATGATGCTCGACCCCGCCAGCAAGGATTTGAAGAAGGATGGCGCGGCTCCGGGTGCGGCTCCGGCCGCCAAGCCGCCGGGCGCCGCGCGTGCGAATTGATGCGCGCGTGACACATCCGGGCGTTGCGGGAATTTCGATGAAAGCCTATCACCGGCGGGAGCCGCGTTTGGCTTTAGGGCGCGACTGGCGCGCCAAGTCTTGTCGCCAAATGCCCGATACGGATTCTTGAACGCGCGTGGCAGGCCTCCTCGACATACTCGCTCTGTTTCGCCGGCGCCGGGCGCCGAAGCGGCGCCGCGTTCCGGTGCCGGTGCAGGCGCGCGGCAATCCGGTGCCAGCCCGGCAGGCCGAAGCGGTACGCATTGAAACCGCTCGCGTGGCCATACCGGAACCCGCCTATGCGCCGGCCGCGCCGGCCCGCATCCATCATCGCAACGACGGCCAAGGCCGGCACGATCAAGCCCGTAACGACGGCCAAGGCCATCAGCAGCCGCAGGCGGCACCGCAGGGCTATCTGGCGGCGCACGGCGTCGAGAAGAGCTTCGTCAAGCGCAAGGTCGTGAAGGGCGCCAGCCTGTATGTCCGGCGCGGCGAGGCGGTCGGCCTGCTGGGGCCGAACGGCGCCGGCAAGACCACGATTTTTTACATGATCACCGGCCTGATCAAGGCCGACCGCGGCAGCATCGAGCTCGACGGCTACGACGTGACGCAATTGCCGATGTATCAGCGCGCCCGGCTCGGCATCGGCTATCTGCCGCAGGAAGCCTCGATCTTTCGCGGCCTCACGGTCGAAGAGAATATCCGCGCGGTGCTGGAAGTGGTCGAGCCCGACAAGAAGCGGCGCGAGGCCGACCTGAACGCGCTGCTGGAGGAGTTCAACATCAGCCGGCTGCGCAAGACCCCGACCATCGCGCTGTCGGGCGGCGAGCGCCGCCGCGTCGAAATCGCGAGAGCGCTGGCGACCCGGCCGAACTACATGCTGCTCGACGAGCCGTTCGCCGGCATCGACCCGATCGCGGTCGGCGACATTCAGGCGCTGGTCCGGCATCTGACCAATCGCGGCATCGGCGTGCTGATCACCGACCACAATGTGCGCGAAACGCTCGGCCTGACCGACCGCGCCTACATCATCTATTCGGGCGAAGTCCTGATGGAAGGTTCACCGGACGAGATCGTGAACAATCCGGATGTGCGCCGGCTGTATCTGGGCGAAGAATTCCGGCTGTGATCCCGGCGGCGGATGCCACGGCCCGCCGAACACACGCACCATTAACGACCTCCGCCATCAACCGGTGTACAGTCGCGCCGTAAACGGGTAAGCAAGAATTAGACCAGTTCATCCCACGGGCTCATGGCACTCACGCAAAAACTCCTGATCCGCCAAAGCCAGGCGCTCGTAATGACGCCGCAGCTGATGCAAGCCATCAAGCTGCTGCAGCTCTCGAATCTCGACCTCGTGGCCTATGTGGACGGCGAGTTGGAGCGCAATCCGCTGCTGGAGCGCACCGGCGAGGACGAGCCCCGGATGGGCGACGCCGAGCCGCCCGAGCGCGAGGCGCCGGACGCCTCGGTGTCCGGCGAGTGGACCGGCGACGAGATGGAGACGGTCCGCAACGGCGTCGAGGAACGTCTCGACCCCGGCGGGCTGGAGAACGTTTTTCCGGACGAGCTGCCGCCTGGTCCGGCCCGCACCGCCACGGAACCTGCGGCTAACTATTCCGAATGGGCCGGCGTCGGCACCGGCGGCCGCGAGGACGGCGACTACAATCTCGAAGCCTTCGTGTCGGCCGAGACCACGCTGGGCGAACACCTTGCCGAGCAATTGACCCTGGCGATCGCCGACCCGGTGCGGCGCATGATCGGCCGCTATCTGATCGATATGATCGACGAAACCGGCTACCTGATCGGCGATCTGGCCGACGTCGCCGACAAGCTCGGCATTCCGCCGGCCGAGGTCGAAGCGGTGCTGGCGGTGATTCACGGTTTCGATCCGTCCGGCATCGGCGCCCGCGGCCTGGTCGAATGCATCGCCATCCAGCTCAAGGAACGAAATCGTTATGACCCCGCCATGCAGGCGATGGTCGAGCATCTCGAATTGCTGGCGCGGCGCGATTTTACCACGCTGAAAAAGATCTGCGGCGTCGGCGACGAGGATCTCCTGGAGATGATCGCCGAGATCCGTGCGCTCAATCCCAAACCCGGCCTCGCCTTCGGCTCGGCGCTGGTGCAGCCGATCGTGCCCGATGTGTATGTCCGCTCCGGTCCGGACGGCGGATGGATCGTTGAACTCAACACCGACACCTTGCCGAAGGTATTGGTGAACCAGAGCTACTATGCCGAGGTGTCGCACACGGTGCGCAAGGACACCGACAAATCGTATTTCGCCAATTGCCTGCAGACCGCGACCTGGCTGGTGCGCGCGCTCGATCAGCGCGCCAAGACGATTCTCAAGGTTTCGACCGAAATCGTGCGCCAGCAGGACGGCTTCTTCGCCAAGGGCGTGCGCCATCTGCGGCCGCTCAATCTGAAAACCGTCGCCGACGCGATCAGCATGCACGAATCGACGGTGTCGCGGGTCACGGCCAACAAATACATGGCAACCAATCGCGGGATCTTCGAGTTGAAGTATTTCTTCACCTCCTCGATCGCGGCGTCCGACGGCGGCGAGGCGCATTCGGCCGAGGCGGTGCGCGACCGGATAAGGCAGTTGATCGACGCAGAAAGACCGGCCAGCATCCTGTCCGACGATACCATCGTCGAAAAATTGCGTGAGGTCGGCATCGACATTGCGCGCCGAACGGTCGCAAAGTATCGCGAAGCGATGCGGATTCCCTCGTCGGTGCAACGCCGGCGGGAGAAGCAGGCGGCGGCGGCCGGCGCAACGACGTAAGTCGACTCGATTTAAGATCATCGTGATCTACCGGAGGAAACCATGCCGTTTCGGATTTCAGGCAAGAACATCGATGTCGGAGAGGCGTTGCGCGAGCGCATCAATGCGCGGATCGTCGAAACGCTGAGCAAGTATTTCAATGGCGGCTATTCCGGGCATCTGACCGTCGGCAAGGACGGTTTCGGATTCCGCACCGAATGCGTGATTCATCTCGATTCGGGGATCATGCTGCAGGCCGACGCGATGGCGGGCGACGCTTACGCCAGCGCCGACCAGGTCGCGGTGCGAATCGAAAAGCGGCTGCGCCGTTACAAGAACCGGCTCAAGGATCATCAGGCGGCGCGCAGCAATGGCGCCGCGCTGCGCGAGGCGATCGATGCTCCGAGCTATGTGATCGCGACGCCGGAACACGAAGACGATGCCGAGATCGGCGAGTTCAATCCCGTGATCATCGCCGAGTCGACCACCGCGCTGAAACAGTTGTCGGTCAGCGAAGCCGTGATGGAGCTCGACTTCAGCGGCGCGCCGGTGGTGGTGTTCCGTCATGCCGGACACGGCCGCGTCAACCTTGTATATCGGCGCGCGGACGGGCATATCGGCTGGGTCGATCCACCCGCATTGGTGCCGGTCTAAGACGCGCTCGTGGCCCATTGACGGGCGGTAGGGCCGTCCCTATGGTCCGCCGCCTTTCGCCCGCACAGCCATAAACGATCCCGGAACGGTTCCATGCCGCTCGCAGATCTGCTCCTGCCGAATGCGATCATTCCGGCGCTGAAGGTCAATGGCAAGAAGCAGGCGCTGCAGGAATTGGCGGCGCGCGCCGCCGAATTGACCGGTCAGAACGACCGCGTGATTTTCGACATTCTGATGCAGCGCGAGAAGCTCGGCTCGACCGGCGTCGGCAACGGCATCGCGATTCCGCACGGCAAGCTGGCGAAGCTCGGTAAGCTGTTCGGACTGTTCGCGCGGCTCGAGCGCGCCATCGATTTCGAAGCGCTGGACGGCCAGCCGGTCGATCTGGTGTTTCTGCTGCTGGCCCCGGAGCAGGCGGGCGCCGATCATCTCAAGGCGCTGGCACGCGTAGCGCGGCTGTTGCGCGATCCCGATGTCGCCCGCAAGCTGCGCGATTCGCGCGATGCCGAAGCGATGTTCGCGGTACTGACCTTGCCGCCCGCCAGCGCGGCGTAACTCACGCGCCTCTCTTTTTTGTAGGGTGGGTGGAGCGCAGCGACGCCCACCATTCTTTCTCAACGTCGTGCTTGCGTCTGCGGTGGGCTTCGCGATGCTCAGCCCACCCTGCCAGTCTTCGCCCACCCTACGAATCAGAACTCTCATCACGCCGCCAAAAACAATCCGGGCCCGACTGCGATGCGCAGCGGGCCCGGCAAAACTCCGACGTGATGCGTTGGACGCGAATCGTCAGTGCAAGCTGACCGTCTCCAAATCCTGGCTCCACGCATTGGCGATGGCGGCTTCGCGGCTGTCGGTCAGCATGATCGGCGTGCCGTCGGCGGCGTGCAGCGAAAACAGCAATGTGCCCGGCGCGATCTGCGGCGCCTGCGGAAACAATGATGCGACATCCTCGGAGCGTACCGCCTTGATATAGGCGATGCGGCCGCCGCCGATCAGCGCCAGCGCTTCCGGCGAGACATCGATGTCGTGCGAATGAATGTGGTCGTTAGTCATGGTCCTCGACTCCTTTCCAGAGCAGTTGCGTGGTCGAGTCCTGTTGCGTGCGGTCAATCATGATCAGTGATGGAGATACTCTTCACCACCCGTTCGGGTTCCGGACGGGCAAGATCAATCGACAGAAGTCCGTGCTTCAGGTCGGCCCCTAAGACCTCCATGCCCTCGGCCAGCACGAAAGTCCGCTGGAATTGGCGCGCGGCGATGCCGCGGTGGAGGTAATGCCGGGTCTTTTCGTCCTGCTGGCGGCCGCGGATGACCAACTGGCTCTCCTCGACCGTCACGTCGAGTTGTTCGCGGGTGAAGCCGGCGACGGCCAGGGTAATGCGCAACCGTTCCGGGTATGGCCCGTCACGCACGACCCTTTCGATATTGTAGGGCGGATAGCCATCGGACGCCTTGGCGACGCGGTCGAGCGCACGCTCGATTTCGTCGAACCCCAGCAGAAACGGACTTGAAAGCGACGGCACGCGAGACATGGAACTCAAAGTCCTCGTTAAGCGACTTTGACGGGGCCCTTACGGCACCCCAACCACTCGACGGCGTGTCGGGCGGTCCCGACCAATATGGGCATGCGGTGTTAAGGGTTCAAGAACGCCGCGCGGCCCTTCAGGCTGTACGTCTGTATGTCCCACCAGAGCCTGCGGCGGCTCATTCAGCCGGACAGGCCGGCCGTTGCGCTAAACTTCGTCATGCCCCGGCCTTGTGCCGGGCATGACCAAGCTAGAGCCAGTAACCCTATCCATTCAACGACTTAGACCTGAACAAGTCACCGGAAGGGGTTTGGTGGAGCCAGGCGGAGTCGAACCGCCGACCTCTTGAATGCCATTCAAGCGCTCTCCCAACTGAGCTATGGCCCCACAAGGCGCGGCGTTTGGGGCGTCCGCGCCGAAGATATCTACTTGAATCAGACCGGAAAGCAAAAGGCTAGTTTCTATTCAGTCCCAGTCTTTCGACCGGGACCGGAAAACAGCCTCAGGTCTCTTCCTCGTCGGCCACGTCGCCGATGATGTCGGTGACATCGGCGTCTTCTTCCTCGGTCTCTTCGATGAAGGCCGCGTCGTCAAGGGTCTCATCGATCTCGACGTCGTCGTCGCCTTCCACCGCGTCGGCGGCCGGCTTCTTGCCACCGGTGGCCTCGGCCTCGGCGTCCTCCAGCGAGACGAATTCCGCATCGGCGGTTTCCGGCAGGACCTCCTCGGCCGCGGGTGTGGCGGCAGCCGCCGCGCGCGCGTCGGAAGGCCGCGACCGCGACTGCGGCGGGACAACGATCGGCACCACCTCGCCGGTATAGGGCGAAATGACGGGCGACTTGCCCAGGTCGTAGAATTTGCGCCCTGTCACTGGACAGACGCGTTTAGTGCCGAGCTCTGTTTTCGCCACGGGTCAGGGATATCCTTGCAGGCCGGTCAAATTAAGCGGTGCTTCACTTGGCTAGTTGCGAGCCCGCTGTCAATAGCGCCGGCCGATATAGTGCCGACCAATACCTGCCGCCGGTACGGATCGGTACGGGGTGACGGGTCGCGCCGCCCCATGATAGGACGGCGCACCTTACCAAATGGGTCGGATATTCCCGTGAACGCTCCCGCCGCCACTCCATTGTCCGCCAGCCGCAGCCCCGCGCTACGCGGCCGCGTCCGCGTGCCGGGCGACAAGTCGATCTCGCACCGCGCGCTGATCATCAGCGCGATGACGGTCGGCGAAACCCGCATCGACGGCCTGCTGGAAGGCGAGGACGTTATCAACACCGCGAAGGCGATGCGCGCGCTCGGCGCGCAGGTCGAGCGGACCGGGGCCGGATCATGGCGGGTGCATGGCGTCGGGGTCGGTGGATTCGCCGAGCCATCGGCGCCGCTCGATTTCGGCAATTCCGGCACCGGCTGCCGGCTGGTGATCGGCGCGGTCGCCGGCTGTCCGATCGTGGCGGGCTTCGATGGCGATGCGTCGCTGCGCTCGCGGCCGATGCAGCGCGTGCTCGATCCGCTGCTGCGGATCGGCGCCCGCGTGCTCGAGATCGCCGAACACGGCCGCCTGCCGCTGCGGCTGCAGGGCGCGCTTGACCCTTTGCCGATCGAATACCGACCGCCGGCGGCCTCGGCGCAGCTCAAATCCGCGGTGCTGCTGGCAGGCCTCGCGGCGCCCGGCGAGACGACAGTTGTCGAGAACGAAGCGACCCGCGATCACACCGAAAAGCTGCTGGCGCATTTCGGCGCCGAACTGACCGTCACCCCCGAGGGCCAGCATGGCCGCCGCATTACGCTGAAGGGCCGCCCCGAGCTTAAGCCTCAGCCGGTCGTGGTGCCGGCCGATCCGTCGTCGGCCGCGTTCCCGATGGTGGCGGCGCTGGTGGTGCCGGGCTCGGAATTGATTCTCGAAGCCGTGATGACCAATCCGCTGCGCACCGGTCTGTTTAAAACATTGATCGAAATGGGCGCCGACATCGAAACATTGTCGGTCCGCAATGACGGCGAGGAGGTCGCCGAACTGCGGGTGCGGGCCTCGTCCTTGCGCGGCGTCGAAGTGCCGCCGGAGCGCGCGCCGGCGATGATCGACGAATATCTGATCCTGGCCGTGGCCGCGTCGTTCGCCACCGGCACCACGCGGATGCGCGGGCTGAAGGAATTGCGGGTCAAGGAATCCGACCGGCTGGAAGCCACCGCCGCGATGCTGCGCGCCAACGGCGTCGAGGTCGAGATCATCGACGACGACCTGATCGTGCACGGCACCGGCCGCGTGAAGGGCGGCGGCGTGGTGGCCACGCACATGGATCATCGCATCGCGATGTCGGCGCTGGTGATGGGCCTCGCCAGCGACACGCCGGTCGGCGTCGACGACACGGCGTTCATCGCGACCAGCTTCCCGGGCTTTGTCGAGATGATGCAGGGGTTGGGCGCAGAGATCGGGTGAGCGATTTCTCGCTGAACTCAGAGTGTAGCCCGGATTGAGCGCAGCGAAATCCGGG
Source organism: Xanthobacteraceae bacterium (assembly GCA_028290465.1). Taxonomy (GTDB): domain Bacteria; phylum Pseudomonadota; class Alphaproteobacteria; order Rhizobiales; family Xanthobacteraceae; genus FEB-22. The sequence goes on along the minus strand of JAQGJU010000067.1, from coordinate 55,437 downwards.
ACCAAATATCGAGGCGTCACCCCGGATTTCGCTGCGCTCAATCCGAGCTACGGACTGCGCTCAACCTATCCGACGCACGTTACTCAATTCACGCCAAGCCACGCCGAAGCCATCGGCGTCGAGAGTACAAGATACAGCAAGCCCAGAATGCTGAACCCGATGACGCCTCGGGTGAGTGCACCGGCCACGCTGTCGGGACGGACATGAATCCCGACCCGCGGCAGCAGCCGTGTGGCGGCCGTCGCCACGAACGCGAGCGCGGCGCAGCCGAGCGCGCCGACGCCCACCATGGCCCAGGAAAAACTCGCGGGGACGGCTGACGATAGCGATGCGGGCAAGGACTCTCTGCAATAGGCGAGCAAGACCCACGCTGTGGTCAAAAACACGCAAGCGCTGATGAAGTTCGCGCCGAGCGAGTCGGGAACCAGTTGGATGCCAACCTTGCGCAACACCCAGGCGATGAAGTCGTCATTACTGACGAACAAAATGGCGCCAATGGCTACGGGAAGCTTCGACGACAGCACAGCGCTCACGACGCCGAAAACCAACGCGTAAAGGATGAATTTCCCGAAGAAGTCTTTGCCGCGGGGCAACGATGATGCCGACGCGTCGGAGGCGCCGCCGGTTTGGTCGACCGAGCTCTCCATAGACATTTTCCGTTCTTCCATATGATTCCGTCGCCCGAGGCGTGGTGCGGCCTGGTCTCGTTAGTCGTCGTCAGGCGGGGATCGGTTCAGGTCGTTCGTAGATGGGTAACGGGCCACGCATTGCCGGCGACGAATAGGCAATCGTAGCCCGGATGAAGCGCAGCGTAATCCGGGGCGGCGGTGAATTCGTGGTCCCGGATGTCGCTTCGCTTCATCCGGGCTACCGGCAGAGCTTGGCGCTTCGCCTGATTAACTACCGATACAGATCCGCCCGGCTCGGCGGCAGACCGCTGTCGCCACGTTCGCGCTTCACGGCCAGCGTCTGATAGATACCCATCGATTTGCCGTCGAAGCCGATGGCGCAGCCGGCGAGGTACGCCAGCCACAGCCGTGTCTTGTGTTCGCCGACTTCGCGCACCGACGCTTCGCGGTTGGCTTCCAGACGGTCGTGCCAGGCCCGGCAGGTGCGCTGATAATGTTCGCGCCAGCCTTCGACGTCGCGCACCTCAAAACCCTGGCGCTCCAGATTGGCGATCGACATGCCGATGTGATCGACCTCGGCGCCCGGGAAAATGTAGCGGATCAGCGCCGAATATTCCGGCGAGCGCTTGCGCAAATCCTTGTCGGTGCGCTTTGCCCGCCGCACGATCGCATGATGCAGATACAGCCCGCGCGGTTTCAGCAACCGGTTGACGGTCTGGAAGTACTGCGTGTGGTGGGCGAGGCCGACATGCTCGAACATGCCCACGGACGCGATCTTGTCGTACGGCCCTTCCAGCGTCGAATAATCCCGCAGCTCGATGGTGACGCGGTCCTGCAATCCGAGCCGCGCCACCTTGGCGACGGCGTAGTCGTATTGCTGCTGCGACAGCGTCACGCCATGGGCGTGCACGCCATAATGCTGCGCGGCATGGCACAGCAGCGCGCCCCAGCCGGAGCCGATCTCCAGCATCCGCTCGCCGGGCTTCAATCGCAGCCGGCGGCACGTCATGTCGAGCTTGTTGCGTTGCGCGGTGGCGAGGTCGTCTGTCCAGTCGTGATAGTAGGCGCAGGAATAGACCATCTCAGGATCGAGAAAGAGCGCGTAGAACGCGTTCGAGACGTCATAGTGATATTGCACGCTCTGTTTGTTGTCGGCCTCGCTGCCGTCCATGCTCGGCGTCAGGGCGCTCTCCAGCGGCCACGGTCCGCCGCGCGGCAGGAACAGAAAGCGCGACAGCGTGCGGACCGTCAGCCACTTGTCGAGATTCTTGCGGAACACCCGGCTGCGCACCCTCGGCTTTCGCGCGAACATCTCGAAGATCGAGCCGTTGCGCAGATCGAGGCGGCTGGTGACCCACAGATTGGCCGCGGTATCGATGCGCGGGCTGCGGACCAGTGCCGCCACCGCGCCCTCGTCGGCGATCACTACGGCCATCGCGTCAGATGGCAGATCGGCCGGCACGGTCGAGCCGTCCCACAGCACGAAGCCGACATCGAGCCCATAGGTCTCGCGCACGTGGGCCAGGAGTTCCCGCATTCCCTGAAGGCGTTTGCCGGCGGCGTCCATGCGTCTCGTCCTTGTGCGTGCCCGAGCACGATCCGGCTCGGTTTCGTCAGGTCGGGATCATGCAGTTACCGTCCTTTTGGTCAACTGATCTGCGGCTTGGCGGCGAGTTCACGACTTGAAACTCGGTGCGCGGGGGTGTTCATGGGCTCACGTCGCCATCCCGCCGCACACCCAAGAGCACCATGATCATCGCCATCGACGGACCGGCCGCCTCCGGCAAGGGAACCATCGCCAAGCGCCTGAGCGCGCATTATCGCCTGCCGCATCTCGACACCGGGCTGTTGTATCGCGCGGTCGGCAAGGCGCTGCTCGATGCCGGTGCGCCGCTCGACGACGTGGCCAGGGCCGAGGCGGCCGCTAAGGCGCTCGATCCGGCGCGGTTCGACGAGGACGCGCTCAAGGTACACGCCGTCGGCGAGGCGGCCTCGATGATTTCGGCGATCCCGCAGGTCCGCGCGGCGCTGCTGTCGCTGCAAAAGACGTTCGCGCAGCAGCCGGGCGGCGCGGTGCTGGACGGCCGCGACATCGGCACGGTGATCGCGCCGGACGCGCCGGTGAAAATTTTCGTCGTGGCCAGTCCCGAGGTGCGGGCGCTGCGCCGGTTCAAGGAATTGCAGGGTCGCGGCGAGCCGATCACGCAGGCCGACGTGCTGGCCGACATTCTCAAGCGCGACACGCGGGACCGGGAGCGGGCTGCCGCGCCCTTAGTGGCGGCCGCCGACGCGCATCATCTCGACACGACGGCGCTGGATGTCGAAGGCGCCGTAAAGGCGGCGATTGCGCTGGTGGAGGCGAAGCGGCGATAGACGACGCGCAACGTATTCGCCCTTTACCTCTCCCCGCGTGCGGGGAGAGGTCGGCTTGTGAGCGCTCTAGCGCGAGCAAGGCGGGTGAGGGGGCGTCGCCGCAGAATGATGCTTCAACGCCCCCTCATCCGGCTCGCGTGAAGAACGCTCGCCACCTTCTCCCCGCACGCGGGGAGAAGGATCGCGCAGGATCTGCGATCAACTCAGGTCTCCGTCTCGCGGAACACGCCGTATTGCCGGATCAGCCGGCCGAGACGCGGATGCACGATCTCCAGCGAAAAGCCGAAGCGGCCTTCGCCGATTTCGGAATGCGTCACCGTCAGCGCGCCCGGCGTCAGCCAGGACGGCAGTGTGAGGCGCGCGCCGAACACCTGGATAAAATATCCGGCGCTGCGAAACACCAGAGCTTCGTTCTCGACATGTACGGTCAGCGCCATGCCGACGCCGTAGCCGACATATTCCTCGAGCCCGGTCGGTCCGGCGAATCGCTTCGATGAATGGATGACTTGGGGGAAGCCGCAGCGCCGCGCGTAAAGCCGCGTCCAGATCTGGCCGCCGGTGGTCATGTCTTCCGTCACCGTGACCGCGCTCGGCACGCCGACATCGGCGCCGACCGGCAATGGGCCGCCGATCAGCCGCGCCGCCTGGATCAAAAAGCGGCCGGCGCGGCTCGCGGTGGCTTCGCGGATTTCGCCGACATAGACCACGGTATGGCCGTCGGCGAGGCGCTTGGAAAAGCGGCGACGAACCGGCGCCGGCAGGCTGGCCCAATCGGCTTCGCCCAGCAGCGCGCGAAACCGCAGGTCGCCGAGAATGGGTTGTTCAGCCGGCCGGATAGGCCGTGGTTCGGGGTCGGGAGCGACGATCGGTAAGCGGTTCGTCATGTCCCACCTCATCTGTCTCTGGTGCGTTATTTGGCCCGGCCGAGCGGCAGCAGGCTGACGATCCTGGCGCCCAGACGCAGCAGCGAGGCCAGCTTCGGCCGTGGCACGCTCAGCATCTCGGTGGACCAGCGGTCCATGGTTTCGACGAATTCCAGCATCGATTTCAGCCGCTCGGTCGCGACCGCATTGACCGACGGATCGGTCTGGGCCTCGGCGACGCAGGATTTCAGGACGGTGACGGCCGGGTCGATTTCGCGTTCCTTGCGGGCGGCTGCGATCCGCGTGAAGATTTCCCACACGTCGGTTTCGGCCTCGAAATGGTCGCGCCGCTCGCCCTTGATCGGCACCCGGCGGATCAGGTTCCAGGCCAGCAGTTCCTTGATCGAATTGGACACGTTGGAGCGCGCCAGCCACAGCGTGTCGGCGACCTCCTCGGCGCTCATCGGGCGGTCCGACAGGTACAGCAGCGCGTGGATCTGGCTGACCGAGCGGTTGACGCCCCATTTGCCGCCCATGTCGCCCCATTGCAGGACGAATCGTTCCACGGCGGCCGGCAGGGTTTGGTTGGTGTCGGTAATTTCTGTCATGACAGAAATATCGGAAATTACCGTCCGGAAGTCAACGGTCTGGCGGACCGACGCCGAACAGGGTTAAGACCGTCTCCCCGGATGTACCAAAAGCGACCATCCTGGCGCGGCGCCTCGGGCCGCCCGAGCCGGTGCGATCAAGGCTGGCGTTGCGTCCGTCGTTCCTCTATAAGGCCGGGCTTCCGATCGGTTTTTTAGCCCGCATCAGCGCTTGCGCCGGGCTTCAGCATTCTCTAGGAGACAGACATGGCCGTCCCGAAACGAAAAACCTCGCCCTCGCGGCGTGGCATGCGCCGCTCGGCGGACGCGCTGAAGAAGCCGACCTATGTCGAGGACAAGGATTCGGGCGAACTGCGCCGTCCGCATCACATCGACCTGAAGACCGGCATGTATCGCGGCCGCCAGGTCCTGAAGCCCAAGAAAGAAGTCTGATCGGCCGCCCTTCGGCCGTGCGCGTGAACCGTCTGCCGTTGTGAAAACGACAGACGAACGCGCACGGTGCTGAAGGACCGCCACGGCCGGAGCTAGACTGCCGGCTCGCGCAACCGCGCGGCGGTGTTGCACGAGATTGTGCGAGGAGCTCGTCCGATGAACTTCCTGGTCGGTTTTCCGCTGCTGATCGTTCCGTTCGCGATCTACAACATGATCGTGTTCCTGCTGCCGGGACTGTCGCTGACCGACCCGCTGTTCTCGGTGCACATGCTGTCCGGCGCCGATATGAGCTTCAGCATCAGCGACCTGTTGCTGGTGTTTTCGATCCTGCTGCTGTTCGTCGAAGTGATGAAGTCGACCCGCGTCGGCACGCGCTCGATCATCGACCACATGCTGTCGCTGCTGCTGTTCATCGTGATGATGGCCGAGTTCATCATCACGGCGAAGGCCGCGACCTCGACCTTCCTGATCCTGACCGTGCTGTGCCTCGTCGATGTGATCGCCGGCTTCTCGATCACCATCCGGGCCGCGCAGCGCGATGTGTCGGTCGATCACCTGCGTGAGTCGCAAAGCTGAGCTGCGGCCCGCCGGCATCGATAGCGATAGGCGAATTCCCATGACTCGCGACTTCCACTTGCCCGGCCGCTCCACCGTCATGGCCGGGGGCGGCATGGCGGCGACCTCCCATCCGCTCGCGAGTCTCGCGGCCGTCGACGTGCTGCGGGCCGGCGGCAATGCGGCGGACGCCGCGGTCGCGGCGGTGGCTACACTTTGCGTGGTCGAGCCGCACATGACCGGCATCGGCGGCGATTGCTTTTGCCTCGCGGCGAAGCCCGATGTGCCGGTCTGGGGCTATAACGGCTCCGGCCGTTCCGGCCGCGCGGCGTCCACCGAGAAACTCACCGCGCAAGGCATCCGGTCGATCGGCATGGATTCGATTCACGCCGTCACGGTGCCGGGAGCGGTCGAAGCCTGGGCTTCGATCCTGGCGGCGCAAGGCCGTCTCGGCTTCGACAAGGTTTTGCAGCCCGCGATCCGCTACGCCACCGAGGGTTATCCGATCGCGCCGCGCGTTGCCTACGACTGGGCAATGGCGGCCGACCGGCTGCGCGCCGATCCGGGCGCGGCGCGTCATTATCTGCCGAACGGCCGCGCACCCGCCGAGGGTGACATGATGCGGCTGCCGGCATTGGCCGCGACGTTGCAGCGGATCGCATCCGGCGGACCGAAGGCGTTCTATCAGGGCGACATCGCGGCCGACATCGTGGCCACGCTCAAAGCGCACGGCAGCTTCCTGACGGAAGAAGATTTCGCCGCGCATCTGGGCGAAGCGGTCGAGCCGATCAGTTCGAATTATCGCGGCCACGACGTCGTCGAGCTGCCGCCGAACGGCCAGGGCATGGCCGCGCTGGTGCTGCTGAACATCCTGGAGCGTTTCGACATGGCGGGTCTCGACCCTGTCGGCGCCGAACGCTTTCATCTGGCACTTGAGGCCGGCCGTCTCGCCTATGCGGTGCGCGATACGCATGTCGCCGATCCGGCCTATATGCGCATGTCGGTGCCGGCGCTGCTCGACAAGGCGTTCGCCGGCCAGCTCGCCGAACGCATCGACCGCACCAAGCGCGTGCCGCTGCCGAAGGCGCCGACGCCGGGCAGCGACACCGTGCTGGTGACGGTGATCGACCGCGACCGCATGGCGGTGTCGCTGATCAATTCGCTGTACGGCCCGTTCGGGGTCGGCATCGCGACCGAGACGACCGGCGTCATGCTGCAGAATCGCGGCGCGTGTTTCGTGCTCGACCCGGATCATCCGAACACGTTCGGACCTTCGAAGCGGCCGATGCACACCATCATTCCGGCCCTGATGCTGAAGGACGGGCGCTGCGACATGGCGTTCGGCGTGATGGGCGGCGGCTACCAGTCGATGGGCCACGCGCACGTCGTGAACAACTGGGTCGATTACGGCATGGACGTGCAGACCGCGATCGATGCGCCCCGCGTGTTCTTCGAGGGCGAGCAGACCGTGGTCGAGCGCGGCGTCTCGGCCGCCACCATCGACGGCCTCAAGGCGCGCGGCCACGATGTCGTGGTGCGCCCGTTGCCGCTCGGCGGCGGCCAGGCGATCCGCATCGATTGGGACAAGGGTGTGCTGATCGGCGGCTCGGATGCGCGCAAGGACGGCTGCGCGATCGGATATTGAACTTCAGATCAGGCCGAGATCGCCAGAGTCCGACCGACCGACGACTTAACGGAATTCTGGAGTGCGACGGCGGCCCCATAGATCGCGACGGCGGTCTGCGGCTCGGCGCGGCGGCGTTCGCGGGTCTGCGGCGCGTGTTCCTTGGTGGCGATCAGGTGCGCCAGAAAGGCTGCATCGGGCCGCTGGTGACGCGGAACGTAGCGCTCCGCCGGCTGCGCCGGTTCGGCCGGACGCACCGGCACGAACACCTGTGCCGTTTTGGGCGCAGCCGGTTCGCCGGACGGCCGGGAACGCGACGCACGGCCGGTCCCAATCGCCGCAAAAGATCCGGATGTGATACCGCTGACCGGCGTCATGGCTCGCTCCTGTCCCATATTGGGACACGAAGGGCGTCCCTACGCAACAGGTCGCAAGGGCCATACCGGGATCGATAAACGTCCCGGCCGACGCGGCCGAACGCTCGTTAACGCTTAACGGGCGGAAATGTTGGGGCGCAGCCTCAAAAGCGAACGGCCGACACGCAATCGTGACGGCCGCTCCTCGGAAGACGAATGAGATGTAGACGTCAGGCCGGCTTGTCGGACAGCCGGTCGATCTTCTTCTGCATCTCGTCGAGCTGCTTCTTCAATTCGTCCATGTCGGTCTCGGGACGCGCCACCGTCTTGTCCGTGTCCGGGACCGGCACACCGGTCTGGCCAAGGGCAAAGGGCGCCCGGAACATCGCGAAGGTGCGCTCGAACATTTCCATGTTGCTGCGCACCTGCTCTTCCAGCGGGGCGAACGGCCCGACGCCGAAAGCGTGGGTCATCTGCTCGCGGAGCTTGGTCTGTTCGCGGGTCAGCGAGTCGATCGAGACTTCGAGATAGCGCGGCACCAGCATCTGCATGCTGTCGCCGTAGAAGCGGATCAACTGGCGCAGGAAGGTGACCGGCAGCAGATTCTGGCCGCCTTCCTTGTTTTCCTGCTCGAAAATGATCTGGGTCAGCACCGATCGGGTGATTTCCTCGCCGGACTTGGCGTCGAAAACCACGAAATCCTCGCCCAGTTTGACCATGTTGGCGAGGTCTTCCAGCGTCACGTAGGTGCTGGTCCCGGTGTTGTAGAGCCGCCTGTTGGCGTATTTTTTGATCGTTACCGGTTCTTCGGATTTAGCCATTTGGCGCTGATCCTTGGGCGTTTGTTTCCTCGGGCGTCCTCGTCCAGTTGTGGCAGAATAACCACTTTCGTGATGGGCCGGCCACAGTTTTGTTGCAACGCGAGCGTTTTCAAGCGAAGTGGTTTCCGGTTCGCGTGAAGAAAACGCTCGCTGCTAATAGAGGGAGCGCGTTCGGACGCAAAACCGGGGGCCACTTTTGCTGAACGCGCTCGACTAACGACCGCCAGGCACGGCTCCCGGCGGGGAAAACCGCGCGCCAGACATGTTTCGGCGGGTCTTTATTGTCGTTCCCGGAACAGCTATCTGAGGGTGGGACATCGGACGGAACACACCGGGACGGACCATATGGCGTCGTGAGCGCCGATCCGGCGACTGCGATCCGCCCGGCATGACCGCCACAAGGAGTTTTGCGACATGAGCGATGATATTGTCATTGTCGGCGCGGCCCGCACCCCGGTCGGCGCCTTCAACGGAGCGTTCGCCAACCTGCCGGCGCACGAGCTCGGCAAGGTGGCCATCAAGGCGGCGCTGGAGCGCGCCGGCATCGAGGGCAGCCGGGTCTCCGAAGTCATCATGGGCCAGATCCTGACGGCCGGCGAAGGCCAAAACCCGGCCCGCCAAGCCTCGATCGCGGCCGGCATCCCGGTCGAGAGTCCGGCCTGGGGCATCAACCAGCTCTGCGGCTCCGGTCTGCGCGCGGTCGCGCTCGGCTATCAGGCGATCCTGAACGGCGACTCCGACATCGTGGTCGCGGGCGGCCAGGAATCCATGAGCATGGCGCCGCATGCCGCGCATCTGCGCTCCGGCACCAAGATGGGCAACCTCGACATGGTCGACACCATGATCAAGGACGGCCTGTGGGACGCCTTCAACGGCTACCACATGGGCAACACCGCCGAGAATGTCGCCAAGCAGTACCAGATCACGCGGGCGCAGCAGGACGAGTTCGCGGTCAACTCGCAGAACAAGGCCGAGGCGGCCCAGAAGGCCGGAAAATTCAAGGACGAGATCGTGCCGGTCACGATCAAGGGTCGCAAGGGCGACACCGTGGTCGACACCGACGAGTATCCGAAGCACGGCACGACGGCTGAGTCCGTCGGCAAGCTGCGCGCCGCCTTCGAGAAGGACGGCACGGTCACGGCCGGCAATGCGTCCGGCATCAATGACGGCGCCGCCGCCGTGGTGCTGATGAAGGCCAGCCAGGCCGCCAAGGAAGGCCGCCCGGTGCTGGCCCGCATCGTGTCGTGGGCCCATGCCGGCGTCGATCCGGCCATCATGGGAACCGGCCCGATCCCGGCGTCGCGCGCCGCGCTGAAGAAGGCCGGTTGGAAGATCGAGGATCTGGATCTGATCGAGGCCAACGAGGCGTTCGCCGCGCAGGCCTGCGCGGTCAACAAGGACCTCGGCTGGGACACCGCCAAGGTCAACGTCAATGGCGGCGCCATCGCGCTCGGCCATCCGATCGGCGCGTCCGGCGCGCGCGTGTTGGTGACTCTGCTGCACGAGATGGCGAGGCGCGATGCCAAGAAGGGCCTTGCCACGCTTTGCATCGGCGGCGGCATGGGCATCGCCATGTGCCTCGAGCGCGCCTAACGGCGGGCAAAATCATGCGCGGGTGTACATAACGTCGCAGCGCAACAAAGAACGACTACAAACGAGGGGCGGCGCAACATGCCGCTCCTCGTTTTCATTTAAAAACGCCTATCATTGTTCAACCGATGCCGCTTATTCTTGCTGTCCAAACTTTTGCCGATGTGTTGGAAGACAAGCGCGCGGCTTGATGTGAACGGGCCGTGATGGGGGGAATGAAATGGCACGCGTTGCATTGGTCACCGGCGGAACCCGCGGCATCGGCGCTGCGATATGCAAGGCGCTGAAGGCGGCCGGCTACCGGGTCGCCGCGAGCTATGCCGGCAACGACGCGGCCGCTCAGAAATTCAAGGACGAAACCGGCATCCCGGTGTTCAAATGGGACGTGTCGTCGTTTGACGAATGCGCGGCCGGCATCAAGCTGGTCGAGGCCGAACTCGGGCCGGTCGAGATCCTGGTCAACAATGCGGGCATCACCAAAGATGCCATGCTGCATCGCATGAAGCCCGAGCAATGGACCGCGGTGATCAACACCAATCTCGGTTCGCTGTTCAACATGTGTCGCCCGCTGATCGAAGGCATGCGCGAGCGCAACTTTGGCCGCATCGTCAACATCTCGTCGATCAATGGCCAGAAGGGCCAGATGGGCCAGTCCAATTACTCCGCCGCCAAAGCCGGCGAGATCGGCTTCACCAAGGCACTGGCGCAGGAGAATGCCAAGAAGGGCATCACGGTCAACGCGATCTGCCCCGGCTACATCAACACCGAAATGGTGCAGGCGGTGCCCAAGGACGTGCTGGAGAAAAGCATCCTGCCGCTGATTCCGGCCGGCCGTCTCGGCGAGCCGGAAGAGATCGCCCGCTGCGTGGTGTTTCTGGCGTCCGATGACGCCGGCTTCATTTCCGGCTCGACGCTGTCCGCCAATGGCGGGCAGGTGATGATGTGATCGCGCATGATCCCGAAAAGTGGGAGCCGGTTTTCGGAAAAGATCATGCGCCACTTCAAATAACTTTACCTCGTGCCTGATCGCCGCATGACCCCGACGACTCGCGCGACCGCCCTCGGCTTCTCGGCGATCCTGATGTGGTCGCTGCTGGCGCTGCTCACCGCGGCGTCGGGCCGCATGCCGCCGTTTCAATTGGCCGCGATGACATTCCTGATCGGCGGCCTGATCGGCGCCGCGACTTGGATCGTGCGCCGGGACGCGATATCGGCGCTGTGGCAGAACTGGCGGGTCTGGGCGCTGGGGCTGTTCGGACTGTTCGGCTATCACGCGCTGTATTTCATGGCGCTGCGGCTGGCGCCGCCCGCCGAGTCGGGCCTGATCAATTATCTCTGGCCTTTACTGATCGTGTTGTTCTCGTCGTTCCTGCCGGGCGAGCGGCTGCGCGCGCATCACGTCATCGGCGCGGCGCTGGGCTTTGTCGGCACGATCGTGCTGATTGCCGGCCGCGCGCAGCTCGGTCTCGTGGCCGATTTCATTCCTGGTTATGCGGCGGCCTTCGTGGCGGCGTTCGTGTGGGCGATCTATTCGGTGCTGTCGCGCCGCTTTGCGTCGGTGCCGACGGATGCCGTTGCCGGTTTCTGCCTCGTCACCGCGATCCTGGCCGCGCTGTGTCATTTCGCGTTCGAGACCACGGTGTGGCCGTCGCATGCGACCGAATGGCTTGCGGTGCTTGGCCTCGGGCTCGGTCCGGTGGGCGCGGCGTTCTATGTGTGGGATGTCGGCATGAAGCGCGGCGATATCCGCGTGCTCGGCGCCGCGTCCTATGCGGCGCCGGTGCTGTCGACGGTTTTTCTGGTGTTGGCCGGATACGCGGCGCCGACATTGTCGTTGGTGGCGGCGGCCGTGCTGATCGCCGGTGGCGGATTGATCGCCGCCAAGGATATGATTGTTAGAAAGTCAGCTTAGAGCGATGTCGTCGATCCGTCATCCTGAGGTGCCCGGCGTAGCCGGGCCTCAAAGGATGAACGGCCCCGATGTTGCAACACCCTGGCCGTCTCCTTCGAGGCTCGCTTCGCTCGCACCTCAGGATGACGGAGAACGGGCTGAGTCAATTTCGCTTCAAGCAAAAGTTACCCCGGCTCCCAACCCTTCGGCGCCAGTTCGAATCCGGCAAACTCAAACCCCGGCGCCACCGTGCAGCCGACCAGCGTCCAGTCGCCCAGGCTTTCGGCCGCCTGCCAGATGCCGGCCGGCACCACGCCCTGCGGACGTTCGCCGGCGATGAGATCGCTGCCGAGACGCAGCGTGTCGCGGCCATCGGGTCCGGCGATGTGCAGTGCCAATGGGGCGCCGGCATGCCAGTGCCAGATTTCGGCGGCGTCGACCTTGTGCCAATGCGAGCGCTCGCCGCGCGCCAGCAGGAAATAGATCGCGGTCGAGGCGGCGCGTCCTGCGTCGACATTCTGCGAATCGCGAAACGTCTCGCGAAAATGTCCGCCTTCCGGATGCGGCTTCAGGTCGAGCAGGCGGACGATGTCGGCCGCAGACAGGGCCGACGAAATCACGAACGGTTTTTCCGCTCGCGGATTTCGGCGAACACCACTTCCGGCGGCTTGCCGGCGAGACCGACCGCCGCCGCGACCGACGGCACGTCGGCACGCAGAAACACATTGGCGGCCTTCTCGGCGCCGATCGTCACCGGAATGGTCGGCTGGCCGCCGGCGCGCTGCTGCTCGGCTTCTTTCGCGCGCGCCCGAAGCGCCGCGTTGTCGGGCTCGATGGTCAGCGCGAAGCGGATATTGGCCAGCGTATATTCGTGGCCGCAATACACCTGGGTGTCGTCCGGCAATTGGCGCAGCTTGTCGAGCGAATGCCACATCATCGGCATCGTGCCTTCGATCACCCGGCCGCAGCCGATCGAGAACAGCGTGTCGCCGACAAAGGCGAGCTTCTCGGGCGCGAAATAATACGAGATGTGCCCGGAGGTGTGGCCCGGCGTCTCCAGCACTTTGGCCGTGAGCGAGCCGAGCTGCACGCTCTCGCCTTCGCCGACCACCACATCGACGTGCTTGATGCGCGAGGCCTCAGCGCGCGGCGCGATCACGCGGCAGCGGTGGCGCTCCTTGAGCTCGGCAATGCCATCGGTGTGGTCGGCGTGGTGATGCGTTACCAGGATGTCGCTGAGCTTCCAGCCGGTCTTTTGCAGCGCGGCCTCGACGGCGGCCGCCTCCGGTGCGTCGATGGCCGCGGTGGCGCCGGTCGCCGGATCGTGCAGCAGCACGCCGAAATTATCGGACAGGCAGGGAAACAGATGAACTTGTGCGGGCATCGTGATCTCCGGCCGGAATAAAAAACCTGGATACGCAGCGTATCACGCCGACATGGCTTGTTGAATGTGGCTGTGACCTACTCAACCCGCGTCAACTTGGCCATCGGCCGATTGCCGCAAGGCCGGCAGAAAATGCTAGAATCTTGCCATGTCGATCGATGTCGTCGATTTTCGGAACTTCTATGCGCAGCGGCTCGGCACGGTGGCGCGCCGCTTCGTCGGCCGGGGCATCCGAGCCCGCTGGCCTAATGCGGACGGCCAGCGCGTGCTCGGCATCGGCTATGCGACGCCGTATCTCGGGCTGTTCCGCGAGGAGGCCGAACGCTGCCTCGCCTTCATGCCGGCCGCGCAGGGCGTGGTGAAATGGCCGTCACGCGGGCCGGCGCTGGCCGCGCTGGTCGACGAATACGAATTACCGCTGCCGGATGCCGCCGTGGATCGCGTGCTGCTGGTGCACGCGCTGGAAATGTCGACCGATCCGGCAAGTCTGCTGCGGGAAGCGTGGCGGGTGCTGGCGGCCGGTGGACGGCTGCTGGCGGTGGTGCCCAACCGGCGCGGCCTGTGGGCGCGCATGGACACGACGCCGTTCGGCCACGGCCGACCGTACTCACGCAGCCAGATCACGCATCTGCTGCGCGAAACCTGGTTCACACCGACCGGGTGGGGCGAGGCGCTGTATATGCCGCCGGTGTCGCGCGGCTGGTTCCTGCGCAGTGCGGTGGCCTGGGAGCGCGCCGGCGCCACGCTGTCGGCGCCCTTTAACGGTGTTCACATCGTCGAGGCCACCAAACAGGTGTACCGCGCGCTGCCGGTAAAGCGACGCGAGCGGCAGCGTCTGGTGCCGGCGTTGGAGCCGGCACTGGCGCCGTCGCCCGGTGGGGCGGCGCGGACGAGCTAGCCGCCAGAGTTCGTCATGCCCGGCCTTGTGCCGGGCATCCACGTCTTAATGGTCTAGCGACAAGAAAGACGTGGATGGCCGGGACAAGCCCGGCCATGACCGAGAAAACATCGACCTGTCTGCTCTACCGACAGGCTTGAAAAAGCTCGGTGCCTTTTCGGGCAGTCGCTAAGACTGGCTTATTCCTCGGTGCCGCCCTGCGGCGCGTCGGCCGAGCCTTCGGCCGGCTGCGGGGAGCCGTCCGGACGCGGGCTGCGATGGCGGCGCCGGCGGCGATGCAGGCCGAAGCGGTCCTGCTGGCCGTCGAGGCCGTCGGGGCCACTGGCCACAACAGGTTGCGGCTGGCTACCGCCGCCGGTGATGAAGGACGGCAGGCCAAGCTCCGGTCCGGCATCGGGTTGCGGCTGATGGTTCTGCGGCGGGCGGGCGTGTTCGCGGGGCGTGTGCTCGCGCGGGGTGTTATCGCGGGGCGCATTAAAGCGCGGTGCATTGTCGCGGGGAGCGCTGTCACGCGGGCTGTTGTCACGCTGGTTGTTGTCGGTGCGCGGCACATAGGGCTGCGGCTCGCGCGGCGAATAGGCCTGGTTCTCGCGCATCTGCGGCTGGTCGCGCGACACGAAGCCGGGCTCGCCACCCATCGACGGCTGTTGCTGGCCGTCATCGTCGGAATCGTCGAACGGATCGTTGCGGGTATCGGTCTGGCCGGGCTGGAAATACGGCTGGGTCTGGCGGAATTGCTCGTTCGCGAGCGCGATCAGGCGGTAGTAGTGTTCGGCGTGCTGGTAGTAATTTTCGGCCGCGACCGGGTCGCCGTTGCTCTGTGAGTCGCGCGCGAGCTGGATGTATTTTTCCGCGATATGGTTGGCGGTGCCGCGGATCTTCACATCCGGGCCGTTCGACTCATACACGCGAGTCAGCGGGTTCTGGCCCTTACGGTTATTGTTATTGTTGTTGTTGTTATTGCTGTTGCTACGTCCACGCATGCGCTTGTTGTTGTTTTGACCGTTTCTCATGACTTGCCTGTTCGCCAACCCTTGTTTGTGGCGGCACGCCGCCGGTGATTGCAACGAGTGATCGCAACGAGATCGTCAATAACGCGCCGTTTACGCGTCCGTATCGGCGCGCTGTTCACGCGCCACTATCCGCGCCGCCATGCTTCGCGCGCCGCCATCTCGTTCGCCACGAGACGATACGACCACGAAGAAGAACGGTGCGATAAAGAACATCGACCTTTCGGTTAGCGATGTCGCGGCAGCCAACGGCATTTAACCGTGGCGTTGCTATCCCCTCGTCATGCGCGGTGCGTGCCTGTTTCGCAAAGCGTTCGCGCTCAACCAGTGAAGTGTTGGACCCGAATCTGGCGATCTGAATGCCGTTTCTGACCCGGCCTCATCGTCAGTTTTGTCCACGCCGCTCGCCTCGAGGAGCCTCGGCTCCGGGCCGTCGCCATGCGGGACGTCTTCGTCTCGGGTCGATTCCGTTGGGACGAACCTAGACGGTCTCGGCCCCCAATCCAAGCGATTTTTTGGCCACTGGAACTTCATCTGTGCATGGGTAAGCGCGCCGTCATCGCCCTCGGAATGCCCGCCAGGTCCGGCCGCGCAGGGGTTTCTACGTACAGGCCTGCGGCCGTGAACAGTCCGGCCACGTCGGGCGCCTGACCGGCCCCGAGCTCGACCACCAGCATGCCGGTAGGCGCCAGCAGCCGGCCGGCATCGCGGGCGATGGCCCGGTAGGCGTCGAGGCCATCGGTCCCGCCATCCAGCGCCAGCAGCGGATCGTGGTCCTTCACCTCGGGCGCCAGTCTCGGAACTTCTTCGCTTGAAATATAGGGCGGATTGGAAACCACAAGGCCGAACGGGCCGGCCAGCGCGGTGCCGAAATCGCACAGCACGAACGCGGCGCGGCGCTCCAGCCGGTGACGTGTCGCATTGTCGCGCGCGACCGCCAAAGCTCCGGGATTGAGATCGGTTGCGATGCCGAAAGCCTGCGGAAGCTCCTGCAAAAGTGCCAGCAGCAGCGCGCCGGTGCCGGTGCCAAGGTCGGCGATCAGCCATGGACGCGTGCGCGGTCCGGTGCGGTCGAGCGCTGCAAGCGCGGCCTCGACCACGGTTTCGGTCTCGGGCCGCGGCACCAGCGTGTCCGGCGTGACCCGCAGATCGAGGCTCCAGAATTCCCGGGCGCCGACGATATGGGCGACCGGCTCGCGCGACAGGCGGCGCGCCGCGAGCGCCATGACGGCGGCGGCTTCGGGCGCGCTGAGCGGACGGTCCGGGGACGCCGTCAGCGCGCTTCGATCGAGGCCGAGCGCGTGGCCGAGCAGTACCCTCGCGTCGGTCTCCGGCGAATCGAGATCGCTGTTGCGAAAGGCTTCGACCAGAACACGGCGCGCTTTATCGACCGTGATGCCGATCGCGATGCCGGCAACAATGCCGGGCAGCGTCATAGCAAGGCGTCCTGGCGTGCCATCAGTTCGGCCTGATGCTCGGTGACGAGCGCGTCGATCAGTTCGCCGAGCGCTTCGCCTTCGATCACCTGCGTCAGCTTGTAGAGCGTCAGGTTGATGCGGTGGTCGGTGACGCGGCCTTGCGGAAAATTATAGGTGCGGATGCGCTCCGAACGGTCGCCTGAGCCGACCTGGCCGCGCCGGTCGGCCGCGCGCTCGGCATCGAGCTTGCCGCGTTCGGCGTCGTACAGTTTGGCGCGCAGCATCGCCATCGCCTTGGCCTTGTTCTTGTGCTGCGAGCGCTCCTCCTGCACGGCGACCACGATGCCGCTCGGCAGATGGGTGATGCGGATCGCGGATTCGGTCTTGTTGACGTGCTGGCCGCCGGCGCCGCTGGACCGCATGGTGTCGATCTTCAGGTCGGCATCGTTGATCACGACGTCGACCTCTTGGGCCTCGGGCAGCACCGCGACGGTCGCGGCCGACGTATGAATACGCCCGGACGCTTCGGTGTCGGGCACGCGCTGCACGCGGTGCACGCCGGATTCGAATTTGAGCTTGGCGAAGGGGCCGCGGCCGTGAATCTCGGCAATGATTTCCTTGTAGCCGCCCATCTGGCCGTCGCTGGCCGACAGCACCTCGACCTTCCAGCCCATCTTGGCGGCGAAGCGCTCATACATGCGGAACAGGGTGCCGGCGAACAGCGCCGCCTCATCGCCGCCGGTGCCGGCGCGAATTTCGATGATGACGTCGCGCTCATCCATCGCATCCTTGGGCAGCAAGGAGATGCGGATTTCCTGCTCGAGAATTTCGCAGCGCTGTTGCAGCGCCGGCTTCTCGGCCTGGGCGATGTCGCGCATTTCGGCGTCGGTCGAAGAATCCTCGATCATCGCATCGAGATCGGCGAGTTCGTCGCGCGCCGCCCGATAGGCCCGGATCGCGTCGATGATCGGTCCCAGATCCGACAATTCGCGCGTCAGCTTGACGTAGGTCTCCGAAGAGAGCTGCTGCGACAATTCGCTTTCCAGCGCCGCATGGCGCGTCAGCAGGACGTCGAGTTTTTGTTCAGGGAGCATGGCGGGCCGTTACAGCTGCAGGCCTTCGGCGGTCGCGAACGCTTCGAGGCGCTCATGAACCGCCACGCTGCCGACCGGTTGGTCTATCAGCGACCGCAGCATTTCGGCGGCGCGTCCGCAATGCAGATCGAGCAGCATCGCCTTCACCGGACCGATCGCCGACGGCGTCAGGGACAGCGACCGATAGCCGAGCGCGACCAAAGCCAGCGCGCCGATCGGCTTCGAGGCCAGTTCGCCGCACAGCGTGACCGACTTTTTGTATTGGCGGCCCTTGTCGGCGATGTCGCGCAGAATGCGCAGCACCGGCGTCGAGATCGGGTTGAACCGCGCAGATACCCGGGCATTGCCGCGGTCGGCCGCATACAGGAACTGCATCAGGTCGTTGGAGCCGACCGACAGGAAATCGACTCGTTCGAACAGTTCGTCGAGCTGATAGAGCAGCGCCGGCACTTCCAGCATGGTGCCGATCTCGACCCGCTCGGGCAGCAGATGCGAATGCCGGCGCAGATGCGTCAGTTCGAGTTCGACGATGGCCTTGGCCTGATCGAACTCGTCGACCGTCGCCACCATCGGGAACATCAATTTGAGATCGCGGCCGCCGGCGGCGCGCAGCAGCGCGCGGATCTGGCTGCGCAGCAGGCCGGGACGGTCGAGGCCGAGACGAATCGCGCGCCAGCCGAGCGCCGGATTTTCTTCTTCGACGGCCCGCATATAGGGCAGCACCTTGTCGCCGCCGATGTCGAGGGTGCGGAACGTCACGGGTTTCTTGCCGGCGGCTTCCAGCACCGCGCGATACAGCGAATGCTGCTCGTTGGTGCGCGGGAAGGTCGCCGCGACCATGAACTGCAGTTCGGTGCGGAACAGCCCGATGCCGACCGCGCCGGTTTCGGCGATATGCGGCAGGTCGATCAGCAGGCCGGCATTGAGCATCAGGTCGATTTTTTCGCCGTCCTTGGTGACGCAGGGGCGGTCGCGCAGCGCGTGATATTGCGCCTGGCGCCGCGCCCGGAACCGGACGCGTTCCGCATAGGCGTTCTCGACATCCGGCATCGGCCGGACATGCACCTGGCCCATGATGGCGTCAACGATGATGGCATCGCCCTGCTCGACGAGGCCGGTCGCATTCGCCACTTCGCCGATGGTTGCGATGCCGAGCGCGCGCGCCACGATCGAGACGTGCGAGGTCAGGCCGCCTTCTTCGAGCACCAGGCCGCGAAGTCGTTTTCGGTCATAGTCCAGCAGCGCCGCCGGGCCCATCGAACGCGCCACCAGGATGGCGTTTTCGGGCAGGCGCTCCTTGGACGGTGCGTGGTCGCGGCCCATCAGCACCCGCATCAGCCGGTTGGCGAGGTCTTCCAGATCGTGCAGCCGGTCGCGCAGATACGGATCGGTCATGCGCTGCATGCGGGCGCGCACGTCGGAATGGACGCGTTCGACGCCGGCCTCGGCGGTCAGTCCGGTCGACACGGCCTCGCGCAGCTTGCGCAGCCAGCCGTGGTCCTGCGCGAACATCCGGTAGGCTTCGAGCACCTCGCGATGCTCGCCGCCGTCGGCCATGTCGCGGCGCTCCAGCATCGTGTCGAGATCGGCCCGCACGGTGGCGAGCGCGTCGTCGAGACGCTTGAGCTCCTTGTTGACGTCCTCGGCGATGAAATTGGTCACCACCACGCGCGGCTCGTGCAGCACCACATGGCCGAGGGCGATGCCCTCGGCCAGCGGCGTTCCGGTCAACTGCACGGCGTGGCGGGCCACCGGCTCGGCGCCGGGCCGGGCCAGCGCCGACAGTTCGCCGGACGCGATCATCTCGGCCAGCACCATGGCCGTGGTCTGCAGCGCCTCGACTTCTTCCTCGGAATAGGTCCGGTGGGCGCGGTTCTGCACCACCAGCACGCCGAGCGTATTGCCGGCGCGCAGGATCGGCACGCCGAGGAACGAGTGATAGATCTCTTCACCCGTCTCCGGGCGGAACGAGAACGCCGGATGCGCCTGGGCGTCCGACAGGCTGATGGCGTTGGCCTCGCTGGCCACCAGGCCGACCAGGCCTTCGTCGGCCCGCATCACGGTCAGATGCACGGCATCGCGGTTCAGACCTTCGGTGGCGTATAGTTCTAGGGTGCCGTCGACGCGCAGCACATAGACGGAGCAGACCTCCGCAACCATGTTGGCGGCGATCAGGACGACAATTTTGTCGAGACGTTCCTGCGCACTGACCTGCTCCGCCATGACTTCGCGAAGCCGGCGCAGCAGCACGCGCGGACCGCCAAGCGCGCCACGCATGGCTAGATATCCCTCGGCCGCGTCTTATAAGGACCGTGGCCCCCGCAGGACCCCGGCTAACCGCCAAACTGACAACGCGGGCCCCTGGCAACCCGCGGCGGCTACACCTCAGGCCGTATAGCGAAATGCAGCCTCGCCCGGCAAGGGTGGGGACGCGCTGCAGCGCGAAAAAAGCATATAAAATCCTAAGATCTACCCTCAGTACGGCGTTGGCCGTACCGGCAGCTTAGGCCTTGTCCAATCCGTACAGCGAATGGAGCGTCCGGACGGCCAATTCGGTGTAGGCCGATTCGATCAGCAGCGAGAACTTGATCTCCGAGGTGGTGATCGCCCGGATATTGATGCCGCGCTCGGCCAGGGCCTTGAAGGCCTGGGCGGCGACACCGGCATGGCTGCGCATGCCGATGCCGATCACCGAGACCTTGGCGACATCGGTCGCCCCGTCGATCCGGTCATAGCCGATCTGGCTCTTGGACTTGGTCAGCACGTCGTTGGCGCGCTGGTAGTCGGCGGCCGGGACCGTGAAGGTCAGATCGGTCGTGGCGCCGTCCGCCGAGACGTTCTGCACGATCATGTCGACATTGATATTGGACTCGGCCAGCGGCCCGAAAATCGCGGCCGCCACCCCCGGTTTGTCCTGGACCCGCCGGATCGAGATCTGGGCCTCGTCCTTGGAGAAGGCGATGCCGGTGACGACTTGCTGTTCCATGATCTCGGTCTCGTCGCAGATGAGGGTGCCGGGCGGGGTGCCGTGCGGGTCGATGTCTTCCGGCTTATCGAAGCTGGAGCGCACGAAGACCCGGACATTGTGCACCATGGCGAGTTCGATCGAGCGCACCTGCATAACCTTGGCGCCGAGCGATGCCAGCTCCAGCATCTCCTCGAAGGCGATCTTGTCCATGCGCTGGGCCTTGCCGACCACGCGCGGGTCGGTCGTATAGACGCCGTCCACGTCGGTGTAGATGTCGCAGCGGTCGGCCTTGATGGCGGCCGCGATGGCAACGGCCGAGGTGTCGGAGCCGCCGCGTCCCAACGTGGTCAGGCGGCCGGTTTCCGTATGGATGCCCTGGAAGCCGGCAATGACCGCGACTTCGCCACGGTCTTCGAAGCCTTTGACGATCTCGTCGCCATTGATGTCCAGGATGCGGGCCGAGCCGTGGGCGTTTGAGGTGCCGATCGGCAGTTGCCAGCCCTGCCAGGAACGCGCCGTGACCTCGACGGTCTGCAGCGCGATGGCCAGCAGGCCGGCCGTGACCTGTTCGCCGGACGCCACCACGGCGTCGTATTCCTGCGGGTCATACAGGGGTGAGAGTTCGGCGCACCAGCGGACCAACTCGTTGGTCTTGCCCGACATCGCGGACACCACCACGGCGACCTGGTGGCCGGCATCGACCTCACGCTTGACGTGCTGGGCGACATTGCGGATGCGGTCGATATCGGCGACCGACGTTCCGCCGAACTTCATGACAAGACGGGCCATGTGGCTGCTGGGCTTCCCGGACGGAGCAACATGAGACCGGCCCGACGGGCGGCCCCGCGACGAAGGCGCGCATTCATAACGGCGGGGGCGGTGGGCCGCAACCGGCCCGAATCGGCCGGTGTGGCGCGGCCGTCAGGCCGCCCGGCGGTTGTTCGTCACTTGTTCCGCGATCTGACGGAGATCCGCAACGAAACGGGCATATTCGCGCCGGCGCACCTCCGGATCCGGCATCCGCAGTAGGAATGACGGGTGGACGGTGATGAACGCCGTGCCGCCATTATCCAGCGGAAGCGGCTTGCCGCGCTCTTTCGAGATGGTGACGTTACGGCCCAACACGGCGCGGGCCGCCGTAGCGCCCAGCGCCACCGTCAGGCGGGGTTTGATCAGGGCGAATTCCCGGTCCAGCCACCAGCGGCAGGCGTCGATCTCGCTGGTATTAGGTTTTTTGTGCAGGCGCCGCTTGCCGCGCGGCTCGTTTTTGAAGTGCTTGACCGCATTGGTGACGTAAACGCGTTCGCGCTCGATGCCGGATTCGGCCAAAGCTTTATCGAACAGCTTGCCGGCCGGGCCGACGAACGGACGGCCCGCCAAGTCCTCCTGGTCGCCGGGCTGCTCGCCGACGAACATCACGGCGGCCCTGGCCGGGCCCTCGCCGAACACGGTCTGGGTGGCGTTGCGGTACAGCGGGCAGCGCCGGCAGTCCGCCGCTTCGGCCTTCAGGGCGGATAGGGAACGCGGAACCGGGACGGGAGCGTCAGCGTCGGTCTGACGGGTGCGGCGCGATTTTGATGCGGGACGCTGGGCCATCGTCAATCCAGGGATAGCGGCGGTTCTGAAATCAACCGTGTTTCCCCGTTCCTGGTTCCGGCAAGACAGACTGGCCATCGGCCGTGTAGGAATGGCGTGCAACGCAAATTGCGTAGGATCAGCCCCATGCCCCCCCGCTCCTCGACCGTGGATGACGCCGAAGTCGACCGGTTTGCCCGGCTGGCGGACCAATGGTGGGACACGCGCGGCAAGATGGCCGTGCTGCACAAGTTCAATCCGATCCGGCTCAACACCATCAAGCAGGCCGCCTGCCGGCGCTTTGGCCGCGACGAGAAAAAACTCGATGCGCTGGCCGGGTTGCGCATTCTCGATATCGGCTGCGGCGGCGGCGTGCTCAGCGAGCCGCTGGCCCGGCTCGGCGCCTCCGTGGTCGGGGCCGATCCGGCCACTAGCAATATCGAGGTCGCGAAGTTGCACGCCGCGCAGTCGGGCCTCGATATCGACTATCGGGCCACCACGGCCGAAGCCCTGGCCGATGCCGGCGAGCGCTTCGACATCGTGCTGGCCATGGAAGTGGTCGAGCACGTGGCCGACGTGGAGCTGTTCGTCGCGCGCTGCGGCGAGATGGTGAAGCCGGGCGGCATGATGGTCGTCGCGACGCTCAACCGCACGCTCAAGAGCTTCGCGCTGGCCATCGTCGGCGCCGAATATGTGCTGCGCTGGCTGCCGCGCGGCACGCATCAGTGGGACAAGTTCGTTACGCCGAACGAATTGGAGATCGCGCTGGAGCGGGCTGGTCTTAGGGTCGTCGACCAGCAGGGCGTGATCTACAATCCGCTGGCCGACCGCTGGCAGATCGCCCGCGACATGGACGTCAATTACATGCTGGTGGCGGAGCGGGCGAGCTAAGAGCCGGGCTGAAAATGCCATCAGTGACTCAGCACTTTCACCGGAGAGAACACGATCCGCCCGCATGATTCCTTCTTTCCGCGCTGAAGCCCAATGACCGGATCGCTCTGGATCGTCTTTACGATCATCGCCGCCGCCGCGCAGACCGCGCGCAATGCGATGCAGCGCGAACTGACGACGACGCTCGGCACCGTCGGGGCGACGCATGTCCGCTTCCTGTTCGGGGCGCCGTTCGGTCTGTTGTTTCTGGCCGGGGTTCTGCTGGCAACCGGCGCGCCGCTGCCGCGCCCCGGCCTGATCTATTGGCCGTGGATCCTTGACGGAATGTTGGCGCAGATCGCCGCGACCGCGCTGATGCTGGCGGCGATGAACGAGCGCTCGTTCGTGGCGACCATCGCCTATATCAAGACCGAGCCGGTGCAGGTCGCGCTGTTCGGCATGGTGCTGCTCGGCGACACGTTGACGCCGATGATGACGGTCGCGATCCTGATCGCCACCGCGGGCGTGATCGTGATGGCGCTCAAGCCCGGCGCGGCGGCGACGGCCGGCGGCATCAAGCCGACGCTCATGGGCCTCGCGTCGGGTGCGATGTTCGGCCTGTCGGCGATCGGCTATCGCGGTGCGATTCTCAGCCTGGGCCTCGACGACTATGTGGTCGCCGCGACCTATACGCTGGTGGTCGGCTTGGTGCTGCAGGCGGCGCTGCTGACGCTGTATCTTTGGCTGCGCGATCCGGCGGCGTTGATCGCCATCTTTCGCGCCTGGCGGCCGTCGATCGTCGCCGGATTCCTCGGCGCGCTGGCGTCGCAGTTCTGGTTCCTGGCGTTTGCAGTGGCGACCGCCGCGAGTGTGCGCACGCTGGCGCTGGTCGAGGTGCTGTTCGCACAAGCTATCTCGCGTTTTGTGCTGAAGCAGCCGACATCCTCGCGCGAAGCGCTTGGAATTTTAATGATCGTCGTCGGCGTCGTGCTGCTGATCTGGGCGCACTAAAGCGCAATTGCTTTGGCATAAAGCGAAGCGGCATTTCTCCAGAGTTCGTCATGCCCGGCCTTGTGCCGGGCATCCACGTCTTACTACTAAGTCAGCGAGAAAGACGTGGATGGCATCAGAACCCGGGCTTGCCCGGGTTCTGCATAATCGGGGCGCAAATCGAGTAAACGCGATTTGCGATGACAAGCCCGGCCATGACGGAGACAATGATTCTTTCGCTTTCGCTCTAACACAATCTTAGAACTCTGCACGGGTTGAAACTGCGCGAACCGATTCGTTCTCCGTGAACGAATCGAGCGTGCTGATTCCGAACGAGCAATTAAGTTTTAAAGCCAGAAATTTATCGGCGCTGCGTGAGAAAAATGATCAACCAATACGGCGCCGCGAGTGATTGCCGTTACCGGCTTTTAAGAGTCGGCGCCGGCTTTCGAACAGAACCCGATTCGTTCCTGGAGAACGAATCGAGAGTGCTCTCGAGGGTCGAGCGAATGCGTCGATTCGCAATGAACGTTTGCGTGAAACACGCGCGGAAATGATTGGCTCACCAACTTGGTCCGCGTAACGCGCCGTTAATCTCTGTGCCGGCGTTTAAAACCAACTCGATTCGTTCCCCGTGAACGGAACGAGAGCGCGTCAGTGCGGATGCAATGGAGTGCAGGCAAAGCGCCGCGCGATAAGACGCCGTTAAGTTTCAATCGGGGTCATCGCGACCTGATCCGATTCGTTCTCCAGGAACGAATCGGCATTGCCGTGGATCGTCTGCCGAAAGGGGATCGTCCGAGAAAAATTAATTGCGGTCGTCGGGCAGGATCGGAAGCGCATGAAACTCGATGCCTTCCTCGCTCAAATCCTTGACCTCCTCTGCAGAGGCCTCGCCGTAGATCGAGCGGTGCTCAAGCTCGCCGTAATGCATCTTGCGGGCCTGTTCGGGAAACTGCGGGCCGACATAGTCGGCATTCTTGGTGACGTGCTCGCGCAGTTCCTTGAGCTTCTGCCGAAACTCGTGTTCCTGCGGCGACATCATCGCGACCTGGTTCTGGCCGGGTTTCTCGACCGCCGCCGGCACGGCCGGCTCGGGTGACTCGACCGGCGCCAAATCACGTTCCGCCCCGCGATCCTTGCGCGCGATCTGCGGCGCCATGATCGCCTTTTCGATCTCTTCCGAACCGCAGACCGGACAGCTCAGCAGCCCGCGCTTGACCTGCTTGTCGTAAGCCGACGAGTTCGGAAACCAGCTCTCAAACGTGTGCTTGCGCTCGCACACCAGCGCATAGCGGATCATGTCGGGGTACCCACAAGATGAAGATGCGCCGGCTCGGCGAGCGGCGTGACGATTTCGAAGCGCCGGCCATGCTGCAGCGACGGGATGCGGGCGCGTGCCGCCGCGACGGCGGCCGGATCGATCTCGGCCACGATCACGCCGGGCTCGGTGTTGCCTTCGGCCAGCACGCGGCCCCACGGGTCGACGATCAGCGAATGGCCGAATGTCTCACGGCCGTTCTCGTGTGCGCCGCCCTGCGCCGCCGCCAACACGAAACAGCCGTTCTCGATGGCGCGGGCGCGCAGCAGCGTCTGCCAATGCGCCTCGCCGGTCTGCCGGGTGAACGCGGACGGCACCGTCAGGAACGAAGCGCCGGCTTCGGCGAGCGCGCGGTACAAATTAGGAAAGCGCAGGTCGTAGCAGATCGACAGGCCGAGCCGGCCCCATGGCAGGTCGCTCACCACGGCGATTTCGCCGGGCTGGTAGCTGTTCGATTCGCGATAGCTCTCGCCATTGGCGAGATCGACGTCGAACATGTGGATCTTGTCGTAGCGGGCCACGATGGCGCCGTGCGGGTCGATCAGGAACGAACGGTTGGCCGCCTTATCGGGCAATGCCTTGATGGCCAGCGAACCGATATGGAGATACAGACCGAGCTTGCCGGCGAGTTCGCGGAAGGTCGCGAGGCTGGCGTCCTCTTCCTCGGGCACGATGGTGGCGAACAGCCGCTCGCGCTTGACCTCCATGATGTTGGTCATCTCGGGAGTCTGCACGTAAGCCGCGCCGCGTTGCTTGGCCTCCTCGATCAACCGCACGGCAGTGTCCAGATTGGCGCGCGGCTCTAACCCCGAGCGCATCTGGATCAGGCCAGCCGTGAAGGTCGATGGGGTGCCGGTGGTCATGCCGGCGTTCCGTCGCCGGCCAGCAGCGGATCGAGCTTGCCGGCGCTCTCCAGCGCATACAGATCGTCGCAGCCGCCGACATGGGTCGGGCCGATGAAGATCTGCGGCACCGTATAGCCGCCATTGGAGCGGTCGATCATCTTGTTGCGGCCTTCCGGGTCTGCGCTGACGTCGATTTCGGTAAAATCGACGCCCTTGCGGGCCAGCAGCGCCTTGGCCGAATGGCAATAGCCGCAGAAGCGGGTGGTATAGATTTCGACTTTCGGCATGTTGCGTCCATTAAACAGGTTGATTGCCTTATATCGGGCTCCGCGCGGCATCCACAACCCGGGCAAACACCAGCACGTCGACATGGGAGGCCCCCGCCCGCAGCAGCGCGCGGGCGCAGCCCTCGACCGTCGCCCCGGAGGTCAGCACGTCGTCGACCAGCACCAGCCGCCGGCCCGCCACTTCAAGCCGACCGTCCGGCGGAACCCGGAACGCGCCCTGCACATTGGTGGCGCGCTGGTCTTTCGACAGCCCGACCTGCTGCGCGGTGGATTTGACCCGTTTCAGCGCGGTGTGGGCCACCGGGACGCCGGTCTGGGACGCAACGGCGCCGGCCAGCGTCGCCGACTGGTTGAAACGTCGGGCGAACAGCCGCCGCCAGTGCAGCGGAACCGGCACCAGCGCGTCGGCGTCCGCCAGCAGCTCGCGTCCGGCATGGGCCATCCAGCGGCCCATCATCGGGGCGAGATCGGGCCGGTCGCCATATTTGAGCGCATGGACCAGGGTGCGGGACACGTCGTCGTAGCGCACGGCCGCGCGGGCCCGGTCATAGGCCGGCGGATCGGCGATCGCCTTCATCGACAGGATGCCGGGGCCGGGATCGTAGGTGAACGGGATGCCGAGCCGGGCGCAGTAGGGCGGTGCGATGAACGCCAGTTGCGACCAGCACGCCGGGCATAAGCCTTCCGCCTCGACCGGCACGCGGCAGGCCGGACACAGGCGCGGTAAAGCCAGGTTGAGGATCGCGCGAAACGGCGCCCTAACGGCGCCGGCGAATCCCGACAGGCGGGATGGCCGGCTTTCCGCGGAGGGCTCGGTCTGCGACATGCCGCCATGCTAGAGCATGATCCCGAAAAGTGGGAACCGGTTTTCGGATAAGGATCATGCTCAACCAAACCATGATCCCGAAAAGTGGGAACCGGTTTTCGACGACCCAGGCCGTGACGAGACCCTCGACGATGTCAGAGCACCCGACCCTGTTCGACCGATCTTTGCTGCGCGCGCGGTTGCGGCGCGCGGCGGCGCTCGGGTCGGCGACCTTCCTGCTCGACCGTGTCGCGGAGGATTTCGCCGACCGGCTGGCGCCGGTGTTGCGACAGTTTGCGCGCGCGCTGGATCTCGGCACGCCAACCGATGCGGTGCGGCGCGCGCTCATGCCAAGCGGCAAGATCGATCGCTTCGTCGTCGCCGAGACGATCGCATCGCCGAACGTACCGGGCGAATGGCATGTGGTGGCCGACGCCGAGGCATTGCCGTTCGGCGACGGCATGCTCGATCTCGTGGTCTCGGGTCTGGCGCTGCATGCCGTCAACGATCTGCCGGGGACCCTCATTCAGATTCGACGCGCGTTGAAGCCCGACGGTCTGCTGCTTGCCGCGCTGATCGGCGGCGATACGCTGACCGAACTGCGGCAGTCGTTCGCGGCGGCCGAGGCCGAAATCGACGGCGGCGTGTCGCCGCGCGTGTCGCCGTTCGCCGATCTGCGCGATGTCGGCGGGCTGCTGCAACGGGCCGGCTTCGCGCTGCCGGTCGCGGATGTGGACCGGCTGACGGTGCGCTACGATTCGGCGCTGACGCTGATGCAGGATCTGCGCCGCATGGGCGCCGGCAATATATTGATCGAGCGCCGCCGCGTGCCGCTCAAGCGTGGCGTTTTGCTCCGCATGGCGGAGATTTATGCCGAACGCTTCAGCGATCCGGATGGGCGCATCCGGGCGACCTTCGACATCGTCTGGCTGTCCGGCTGGGCGCCGCACGAAAGCCAGCCAAAACCGCTGGCGCCGGGCTCGGCCAAGCAACGTCTCGCCGACGCGTTGGGCGCGCGGGAAATTCCGACCGGCGAGAAGCCGGGCCATTGACGGAAAAGGTGACCTGAGCGGGCCAATCAGACTCGCGGCGCTGGGCCTTCGACGATCGCCTTTAGTTCCGGCTTGAAGCCGAGCCACATCAGCACCTCGGCCATGATGAACATCGGCCCGATGAAGGCCTGGAACAGGTTGTCGGTGAGCGCCGGACGGCGGCCTTCCCAAACGTGCCCGACGAGCTGGAAGATCCAGCCGCCGATGAAAAACACCCCGAACACGATCCACGCCGTCGTCGAGCCGAAGCGCGTGGCGATCCATTCGGCGATCACCAGCATCGGCACCAGGATGACGAGCATGGCCAGGCCGATCACGCGATCGAGCGCGATCCAGCCGGCCAGCGCGAGGCCGGCCACCAGCATCGCGAAGGACACGCCGCCCGGCAGCCGGGCCAAGGCGAGCGGCACCAGCAGCGAGAATACGATCGCCGGAATGCCGATCAGGTGGGTCAGTTGGTTGCGTGGGTCGCGATGATAGCTGGCGTAGGTCGCCAGTTGGCTCTGGAAAAAATTCCGGTCCATGGCATGCCTCCCGGGCGGCGGCGACGACGCGCGTCAGGCGCGGATCATAGGCCGGTCGAGGCCGGGGAGGAATACGCGGACACGTCCAGGAACGTCACGCTGCGGTCGCGGCGGGCCGTCGGATGAGCCCGGGCAGGACCCAAGGCGGTCAAAACAGGGTCGTCAATTTATCGTAGAAATTGGTCTGCAGCGCGGATCCCAGACCATAGACGGTGGCGGCGATCGAGCCGCCGACCCCGGCCGCGATCATGGCGTATTCGATCGCCGTGGCGCCGCGTTGGTCGGCCCCCAGACGGGAAATTTGCGAGCAGAGCGTCGAGAGGGTGTACATCCTGTAGGCCTTCGGCTTGCGATTACAGCAAATTGAGCAAGTGCGAAATCAGCGGTTCGTCGGCAGGCGGCATCGCAAATTCGCGCAGCCGATTCGGCCGCACCCATTGCAGCCTCTGGCCTTCCTGCGCGGTGACCGTTCCGTCCCAGCGCCGGCAGACATAAAGCGGCATCAGGAGATGGAAATCTTCATAACGGTGACTGGCGAAGGTGAGCGGCGCGAGGCAGGCCTCCTGGACGACGATCCCCAATTCCTCCTTGAGTTCACGAATCAACGTTTCCTCGGGACGCTCGCCGGGTTCGATCTTGCCGCCGGGAAATTCCCACAGGCCCGCCATCGGCTTTCCGGCCGGGCGCTCGGCGAGGAGCACGCGGCCGTCTGAATCGATGAGGGCGCAGGCAGCGACAAGAACGAGCTTCACGTGGACGGCCCTTGTTCCAAATATAAAGAATTGCAAGTTAACGGCGGTTCAACGGAATGGAATTACCTCAAAGAGCGGGTTCTTGGTGAACCAATCGTAAAAATCTTAGCTGATGGCGCAGAGGGCCGTTGAACGTGGACAAGTCTGCGCAACCGCGGTTGCACCCATTGACCCGACCGAGCATTGCCATGAGCGTATGTTTGCAACGGTTGGGGGGAGCAGCAGTCATGACAAGATATACAAAATATGGCTGTGTTTTAGCAGGCGTGTTGCTGAGCTTCGCCTGCGCGCCCGTGGCCGCGTCGGCCTGTTCTGTGCCGGGTATCCGCACCTTCGACAATCAGACCTCGCACGGCACCATGACGGTGCGCAGCGGCCGGCCCTGCACCATTCGCTTCCGGAGTTCGACCGGACCGCTGCACAGCGTGAACGTCGTGCAGCGCCCGAGTAACGGCACCGTGCGCACCGGCGGACA
Source organism: Xanthobacteraceae bacterium (assembly GCA_028290465.1). GTDB lineage: Bacteria > Pseudomonadota > Alphaproteobacteria > Rhizobiales > Xanthobacteraceae > FEB-22. The sequence continues at coordinate 25,427 of JAQGJU010000067.1, read as the reverse complement.
CGCAAGCGTCACCTATCAGTCGCGCTCCGGCTTTATCGGCGGTGACACGTTCACCTATGCCCGCCAAGGCCAGACCCCCGGTGGCGCGCCGTCGACCCGCACGGTCACGGTCGCGGTTGCGGTCAGGCCTTGATCTAGACTTACGACCGATAGTCGCCGTTGATCGCGACGTATTCCTTGGTGAGGTCGCAGGTCAGCACGCGGTCGCGGCCCTTGCCGAGGCCGAGCGCGACCTTGAGGGTGATCTCCGGCTTCTTCATCACGGCCGACACCGCGGCCTCGTCGTAGCCGGGATCGCGGGCGCCCTTATGGGCCACCCGGATGCCGCCGAACCAGATCGACAGTTTGTCGCGGTCCGCCGGCTCGCCGGCCTTGCCGACCGCCATGACGACGCGACCCCAATTGGCGTCCTCGCCGGCGAAGGCGGTCTTCACCAGCGGCGAATTGGCGATCGACATCGCGATGCGGCGCGCCGAGGCATCGGATGTGGCGCCTTCGACCTTGATCTCGACCAGCTTGCGGGCGCCTTCGCCGTCGCGCGCGACCTGCTCGGCCAGATTGGCCAGCACGTCGTGAAACGCCTTGCGGAAAGCGGTGAGCCGAGGATCGCTGGCGCGGACAATGCGCGGTGCGCCGCGCTTGGCGGCGGCGCCGGTCGCGAACGCCATCAGGGTGTCGGACGTTGACGTATCGCCGTCGATCGTCACCGCATTGAAGGTGCTGCCGACGGCTTCCTTGAGCAGCGCCTGCAAGGCCGCCGCGCCGATCGGCGCATCGGTGAACACATAGGCCAGCATCGTCGCCATATCGGGCGCGATCATGCCGGCGCCCTTGGCGAAACCGTTAATGGTGACCTTGGTATTGCCGAGCTTCGCGGTCGCGGTCGCGACTTTCGGAAACGTGTCGGTCGTCATGATCGCCTGGGCGGCCTCCAGCCAGCCGTCGGCGCGCGCGTCGGATACCAGTTGGTCCATGACGCCATTGAATTTCTCAGCCGGCAGCGGTTCGCCGATCACGCCGGTCGACGCCAGGAAGATGTCGGATGGCTTGCAGCCGACCGCCTTGGCGGCGATCTCGGCGGTGAACTTGCACGCCTGCCGGCCGGTCTTGCCGGTGAACGCATTGGCGTTGCCGGAATTGACCACCAGCGCGCGCGGCGCCGCGCCCTTCAGCTTTTCGCGGCACCACTCGACCGGTGCCGACGGGCATTTCGATTTGGTGAACACGCCGGCCGCCGTGGTGCCTGCGTCGAACAGCGCCATCAGCACATCGGTGCGGCCCGCATAGCGGATGCCGGCGGCGGCGGTGGCGAGACGCAGGCCATCGAGTGCCGGCAGCGTGGGGACATTCTTGGGAGCAAGCGGGGAGACGGGAACGGACGGGGCCATTTGTTTTCTCGCGGCGACGGCCTCGCGCGCTGCCTCATGTCCGTCAGGTCACGAAAGCAAACGGGCCGACGCGGGCGTTGGTATCACACGCCGCGCCGGCCCGTCACGTTGTCACAAAAAGATCGGACTACTTCTTTTCCGGAGCTGCCGGGGCCGCGGGCGCGCCGGGCAGAGCCGGTGCTGGAGCGGCCGCATACAGCTTCTCGATCTTGGCGTCGGTGCGCAGCTTGCCGATGATGTCGGCCTGCGCCTTCTGCACCACGAAGTCCTCGAGCTGCGGCTTCACCTTATCGAATTCCGGCGCCGGCTTATTGCGCTTGTCCTCGACCTTGATGACGTGCCAGCCGAAATCGGTCTTCACCGGATCGGAGATCTTGCCCTTGTCGAGCTTGAACGCGACTTCGGCGAATTGCGGGACCATCTGCTCCTTGGCGAAATAGCCAAGGTCGCCGCCCGAGGTCTTGCCGGACGGGTCTTCGGTCAGTTCGTTGGCCAGCTTGGCGAAGTCCTCGCCCTTCTTCAGGCGCTCGACGACGGCTTTGGCCTTGGCTTCAGCGGCCTTGCCGGCGGCTTCGTCCTTGGCCTCGGCGCGGAACAGGATGTGGCGCGCGTGCACTTCCGGCTCGTCGCCCATCTGCTTGACGGCGTCGTCATAGACCTTGCGCATCGCGTCGTCGGTCACCGCGGACTTGCCTTCGGTCTGCAGGTACTGGCCCATCAGCAGCTTCTTGCGGATGAAATTGGAGCGCTGCTTGAAGGTGTCGGACTCCTGAACCTTCTTCTTCTCGGCATCCTGCGCCACCATGATGATGTCGGCCAAGTACGTCACCAGATAGTCGCGTTTCGCTTCCGGCGGGATCTGCGGCATGTTGGCGCCGAGGTCTTCTTCGGCGAGCGCAAGATCGCTCTGCTTGATCTCGACGCCGTTGACGCGCGCCAGCACCGGGTCGGCGCCGGTGGCAGTCGGGGTCGCGGCCGGCGTCTGCGCCATGATGGGGGCCTGCGCCGCGATCAGCAGGGCGGCTGCGAACAGACCGGCCGAAAGGCCGCGCCGCAGGGGAAGGGTGAAAGTCATGACGCGATCCTTGACTGTGCGGTTGATCACTATGCGGTTCATCTTGGCGGTTGATTTTGGCGGCGGACACTCGCGCAATCGATCCGCCTTGGCAATGGCAGAAATAAGGGCTTTGCCGCGGAAAATAAGACCGTTGCTGACGTCTGCGTGAAGAATTTACGATGCTTGAAGCTAGGCCGGCCTTGGATTGACAAGGCCCGGACCCACTCCTATCTCTCGACCATCTCGCGCCCGCACTGCATTTGCGGCGGCTGTGCCGTGCTTTCTTGACGGTTTTCATCTTGGAACCCGTCAGGCGTCCCGGCCGCAAGGCGCGAACCAATTGATCGCAGGGCGGCCCCCTCCGCGCCCGCGCTGGGACGGACAAAATCCGGCCTTAAGCGATTTAAATCAAGGACTTCCGGCATGATCGGCGCCCTCGCCCGCAAGATGTTCGGTTCCGCGAACGACCGCCGGATCAAGAGCTATCAGCCCCGTGTTGACGCCATCAACGCGTTGGAGCCCGAAGTTTCGGCGCTGTCCGACGAGGCGCTGCGGGCCCGGACCGAGACCTTCAAGAAGCAGATCGAAGAGGGCGTTTCGCTCGACGACCTGCTGGTGCCGGCCTTCGCCACGGTCCGCGAGGCCGCCAAACGCACCCTCGGCCAGCGGCATTTCGACGTACAGTTGATCGGCGGCATGGTGCTGCATGACGGCCGTATCGCCGAAATGAAGACCGGCGAAGGCAAGACCCTGGTCGCCACCCTGCCGGTCTATCTGAACGCGCTGTCCGGACGCGGCGTCCATGTCGTCACCGTGAATGACTACCTGGCCAAGCGCGACTCCGAATGGATGGGCCAGATCTACAATTTCCTCGGCCTGTCGGTCGGCGTCATCGTGCACGGTCTGGACGACGAGGAACGCGCCAAGGCCTACAACGCCGACATCACCTACGGCACCAATAACGAATACGGCTTCGACTATCTGCGCGACAACATGAAGTACCGGCTGGAGGACATGACCCAGCGCGGCCACATCTACGCGATCGTCGACGAAGTCGACTCGATCCTGGTCGACGAAGCCCGCACGCCGTTGATCATCTCCGGCCCGCTCGACGACCGTTCGGAATTCTACAACACCATCGACGCCTTCATTCCGAGCCTCGAGAAGGACGACTTCGAGGTCGACGAGAAGCAGCGCACCGTGACGCTGACCGAAAAGGGCATGACGCGCACCGAGCAACTGCTGCGCGATGCCGGTCAGCTCAAGGCCGAGTCGCTGTACGACGTCGAGAACGTCTCGGTGGTGCATCACATCAATCAGGCGCTGCGCGCCCACAAGCTGTTCCAGCGCGACAAGGACTACATCGTGCGCAACGGCGAGGTCGTCATCATCGACGAATTCACCGGCCGCATGATGCCGGGCCGGCGCTATTCGGAAGGCCTGCATCAGGCGCTGGAGGCCAAGGAGCGCCAGCCGATCCAGCCGGAAAACCAGACGCTGGCCTCGATCACGTTCCAGAACTATTTCCGCATGTACGAGAAGCTGGCCGGCATGACCGGCACGGCGCTCACCGAGGCGGACGAATTCCTCGACATCTACAATCTCGAAGTACTCGAGATTCCGACCAACATGGCGCTGAGCCGCATCGACGACGACGATGAGGTGTATCGCACCCAGGTCGAGAAATTCCGCGCGATCATCACGCTGATCGAAGACTGCAAGAATCGCGGCCAGCCGGTCCTGGTCGGCACCACGTCGATCGAGAAATCCGAAACGCTCGCCGAAATGCTGCGCCAGAAGGGCTGGGAGCAGCACGACTTCTCCGATCCGAACGCATTCGCTTCGCTATATTCGGGCGACGAAGGCGCGATGAACAACAAGGTGTTCGCGATCCTGAACGCGCGCTATCACGAGCAGGAAGCCTATATCGTGTCACAGGCCGGCGTGCCGGGCGCCGTCACCATCGCGACCAACATGGCCGGCCGCGGCACCGACATTCAGCTCGGCGGCAATACCGACATGCGGGTCCGCCAGGAACTGGTCGGCATCGAGGGCGAAGAGCGCGCCCGCCGCGTCGCCGAGATCCAAGGCCAGGTGCAACGCCTGAAGGAAAAGTCGCTGCAGGCCGGCGGCATGGTGGTGCTGGGCACCGAACGCCATGAGTCGCGGCGCATCGACAACCAGTTGCGCGGCCGTTCCGGTCGCCAGGGCGATCCCGGCCATTCCAAATTCTACCTGTCGCTCGAAGACGACCTGATGCGCATCTTCGGGTCGGACAAGCTCGATGGCATGCTGACCAAGCTCGGTCTCAAGGAAGACGAAGCGATCGTCCATCCGTGGATCAACAAGGCGCTGGAAAAGGCGCAGCAGAAGGTCGAGGCGCGCAACTTCGACATCCGCAAGAACCTGCTCAAGTTCGACAACGTGATGAATGACCAGCGCAAGGTCATCTTCGAGCAGCGTATCGACTTGATGCGCGATGAGAACGTCGCCGAGACCGTCAGCGATATGCGCCACGCGGTCGTCGAGGATCTGGTCGCCAAGCATGTGCCGGCCAACGCCTATCCGGAACAGTGGGACACCGCCGGTCTGAAGGAAGCGCTCAAGGCCGTGCTCGCGCTCGACCTGCCGGTCGAGGTCTGGGCCAAGGAAGACGGCATCGCCGACGAGGAACTGATTACGCGCGTGTCGCGCCGCGCCGACGAACACATGGCCGCGAAGGCGGCCCAGTGGACGCCGGACGTGATGCGCTATGTCGAGAAGTCGATCCTGTTGCAGACGCTCGATCATCTGTGGCGTGAGCATCTGGTGATGCTCGACCATCTGCGCCAGGTGATCGGTCTGCGCGGCTACGGCCAGCGCGATCCGCTCAACGAATACAAGGCCGAGGCGTTCAGCCTGTTCGAGGCGATGATCGCCAATCTGCGCGAGGCTGTGACGGCGCAATTGATGCGCGTCGAGATCGTGCCGCAGCCGCCCGAGGACGAGACCCAGCAGCTTCCCTATATGGAAGCCCATAAGATCGATCCGAACACCGGCGAGGACGCATTCGCGTATTCGGAGGCCGGCTTCGAGCCGAGCTTCGCCAATGCCGGTGCCGCGCAGGTCGCGGCCGCTGACCGCAATCCGGACGATCCGACGACCTGGGGCAAGGTCGGCCGCAACGAAGTCTGCCCGTGCGGCTCCGGCAAGAAGTACAAGCACTGCCACGGCCGGTTTGCGTAGGGTTTCGGCGAAGAGTTGCTTTTACTGAGCGTTACCAAAAATGACTCGTCATGGCCGGGCTTGTGCCGGGCATCCACGTCTTGGACGCTGCACGGCTCTTAAGACGTGGATGCCCGGCACAAGGCCGGGCATGACGACGTTGTGAGTCATCGCCACGCATCTTGGCATCAGTAATCGGCGCGGCCCGCTCTACCGCCCCAAATGCGTCTGCGCCAATTGCTTGCGAAACGCCCGGTCGCGCTTGAGGTGCCATTCGCGGCTCATCGCTTCCTGGCGGGTTGTGAAGCGCTCGGTGTGCAGCAACACCCAGACCCGGCCGCGTGTCGAACGCGCGCCTCTGCCGGAATTATGTTTCGCCAGACGCAACGCCACGTCGTTGGTCCAGCCCACATAGGTCAGGTACCGGCCATCGCCGATCCAGCCGAGGACGTAGACGAAACAGTCCGTCGCCGATGATGGAATCTGTGCAGGGTCGGGCGAGGGGAGCATCGCTTCGCCGTCCGACAATCCGGCCACGAGAGTTAGCGGATGTCGCCCCAGCGGCTGGTGAAGCTACCGGCCGGGACCACAGCGGCCGCGCCGTTGAGGTTGCCATCCGCCGTCTTGGCCGGCGGCGCCTTGGCGTCGTCCATCGGGTACGGCTTCGGCTGCGGCTTGGCCGCGAAGGCGCTGGCGGTCGGCTTTTGCTCCGGCCACGCCGTGGAGGCCGGTTGGGCCGAGCCCGGCTGCGCCTGTTGGACCGGCTTGGCTTCGGTCTTGATCTCGGCCGGCTTGGTCGCGGCCTGCGGGCGGATCGCGCCGGGCGCGGCCGAAGCCGTGCTGGTCGGGCGGGCCGGCGGCAGCGGAGCCGGGGTCTTCTTTTCGGGTTCGTCGCTCAGGCCGATCATGCGGCCCATGCGGCCGAGCACGCCGGGCTCATCTGACTTCTTGGCGTCTTTTTTGTCGTCCGAGAACATGCCGCCGAACAGGCTGCCGTTGCGGTCGGCGGATGCGACCTTGGCGGACGGTGCAGCCGCCGGGGCCGGCTTGGACTCGGCGGATGCGAGACCGAAATTGCCCGGGCGTGCGGTCGCGGGTGCTGCCGGGGTGGTGCGCGACGCCGCGACGGCGCCGGTCGATGCGGCCGCAACAGTGGTTTCAGGTGTGGGCTCGCGCGGCGGATTGACATGCGCCGGAATGGTGCCGGGCGTCGCCGAGACCGCCGCGATGGCGCGGATATTGCCGTCGGCGTCCTGGATGGTGTTGCCGTTCTTCAGCGCGTTGGCGAATACCGGATTCATGCCGCCGTCGACGCCCATGCGGATCGGCGAGGCCGGCGTGCCGCGGCTGATCAGTTCGGCGGTCTGGATTTCGTCGCGGCGCTGCTTTTCCTCGACCGCGCCGGCGATGTCTGCCGGCACTTCAAACACCGGACATTTGCCGGCCGGGCTGAACGACAGCGCCGGCGACGCATTGGCGGGAGCTTTGGCGTCGAACACGTAGCGCTTCTCGCAGACATCGACCTTCGGTTCGAGATGCGTGACCTCGAAGTGATCATAGCCGCGCTTGATCATCTTCCAGAACGCCATATGCGGATTGTTCCGATGCTTCGCCATGTTGGTCGGCGTCATATGGAACGGGTAGGCCTGGACCTGGAACGCGCGCTGGCCGCCGAAGAACGATTCACGGCCGAGCGCGTAAATCTCGGAGATCTGTTCGTCGGTCATGGCGTAGCAGCCGCGCGACGAGCAATCGCCGTGCACCATCAGTTGCGCGCCGGTGCGGCCCCAGGCGCGATCATAGGCGTTCGGATAACCCATGTTGAACGCCAGATAGTAGCTGGAGTTCGGATTCATCTGGCCGGGCGTGATCGTGTAGAAGCCTTCCGGCGCCTGGCGGTCGCCTTCCTTGATCTTCGGTCCGAGTTCGCCGGACCAGCGGCAGATCGGATAGGTCTTGAGCAAGGAGTATCGACCGGAACGGTCTTCCTTCCAGACCTCAAGCTCCGCTTCCTGTTTGAAGATGCGGACCAGGATCGGAGATTCCTTCGACATGTTCTTCTGCTCGATCTCGGCCACCATGGCGGCGGAGAGCGGCTTGGTCGAACGCGCGGAGGAAGAAGTGCCGTCGGTATTGCAGCCGGCAAGCGCAACCGCAGCGGTGAGCGCCGCTGTTGCCAGGAGCGTCCGGACGAACGGACTACGTTTCAACGCAACACTCCCCACGAAGGAACATTCCCGTGCCTTCCCTCGGCGATGATTATCCTTAAGGAGGGCTGTTCGCAACCCACCGAAAGTGCCTCAGAGGGTTGACCATAACGATGGTAAACGAATGGTAAATTTGTGGCGAAGCATTTTATGCTTAACGGCAAAGTAACCATCCGTAAGATCCGGTATTCGCGCGTACAGAGTTTCGGCACGCGACCGCTCCACTGAACATGTGGCGTTCAATACTTAGGAATTGCGGTGGAACGAGGACGATGCCGCCTCTAACCGATGGTCCGGCCGATCGCCAGGAACTTTTCGCGGCGTTTTCGCCGCACCGCCGGCCGATCGAACTCAGAGAGTTCGGCCAGTGCGGCCGCGATGGCGTCGCCGGTCGCCGCCATGGAGGCGATCGGGTCGCGATGGGCGCCGCCGACCGGCTCGGCCACGATGGTGTCGATGACCCCGAACCGCAGCAGGTCCTGGGCTGTGATCTTCATATTGGTGGCGGCGTCCTGCGCCTTGGTGGTGTCGCGCCAAAGAATGGACGCGGCGCCTTCCGGCGAAATCACGCTGTAGATCGCGTGTTCCAGCATGATGACCTTGTTGGCGGTCGCGATCGCGATGGCGCCGCCGGAGCCGCCTTCGCCGAGAATGACGGATACGTTAGGCACGCCGATTTCCAGACACGCCTCGGTCGAGCGCGCAATCGCCTCGGCTTGGCCGCGTTCCTCGGCGCCGATGCCCGGATAGGCGCCGGCGGTATCGACCAGCGTCAGCACCGGAATGTCGAAGCGGTCGGCCATCTCCATCAGGCGCACCGCCTTGCGGTAGCCTTCCGGGCGCGCCATGCCGAAATTGTGCTTCAGCCGCTCCTCGGTCGAGGAGCCCTTTTCGTGGCCGATCAGGCAGATGCTCTGGCCGCGGAACCGGCCGAAACCGCCCACGATGGCTTCGTCGTCGCCGAATTTGCGGTCGCCGGCCAGCGGCATGAAGTCGGTGATCAGCGCCGCCACGTAGTCCAGGCAGTGCGGCCGCATCGGGTGGCGGGCGACCTGGGTCTTCTGCCACGGCGTCAGGCCGGCATAGATTTCCTTGAGGGTCTGCGAGGCCTTGCTTTCCAGCCGGGCGATTTCCTCGTCGACCGAGACCGCCTCGCCGCTGTCCTGCACGGCGCGCAATTCTTCGACCTTGGCCTCGAGTTCGGCCACGGGCTTTTCAAAATCGAGATAGCTTCGCATCGACAATGGCTTAGGTATCCGGCTGGGCCGCATCACACGCGGGCCGGCGAAACTGGCCCGCGGCCGGACAATAAGTCAAGCCAAAGGGCTTTGGTTCACGCGAACAGGTTAAGCCGGACCGCAGAGCGGCCCAATCTTTCTGAGCATGATCTTATCCGAAAACCGGTGGCCACTTTTCGGGATCATGCTCCGCCGTCAACTCTCGCCCAGCGGGTGCAGGTCGCGGACCAGGCTTTTCAGCCGTTCTTCCAGCACATGGGTATAGATCTGCGTGGTCGAGATGTCGGCGTGGCCGAGCAGCGTCTGCACCACGCGCAGATCGGCCCCGTTGTGCAGCAGGTGGCTGGCAAAGGCGTGGCGCAGCACGTGCGGGCTCACTTTGGCGGCCGGAAATCCGGCGCCGACCGCGAGGCTTTTCAGTTCGCGGCCAAAATGCTGCCGGGTCAGGTGGCCGCTCTCGCCGAACGATGGAAACAGCCATTTAGATTGAGTCGTCTTGGGCGCGGCTTTGGTCTTGGTGTCCTTCTGGGCTTCGGCGACCAAGGCCAGATATTCGGTCATGGTACGCCGCGCAGCATCGTTCAGCGGCACCAGCCGTTCCTTGTCGCCCTTGCCGCGCACGATCAGCATGCGCTGATCGCGTTTGGCGGCGGACAGCGGCAGCGCCACCAGTTCGGACACCCGTAGGCCAGTGGCGTACAGCACCTCCAGCAGACACGTCATGCGGGCGATGCGCAGCCGTTCGGGCATCGGTTTTGTCGCGTCATCCATGCCGGCGCGCGCTTGGCCGAGGAGATTGTCGACGTCGGCGATCGAGAGCGTCTTCGGCAGCGGCCGGGACCGTTTCGGACCCTCCAATACCGCCCCCGGATCGTCGGATCGTTTGCGCTCGGCATATAGGAAACGGAACAGCTGCCGCATCGCCGACAATTTGCGCGCGACCGACGACGCCTTGAAGCCGCGCTCGTGCAGATCGCCGAGGTAATTGCGCAGATCGTCGGTATTGGCTTTCACCAGATCGCGCTTGCCGGCGCGCAGATAGGCCGACAGATCGGCCAGATCTCGCTCGTAGGCCGATAGCGTATTCTTGGCGCCGCCGCGTTCGGCCGCCACCATGTCGAGAAACAGCGCGATCAGATTGTCGTCTTGGTTCGACGGGCGCGCCATGGGACTACCGGCGTCAGCGGTTCTTGAAAAACTTGTCCGGCGGAATCGTCACGGTCATGTCGCGCGGCTTCGGCTCGACCAGATGCGCCAGCGCGAATATCGCGCCGTAGCCGACGCCCGCCAGAATTCCGACAACGAACAGGAACCGGAACAGGCTGGGCATGGCGACGATAGGTCCAAATCGTCCCGCTCATCGCGGGTAAGGTGTGGCGAGTACGACCACGTTCGGCCCGTCCTGGCAAGGGTGGCCGACCGGTGGCGTCCCGGTTGTTTCACCTGCCAGTTTATGGGACTTTGCCCCCGAATTCGGAACCCCGTTGATGAACGAAGTCGCACTGCACAAGGAGGCGGTCCAGACCCCGGCCGGCGAGTCCATCGCCCGCGCGTTGGGTCCGCGTTCCGTCGTGCTGGTCGGCATGATGGGGTCCGGCAAATCCTCGATCGGCCGCAAGCTCGGCCAACGGCTCGGCATACCGTTCATCGACGCCGATACCGAGATCGAGGCCGCGGCCGGCATGACCATTCCGGACATCTTCGCCAGCCATGGCGAGGCGTATTTTCGCGCCGGCGAAGCCCGGGTGATCGCGCGCCTGCTGGACAGCGGCCCGCAGGTGCTGGCGACCGGCGGCGGCGCCTTCATGAATCCCGAAACCCGCGCGCTCATTCGCGCCAAGGGCGTTTCTATCTGGCTGAACGCCGAGTTCGATGTGCTGATGCGCCGGCTGCGGCGCCGCGCCGACCGGCCGCTGTTGCAGACCGCCGATCCGGGCGCGACGCTGACCGGCTTGATGGATGAACGCTACCCGGTCTATGCCGGGGCCGAACTGACCGTGCTGTCGCGCGACGTGCCGCATGAAACCATTACGGCGGAAATCATCGACGCGCTGACGCGGCATCTCGGCGTGGCGCCGCTCGGTGTCACACCGACGCGCCCCTGCGCTGGAGGCCCATCATGACTGTGGCGTTACGCACCATTGAGCCGATCGTCGTCGAGGTCGGACTCGGCCAACGCAGCTATGGCATCGTTATCGGTCGCAATCTTTTGGTCTCGCTCGGTCAGCGCATGAAGGCGCTGCGGCCCGGCGCCCGCGCGGCGATCGTCACGGACGAGACGGTAGCAAAGCACCACTTGGCGGCCGCCGAGGCGTCGCTGAAAGCTGCCGGGATTCCGTCCATTTCCGTCCATGTTCCGGCCGGCGAAGGTTCGAAGAAAATCGCGACTTTCGAAGACGTCTGCGAGGCGCTGATCGCCGAGCGGATCGAGCGCGACGATCTGGTGGTGGCGCTCGGCGGCGGCGTGATCGGCGATCTCGCCGGCTTCGCGGCCGCAAGCGTGCGGCGTGGGCTGGATTTCATTCAGGTGCCGACCACATTGCTGGCGCAGGTCGATTCCTCGGTCGGCGGCAAGACCGGCATCAATTCGCGCCATGGCAAGAATCTGATCGGTGCCTTTCACCAGCCGATCCTGGTGATCGCCGACACCGCGCTGCTGGATACGTTGCCGCCGCGCGAATTCCGCGCCGGCTATGCCGAGATGGCCAAATACGGCCTGCTCGGCGATGCCGCGTTCTTCGCCTGGTTGGAGGCCAACTGGTCGGACGTCTTCGCCGGCGGCGCGGCGCGCGAGCACGCCATCGCGGTGAGCTGCCGTGCCAAGGCCGCCATCGTCGCGCGCGACGAACGCGAACATGGCGATCGCGCACTGCTCAATCTCGGCCATACGTTCGGCCATGCGTTCGAGGCGGCGGCCGGCTTCTCGCAGCGGCTGCTGCACGGCGAGGCGGTCGGTCTCGGCATGGCGCTGGCCTTCGCGTTCTCGGCGCGGCGCGGGCTGCTGCCGGACAGCGAAGTGGACCGCGTGGTGCATCACCTCGCGACCGTTGGCCTGCCGACCCATGCGGCGCAGATTCCAGGCGAGCGCGCGTCCGCCGATCAATTGATGGACCTGATCGCGCAGGACAAGAAGGTGAAGCGCGGCACGCTGACCTTCATCCTGGCGCGCGGCATAGGTTCCGCCTTCGTGGCCAAGGATGTCGATCCCGCCGAGGTCCGCGCCTTTCTCATCGAGAAGCTCGCCGTTCAATGACCGCCTACGACGGGTTCGTCCTGGCCGCCATTCTTGTCTGCCTGCTGCTGTCCGCGTTCTTCTCCGGCAGCGAGACCGCGCTGACCGCATCGTCCCGCGCCCGCATGATGCGGCTGGAGAAGCATGGCAACCGCCAGGCGGCCATCGTCAATCAGTTGCTCAAGGCGCGCGAGCGCATGCTGGGCGCGCTGCTGTTCGGCAACAACGCCGTCAACATCGCGGCGTCGTCGCTGGCGACCGGCGCACTGCTGTCCTGGTTCGGCGAGGTCGGCATGATCTATGCGACCGTGGTGATGACGCTGCTGGTCGTGGTGTTCTCAGAGATCCTACCGAAGACCGCCGCCATCAATACACCCGACCGCATCGCGCTGGCGGTGGCAAAGCCGATCCACCTGACGATGCGCTTGTTCGGCCCGCTGCTGATCGCCGTCGAGGCGCTGGTGCGCTGGCTGCTCGGTCTGGTCGGAATACGTATTGGCGAAAATCAGCCGATCCTGTCCGCGCATGAGGAGTTGCGCGGTGCCGTCGACCTTTTGCATCGCGAGGGCGGCGTCGAGAAGCTCGATCGCGACATGTTCGGCGGCGTGCTCGATCTGCGCGAACTCGAAGTCTCCGACGTGATGATCCACCGCACCAAGATGATCATGCTGGACGTCGACGAGCCGCCCGAACTAGCCGTGCAGGAAGTGCTGGCGGCGTCGGTCACGCGGTTCCCATTGTGGCGCGATCAGCCGGAGAACATCGTCGGGATGCTGCACGCCAAGGATCTGCTGCGCGCATTGCAGGCCGTCGGCGGCGATGCGTCGAAGGTCGACATCATGTCGATCGCGACGCCGCCCTGGTTCGTGCCCGATACCACGCCGCTGTACGAACAGCTCAAGGCATTTCGCCGCCGGCAGACGCCGATCGCGCTGGTGGTCGACGAATACGGCGAGGTGATGGGCCTGGTGACGCTCGAGGACATTCTGGAGGAGATCGTCGGCGACATCACCGACGAGTACGACGTGGCGATCGCTGGCGTGCGGCCGCAGCCCGATGGCTCGGTGAATGTCGATGGCGGCGTGCCGATCCGCGACCTCAACCGGGCGATGGACTGGCACCTGCCGGACGCTGAAGCGACCACCATCGCCGGTCTGGTGATCCATGAGGCGCGTTCGATCCCGGAGCCGGGCCAGAGCTTCACGTTCCACGGCTTCCGGTTTCGGGTGCTGCGCAAGAGTCGAAACCGGATCACCGCGCTGCGCATCACGCCGCTGGTCCGCAAGGCGGTCGCCAAGGCCGGCTGATCCCGCGCCCTGCGCCGCGTAATGCGTCGCGTTGACTTTACACGCTCTCCACTTATCGTGCCGGCCACAACACAACGGCGAAAACGCCGACAATAAAAAGGGGAGGATGGCTTGTACTCACGACATTTCGGACGCGCGCTGATCGGCGTTGTTCTGGCGGTGGGCTTTGCGGTCGCTGCCGCGACGACGGCTTCGGCGCAAAGCTATCCGGATCGACCGATCAAGATGATCGCGCCGTTCCCGGCCGGCGGCCTTGCCGACATATTGGCGCGGGCGGTCAGCGATGAACTCACCAAGGCGCTCGGCCAGCCGATCATCGTGGAGAATCGCGCCGGCGCCGGCGGCAATATCGGGGCCGACGCGGCGGCGAAATCGACGCCGGACGGCTACACGCTGCTGATGACGTCGGCCGGCATCCTGACCGCCAATCAATTCCTCTATGCGAAGATGCCGTTCGACGCCGAGACCGCCTTCGTGCCGGTGTCCAACGTCGCCGAAATGCCGATGCTGCTGGTCGTCAATCCGAAGGTCGAGGCGAAGACCGTGCAGGAATTCCTGACGCTCGCCCGCGCGCAGCCGAACAAGCTGAATTTCGGTTCGCCCGGAATCGGCACCACCGGCCATCTCGGCCTCGCGGTGTTGATGCATGCCGGCAACGTCAAGCTGACCCATGTGCCGTATCGGGGCGCGGCGCCGGCCATCACCGATCTGATCGGCGGCCAGATCGAGGGCGTGGTCGATAATCCGCCGACGGTGCTGTCGCATATCGCCGAAGGCAAGCTGCGGCCGCTGGCGATCGCCGGCAAGCAGCGGCTCGCGCAATTGCCCGAAGTTCCGACCGCGGCCGAAGCTGGGCTGCCAAGCTTCGAAGCCTCGTCCTGGTTCGGCGTCGTGGTGCCGGCCGGCACGCCGCCGGCCATTGTCGCGCGCCTGCATCAGGAGATCGCGAAGGCCTTGCGCCTGCCCGCCATGCAGGAGCGTTTCGCCAAGTCAGGCGCGCAACTACTCGGCAACACCCCGGACGAGTTCGCCAAGCAGATCCGCGACGACCGGACTAAATGGGGCGAGATCATCCGCGCCGCCAATATCAAGGCCGAGTAGTTCCCTCCGTCTCTCAGCTAGCGCTTTCGTCAAAGTTCGTCATGCCCGGCCTTGTGCCGGGCATCCACGTCTTAACGGCATCGCGGCAAGAAAGACGTGGATGGCATCAGAACCCGGCTTGCCCGGGTTCTGCGTAATTGGTGCGTAAATCGCAGATATGCGATTTACGATGACAAGCCCGGCCATGACGGAGCACGTTTGATGGTTTTTTCGTCAGGCGCTCAGGCTGCGCCTTCGCTTATTGGGTCGCTCAGGCTGCGCCTTCGCCTGGCGCGGCGGCGTGAATCGCCAGCGCATGCACGCCGGCCGCGAGTTCGGCCGCCAGCGCGCCGTTAATCAGCCGATGCCGGTCGATCCGGCTCTTCCCTTTGAACGCTTCAGACACGATATAGACCCTGAAATGGGTCTGGCCGCCCGGCCGATGGCCCGAATGCCCCTCATGTTCGTCGGATTCGTCGACGACCCGGAGGCTTTCCGGGGCGAAAGCGGCGGTCAGCTTGTCGGTGATGATGTCCTGGGTGCGCATGGTCATTCATTTAGCGCATTGTGGCCCGATGTGAAGTCCGTCTCGATGTGGTAACGCGTCCGCTCATAAGAAACCCAGATTCAGCGACCTTCTCCGCGATGGCATCATTCGATGCTGTCAAGACTTGAAGGTTTGTTGATCAACTCCCCATAATGATCATTCATGGCCAGTGACTCACCCCTCTTCGATCGTATCCGCGTCAAACCGGACAAGGATCGCCGCCTGCGTTCGGAGCATCCGGCGTGCCAATGGCCGGGCTGCACGAACGCAGCGCCGCATCGCGCGCCCAAGGGCCGGGGCGCGGAGAACGAGTATTGGCTGTTCTGTCTCGCGCATGTTCGCGAGTACAATCAGACCTATAATTATTTTTCCGGCATGAAAGACGACGAGGTCGCGAGCTACCAGAAGGACGCGCTGACCGGTCATCGTCCGACCTGGAAAATGGGCATGTCGGGCAACTCGGCCAAGGCCGCGCACAAGAAGCGGGGAAAATACAAGGATTACGACAACGCGCTCGATCCGTTCGGCATGTTCCGCGAGATGGGCGGCGCCGCCGGAGCCAAAGGCGAAAAGGCGGCCCCGGCGCCCGAACGCCGGCAGGTGCGCAATGCCGAGCGCAAGGCGCTCGACGCCATGGGACTCGATCCGGATGCCGAGAAGACCGACATCAAGGCGAAGTTCAAGGAACTGGTGAAACGCCACCATCCGGATGTGAATGGCGGCGACCGCAGCACCGAAGACAAGCTGCGTGAAATCATTCAGGCCTATAATTATCTCAAGAGCGTCGGCTTCTGCTGAGCCGACCCTCCGGCCCTACGCATCGCGTGCCGGTTGCGGATTTCGTGCCCCGCGCGCCGCGCCGGGCGGGTCGGCGTTCTTTCATATCGTGGCATAACTAGCCGGGTTTCTTATCGTTTCGACTTTCTGTAAGTTGACCGCGACATCCGATCCGCGCCTGTAAAAATGAGCCCGGGTCTCGGGTTTCCGAGCCCACGGAGGAGCAATGACGACCGCAGCTGAAACCGTTTCCGGTTTGCCGGACATGAAGGTGTCGATCCGCCAATTGTTCGGCATCGACAGCGACCTGGAAGTGCCGGCCTTTTCCAAAGCCGACGAACACGTCCCGGACCTCGATCCGGATTATCGCTTTGACCGGCCGACCACGCTGGCGATTCTGGCCGGCTTTTCGCGCAATCGGCGCGTGATGGTGACTGGATACCATGGTACCGGCAAATCGACCCATATCGAACAGGTCGCGGCGCGGCTGAACTGGCCCTGCATCCGGGTCAATCTCGATAGCCACATCAGCCGTATCGACCTGATCGGCAAGGATGCCATCGTGATCCGCGACGGCCATCAGATCACCGAATTCCGCGACGGCATTTTGCCGTGGGCGCTGCAGAACAACGTGGCGATCTGTTTCGACGAATACGACGCCGGCCGCCCGGACGTGATGTTCGTGATTCAGCGCGTGCTGGAAACGTCCGGCCGTCTGACGCTGCTCGACCAGAATCGCGTGATCAAGCCGCATCCGGCGTTCCGCCTGTTCGCGACCGCCAACACGGTCGGCCTCGGCGATACGTCGGGCCTCTATCATGGCACGCAGCAGATCAACCAAGGTCAGATGGACCGCTGGTCGATCGTCACGACGCTGAACTATCTGCCGCACGACAACGAAGTCGAGATCGTGCTGGCGAAGGCCAAGCACTATCGCACCGAGGCCGGCCGCGACATCGTCAGCAAGATGGTGCGCGTCGCGGATCTGACCCGCAACGCCTTCATGAACGGCGATATCTCGACCGTGATGAGTCCGCGTACCGTGATCACCTGGGCGGAAAACTCCGACATCTTCCAGGACATCGGCTTCGCGTTCCGGGTTACGTTCCTGAACAAATGCGACGAACTGGAGCGCCCCTTGGTCGCCGAGTTCTATCAGCGCAGCTTCGGTCAGGAATTGCCGGAAAGCTCGGTCAACGTGGCGTTGAGCTGAGGGCCGTTCGAGGCAGAGAGCCATGTCGTCCAACAGCAAGCCCCGCCCGCCCGGCAAGGAAGGCCCGACCGAGCCGTTCAAGCGCGCGGTCGCCGGCTGTCTGCGGGCCATTGCCAAGCAGCCGGAGTTGGACGTGGCATTCGCGGCCGAGCGGCCGGGCTATGCGGCCGGCAAGGCCCGGTTGCCCGAACCGTCGCGCAAATTGACGCGCGCCGAGGCCGCGATCGTGCGCGGCCATGCCGATTCCATCGCGCTGCGCATCGCGTGTCACGATCCGGCGGTGCATCGCAAGCTTGCGCCGGGCGGCCAGCAGGCGAGAGCCGTGTTCGAAGCGGTCGAACAGGCCCGCGTCGAGGCGATCGGCTCGCGCCGCATGGAAGGCGTCGCCAAGAACCTGACCGCGATGCTCGACGATCGCTTTCATCGCGGCAAGTTCGACGAGGTCACTGATCGGGCAGATGCTCCGATCGAGGAAGCCGTCGCCATGATGGTGCGCGAACGCTTGACCGGTTTGGCGCCACCCAAGGCGGCTAAGAAACTCGTCGATCTGTGGCGGCCGCTGATCGAGGAACGCGCCGGGCGCGCGCTTGACCGGCTGGAGCGCGTGGTCGAGGACCAGCGCCGTTTCGGCGACGCGGTGCATGACATGCTCGAAGCCCTTGAAATGGGCGAAGATCGCAGCCGCGATTCCGACGACGATGAAAACGACGACGACAGCGAGGACGATCAGAGCAAGGATCAGTCCGGCGATGAGGGCGACGCCGCCGAAGCCGGCGACATGCAGCGTACCACGCTGGAGGATGCCGAAGCTGCCGCCGATGAATTGCCCGACAGCGCCGCGGAGGCTGCCGATGCGCCGTCCTCCGACATGGACGACGACGCCGAGATGGGCGATTCCGAAAGCGCGGCCGAACCTTGGCGGCCGCGCAACGCGCACAACGAACCGCGTGGGCCGGACTACAAGCCGTTCACGCCGAAGTTCGACGAAACGGTAGCGGCCGAGGATCTGTGCGAGCCCGACGAACTCGACCGGCTGCGCGGCTATCTCGACAAGCAATTGTCCAATCTACAGGGCGTGGTGGCGCGGCTCGCCAACCGGCTGCAGCGCCGGCTGATGGCGCAGCAGAACCGCTCCTGGGAATTCGACCTCGAGGAAGGCCAACTCGACGTCGCACGGCTGTCCCGCATCGTCACCGATCCGATGCATCCGCTGTCGTTCAAGCACGAGAAGGACACCAATTTCCG
The DNA here is from genome assembly GCA_028290465.1 of Xanthobacteraceae bacterium. Classification (GTDB taxonomy): domain Bacteria; phylum Pseudomonadota; class Alphaproteobacteria; order Rhizobiales; family Xanthobacteraceae; genus FEB-22. Next base: position 6,932 of record JAQGJU010000067.1, on the reverse strand, counting down.
CGACACCGTGGTGACGCTGCTGCTCGACAATTCCGGTTCGATGCGCGGCCGGCCGATCACGGTCGCGGCGACCTGCGCGGATATTCTGGCGCGCACGCTGGAGCGCTGCGGCGTCAAGGTCGAGATTCTCGGCTTCACGACGCGGGCCTGGAAGGGCGGGCAGGCGCGCGAGGCGTGGCTCGGCGCCGGCAAGCCGGCCAATCCGGGCCGGCTGAACGATTTGCGCCACATCATCTACAAATCGGCGGATGCGCCGTGGCGCCGCGCGCGCAAAAATCTCGGTCTGATGATGCGCGAGGGACTGCTCAAGGAGAATATCGACGGCGAGGCGCTCGATTGGGCGCATAAGCGCCTGCTCGGTCGCTCCGAGCAGCGCAAGATCCTGATGATGATCTCGGACGGCGCGCCGGTCGACGATTCCACGCTGTCGGTCAATCCCGGCAATTATCTCGAACGGCATCTGCGCTTCATCATCGAGGAGATCGAGCAGCGCTCGCCGGTCGAATTGATCGCCATCGGCATCGGCCACGACGTGACGCGCTATTACAAGCGCGCTGTCACCATCGTGGATGCCGAAGAGCTTGGCGGCGCGATGACCGAGAAGCTGGCCGAACTGTTCGAAGAGCAGGCCGGGGGGGCGCCGGTGCATCGGCGCATGCCCAGACGGCGGATCGCGTGACCCAGCCGAGCGCCCGAGCATGATCTGGAAAAGCGGAAACCGGTTTTCCGAAAAGATCATGCTCCAACAACCGCGTCCGTCCACGCGCCGTGGATTTTTTCAACACTTTGCGGCCATCGCCGTCGTCGCGATGGTGCTGTCGCCGCTTTCAGGTTCAGCTCAGCAATCGGCACGCACGGCCGAACCGCCGGTTGCCATCGAGGTTCAGGCAAGGCCGCTCGACGGCTTCGAGGTGCGCGACCCGTCGCGGCGGCGTTTCGGCGCGCTGGAGTTTCGTGGCGGCCTGGTGCTCACCTCGCCCTATCGGGAATTCGGCGGACTGTCGGGCCTTAAGGTCTCGCCGGACGGTAAGTTCATCGCGGTGACCGATAAGGGACGCTGGTTGGAAGGTCGCATTGTGTATCGCGATCAGATTCCGGTCGGGATTGCGGACGCCACGATGGCGCCGGTCCTCGGCCCGGACGGCAAGCCGCTCGCCGCGCGGGGCTGGTACGACACGGAATCGATCGCCCATGATGGCGGCACGCTCTATGTCGGCATCGAACGGGTCAACCGGATCGTGCGTTTCGACTACGCCAAGGATGGCCTGCGGGCGCGCGGCCAGCCGATCCCGGTGCCGGCCGGCATCGGCAAGCTGCCGAACAACAAGGGTTTGGAGGCTTTGGCCTTCGTACCCAAGGGCTCGCCGCTCGGCGGCACGCTGATCGCCGTTTCGGAGCGCGGCCTCGACGGCGCCGGTAACATCAAGGCCTTCTTGATCGGCGGCCCGAGTCCCGGCGAATTCGCCGTCAAGCGCAAGCCGGATTTCGACATCAGCGACGCCGCGTTGTTGCCGGGCGGCGACCTGCTGCTGCTGGAGCGCAGCTTTTCGATTCTGTCGGGAGTCGGCATCCGCATCCGGCGGATCGCGCAGGCCGGCATCGTGCCGGGCGCGGTGGTCGACGGGCCGGAAATCTTCCTGGCCGATCTCGGCTATCAGCTCGACAATATGGAAGCGCTGGCGGTGCATCGCGACGCGTCGGGCGCGATCGTGCTGACCATGCTGTCGGACGACAATTTCTCGCCGATCCAGCGCACGCTGCTGCTGCAATTCACATTGGTCGAAGAATAGCGGTCGACGAATAGCAACAGGCCCAGAATGCGCATCGCGCAATCCGGACCTGACACTAAATCGATGATAAAAGCTGAAGATCGGCGCGCGTGCGCACCGCGTCAGGCTTAAGCTGTAGCCGTTGACGCGAGCTTCTTGTCGATCGCGCGCTTGATGACCAGCGCCTTCGGCGACAACTCGTCGTTCTTCGCCTTCGCCATGAAGGCATCGAGGCCTCCGCGATGGTCGACGGTCTTCAGCGCGTTGGCTGAGATGCGCAGCCGCACCGACCGTCCGAGCGAATCGGAGATCAAGGTGACGTTGCACAGGTTCGGAAGGAACCGGCGCTTGGCCTTGCGGTTCGAATGGCTGACCTTATTGCCGACCAACGCGGTCTTGCCTGTCAGGTCGCAGCGGCGCGACATGGCCTGTAACCCCAAATTGATGAAAGATACCGGCAATGCCACACATGGCATGCCTCAACGTCCGCGGACCTATAATGAGTGACGGCCGGATGGTCAACCCATTCGGCCAAGCGTGCCTTTGCCCGGCCCACCGCTCCGGTCAGGAGCTGCCGGGCCGGAAACACAGATTCGACGCAATATCCCCCGACAGACGGACATCGGATCGGCGGGCCGCCCTTTTCGCGTCAAGATGGTGCGCAAGAAAGTGGCGAAGGGCGCAGGTAAGTCCCCGGCCCGGCTTCGGAAGGAATCTATTGTGAGCCATATTCGGCAGAGCCGGTCGACGGCCTGGATCGCGGCCACCGCTTTGCTGGCGCCGCTGTGCGGTATCGTGAGTTCGACGCCGGCATTGGCTCAGGGCAAGCTCGAGGCCCGCTTCACGGCCAGCCTGGCCGGCGTGCCGCTCGGCAAGGGCGCCTGGGTGATCGACATCGCCGAAGATCAGTATACCGCCGCCGCCAGCGGCGCGACCAGTGGCCTGATGCGGGTCGTGGCCAATGGCGAAGGCACCAGCGCGTCGCGCGGCTTTATGGTGTCCGGCCAGCCAGTGCCGGCGAGCTATGGCGCCAGCGTGACGTCCGAAAAGAAGACCGAAGAAGTCCGCATGAGCCTGGCACAGGGCAATGTGCGGGACTTCGCGGTCCTGCCGCCGGCGCCGCCGAATCCCGAGCGTATTCCGGTCACCGATACGCATCGCAAGGGCGTGTTGGACCCGATGACGGCATCGCTGGTGCGGGTAACGGGCACCGGCGATCCGCTGACGCCCGAGGCCTGCAATCGTGCCGTCTCGGTGTTCGACGGAAGGCTGCGCTACGATCTCAAGCTCGCCTATAAGCGCATGGACAAGGTCAAGGCCGACAAGGGCTATGACGGCGCGGCGGTGGTCTGTTCGGTCTATTTCACGCCGGTCGCCGGCTACATCCCGGATCGTCCGGCCATCAAATATCTGTCCGAATTGAAGACTATGGAAGTCTGGCTGGCGCCGGTCGCCGGCACCCGCGTGCTGGTACCGTTCCGGATCGCGATTCCGACGCCGCTCGGGCTCGGCGTGTTGCAGGCAACCCAGTTCGTCTCGGTCGCGCAAGCGGGGCGGCCGACCACGGCGACAAACGTCAAGACACAGTGATGGAATGGGTCTTGGATCGAACAGGCCTCGGATCAGCCAGTCCTTCGGAGCGAAAAAAACGATCGCGAGCCAAGAATCGCATCATGAGTCGCCTTGACTCTTTCGCGCGACATGTTTTTCGGAGCCCTTCACGACACCCGCCTTTCAGCCTCTTCGGGTCGTGCTGGATTCGCTCCATCTGGTAGCGTCCGGCAATCCTTGCGCCAGATGTTGCGGGAAAAAAGGGCCGACATGATTCAGATACCGATTCGCTCGCGATTCGTTCAGGACTCGTTCCTCCGCTAGAGCGCGGCCAGCAAAAGTGGGCACCGGTTTTGCGGGGCAATCAAGCTTGCGCAGATTGCGTAAACTTATCTGCGTACGCGCTCTAAGTGTTTAGAAGGACGCGTTTTCTTCAAGTGAAGTGGAATCCACTTCACTTGAAAACGCTTTAGCCGGAATCGCCCGTAAAGCTTGCTTCCGCCGCGTAATTACGCTTTCCAACCGGCGCAATATGAGACAGGAGTGGCGCGCGAGCCGGGTATTCTGGCCCGACCGCCGGTCATCCATGCCGATCTCTTTTTCCCGACCCGTAGGCCGTGATGCCCGCGCCCGTGGCGCCGACGTCACCGCTGTGCTCGGACCGACCAATACCGGCAAGACCCATCTGGCCATCGAGCGCATGGTCGCGCATTCGTCCGGCATGATCGGGCTACCGCTGCGCCTCTTGGCGCGCGAGGTCTACAACAAGGTGGTGGATCGCGTCGGCCCCGAAGAGGTGGCGCTGATCACCGGCGAGGAGAAGATCAAGCCGAAGAATCCGCGCTTCTGGGTTTCCACCGTCGAGGCGATGCCGCGCGATCTCGATGTCGCGTTCCTGGCGATCGACGAAATCCAGATCGCCGCCGACTTCGAGCGCGGCCATGTGTTCACCGATCGCATTCTCAACCGTCGCGCCCGCGAGGAGACGCTGATCCTCGGCGCCGCCACCATGCGGCCGATGGTCGAGAGGCTGCTGCCCGGCGCCAATGTCGTGACGCGGCCGCGATTGTCGCAGTTGAATTTCGCCGGCGAGAAGAAACTGTCGCGGCTGCCGCGCCGCTCCGCGATCGTCGCGTTCTCGGTCGAGGAAGTCTATGCGATTGCCGAACTGATCCGCCGTCAGCGCGGCGGCGCCGCGGTGGTGCTTGGCGCGCTGTCGCCGCGAACCCGCAATGCCCAGGTCGCCTTGTACCAATCCGGCGATGTCGATTATTTGATCGCCACCGATGCGATCGGCATGGGGCTCAATCTCGATGTCGATCATGTTGCGTTTGCGTCCGACCGCAAGTTCGACGGCTTTCAGTTCCGCAAGCTCAACCCGTCCGAACTCGCGCAGATCGCCGGCCGCGCCGGCCGCGCCACCCGCGACGGCACCTTCGGCACCACCGGCCGCTGTCCGCCATTCGAGCCGGAACTGGCGCGCGCGCTGGAGACGCATTCCTTCGAGCCGGTGAAAATGCTGCAGTGGCGCAATTCCGCGCTGGACTTCGCGTCAGTGGGCGCGCTGCAAGCCACGCTGGCGATGACGCCGACCGAGCCCGGTTTGACGCGAGCGCCGGTGGCCGAGGACATCCAGGTCCTCGAACACGCGGTGCGCGACGAACAGGTGCGTTCATTGGCGACCACGCGCGCCGCGGTTGAGCGGCTGTGGGAAGTCTGCCAAGTACCGGACTATCGGAAAATTGCGCCGGCCACGCATGCAGAACTCGCCGTCACCCTCTATGGATTCTTGTTGCAAGAGGGTAGCATCCCGACCGATTGGATCGCCCGTCAGGTGGCGCTGGCGGACCGCACCGACGGCGGCATCGATACTCTCTCCAACCGGATCGCCCATGTCAGAACCTGGACCTTCATTGCAAACCGACTGGATTGGCTTGCCGATCCCGAACACTGGCAAGGCGTTACGCGCGCCGTAGAGGACAAATTGTCCGATGCGTTGCATGAACGGCTTACCGAACGTTTCGTCGACCGCCGCACCAGTGTATTGATGCGGCGGCTCAGAGAGAACACGATGTTGGAAACTGAAATTGGCAAGACCGGTGAAGTGACTGTCGAAGGTCACATGATCGGACGTCTCGACGGCTTCACCTTCGCGCCGGAACTCGCGGCCGGGGCCCCGGAGGCCAAGGCACTCGCTGCCACGGCCCAGAAGGCGTTGGCGGGCGAAATCGACCAGCGCGCGACCAAACTGGCGCAGGCCACCGACGAGCAATTCGTGCTGGCATCCGACGGCGCGATCCGCTGGACCGGCGCCGCGGTCGGCAAATTGATCCCGGGCGACGAGGTGCTGCGTCCGCGTGTGCGCATCATCGCCGACGAACAGCTTTCCGGCGCGGCGCGCGACAGCGTGCAGGCCCGGCTCGACCAGTGGGTCAAGGCCCACATCGAAAAGCTGCTCGGTCCGCTGTTCGTGCTGATCGCCGCCGAGGACATCACCGGCATCGCGCGCGGCGTCGCGTTCCAGATCGCCGAGGCGCTGGGCGTGCTCGACCGCGCGAAGGTGGCCGAGGAGGTCAAGGGCCTCGACCAGAACGAGCGCGCGACCCTGCGCAAGCACGGCGTGCGTTTCGGCGCCTACCATGTCTATCTGCCGGCGCTGCTCAAGCCGGCACCGCGCCGGCTCGCCGCGCAACTCTGGGCTCTCAAGCATGGCGGCGACGAACTGCACGGCCTGACCGAATTGCAGCATCTCGCCGGCAGCGGCCGGACTTCGATTCCGTACGACAAGACCATCGACAAGACGCTGTATCGCACCGTCGGTTATCGGGTGTGCGGCGAACGCGCGGTACGGGTCGACATCCTGGAGCGGCTCGCCGATCTGATCCGTCCGGCGCTGACCTGGCGCGCCGGATCGCCCGGCATGAAGCCGGCCGGCGCGATCGACGGTTTCGGATTCACGGTGTCGGGCGCGATGACGTCGCTGACCGGCGCCTCGGGCGAAGACTTCGCCTCGATCCTGCGCTCGCTCGGCTATCGCATGGAGAAACGTCCGAAGCCGGCGGAACCGGTCGTTGCGCAATCCGTGACGGATGTCGCCGTCTCTGAGGCTCCCGCGTCCGATGCCACCGCCATCGAAGCCGCGAGCGGTGACGTGGATGCCGCCATCGATGTATCTGCCGATGCGCCGACGGATGCGCCAGCCGAGACGGCGAGCGAGACCGTTGCGGCCGAAACCGTGACCGAAGCCTCGCCCAGCGTCGTGCCGGAAGCGGATGCGCCGCAAGCCGAAACGCCGGTCGCTCAGACCGCTGACAGCCTGCCGACCGTTGCGTTCAACGATACGCCGCCGACCGATCCGGTCGTGGAAAGTTCGGAACCGGCCCCGGAGGCCGAACCGACGGCCGAACAGGCAACTGAGGCGCCCGAAGCCGCTTCAGCGGTTGATGCGTCCGTCGTTGATGCGCCGGCCGTCGCAGAGCCCGAGATGATCGAAGTCTGGCGCCCGGGCCGCCCGCCCGAGGAGCGCCGCCGTCCGCCGCGCCGTCCGGCCCGGCCGCAACGTGCTGCCAATCCGGCGCCGCAAGCGGCTCCGGCGGACGGCACGGCGGTGCC
>JAQGJU010000006.1 GCA_028290465.1 Xanthobacteraceae bacterium | reverse complement strand
GACGAGATCCGGTGTCGATCGACCTCTCCCCACAGGGGAGAGGTGAAGAAAGAGGAGGTGAAAAAGAAACTACGCCGCCACAGCTTTGGCCGGCTTCTCCGGCGCGGTGATGGCGCCCGAGCCCTTGATCTCCGTGACTTCCTTGGCCGAATAGCCAAGCACCTTGGTCAGCACTTCGTCGGTGTGCTCACCGAGCAGCGGCGAGCGCTTCACTTCGCTGATCGAGTCCGACATCTTGATCGGGTTGCCGACCGAAAGATATTTGCCACGGGTCGGGTGATCGACCTCGACCACGGTGCCGGTGGCGCGCAGCGACTCGTCCTCGGCGATTTCCTTCATCGACAAGATCGGGCCGACCGGAATGTCGACCGCGTTGCACAGCTCCATGACCTCGAACTTTGTCTTGGTCGTGGTCCATTCTTCGATGCGACCGAACACCTGCTTCAGGCGCGGCAGCCGCGCACCCGGCGTCGCGAAATCCGGATCGCTCTTCCAGCCGGGTTCGCCGATCAGATCGCAGATCGGCTCCCACACCGGGGCCTGGGTGATGAAATAGATGTAGGCGTTGGGGTCGTTCTCCCAACCCTTGCACTTCAGGATACGGCCGGGCTGGCCGCCGCCGGAGTCGTTGCCGGCGCGCGGCACCGCGTCGCCGAACGGAATGCCTTCGCCGAACTGGCTGTATTCCTTCAGCGGGCCATGCGCGAGGCGCTGCTGATCGCGCAGCTTGACGCGCGCGAGATTCAGCACGCCGTCCTGCATCGCGGCCAGCACCTTCTGGCCACGGCCGGTGCGATTGCGCTGATACAGAGCTGCCACGATGCCGAGCGCGAGATGCAGGCCGGTGCCGCTATCACCGATCTGCGCGCCGGTCACGAGCGGCGGACCGTCGCGGAAGCCGGTGGTCGAGGCCGAACCGCCGGTGCACTGCGCGACGTTCTCATACACCTTGCAGTCCTCATACGGGCCGGGGCCGAAGCCCTTCACCGACGCGACGATCATGCGCGGGTTGAGGCTGTGGATGTGTTCCCAGGTCAGGCCCATGCGATCGAGCGCGCCCGGCGCGAAGTTCTCGACCAACACGTCGCAGGTCTTGATCAACCGGTTCAGGATCTCCTTGCCCTTGGGATGCTTGGAGTCGATCGTGATCGAGCGCTTATTGTGGTTGAGCATCGTGAAATACAGGCTGTCGACGTTCGGCACGTCGCGCAATTGGCCGCGCGTGATGTCGCCGACGCCGGGACGCTCGACCTTGATCACGTCGGCGCCGAACCAGGCCAGCAACTGCGTGCAGGTCGGGCCGGACTGGACGTGCGTGAAGTCGAGGATGCGAACGCCGTCCAGCGCCTTGCCGGCCTGACCGAACGGTTTGCTGCTCGGACGCGGCGTGTTGCCGCCGTTGGTCTTCTTGCCACTGCCGGTGAGCGCCTTCACGGCGGCTCCAGCCGCCTTGACGGCACGGGCCGCGAGGCTCGGAGAAGCGCTCTTCTTTTTGCCGACTTTCTTGGTCGACTTCTTGGCGGCTGCTTTCTTGGCAACGGTCTTCTTCGCTGCCTTTTTCACCGCCGGCTTCGCCTTAGCTTTGGCAGCCTTCTTTTGCTTCTTGGCCATCTGAATCTCCAATAACTGTAGCTGTCTCGCCCGCGAAAGCAGGCGTGCGTTATTTCTTCTTCAACACGCTCTGCGGGTTGAGATTGCCGATGCGGCCGCTCTCGCTGCCGGCGGCCGGGTCGATGACCGCGTTGATCAGCGTCGGCTTGCCGGAATCCATCGCGGCGTTGACCGCGCGCTTCAACTCGTCCGGCGATGTCACATTGACGCCGACGCCACCGAAGGCCTCCATCATTTTATCGTAGCGTGCGCCCTTGACGAACACCGTCGGCGCCGGATCGTCGCTCACCTTGTTGACGTCGGTGCCGCGATAGATGCCGTCATTGTTGAAGATGACGATGCAGATCGCCAAATTGTAGCGGCAGATCGTCTCGACCTCCATGCCGCTAAAGCCGAACGCGCTGTCGCCTTCGACGCACAGCACCGGCTTGCCGGTCTCGATGGCGGCCGCGATGGCCTGGCCCATGCCGATGCCCATGATGCCCCAGGTGCCGACGTCGAGCCGCTTGCGCGGCTGATACATATCGATGATGCCGCGGGCGAGGTCGAGCGTGTTGGCGCCTTCATTGACCAGAATGGCGTCCGGCCGCTCCTTGATGATGGTGCGCAGAACGCCGAGCGCGCCGTGGTAGTCCATCGGCACATTGTTGTTCATCAGGCGCGGCGCCATTTTCGCGATATTGTCGTCGCGCTTGGCCTTGACGGCGTTGGTCCATTCGGCCGGCGGGGCCGGCCATTTACCGTCGATGCCTGCGAGCAGCGCGTCGACGCAGGAGCCGATATCGCCCACCACCGGCGCGACGATCTCGACATTGCTGTCCATTTCCTTCGGCTCGATGTCGATCTGGATGAACTTCTTCGGTGCTTCACCCCAGCTCTTGCCTTTGCCTTGCGACAGCAGCCAGTTCAGGCGTGCGCCTATCAGCATCACGACGTCGGAGTCTTTCAGCACGGTCGAGCGCGCCGCGCCCGCGCATTGCGGATGCGTGTCGGGCAAGAGGCCCTTGGCCATGCTCATCGGCAGGAACGGCACGCCGCTCTTTTCGACGAAGTTCTTGATGGCTTCGTCAGCCTGCGCGTAGGCGGCGCCCTTGCCGAGGATGATCAGCGGCCGCTTGGCGCTTTTGAGCACATCGAGCGCGCGCTTGATCGAGTCCGGCGCCGGGATCTGGGCCGGCGCAGCGTCGATGACCTTGACCAGCGACTTGGCGCCGGCATCCGCATTGATCACTTGGCCGAACAGCTTGGCCGGCAAATCGAGATAGACGCCGCCCGGCCGCCCGGACACCGCCGCGCGGATGGCGCGCGCCACCGCGATGCCGATGTCCGCCGCATGGAGCACGCGGAACGCCGCCTTACACAAAGGTTTGGCGATCGCGAGTTGATCCATTTCTTCGTAGTCGCCCTGCTGCAGGTCGACGATCTCACGCTCGGACGAGCCCGAGATCAGGATCATCGGGAAGCAGTTGGTCGTGGCGTGGGCCAGCGCGGTCAGACCGTTGAGGAAGCCGGGCGCCGACACCGTCAGGCAGACGCCGGGCTTCTTGGTCAGATAACCGGCAATGGCGGCCGCGTAGCCGGCATTTTGCTCGTGGCGGAACGACAGGACGCGGATGCCTTCCGCCTGCGCCATGCGGCCGAAATCCGTGATCGGAATGCCGGGCACGCCGTAAATCGTGTTGAGGCCATTGAGCTTGAGCGCGTCGATGACGAGATGAAAACCATCCGTCAGATCCTGCTCGGCGGCCGGGTTGGCGCCCGCGGCATCTTGTTTCGTCTTTACTGCTGCGTCAGACATTGGGTCCTCCACCGTGAATTGTTTTCACGTGTTTAATCGAGATAGTTGGCGGTGCGCTCGACATGCTCGGCAAGGCCGAGCGCGTGATTGCGTACCAGTTCGGTAGCGCGGTCGGTGTCGCGCGCTTCAAGCGCTTGAATGATGTTCAGATGATCGCGGATCGAACGGTCGGCGCGATCCTGCTCGCCGATGGTCTTGCGGCGGATCATACGCATATGCGTGAACAGGTTCTCGGCCAGCGAGATCAGCACGCCGTTGCGGCTCATGCGGATGATGGCTTGGTGAAACTCGATGTTCACCTCGGAATATTCGTCGAGCTTGGCGTGCAGCACACCGTTCTCGAAGGTCGTGAACATCTCGTGCAGGGTCGCGATCTCGGCGTCGGTCGCGATCTGCGTGATCAGGCGCGCCGCCATGCTTTCCAGCGCCGCCCAGGCGGTGATCATCTCGACCACTTCGCGCTTGGTCTTGCGCACAATGTAGACGCCGCGGCGCGGCACCGAACGGACAAAACCTTCGCGCTCGAGCTGCGCCATCGCCTCGCGCACCGGGGTGCGGCTGATGCCGAGCTCTTGCGCCAATTGCCGCTCATCGAGACGCACGTCGCCGGGCCGGTCGTAGACGCCGAGCGTGACGATGACGTCACGCAGCGCCGCGTAGGCGCGGTCCGCGAAAGTCGGCGTGTCGGCAAGCGGCGAAACCGCGATGCGCTCGACGGCTTCGGCGGCTCGGCTGCGCGGAGGAAGCGTGTTCATCGAAAACCTACGAGGCGGTCAGTTCTGCCGCCGGCAGCGCCTTGTATACAATATACCAGAGTGTGGCAAGATGTCTCGGAGCCACCGCGCACGCGCATTTCCCTCACCCTCAACGCAATGAACAAGTTCGCCTTTCGGCCCGGCGCCAAAGCGCGGGCCGAATTGGTTCTGGCGTCGGATCGACTACGCATCGGCCCTCAACTTCGCCCAATGAAACGGCGCCGTAGCGGCTTCAGCACCATCAGCGCCAGGACGGCGGCGAGAATGTTGGCCGCCGCGGCAATCAGGAACACGGTGTCCCAGGTCCCGGTCGTTTTCTGGACAAGATTAGTGTACGGCACGAGCAGCGCTGCAGTTCCCTTGGCTGTATACAGCAAGCCGGCATTGGTGGCCGCGAACTTCGACCCGAACGTGTCGGTGCAAGTCGACGGGAACAGGCTGTAGATCTCGCCCCAGGCGAAGAACACCAAGCCGCTCAAGATCACGAACCAGATCGGGTCGTGGCCCAGCAGATAGAGGAAATAGATGCCGACGCCTTCAATGAAGAAGGCGATAAACATCGTATTTTCGCGGCCTATATGATCCGAAACCCAGCCGAAGAACGGCCGCGTCAGGCCGTTCAGCACGCGATCCAGCGTGGCCGCAAAGGTCAGCGCCGGCATCGTCAGCCACATCAGACTGACCGGAATATTGGCGACTTTCAGATCCTGCGCGATCGGCGCCAGATTGGCCGTCACCATCAGGCCGCCGGCTCCGACAATGACGAACATGAAGTACATCAGGGTGAAGATCGGCTGGCCCTTGGTCCAGACGATCCAGCCGCCCGCCGAGAAGATCAGCACAGCCAGCGCCAGCGGAATATAGAACTGCAGACCCATCGCCCACAGCGCCAGCCCGCCGACGAGCGCCACCAGCGATCCGACGATCCAGTACATAGTCGGGCCGATGATTTCGCTCGGTGTGAACTGGCGGCGGCTCTGCATGATGGTCGCGGTGTTGACCGCTTCGGGCACCTGCCCGGGCTTTGGCGCGAACAGTACGAAGGCCAGCACGCAAATAATAACGCCCTGCCCGATACCGAAATAGAAGAACGTGTCCTGGAAGCCGCGGGACGCAATCATCGCCTGGATCGGCACCACGGTGAGGGCCGATCCGGCGCCGAATCCGGCGGCAGTGATGCCGGCCGCGAGCCCGCGCTTTTCCGGAAACCATTTCAGCGCATTGCCGATGCAGGTGCCATAGACCGCGCCGGCGCCGATGCCGGCAATGATCTGCGCGAAGTAGAACGCGGTGAGCGACGTCGCATAAGCGTTCATCACCCAACCGATGCCGCACAACAGGCCGCCGGCGAATACGACGACGCGCGGGCCGTATTTGTCGACGAACCAGCCCTCGATCGGCACCAGCCAGGTTTCGAACAACACGAACAGCGTGAAGGCGATCTGGATCGACGCGCGATCCCAACCGAATGTCTTCTGGATGTCGGGCACGAAGAACGTCCAACCATATTGCAGGTTGGCGATCATCACCATGCAGATCACGCCGAAGGCCAACTGGCCCCAACGCGAAGCTTCACTGACGGTTGGTTTGGCGCTCAAGCTTGTCGGCATAGTCATCACACCACACTCCAGGAAAGCCAAACACGTTGCCGCCATGAGCGGTAATGGCCTTTGCGATAAAGCTCCGACGACGCTAGGCCGAAGCCGGCGCCGGCCGCAGCCGTGACCAGGCGGCACCGATCAGCGGCCAGAACAGCGCGATCAGGCCCAGCGCCATGATCGTGCTGACCAGACCGTTAGACCAGAAAATGCTGAGACCGCCTTGCGAGGCGAGCAGCGACTGGCGGAAGTTCTCCTCCGCCTTGTCGCCGAGCACGATCGCCAGCACCAGCGGGGCGAGCGGATAGTTGGTCTTCTTCAGGATGTAGCCGAGGACGCCGAACACCAGCATCATCACCACGTCGAACACCGAATTGTGCACGGTGTAGGCGCCGATGGCGCAGATCACCAGGATGACCGGCGCGATGATGCTGAACGGAATGCGCAGGATCGCGGCGAACAGCGGCACGCAGGTCAGCACCACGATCAGTCCGACGACGTTGCCGAGATACATGCTGGCGATCAGGCCCCAGACGAACTCCTTCTGTTCGACGAACAGCAAGGGCCCGGGCTGCAGGCCCCAAATCAGCAGGCCGCCAAGCAGCACCGCCGCGGTCGGCGAGCCGGGCACGCCGAGCGCCAGCATCGGCAGCAGCGCCGCGGTGCCGGCGGCATGGGCCGCGGTTTCCGGCGCCACCACGCCTTCGATCTCGCCGGTGCCGAACTTGTGGCCGGTCTTCGAAGTGCGCTTGGCGATGCCATAGCTCATGAACGAGGCCGGCGTCGCGCCGGCCGGGCTGATGCCCATCCAGACGCCGATCAGGCAGGAGCGTAGCGAGGTAACCCAGTATTTCGGCAGTTCCTTCCAGGTCTGGATTACGACCTTCAGGTTGATGCGGGCCTTGCCGCCTTTGAACGCCAGGCCTTCCTCGATGGTGAGCAGGATTTCGCCGATGCCGAACAGGCCGATCACGGCGATCAGGAAGTCGAAGCCGCCAAGCAGGGGTTCGAAGCCGAAGGTGAGCCGCAATTGCCCGGTCATGGTGTCGAGGCCGACGGCGGCCAGCGCGAAGCCGATGAACATGGAGGCCACGGTCTTGAAGGGCGGCTCCTTGCTCATGCCGACAAAGCTGCAGAACGCCAGGAAGTAGACCGAGAACTGCTCGGCCGGCCCGAACTTCAGCGCGAACTTGGCGACCAAAGGCGCCACCAGCGTGATCATGATGACGGCGAACAACGCCCCGACAAAGGAGGAGGTGAAGGCCGCGGTCAATGCCTCGCCAGCCTTTCCCTTCTGCGCCATCGGATGGCCGTCGAAGGTGGTCGCGACCGACCAGGGTTCGCCCGGTATGTTGAACAGGATCGAGGTGATCGCGCCGCCGAACAGCGCCCCCCAATAGATGCAGGACAGCATGATGATCGCCGAGGTCGGCGACATCGAGAAGGTCAGCGGCAGCAGGATCGCGACGCCGTTGGCGCCGCCAAGCCCGGGCAGAACGCCGATGATCACGCCGAGAATGATGCCGAGAAACATCACGCCGATGTTGAACGGCTGCAGGGCGACCGAGAAGCCTTGGAACAGATTTCCGATATCTTCGAACATGTCGTTATCTTCCGAACCGTTGCGGTCCGGCTCCCCTCAACGCCACGGCGGAAACGTTAGAACCCGAGCCAGTACTCGACCGGGCCCTTGGGCAACGGAACGAGAAACCAGCGCTCGAATACGATGAAGAAGGCGACCGGCACGCCGATCGCCACGGCGGCGATCATCGGCACGCCATATTTACCGAGCCAGCGCATGAAGAAGCCGATCAGGATCATCGACGGGATATAGATGCCGATGAACGGGATGAAGCCGACATAGATCGCGGTCGGAATCACCACCGACATGACCATGCGAAGCTGGCTCCATTCGGCGAACAGGTGATCCGGTTCCTTGCTGAGCAGCACCAGGCCGAGATTGACCACGCTCGAGATCAGGATCGCGATGCCTACGTAGAACGGGAAGAACCCGGCCTTCGGACCTTCGGCGCCCCAGCCGGTGCCGACCTTGATGCTGCCGTAGATCACGATGGCGGCGAAGATCCCGATCGCGATAGCGACGCCGGCCTCGACCGCGCGGTGCGAAGGACCGCTGCCGGCCGCACCTTCCGCATGTTCACTCATTGACATCTTGCTCCAGAGAGAAGCCGAGCGGGAGCCGCCGGCGGAGCCTGTCCGCCGGCCGTCCGTTGCTTCGGTCTTATTGATTGGCCAGGAAACCGGCGTCCTTCATCAGGTCCGCATGCCGCTTCTCTTCATTCTCGACCCACTTGGCGTATTCGGCGCCGGTCATGAACGTGGTGTTGAACGCACCTTCGTTCATCAGGGTCTTCCATTCCGGCGTCTCGCGCACTTTCTTGAACAGATCGATGTAGAAATCGACTTGCTCCTGCGTGACGCCCTTCGGCATGAAGATGCCGCGCAGCATCAAGTATTCGACGTCAAGACCCTGCGACTTGCAGGTCGGGATATCGCCCCACGACTTGCCGTCGGCGATCTTGTCCGCATACGGCAGCGGCTTGGAGTCGAACACGCAGAGCGGACGAAGCGCACCGCCGCGCCACTGGGCCACGGCCTCGATCGGATTGTTGACCGACGAGTCGATGTGGTTGCCGACCAGTTGCACCGCGACAGCGCCGCCGCCACGCTGCGGGATGTAGATGAACTTCGCGCCGGACGATTTCTGGATCGCTTCAGTGACGATCTGGTCTTCCTGCTTGGAGCCGGTGCCGCCCATCTTGAACGCGCCGTTGGCCGCCTTGGCGGCTTCGACATATTCCGTGGCGGTCTTGTACGGCTTCTCGGCGTTCACCCAGAGTACGAATTCGTCCAGCGCCAGCATGGCGACCGGCGTCAGATCCTTCCAGTTGAACGGAATGCCGGTGGCCAGCGGCGTCGTGAACAGGTTGGACAGCGTGATGACGATCTTGTGCGGGTTGCCGCTGGCGTTCTTGACGTCGAGGAAGCCCTCACCGCCGGCGCCGCCGGACTTGTTGATGACCACCATCGGCTGCTTCATCAGATTGTGCTTGGTGATGATGCCCTGGATGGTGCGGGCCATCTGATCGGCGCCGCCGCCGGTGCCGGCCGGAATGATGAATTCCACCGGGCGGGTCGGCTCCCAGGCGGCCTGTGCCGGCGCCGAGGTCAACAAGCAGAGCGCGGACGCCGCGGCGACGGCCGTCAGGCTGAGCGAGCTAATTGTTCTCGTCATGGCGTTTTTCTCCCTGAGTTGCACGTTCTTGGTTTTCTGGCGGTCCATTGAGCGGCCGCCTTTGGCGTATCAACTTTGCAGACAGGTCCAAAACCACGAAGTGTCGCAGCAGTGGATGCAACCGATCGCTAGAGCTAACGGATCGCGTCGCCTCATCAAGTATACGGCATACCAGAGCCCTATGATCCTCGCGTTCCAGGCTGGAAGTCAATCAGATTAAAGCTGGCGGGATGGTGCGGTGCGGTCCGACGGGCGTGCAAAGCCCGGCTGCCAGCGGAAGGTCAGGTCCCGCACGGTTTACCGTCGACATGCGATGCCGCTGAACGCTTTGATGTTTTTGGTGTAAGTCTGACGGGCGGAGTTTCAGGAAAGACCGGCCGACCCGTGCCGCAGTGCGAGATCAGGACTTGGCCGGCGCCCGGCGGCGCGACTTGGCCTTGATGTGCACGTCGGGCTCTGCCGTCGGCGCGAGCGGTGTCAGGTCACTGACAAGTTTGAGGCGGCGGGGCGAACTGGCGCCGATCGAGAGGATCAGATCCATCGTGCAGTTCGACGGCGCCGGCCGGCTGAAATAATAGCCCTGTACGTTCCAGCAGCCTTCGGACTGCAGGATGGCCAACTGTTCGCCGGTCTCGACACCCTCGGCGATGACCGACATGCCGAGCGCCTCGCCCAGATTAATGACCGCGCGCACGATCGCGACGTTGTCCGCCTCTTGCAGTCCGCGCACGAACGACTGATCGATCTTGATCTTGTCGAACGGGAATTTGCGCAGATAGCTCAGCGACGAGTAGCCGGTGCCGAAATCATCCATCGAGATCGAAACGCCGAGCTTCTTCAAATCGTGCAGCGTGGTCAGCACCGACGCGTCGTCCTGCAGCAGCAGCGATTCGGTGATCTCGAGTTCGAGGCGATCAGGCCGCAGGCCGGCGGATTCCAGCGCGCCGCGCACTTCGGCCACCAGCGCGCCATGGCGGAACTGAACCGGCGACAGGTTGACGGCGATGCCGATGTGATCCGGCCACTTGGCGGCCTGCGCGCAGGCGGTGCGCAGCACCCAGAGGCCGATCGATCGGATAACGCCGATCTGTTCGGCCAGCGGAATGAAATCGGCCGGCGAGACCATGCCGCGAACCGGATGCCGCCAGCGCAGCAGCGCCTCGAAGCCGGATACTTCCCCGGACTCGGTGTCGACCAACGGCTGATAGAACAATTCGAACTGGTCGCGCTCCAGCGCGGCCCGCAGGTCGAGTTCAAGGTTGCGACGCGCTTGAATCAGCGCATCCATTTCGGCGGCAAAGAATCGATAGGTGCCGCCGCCTTCGCCCTTGGCGCGGTACAATGCCAAGTCGGCGCTTTTAAGCAGCGTATCGGCGCTGTCAAGGACTTCGGCTTCGGCGCCATCGCCAATCACCGCGATGCCGATGCTGACGCCGATGATAATCTGCTCGCCGGCGATCTCGAAGGGGGCACTCAACGCTTCGACGACGCGCTGCGCCAGGATTGCGGCATCGCCGGGCTGCGTATCGGCCTGAACGATGGCAAACTCGTCGCCGCCCAGCCGCGCGACCAGATCCGTATCGCGGGTGCAGGCGACCAGACGTTCGGCGACCGCGCGCAGCAAGTCATCTCCGATCGGATGACCGAGCGTATCGTTGACGTTCTTGAAACTGTCGAGATCCAGGCACAGCACCGCGAGCTGCTTGCGGCTGCGTCCGAGCGACAGGATCTGGTCGATGCTTTCGCGGAACAACACCCGGTTCGGCAGGCCGGTCAGCGTGTCATGGCGCGCCATGTAGATCAGTTTGGCTTCGGCCTGACGGCGCTCGGTGATGTCCTCATAGGTCGCGACCCAGCCGCCGCCGTCGATCGGCTGGTGCGACACGGCGATCACCCTGCCGTCGGGCAGTTCGTGCGAGAACGACGCACCTTCCTCAAGCTCGGGCACGCGGACCAAGCCGTTGTCCAGATGCATGTCCTTGGCCGGCGTGCCGAGCGCCGGCGTGCCGAACATGTCGGTGAAGCGCCGGTTGTAGACGACCAACTGATGGTTGGCGTCGAACATGCACAGCCCCTGTGTCATGTTGTTCAGCGCGCCTTCGAACCGGAAGTTCTGCAACGAAAGCTGGCCGGCGTGGCTCGATGCTTGCTCGGCCATCAGGCCGTTGATGCGCGCGATGTGCTCGGAGATGCTGGACTGCATGACGGCCAGGGCCATCAGCAATTGACCGGTTTCGTCGCGGCCCCGGGCCACGATCTCGTTGTCGAGTTGGCCCTTGGCGATCGACTTGGCGATGTTCACCGCGTTACGCACCGCCGGGACGATCGACCGGCCAAGCAGCACCGTGATCAGCAGACCGATGACGACCGACAGCGCGATCGCGATCCAGGTGCGCTGTAATGACAGGCTGATCAGTTGCTCGACGTTACGCCGGTAGCGAAATCCGTCGCCTGCGTAAATCTCGACGACGGTGTCGAAATCCGACTGAATCTTTTCAAGGCTGGATAGCAGCACCGAAGGCTGCGAAGCGTTGTCGGCGCGACCGATCTGTTCGATGCGCTCGACGAGGCGTGCGATCGCCTCCTTGCCTTCGGGCGACATCACGCGGTCCTGCGCGACCCAAAGGTCCTCCAGAATGGCCGGCACCGCATCGGTGACGATACGTCGCGCTTCGCTGGCTACCGCCGGATTGAGTTGGCGCCGGATTTCGGACTGGGCGACCTCGGCCCGCATCACGATCAGGCCGTTCTGAGAGGCCCGCAGATAGCTCGCCGCCAGCAGCGCCTGATCATAGATACGCATTCCCAATGAACCGACTTCACGCTGCGAATATTGCGTGAATCCGCCGAGCAGCACCGTCACCAATGTCAGGCTGAGACAGCCTATCAGGATTTTGAAGCGGATCGACATGAGGGGTGCTCGTTGGGCCTGCGGCTTGCGTTCCGCCGGTGCTGTCGGCCGGTTATTATTTGACGGTAACGGTCAGCAGCATCTTCGGATGAATACCGCACCGTACTTCGAAGACGCCCGCGGTCGGGAACGTGACGACCAGCGGATGGCCCGGAGACTGCTCATCGGAATCGAACGAGAAACCCGATGCCTTGGTGTAGATTTGATGCAGAAACTCGTCGTCATTGGTGAACCGGATCACATCGCCCTTGGCGATGGTGATGTTGCCTGGCCCGAACGTCCGGTTCTTCTGCGATACAGTGACCGTGGCGGCCGCGGCCGCGAGGGTCGTAAAGCCAGCCACGAAAGCGAGCGCGGTGATGGCAATCCATTTGCGGTCGAGTTTTTCCATTTTATTGCGTCCGTCCGGTACGGATGATTTCCTTGGCTTCAGCGCTGGCGCCGTAGCGGCGTGCGTAGGAAATGCGGTAGGCGCGGTTGCGCACGACCAGCAGCGGATCCGCCGACGGCGCGATGCCGGCGACCAGATTGAGCGGCGTGAACAACAGCGAGCGCTGCGTCGCCTCGCCGTTCGCCGGCAAGGTACGCAAAGTCAAGGTGCCGACATGTACGGCACGGCGTGTCGCCGGCCAGGCGATCGAGCCGTCGTTAATGGCGTCGCCGGACGCCGCGAGTTGCACCATCAGGCGAAACTGCACCGGCTGCTTGCGCAGGCGTTCGGCCATATCGTCGGCCAGATAGCCGGGCGGCTTGGCGGCCGTGGCCGCCTTATCGAGATAGGCCGGACCGGCCATCGGCTCGAGCCGGTAGCGGCCGTAGTGGCTGATGCCGGCGCTATTGGTGAAGCGGAACGAACTGACGCCGTAGAAGGTCTCGGTCGCGTAGCTGACCGGCGCCGGCTTCGGCGTCTCGGCGAACGTTTTGGCGGCCGGATGCGTGGCAAGGAATTGCTGGATCACGGCCGGATCGGGCGCGGCCACCGCCTGCAGAAAGCCGAGCAGATCTTCCGGCGTCGCGGCCGGGAAACCATTATAGGCATGCGCCACGATGTCGGTGTCGCCGCCGTCCGGCAGCAGGAACTTGATCGACATGCCGCGTGGGCTGGCATTCGGGTCGCCGTCCGGAATGGTCGGCACGCCGGCGAAATTCGAGAACCGCACCACGACCGGGACGGTCGCGGCATGGAAATGATCGGCGCGGCTCAAGAGCGCGGCGGCCTCGGTCGGCGTGAAGTTGCCTTCGACCAGCACGCCCTTGGCGTGCGCCGCACGCGCGCCGGCATTCGGGCCGGCGAACAGCGCATCCATGGCCTGAACGATTTTGCCCGCGAGGTCCGTTTGCGCCGACTGCGCCTGCGCCTGCGCCTGGACGGTGCCGAAGACCGCGAGGATCGCGATGAATCCGAGAGCTGCTATCCGCGCGGGGCGGACCAGTTTCGCCAAGAAACGGCAAACAATGGAGACAAGGTCCATGTTACTATTTTACCACATTCCAGCACTGTTCTCGACAGTCGCGCCATACCGTAGCCGACAAGCCGTTAATTTCTTTTGCAACGAATTCATCGGCGAACGCGCCGGATTGAACCGATTAACAACCATGTCCAATTTGACGGCGCGATAATTTGGCCGCCGAAAAGCCGCGAAAAATAACGCTGATTACGGTAGCGGCGAATTATCGCGCGCCGACCGAAAAGAAATTCAACGATGTGCGCCGCGGAAAAGCCGCTTTGCGACCGCGAGAAAGTTCCCGATCATCCGTCATAATACGGATGGGTGCACTTTCAGGGTTCGGCCCGTTCCGATCCGCCGATCTGATCGATCAGGGCGACGATGCTGCGGCGAACATTGCGGCCTTTGATCCGCGCAAATGCCTTTATCAGCGCCTGCCCGTCCAATGACGAGACAAAGTCGGAAATATAGGCCGGCGAGTGCGCATCTCCGTTCGACGCCTGATGTCCGGTAAGCGGTGCCCCTTCGAAAAGAAAGGTCTCCGGCACCTGAAGAATTTGCGCGATGTGGTGCAGCCGGCTGGCGCCAATGCGATTGGTGCCTTTCTCGTATTTTTGCACCTGCTGGAAAGTAAGGCCGAGCGCCTGGCCAAGCCGCTCCTGGCTGATGCCGAGCGTCATGCGGCGCAGGCGAACCCGCGCGCCGACATGCGTGTCCGTTGGGTTCGGGGACTTATTTGGCTTTTTCAAACAACAACGCTGGTTTTGAAGCCGCGACGGATCGGGCGAAAAGAAGAGATCTGCATCGGGATAGTTTTATCGCTTTGGTTCAACGGCCCGCACTGCGCTCGGCAGCCCGGATGAGTTGCAGGCGCCGCGAGGGATCGTTGATCTGGCGAAAGGCCTCGATCAGCCGAAGACCCTCTTCCGGCGACGGACCGGGCGGCTCAGGAGCGCGGCCGGAATCGGACCGGGAAGACTCGACGAGATGAAGGTGGCACGGGCTTCTCACCAAACGCTCCCTATTTCCAGTTGACGATAGGTTCATTCGTAACTTTAGTAGGCCGGTCCAACGCCGCCGTAACGCGTCGGGCCAGGGGGAAATCGCGATATGCCGAAAGCCGCCGAACGGGCCAGCGCAAAATACCTTGCAAGCTTGTGCAAGGAGCTCGCGGGCTTGGCCGACCGCGACGGGTTTCGGACCGCCGCCTATCTGCTTGAGATGGCCGGCCTCGAACTGGAAAAGCAGCAGATTTCCGAACAAAGCGCCCAAGACAAAGCGGCTTCATAGGCCCATCTTTCATGGGGCGGCCCGGGTTGTCATTAAAGCCGGAATACGATTTCATTAGATGGCATCTAATCCGGCCGCGCGGGCCGGTTTAGAATGCATTTGTAGTGTTTGCATCGAGATTGTTTGCATCAGGCAATGGGCAACATCGAGCTTCGGCTGTTCCGCTATTTCGTCGCGCTGTGCGAAGAGCGCAGCTTCAGCCGCGCGGCGGATCGTTTAGCCATATCGGCGCCGACGCTGACGCACCAGATACAAAAGCTCGAAAGGGAGTTGGACGCCCGCCTGCTCGACAAGGCCACGAGAAAGGTTCAGCTCACGGAGGCCGGCGCCCGGTTCCTGGAGAGCGCACGCGACGTCATTCACCGCGCCGACGAAGCCGAATTGACCGCCCGCAAGGCGGCGCGCGGCGAAGTCGGCAGGCTCGAAGTCGGATTTCTGATATCGATGGCGTATTCGGGTCTCGTTCAGCGGCTGATCAGCGGCTTTCAAGAGGCTTATCCAGGCATCGAGATTACGCTGCATCAGTACTCGACCGTCAAGCAGATGAGTTTAATCCTGTCGAACGAACTTGATGTCGGCTTTGCGCGTCTGCCGAAACAATATCCGACCGGTCTCGGCGGCCTCTTGATTGATCGCGCGGCGGTCATTCTCGCCGTTCCAAAAAATCATCCCTTGGCGAGCAAGCGCGGCAGCGTCGATCCCAAGACACTCGTCAACGAGACTTTTGTCAGCACATCGGTCAATTACGATCTCGCGTTTAGGCGCAACGTCGAAGCCATCGCCAATCTCGGCGGGTTTATGCCAAAGGTTGGGAAACGCGCCGACGATCTGACGACCGTATTGACGTATGTTTCGGCCGGGTATGGCATCGCGGTCATTTCCGAAGACATGGCCAATTGCCACGACCCGAACATCGTCTTCAAAAAGTTCTCATCCCCCATCGTGCCGGACGTGATCTACTCATTCTTGTTTCGTGCCAGCGAGACGGCGCCCGCGTGCAAGGTCTTCATCGAAGCGATGCGGGCTCAGGCGTTGAGAGGCGAGACCACAAAGCGCAAAAGTTGACGTTGCCGTCAACGCAACCAATAATATTTGCCGGCACAGGAAGCAGATTCCATCGTTCACAGGGCGCTGCGTCCGCACTGAATGTATGGCAGGGCATCAGTCGGCGGACGACTAGAGCCCGTCCAGCAAAGTGGACATCGGTTTTGCGTCCGGACGCGCTCTAAGTGTTTAGACAGACGCGTTTTCTTCATGTGAAGTGGATTCTACTCTACTTGAAAACGCTCTAGCGATTGGAACCTGCTTCAACCGAGGGAAGGCGAGATGCGGATGCGCTTGTTGCTCGGCTTGATCGCGTTGATCGCCATGCACGGCTTCGCGGCCGCGCAGAACTGGCCGGCAAAGCAGCCGATCCGCGTGATCGTCAGCAATACGCCGGGCAGCGCTATCGATCTCGCAGGCCGACTGGTCTTCGACCAAGTGTCGAAGCAAATCGGGCAAACGATCATCGTCGAAAATCGTCCCGGCGCCGCGAACACGATCGGCATCCGGGCGGTCGCGAGCGCCGATCCCGACGGCTACACGATCCTGGTGACCACGTCGGCGATCGCGATCGCGCCGCACACGCACAAGAACTTGCCTTACGACACGACAGGCGATTTGCGGGGGGTGATTCCGCTCGGCAATGTTAGCAATGTCATGGTGGCCCCCGCCGGACGGTTCAAATCGCTCAACGATCTGGTGGCGGCCGCGAAGGCTAAGCCCGGCGCCTTGTCCTATGCTTCGATAGGCCCTGGTAGCACCGGGCACTTCAGCGCGGAACGCCTGGCCGTCACGGCGGGCTTCAAGGCCCTGCATGTGCCTTACAAGGGATCGCCCGAAGCCGTTCAGGATGTCGCGGCCGGGCGCGTCGATTTCTTCTTCACGGCGGCGGTCCCGGCCTTGGGCATGATCCGGGAAAAAAAGGTCGACGCGCTGGCGGTGAGCAGTTCAAGCCGGTCGTCGCTACTGCCCGACGTACCGACGACCGTGCAGGCCGGCTATCCGAACTCCGAATACAATTTCTGGATCGGCGTTTTCGCGCCGGCGGCGACGCCGGCGGCCATTCTGACCCGCCTGCATGACGAAGCCCGCAAGGCGCTGATGAAGGAAGAGGTCAAAGAACGGCTGGCCAAGCTCGGCGTCGAACCGATGGACATGAATCGTGAGCAGTTCGACGCTTATTTCCGCAAGGAAATCGAACTCAACGGCGAACTGATAAAGGCCGCGAATATTTCAGCGAACTGAAGCGGTCGCCGCCGCGCCTGAAGCGTTTTCAAGCGAAGTGAAATCCACTTCGCATGAAGAAAACGCGGTTTTCTAAAGCATTAGAGCGCGTTTTGCTGGACGCGCTCTGAGGCGATGCGAACCAAAAAATCATCGACCAGCCGGTTGAAGGCTTCGGCCTGCTCCAAATTCACATAATGACCGGCGTTCTCGACGCAGTGGTATTCCGCATCGGACAATGCCTTGGCGACGCGTTCGCAATCGCGCGCCGGCGCGATGGGATCGTCCGCGCCCGACACGACAAGCACCGGGACTTTGACGGCGGCCAGCGAGGGGAAAATGTCGGATTCCGTCAAGGCGCCGTAAGCCTGCAGATAGCCTTCCGGCCGCGCGGAGCCGGCCAGTTCAACGATACGGTCGACCAGCGCCTTGGGTATGGCCTTGCCGAGATAGGTTGAATTGCGCGTCTCGGCGAACTTGCGTTGCCCCATCGCTTCGAGTTCGGCGCGCCGCGTCTCGCGCAACCGCGCGCGCACTTCTGGCGGAAGATGCACCATCCCGATGACGCCGCACGCAAATACCATGCAGGTGATACGCGACGGATGTAACTGCACGAGATCGGCCAGGATCACGGTGCCGTAGGACGTGCCGACGCCGACCGCATGTTCGATGCCGAGCGCTTCCATAAGGCGCCGCGCCAATGTGCTGAAATCGCGTGTCGTCGCCGACGATGTCGCGAGAGGTTCGGAATCGCCGAAGCCCGGCATGTCCCAGGCCACCACACGGTGCGTCGCCGAGAACCTGGCGAACTGCGGCTCCCAGGACGCGGAGTTGCCGCCGAGCCCGTGCAGAAACACCATGGCCGGCCCGCTGCCGGCTTCGCGATAGGCGAGCCGCCGGCCGTCAAGCGACACGTATTTCACCGGGACGGACATGCGCCATCCTTAACTTCGGCGGCGCGGATCTCCAACGGTAACGCGGTCACGTCGACTTCACGGTTAGGTGGCTCACGGTTAGGGCCTGAACCGGCAGGCGGCCACGAAAAAGCCCGGCAATCGGGGCCTAAGGGCCTGATCTACCGGGCTTAATTTGGTTGCGGGGGTAGGATTTGAACCTACGACCTTCAGGTTATGAGCCTGACGAGCTACCGGGCTGCTCCACCCCGCGTCAAAATCGTGTCGCTGTTCGTGTCTATGGGCGCCCGCGACTGGGCTGCTTGCATCCCGGGGAAATGGGAGGCGCGAGGAGTGCCCCCGCGAGCCGTCTATGTAGCAACCGCTTCCCCGGATGGGAAGCCCGCCGGCACGCTTTTCGTGATTATGTCACCGGAAATGTCATACAAGGTTTGCATGAGTTTGGACGGCGCCGAACCTCAGGATTTGGCGGTCAGTGGTGTGCTGGCCGCGACCGGCCGCGACATTATCGCGGAAGCGCGTCGAACGATCGAAAATCCGACCCAGTCCGAAACACGCGCAATTCATGATTTCCGCAAGGCGATGAAGCGCTGGCGGGCGTTGTTGCGGCTGGTCGAGCCTTTCGTCGGACCGGATGCGCGGGCATTGCGAGCCCAGGCCGGCGACGCGGCCCGGGGCCTCGCCGGCGCACGCGATCGCCAAGCCGCCCTGGATGCGTTGGCCGATCTCGCCAAACGCGACCAGACGCTGTCGCCACGATCCTATGCCACCATGCGGACACGGCTCGCGGCCGGCGACGGAATGAGTACGGCGCTGAACGACGAGATTCGCGCCGGATTGCTGCAAACCCTAACGGCCGGCCAAGAGGCGCTGCGGGGCTGGCCGCTGGAGCGCATCAAATTCAAGGGCATCAGCCGCGAGCTGGCCCGCACCTATCGGCTGGCCCGCCGCGAACAACCGGACGATTGGGCGGCCGCCGATCCAGAGGCCTTGCATGAACTGCGCAAGCGCGTAGTCGCGCATCGTTATCAGATGGAATTGACCGAGCCGCTGTGGCCGAAGCTCGGCAAGCTCTGGGTCAGCGAGACGCAGAAATTGCGTGATCGTCTTGGAAGCTGTCAGGATTTGAGCGTGCTGGCCGGTCTGACGGTGTCGCGTGCCCCATTGGCGCCGTGGCGCTCCCGGCTGTTGCCGCTGATTACCGAGCGCCAGGCCGCGCATCGAAACGCGGCACGCGCGATCGCCGGCCGGGTCTTCGCCGAAAAGCCGAAGGCTTTCCGGGCTCGCATCGAAGCGCTGTGGCAGCATCAGGCCGCGGAAGAGGAAAGTTAGACTCGCGCGGCGTGCGCGACGGCTGTGCCGGATGTGTGACGCGCCCGCCGCCAACTGCGTTAAACGCGACGCGCTAAATTCGCACCGAAAATTTGTCAGGCGCATTCAAACGCACTGAGCACAAAAACCACTGAGTACAAAAACGCAAAACGCCGCCGCGGGGGTTACCCGCGACGGCGTTTTGGTTCGAGATCATCGTGAAGCAAGCTCTTTTGTCCTTCGTAGGCCTGGCAGCGACCTACTCTTCCAAGTCTTGAGACTTAGTACCATCGGAGCTGGGGAGTTTAACGGCCGAGTTCGGGATGGGATCGGGTTCAGGCCCCCCGCCAAAGCCACCAGGCCAACGAAAGACAAAAGTGTGAAGCAAGCATTTTTCATAGCGCCGACGTCCTCACGAACGCAGCGCAATCAGGTCTTTCTAATCTCTAATCTCATTTCATCGCCATCGGCAGCCGACC
Source organism: Xanthobacteraceae bacterium (assembly GCA_028290465.1). Lineage (GTDB taxonomy): Bacteria > Pseudomonadota > Alphaproteobacteria > Rhizobiales > Xanthobacteraceae > FEB-22. The sequence goes on along the minus strand of JAQGJU010000006.1, from coordinate 769 downwards.
CAGAAGGGCTGGCCGCGGATGGGCACAGGAAATGAGAGCGATCAAGCCAATCGAGCGATTAGTACCGGTAAGCTGAACACCTTACGGCGCTTACACACCCGGCCTATCAACGTCGTCGTCTACGACGGCTCTTAAGGGAGAACTCGTTTTGAGGTGGGTTTCCCGCTTAGATGCCTTCAGCGGTTATCCCGTCCGTACATAGCTACCCTGCACTGCGGCTGGCGCCACAACAGGTCCACCAGAGGTACGTTCATCCCGGTCCTCTCGTACTAGGGACAAATCCTCTCAATTCTCCAGCACCCACGGCAGATAGGGACCGAACTGTCTCACGACGTTCTGAACCCAGCTCACGTACCACTTTAATCGGCGAACAGCCGAACCCTTGGGACCTGCTCCAGCCCCAGGATGTGATGAGCCGACATCGAGGTGCCAAACGACGCCGTCGATATGGACTCTTGGGCGTCATCAGCCTGTTATCCCCAGAGTACCTTTTATCCGTTGAGCGATGGCCCGTCCACGTGGGACCACCGGATCACTATGACCGACTTTCGTCTCTGCTCGACTTGTAGGTCTCGCAGTCAGGCAGGCTTATGCCATTGCACTCAACGAGCGATTTCCGACCGCTCTGAGCCCACCATCGCGCGCCTCCGTTACTCTTTGGGAGGCGACCGCCCCAGTCAAACTGCCCTCCATGCACTGTCCCGGTCCCGGATGACGGGTCGCGGATAGACATCCATAACCACAAGGGTGGTATTTCAAGGGTGGCTCC
>JAQGJU010000059.1 GCA_028290465.1 Xanthobacteraceae bacterium | reverse complement strand
TGTTGCGGGTGTGCCGGGTGTTGCCGCCGCGATAGAATTTCGGCGCACCTTCGAGCACCAGCACCGACGCGCCGTCGCGACGCGCCGCAATCGCGGCGCATAGCGCCGCGTTGCCACCGCCGACCACGAGAACGTCATAGTTCTTGTCGAAAAATGCAGCTTCGCTCACGTAGAAAGTTCTCCTGACATTCAGGGTAGCCTTCAAGTTGTTTTCAGATTAGTTCAACAGAGATCAGCAGGCATTGGCGCGAATTGAATGTTTAAAGACAATGGGGCGGGAACTTCCTGATTGTCAAGAATGGTACAAAAATCCAATTTTGGTACTACAATTTTAATATGGAACACAATTCGTCGAGCCTGTTCTTCTTACGTTCCAGTCGACTTTACGTCAATGAGGCTGGCAAGTCTGCGGAAGCAGGGCAGATCGTGCGGTCGCGCCACGAACAGAGGCGAAATCGGCCGTGCCGGTGTTATGATGGGCGCCTCGCGACCGCAAGAGATGAGTGCGGTGCGCCCCTCCTCTGTATGGGAGGGAGACGTCCAAATGGGGCCTGACGCATGAGTTTTCGGTACGACGAAATTGGAAATCGGCTCAAAGCGTTTCGTATCGCTTCAGGTCTGAGCGCAGATGAGATTGCTTCCCGCATCGGTATTTCCCGAACGGCGCTTTACCGGCTCGAGAAGGGTGAGTTGGTCAAGCTCGATACGTTGGAGAAGCTTTCGGAGCTTCTTGAAGTGTCGATACCAAGTCTGCTGGGTGTGGGCATCGAGTACGTTGCGTCCGCCGTGGCATATTTTGAAAGAACCAGGCAGATCGAGGAGACGGCAGAGCAGATATCGATCCTGTCAGGGCCGATTTCGCTGCTTCTCTCGTCAGACAAATTTGTTCATTCGCTCGATCAGGTGTTGCGAGAGTCCATCCCTGACAAGCTCCAGCATCGCGCTCGAGCCTTGGAGGACATCGCCAAAATCATGGCGATCCTACAGGAGCGGCGCAAGCTGTACCGCCTGCGCAAGCCGCCCGTCGTCAACCTGATTTCAGCGCTCGGCATCGAGCGGTTCTTGCGGAATGGCTTCGTCGGCCGTCCGCTACTGCCCGAATCAGTATTGGAAAAACGCAGGCAACTGGCCTGGGAAGAGGTCGAGCACTTTGCTTCTGTGATCGAAGAGGAGGCGATCGGCGTCCAGGTTGGGCTCGTGACCGACACGATCCCTTATACCGGATTTCAAATATTCCGACAGGCGGACCGCAAGATACTGACGATGAGTCCGTTCCGTCTTGGCGAGCAACCGAATGTAAGAATCGGCATCGCAATGATTACCTCCGCTCCGGAGGCCCTTAGCCTGCACGAGGAAATCGTGCAGCAACTCTGGAAAGGGGCGCTCAAAGGCAAGGAGGCGGCCGGCTATTTGCGGGCGCTGCTGGAGTCGAACGGCCCCGATTCGAAGAAAAACGTCCGCCGCAAATCCGCTCGGTAACAAACAGCATGGGCTGGTGTGCGGTTGCTTTGCATCGTAGCGAGGTGGGCCGCTATGCGAAGAGGCGATTGAGCGTTGGGGTCGGGCTGGCACACTCCTGTCGTACCCTCGGTGGCGTAGCCACCTATTTAGGCACGCCCTTTCGTTTTTTGAGCATGGTCCCAAAATCCGTACGTTTGCATTGACAGGCTTTTTGCGCCTTGCGAACATGATTTGAGCGGCGCGCGATGTGGCGCGAAGACGCGCGTTCCGCCCGCCGCACGAGCGTCGACTCCGGTCGCGGAAGGAAGAAAACGTGAAACGTTATCTGATCATGTTACTCGCGGCGCTTGCCGTGAGCGTGCCAGCTGTTGCCCATTGTGAAGAGTGGCCCAGTCGGCCGGTCCGGGTCATCGTCCCGTTTGGTGCGGGCGGCAGCGGAGATACACTCGCACGGATGTTGACAGACGGCCTCTCCAGCGCGTTCGGACATCAGTTCATTGTTGAGAACAGGGCAGGAGCGGGCGGCAGTATCGGGGCGCAAACCATCGCGACCGCGCCTGCCGATGGATATGTCATCGGCGTCACCAACCTTTCGATCCTGTCCCTTGTGCCCGTGATAAACAAGGCGCCTTACGATCCGCTCAAAAGTTTCTCCCATATTGCGTACATGGCCGGCGCTCCTGTCGTGTTGTCAGCCAACGCGAAGACTGGCGTAGACAATCTTGATCGGTTCAAGCGATACGTCGAGGAACATAAAGCGTTTACATTCGCGTCTTCAGGCGTCGGCTCAGATGGTCATATGATGGGCGAGGCGATTGGCGCTGCGCTGAAAATGACGGTCGAACATGTGCCGTACAAAAGTGCGCCGCAAGCGCTGATGGACATCGTCAGCGGTCATGTGCCGTTCTCCACGTTTACCCTGTCATCGAGCGCTCAATTCCTGCGCGACAAAATGCTGACAGCCGTGGCCGTGACGTCGGCGGAACGATTGCCGGATTTTCCTGATCTCCCTACATTCCGGGAGCTTGGCTATCCTGAACTCGAGGGAACGACGTGGTTCTCGCTGTCCGGGCCGGCCGGTATGCCGCCTGCAATTGTTGAAAAGCTGAATAAAGAGATCAATCGGATCGTGTCGCTTCCTGAGGTTCAGGCGAAACTGCGACGGGATGGCTTCCAAGCCAAGCCGATGTCTGCCGCGGAGTTCACGACGCTGGTGACGCGCGAGAATGAGCGCTGGCGGCAAGTTATTGAACGCGCCGGCCTCGTCGGCAAGGGCGGATGACGGGCAAGACGCGCTCGCGTTCCGGGAGGGAGGGGCTTACCTTCCGTGAAGGACTCGACCCCCCGTGAGTTACGGAACGGTGCTGGACGGCAAGCTCGCCGAATAAGCTGCGATCTGACCCGGCGTGGTCACCCACACCTTGTCGAAAGCGGGATGATTGACGATGGCCTTCAGAGCCGCGCGGGTCTGCAGGAGGCGAAAAGGTTGACCGGCACAAAACGTGTGCAGTGATATCCCGAAGACCAGCGGATAGGCCTTCGACTGATGAAGCATTTCATCGAACTGGTCGACGATCATTCGATGGAAGTCGGTCGCTGGCTGAGTGCGGCTCAGCATCACTGGGCTGTCATTGATCTCGATCGGATACGGCATGGATAAAATCGGGCCCGATCGCGTACGCATCCAGAAGGGCTGGTCGTCCGCTGGCCAATCCATGACAAACTTATAGCCGGCCTCCTTCAGCAGATCGGGCGTCACATGAGTCTCGGCAATCCAGGGGCCCATCCAACCATAGGGGCGTTGCCCGCAGGCGTTGGCCAAGACGTCCGTTGCGTGACGGATCATCTCCCTCTCGGTCGCCTCATCCATGTCGGACTGGCGCTCGGAATTTGTGAAGCCGTGTCCGACGACTTCATCACCGCGTTGCCTGATCTTGTTTGGGATCTGCGGCATTGTTTGGCAAACCGACGCGTTGAGGAGGTGGCACATCGGAAGTCCAAGTTCTTCCATCATGTCGAATAGGCGCCAGATGCCCACCCGAAGGCCGTAGTCGCGCCAGGCGAAATTTCTAACGTCCGGCTGAGGCCCAAGCGCCGTAGGCGTGTGCCCAAGCCCTTCGCCGAAACTAAAATTCTCAATGTTAAGCGCAACATAGAACGCGAGGCGTTTGCCGTCCGGCCAGTCGAAGTTCGGACGTTCCACGATTGGAGAATAGTCGTAACGCTTATGCGATTTCAGTTGCATGCCCCAACTTTCAGTAGTGAGCCAGCTTCAGTTAAGTGCCCGAGATATACATCCACGCCTCAAGATAATCCGAGATTCCGGTGCTGTACGCTTGCCGAGAACAACGGCGCTCCGAGACAGAAAGCCGGCGCTGTGTGGGAGTGGCCTGTAATACTTTTGGGACGCCATCGCCGTGGGCATCTCGCAGGCAGTGCAGATTAGATCAACTGGCTCCAATGTTACGCCGAAATCGCGGATTTGCAAATTTTGACACGGCGCTTGGCTGAGCTCGAGGAGAACGAGATTTCCGGACGGCTGCGTATCGACTTTGTCGTTAGTATTTGATAATAAACGAAAAAATAGATTAGGCGCAGGCCGGAAGTCGCCGGGCTGCTGCCCGGGTCTTCCAAAAATTGGCCAAAAAGTGCAGAATTGGCTTGTGATGTACAAAAAATATGACGAATACTGCTCTGGATCATGGCGGAGTGGGTAGTGGCTGCGAACGAACTCTCGGCGGTAGACGCGGCGAGACAAATCGCTGAAGGCGCGTTGTCGTCCGAGGCGCTCGTGACAGCTTGTCTGGCGCGCATTGCAGAGCGGGAGCCATCGGTTTCCGCGTGGACACATGTCGGCGTCGAGGCCGCGCTCAACGAGGCGCGTCAGCGCGATACGGTGCGTCCGCTCGGGCCGCTTCATGGAGTTCCGGTGGCGGTGAAGGACGTCATCGATGTCCGCGGCATGCCGACAGGCATGGGCTCTCCGATTTACGACGGCTTCCAACCGCTTGCCGACGCGAGTTGTGTATCGCTACTCCGTGCCGCGGGCGCCGTGATCATCGGAAAAACAGTGACCGCGGAATTTGCCGGCATCACGCCCGGGTCGACATGCAACCCGCATTGTCTGAACAGAACGCCGGGAGGGTCATCCAGCGGATCAGCAGCCGCGGTTGCGGACAACATGGTCCCGATCGCATTCGGCACGCAGACCGGAGGATCGATTTTGCGGCCGGCATCTTACTGCGGTGTGGTCGGATTCAAGCCGACTTATAACAGCATCAATCGTGCCGGCCTGAAATTCGCGGCGGAGAGCTTTGATACGATCGGCCAGTTGAGCCGGACCGTCGAGGATGCTGCTCTGTTCTGGCGTGTCCTGGTTGGGGGCGCCGAGCAGCCTTTTGATGCCATGCCGCGTCCGCCCCGGGTGGCGCTGTTCCGAACGCACTATTGGCATCGTGCCAAGGTGGAGACGGTCGAGGCCATCGCGTCGACAGTATCGCGCCTTGAGGCGCTGGGTTGCAGTGTGCCCGAAATCACGGTCCCCCAAGGCTTCGAGCGCCTAAGCCACGCCAGGAAGACGATAAACGACTACGAGCGTGCTCGTGCGCTCAGCTGGGAATGGCACGCACATCGCGGTCGCATCAGCGAGCCTCTCGCCGCAGTGATAAGCCATGGCCTTGCCGTCCCTTACGACCAGTATGTCGGGGCGAAGACGGAAGTTGCACGCTGGCGACAATGGTTCAGCCGCGCGATGGCGGATTACGATGTCATCCTGACACCTGCGGCCGATGGCGAAGCGCCCGATGGGCTTGAGTCAACCGGAAGTTCCGCGTTCCAAGAAACATGGACCATGTTACATTTGCCCTCGATCTCGCTGCCGCTGTGCAAAGGACCGAACGGCTTGCCGGTTGGCGTTCAGTTCGTTGGAAAGTTCGACCGCGATGCAGAACTGCTCTCAATCGCGCAATGGATTATGAAATCCGCGTCAGAAGTGTCGGCTGTGTAACTTAGAATTTGGAATACGCGGAAGTAGTAATGACAAATAAAGTTATGACGCTTTTATCCCACGAGCGGCTCACAGAGTCCTACAAGTCGGGCTATTGGGGAAACGACACGATCTATTCGCTTGTCGCGGCCCATGCGCGGAAGACGCCGACCAAGATTGCGGTTCGCGATAGCGTAGGTGTGCTGACATACGCGGATCTGTTGGCGCGCGGCGACGCATTGGCTCAGGGTCTGTATGACGCCGGTCTGCGCAAAGGAGATCGCGTTGCGGTGTGGCTATCCAACAGAATTGAGACGGCGATAGGATTGGTCGCTTGTTCGCGGAACGGCTATGCGTGCTGTCCGTCGTTGCATCGTGATCATACAAGCAGCGATGTTATCGAGCTCCTGCAACGCATGAGGGCATCCGCATTTATAGGAGAGCGCGGATATGGCGCCGACGCAGCCCGGGCCAGTATCTTTGACCGGCTTGCTGAAGTTAAAACGCTAAAAAAGTTTTACGCTCTGTCTGGTACGGGTGATCGCCCTGGCGCCGAGTTGCCGGTATCCGCCATGACGTCAGTCACCGCTAATGCGGACCCAAATGTCCTGGTGTATCTGGCCTTCACGTCAGGAACCACGGGGCGACCAAAGGGCGTCATGCATAGCGATAACACGCTATTGGCAGCGGCGCGTGCCATGATACGGGATTGGCAGTTTGGTGCGCAGTCGGTCATCTACACGATGAGCCCGCTGAGCCATAACCTCGGTCTTGGATCGCTGGTGATGGCGATCGAAACTGGCGGCGAACTGGTCATTCATGATGTTCCGCGAACGAAAAGCACGCTTGACCGCATTGTCGAAGTCGGGGCGACGTTCGTGGTTGGCGTGCCGACACACGCGGTCGATCTGCTTCGAGAAATTAAAGAACGCAGTCTCGTTCCGAAGACCGTGAAGGGCTTTCGGATCTCCGGAGCCTCCGCGCCACGTGAAGTTGTGGCGGACTTGCTGAAATTCGGTGTCGTTCCGCAAAGCGGATATGGAATGACCGAGGCGGGATCCCATCATTATACCCGGATCGATGACGATGCTGATCACATCGTCCAGACATCCGGTCGGCCATGCGAAGGCTACGAGGTAAAAATTTGGTCTGGCGATCGTCCCGATGTCGAAGTGCCAGTAGGAGAAATCGGTCAGATCGGCGGTCGCGGCGCGAGCCTGATGCTCGGCTATTTTGATGATCAGGCCGCGAACGACGAGGCTTTCAATTTGCTTGGTTGGTTCATGACCGGCGACCTGGGGCGGGTCGACAAGGATGGGTACATTCAGATCACCGGTCGCAAGAAGGATCTCATCATCCGCGGCGGCCACAATATATTCCCGGCTAGAATTGAGAACCTCGCCATGCAGCATCCGGCTGTGGCGCGGGCGGCGGCTCTCCCAGTGCCGGATCACCGCCTCGGCGAAAAGGTGTGTCTGGCCGTTGAGTTTCGGCCCGGCAAGGATCTCGCTCCGTTGGAGCTTCTGGCCTACTTGGATCAGGCAGGCTTGTCGCGATTTGACATGCCCGAGCATTTTTTGAAGCTTGACGCGATTCCTTTGACCGCTAGCGGAAAAATTCGAAAGATAGATCTGATCGACCAAGTTGCGGCGGGATTGCTGAAGCCCGAGCCCATCAAGTGGTCGGGTCCAAAGGTGGCCTCATGACCCCGGTATCGGACAGCTCCGAGCATAAAGGGGACTTCGACAGGCTCGTCCAGGAAATTGCCGCGCCGCCGTTCCATGACTTGTTGCGTCCAGAGGCTGTGAGCGTTGATCCCGTTGATCGCTCCGTGGTGGTCCGCCTCACATTCCGATCCGATCTGTGTGGTTCGAGGCAGCAACCTTTTTTCCACGGCGGTGTGATCGCATCTTTGATCGATCTGACGGGACACGCCGCTATTGCGATACAAGTGGGACACTCGGTGCCTACCATAGACTTGCGTGTCGATTATCTGCGCGCCGCTTCAAACGAGGATCTCCTCGCAACCGGACGAGCGCTGTCCATTGGCTCATCGATTGCTCGGGCGGACGTCGAGATCCGGACCGTCCAAGGTCGCCTGATCGCGTTGGGGCGCGGGGCTTTCAGTACACTCAAGCGGTAGCGCTATGGCGTTGAATGAATTTGAAGCGGAGATCAGGTGATGCGTGCAGTGGTTGTTCACGAGTTTGGGGCGCTCGACAGTCTGAAGGTCGAGGAAATAACCGCGCCCCAGCCTGGACCTGAAGAGGTCCTGATCGACGTTCATGCTGTCGGCGTCAACTTCGTCGATACGCTTGTGATATCCGGAAAATACCAGTTTCTCCCCGCCAGGCCTTTCACGCCCGGCAAGTTGCCGGCCGGCATCGTGACCAAAGTTGGCAGCAAGGTCACCGGGCTAACGCCCGGGGATCGCGTTCTTACGACAGCCGAGCAAGGCGGCTATGCGGAGCAAGCCATCGCGCTTGAATCCCAGTCCTACAAGCTTCCAGCTAAAATGTCTTTCGTCGACGCGGCTTCGATGGCATTGGCCTTCGACACCGCATGGTTCGCTCTGCGCGAGCGCGGGCGTTTGCGCAAGGGCGAGAAAGTCTTGGTGCTGGGTGCCACCGGAGCTGTCGGGACGGCCGCAGTACAATTGGCCAAAGCGTTTGGCGCGTTTGTGCTGGCCGGGGTGTCGAGCTTGGAAAAGACCGGTTCGGTTATGGCCGCAGGCGCCGACGGTGTGGTGAATCTTGGGGTTGAGAACATTCACGACGGTCTACGTGAGCAAGTCTATGCTCTGACCGACGGCGCGGGTGTCGATATCGTTATCGACTCGCTCGGCGACAAGTTTCTGCCTGCCGCACTTCGGGCGATCGCCTGGCGGGGACGGCATGTCATTGTTGGTTTTGCAGCGGGCGAGATCGCAAGCGTTAAGACCAATTATCTCATGCTGAAGAACATCGAGCTGAGTGGGCTTCAGGTTAGCGACTATAGAAAGAAAACGCCTGATTTGATGCGGGAGTGTTTCAAAGAAATCTTCCAGTTGTACGAGGATGGAGTTCTGAGCGCGCCTCCTTCGGAGACGTTGCCGCTGGATGGCTTTGCAAAAGCACTGAATCAAATCCAAGGCAGGAATGCCAAAAGCAGATTGATACTTGTTCCAGAGCAACTCAGTTAGCTGCGCTCCGCCGCCAAGCCAAGTGAGTTGAGGGCATAGCAAAGCAATGAAGTCAGACGCTGTTGAGCCGCCTCTGTTTGCCCGGACGCCGATGGCGAACACGAACAGCAATGCGATTAAAAGCTTAGTTGAGGCTAACAGAATTCTCGTCGCGCAATCGGTTTTGGATGCTTTCGGTCACGTAAGCGTCCGAAGTCCGGAGAGCCCGGAGAGCTTCTTCCTTTCGCGATCACTCGCGCCCGAACTCGTGACACTCGAGGATATCGTCGAGTATGATCTCAATTCTGCGCCTGTCTCGATAAGCAGCGTGGCGCATTATTCGGAGCGCTTCATCCACGGTGCCATCTATCGTTCGCGGCCAGACGTGCATGCTATTTGTCATCATCACGCTGCACAGATGATGCCGTATTGCCTGACCGACCTTAAGCTACAGGTGGTAACTCAACTTGGCGCTTGCATTGGCACTGTATCGACGCCGGTTTGGGACCAGCGTGACGATTTTGGCGCCACCAATCATCTTGTTACAACGCCGGAGCAGGCCATGTCTTTGGCTGCGTGCCTCCAGTCATTTCCCATGGTGCTCATGAAACGTCACGGGGCGACCGCAGTCGGTAGCAATATTCAGGAGCTCGTGTTCCGCTGCATCTACAGTTGCCGCAATGCAAGTATGCAGCTGGACGCGGCAAAGTACGGCCGTGTTGATGTCTTTACGGCAGAAGAGGTTGCTTTAGCGTCGAAATTTCCTGATAGCACGGTCAATCGTGCTTGGGATTATTGGCGTGTAAAAATCGGGGGCTAATAAAGGGCAGTCTTCAAGGCAAGGCGGCTAGAGCACATCGAGTGGATGTTACACCAAGCCTGAGTGTCGGCTGATGCCCGTATTGGTCAACTGCCGTGAAATTAGCCAGAGTGTGCCAATAAAGGGATAAATTGACTTTTTGGTTCACGGTTTTAGTATCGCGCTGGGTGCCGTAGGTGCAGCTGATCTTGGTTCGTGCATCTCTCTTAGATCCGCGTCAGCTACGGGCGGACATTTGAGACAGCGAGGTTTCGATGTCGAGAGGAACTGCAGTGCGACAGAGGATGAGGGGTGTTTCAAACTTAAGCGTTTTGCATTCCTGGCGACGGTCTGCCGTGGTGCCGGACAATGGGCATCTAACCCGATGAAACCTTCGCCATTTCAATACCATGTTCCGCTCACCGTGGATGATGCGGTTACGATCCTGAACAATGTCGCGCCCGACGACGGTCATATTTTGGCCGGCGGCCAAAGCCTGGTGCCGACCATGGCCTACCGGATGGCCAATCCGGCGCATCTCGTCGACATCAACCGCGTCGCCGGAGTCGACAGCGTCGGCGTCGACAATGGGCATCTGTCGATAGGCTGCCTGGTCCGTCACGCCGCCTTTGAGACACCGGTTATTGACGGTCCCATCGGCGATCTGCTGCCCAAGGTCTGCCACCATATCGCGCATTACCCGATCCGCCGCCGCGGCACGTTTTGCGGCAGCCTGGCCCATGCGGATCCGGCCTCCGAATGGTGCCTGGTCGCGACCACGCTGAACGCGATCATCGAGCTTCGCAGCGTTCGCGGCACCCGCATGGTCGCGGCGGACGATTTCTTTGAAGGGATGATGTCAACCGCGCGCGCCGAAAACGAAATGCTGGTGAGCGTGCGCCTGCCGCTCATGAAGGAGACGGAGCGTTTCGGCTTCTTTGAATTCAGTCGCCGGGCCGGCGACTTCGGGCTGACCATGGTGCTGGCCGTCTACGAACTTGCAGGTGGCAGCATAGTCAATCCAAGGATTGGACTGGGCGGCGTCGAGGATCGACCGTCACGCAATGCCGCTGCCGAACAGATTCTGGCCGGTTCTGCCCCATCGGATGCTGTGTTCGTGGCCGCGGCGGAAGCGGCGTCGGCTTCCGTAGAGCCGATGGAAGACATTCATGCGCCGGCCAGTTACCGGCGCCATCTGGTAAAAGCTGGCGTGCTTTCAGCGTTGAGGCAGACCGTCCAATGAGCGAGTCGCTTGTCGACATTTCGTTGACCATCAATGAAACCGAATACCGGGTCAGCGTCGAGCCGCGTTACACCTTAGCCGATGTTATCCGCCACCAGTGCGGGCTGACCGGCACGCATCTCGGCTGCGAGCATGGCGTCTGCGGCACGTGCAATGTCCTGGTGGATGGCGAACCGGTCCGGGCGTGCCTGATGTTTGCCATACAGGCCCAAGGCGCCAAAATTCGCACTGTCGAGGGGCTATCGCAAGGCGATACGCTGCACGCGTTGCAGCAGGCCTTCATGGATCATCATGCGCTGCAATGCGGATTCTGTACGCCCGGCTTCCTGATGCTGCTCACTGGAGCGCTGGAAACCAATCCCGATCTGACAGACGCAGAACTTCGGGACGTACTGTCGTCCAATCTGTGCCGCTGCACCGGCTATCAGAACATCATTCTGGCCGCCCGGGCGGGGGCGGACCGGATGAAGCAATTGACGTCGCCAATGCCGGAGACTGCAACGCTTCGTCCGGCCGACGCATGACAAGAGATGGCTAAATTCGATCCCGATGTTTCGGTCATCGGCCAGTCGGTCGCCCGGCTGGAAGATCCGCCATTGGTGCGCGGCCAGGGGCGGTTCGCGGCGGATGTGTCGTTTCCCGGTCAGCTTCATATGCGGATCGTGCGCTCGTCGATGCCGCATGGACGTATCGTTTCCATCGATACGACGGCCACACTGCAAATGCCCGGCGTCGTCGCGGTATGGACCGTTGCGGACATCGCCGACATTCCACCGATCGGCTTTCGCGATACCCGCGTCGAACAATTGGAGCCGTATCGTCAGCCGGTCTTGGCGGACGGTGTGGTACGCTACGTTGGCGAGCCCGTGGCCGCAGTGTTCGCCGATGATGCCTATCGGGCCGAAGATGCCGCGGATGCGGTCATCGTCGAGTTTGAGGAGTGGCCGTCCATCATGACGGCCGACGTGACGGCGGAATTTTCGCCCGGCCATTCGACCGAGGCCATGGTCGTCAAACAGGGCTATGGCGACATCGAGGCGGCGTTTGGCGCCGCCTATGCCGTGGTTGAGCTTGATTTATCGGTCGGTCGTCATTCCGGCGTTCCCCTCGAGACCCGGGGGGCGATCGCCCGACATGACGCTGTCAACGACATCATTGAACTGCATGGCGCCGCGAAAGTGCCACATCGCAATCGCGAGCAGTTGGCCCGGATGCTGGATCGGCCGCTGTCGTCCATCCACCTGTTCGAAGGTCATGTCGGCGGCGGTTTCGGCGTCCGCGGCGAATTGTATCCCGAGGATGTGCTGGTCTGCCTCGCTTCATTGCGGTTGGGGCAGCCGGTCAAATGGATCGAGGACCGCCGCGAGCACCTGATCGCGACCAATCATTCGCGCCAGCAGCGGCACCGGATAAAGGCGGCGGTCGACCGCGGCGGCCAAATTCTCGGGCTCGACGACGTTTTCTTTCACGATCAGGGTGCTTATGTCCGCACCCACGGCGCCCGCGTGCTCGAGATGGTGTCGGGGATGCTGCCGGGCCCGTATCGCATTCCGGCCTATCGCATTGCCGGCCATTATCGGCTGACCAACAAGACGCCCTGCGCGACCTACCGGTCACCCGGTCGCTATGAAGGCACTTTTGTGCGCGAGCGGATGATGGATGCGGTCGCGAGCCGGCTTGGTCTCGATCGTGTCGAGGTGCGGCGGCGCAATCTGATCAGCCAGTCGGAGATGCCCTACGAACGTGACTTGCAGGCTCTGGGCGACGACGTGATCTATGACTCTGGCGATTATGCGGGTCTGCTGGATCGTGCGCTCGATCGCATCGGCTGGCCGGCATTGCTGCGGCAGGTCGAGCAACGCCGACACAATGGCGAACTAGTCGGTCTTGGCCTGTCGATGTTCGTCGAAAAGAGCGGTTTGGGCCCGAAGGACGGCGTATTCATTTCGGTCGATCCGCAGGGTGACATTGAGGTCGTCACGGGCGGTGCATCGCTGGGACAAGGCTTCGAAACCGTCATCGCGCAGATCTGCGCCGGCACGCTGGGCTGCGATTACCGTCGCATTCGCGTGATCCACGGCCAGACCAATCGCATCGCCAACGGGATCGGCGCCCATGCGACGCGCGCCACCGTGATGACCGGATCCGCCACGCAGGTCGCGGCCTGGAAGCTTCGCGACCGGGCGCTCGATGCCGCGGCCGAACTGCTCCAGGCCGACAGGGCCGATCTGACGATCGCCGACGGCGAGGTCCGCCATAAGAATCAGCGCCTCAGCCCGTGCGTCGCGCTCGGCGACATCTCGGCATGGATCAGCGCGCATCCGTCCGGCACGGATGCGCCCGGCGGGCTGAACGCGGAGGGTTGGTTTCACACCGAGCACATGAACTATCCCTACGGCGTGCATATTGCGCTGGTGAAAGTTGATCCGAGTACTTTCGCGGTGAAAGTCGAACGCTATCTGATCGCCTACGATGTCGGACGTGCCGTCAATCCGATGATGGTCGAGGGGCAACTCGTCGGCGGACTGGCGCAAGGTCTCGGCGGCGCCTTGTTCGAAGAGTTCCTCTATGACGACCGCGGCGAGCCCTTGTCGGTGACCTTTGCCGATTATCTCATTCCCACTTTGCATGAGATTCCAGCGGTCGAAGTTCTTCTCACCGAGGATGCGCCGAGCCCCAAAAACCCGCTTGGCATCAAGGGGGCCGGGGAGGGCGGCGTCAACGGCGCCGGGGCCGCCATTGCGTCAGCGATCGACGATGCGATCCAGTGTTCGGGTGCCGTGACCGCGTTGCCGGTGACGCCGGCGCGGCTGATGGTCCTGATGGCGGCCGCGCCCAAAAACCCGGCAGCGAAAGACAGGTCTTTGAGCGTAGCCGACCATTGACGTGAGAATTGGCATCATGCCAGCATGTCGGAATGTCAGAATGTTAGGACATTTAAGCTGATGAGTTCTTCCGCCAGCGTCAATCTCAAGGCGTTGTCCAGCCTCCGCCCTGACAGCTACGTGCCGCTGTACATGCAGTTGGCCGAGCAATTCGTCGAGATTATCCGCAATTCGCATTCCCGGCTGGTCGGTGCGGCGCTGCCGTCCGAAGCCGAGTGCATGGAATATTTCAAGGTCAGCCGCCCGACGGTCCGGCAGGCGATGGCGCATCTTTTGATCCAGGGCCTGATTACCCGCGGCCGCGGTCGCGGCACGTTTGTTGCACCGCAACGCCTTGACCATGACCTGTCGAGGGCGTTCGAAGACGAAATGCGCTCGACCGATCGGTCGGTCCGCTTCGAACTGCTTGAGCGGGCGACTGTCAAAGCGCCGTTGCGGGTACGTGAGGCGTTGCAACTGCCGGCGGATCAAACGGTGGAGAAGATCAAGCGGCTGAGACTGCTGGAAGGCGAGGTCTTCGGGTATGAGGAGCGTTACATCTCGTCGGCCTATTCCCGGCAGGTGACACAGCAGGCGCTCAAGCAGAAGGCGATCTATTCGCTGATCAAGGACTATGCCGGTGAGTTTCCGGCGCGGTTCGGCCTCACCATTCGCAGCATCGCGGCGACGGCCGAATATGCGCGAATTCTCGGCGTCAAGCGTGGCTCGCATCTGTTGTCGAGCGAGCACACCTACTTTTTGGCTTCAGACACTCCGGTGCTTTACGGCGCCGTCCTGTTTCACGGTGACAAATATCAATTCAGCGTGCAGACACCGATCAGCCCACCTTGATCAGTGACCGTCGCGAGCCGAATTGAAGCTCTTACAACACGTTTATGAGAGGGTGAGATGAACCGACCGGTCCGTGCTATTGCGCTCTTCGCCGCTTTGCTGCTGACGCCGATGGCCTCGACAGCCTACGCGCAAGGCTATCCGAACAAGCCGATCCGTCTGGTTGTGCCCTACAGCCCGGGCGGAGTGGTCGATTACATCGGCCGCACCCTGGCGCAATCTCTGACCGAGACGATGGGGCAGGCGGTCGTCGCCGAGAACCGTCCGGGAGCAGGTGGCATCCTCGGTACCGATACCGTGGCCCGCTCGCTGCCTGACGGCTATTCGGTGGTAATCATGGACCCGGCGATCGTCATCAACCCGACGCTGCAGCCGAGCATGCCGTATGATCTCTTCAAGCAGTTGGAGATCGTATCCATCGTCAGTTCGTCTCCGCTGGTCTTGGTGGTGGCGCCCGATCTGCCGGTGAAAAATTTTGCCGAACTCGCGGCCTACGGCAAGGCCAATCCGGGCAAGCTCAACTTCGCCTCGGCCGGTATCGGCACCACGCCGCATCTGTCGGGCGAGATGCTGAAGCAGCGCACCGGCGCCGATGCGATGCACATTCCCTATAAGGGCATCGCGGCGTCCTACACCGACATGATGAGCGGCAAGATCCAGTTTTCGTTCAGCAGCATCGCCGGTGCTTTGCCATTCACCAAGGACAACCGCGTGAAGGCTATCGCCACGACTGGTGCCAAGCGCAACAGTGTCTATCCGGATCTGCCGACCGTTCTGGAGTCCGGCGCCAGCGGTTTCGAGGTTGATCTCTGGCTCGGCATTTTCGCACCCGCCGGGCTGCCGGCGGATGTCCGCGACAAGCTTTCCGGTGCCTTGACGACGGTACTGGCGAAGCCGGATTTGAAGACGGCCTTTGCCAAAGTCGGCGCCGAGCCACGCGGCACGACGCCGGCCGAAGCGGCCACTATTCTCAAGAGAGAGTATGAGAAGTGGAAGACCGTGATCGTCGAAGGCAAGATCAAGAAGGATGACTGACGTCGCCACCCAGCGCGTTTGCCATCTGCCGTCCGACGGATCTAAATCCGCCAAGGCGATTGAAAGTTCTGCGTGGTATTTGGTGCGATGAAGATCAAGGCGGAAAAAGAGTTCTGGTCCGGACTGATGTTCCTGGCTTTCGCCGTCGTGGCGATCGTCATGTCGCGCGGCTATTCGCTCGGCCGCGCCGGCCAGATGGGACCAGGCTACTTTCCGCTCGCGCTCGGCGTCTTGCTGGCATTTCTCGGCGCGATCACCATCAGCCAGTCTTTCGTCAAGGAAGGTGAGAAGCTCGACGCGTTGCGGCTCGGTCCGCTTCTGACCACCGCCCTCTCGGTCGTTCTGTTCGGGCTGTTGATCGAAGTGGCCGGGC
Organism: Xanthobacteraceae bacterium; assembly: GCA_028290465.1. Lineage (GTDB taxonomy): Bacteria > Pseudomonadota > Alphaproteobacteria > Rhizobiales > Xanthobacteraceae > FEB-22. The sequence goes on along the minus strand of JAQGJU010000059.1, from coordinate 29,905 downwards.
TGGTGATTTCGGTCGCGCTGGTTATCGCCATACTGGGCATAGGCCTGCGCAGCGCGACGTGGCTCGAACTGACGGCCTTGACTGTCGGATTGATCGTCTTCGCGATTGCTGTGTTCGTGTTCGCCCTGCAGCTGCCGCTGCCAATCTGGCCGACGGTTTAGCCATGGATGTGTTTTCCAATATCGCGCTCGGCTTCCATGTCGCGCTGAGCCTTCAGAACATTGGATATTGTTTCATTGGCGTGCTGCTCGGCACGGTGGTCGGCGTGTTGCCCGGTATCGGTCCGGTGACCACGGTGGCGATGCTGCTGCCGATCTCGTTCACGCTGACGCCGGAGTCGGCTCTGATCATGCTCGCCGGCATCTACTACGGTGCGCAATATGGCGGCTCGACGACCGCGATCCTGGTCAACATTCCGGGCGAAGCCTCGTCGGTGGTGACGACCATCGACGGCCACAAGATGGCAGGGCTCGGCAGGGCCGGGCCCGCGCTGGGCATCGCGGCCATCGGATCGTTTTTTGCAGGTTGTACGTCAACACTGTTGATCAGCTTCGCGGCGCCGCCACTGGCCGCAGTCGCGTTGAAGTTCGGTCCGTCCGAATACTTTTCACTGATGGTCTGCGGTCTGATCGCGGCGATCGTTCTGGCGCGCGGCTCGGTCGTCAAGGCAATCGCCATGGTGGTGATCGGCCTGCTGCTGGGCATCGCCGGTACCGACATCAATTCCGGCATCAGACGCTTCACCTTCGACTTCAGAGGCTTGGCCGACGGCATCGAATTCGTCGCGTTGTCGATGGGCATCTACGGCCTTGCCGACGTCGCCTACAATCTGCAGAAGACCGAAGAGAAAGCCGGCCTGGTGCACGAGATCGGTCGCATCTGGCCAAGCTGGGCGGATCTGAAACTCTCAACTCCGTCAATCTTGCGGGGCACGGCGCTGGGCTCGATCCTGGGCGTATTGCCGGGCGGCGGCGCGCTATTGGCGGCCTTCGCCGCCTACACGCTGGAAAAGAAAGTCGCCAAGCCCCCGCGCCATTTCGGCGAAGGCGATATTCGCGGCGTCGCGGCGCCTGAAGCCGCCAACAATGCTGGCGCGCAGACCTCGTTCATCCCAATGCTGACGCTCGGCATCCCGTCGAATCCGACCATGGCGCTGATGATCGGCGCGTTGATGATTCACGGCATCTCGCCAGGACCGGGCGTGATGAATGAGCGTCCGGAAATGTTCTGGGGCATCATCGCCAGCATGTGGATCGGCAATCTGATGCTGGTGATCCTCAATCTGCCGTTGGTCGGACTGTGGGTAAAATTGCTGAGCGTGCCCTACCGACTGCTGTTCCCGGCGATTATTGTGTTTTGCTGCATCGGCACCTATGCGGTGAACCGCAATCCGTTCGACATGTATGTCATGGCCTTCGCGGCGGTGTTTGGCTATCTGTGCCTGAAGCTCGATTGCGAGCCGGCGCCGCTGATCCTGGGCTTCGTACTCGGCCCGATGATGGAAGAGAATCTGCGGCGTACGCTGCTGTTGTCGCGTGGCGACGTGTCGATATTGGTGACCGAGCCGATCAGTCTCGGCTTTCTGATCATTTCGGCATTGCTGCTGCTGGTGGTCGCGGCCCCGTTTATCCGGCGCAAGCGCGAAGAGGCGCTGCGCGAATAATGACGTCCTAGGACGCAGTAACACTCTGCCGGTTTCGCGCCGCGACGATCAGCGCGACCAGTTCGGGCGGAGAGATCGGCGCCTGGGTGATTTTGACACCGAACGGCGATAGTGCGTTCTCCACGGCCGAAATGACCGCGGCCGGAATCGGCAGCACGCCGGATTCTCCGACACCCTTGATCCCGAGCGCGTTCAACGGGGTCGGCGCCGACAGATGGATCAGCTCCATGTTTGGCGTCTCGTCCGCGCCGGCCAACAGATAGTCGGCGAAAGTCGTTGTGATCGGCTGGCCGTTTTCGTCATAGATCATGCGCTCGAACAGCGCATTGCCGAGACCGTGCATGATGCCGCCCAGCACCTGCCCGTCGACAATCTGCGGATGGAGAACGCGGCCGCAGTCATGCGCGAACACGATGCGGTGCACGGCGACATGGCCGGTATCGATATCGACCTCGACCTCCGCGACCGCGGAGCCGCTTGCATAGGTCATCGGATCGATCACGACCTGTTCGGTAAACTCCAGGCCGGGTGAAATATTGTCAGGCAGGCGGAAACCCGGGATGCCGCTGACCGCCTGGAGGATGGCGGCGAAACTGACCTCGGCGTCGGACCCCTTGACCCGGACCCGGTTGCCATAAATCTCGAGGTCCTCTTCTGCGACTTCCAGCAATACGCTGCTCACCTTGATGAGCTTGTCGTGCATTTTGATCGCGGCCGCATGGGCGGACGAACCGGCCAGCACTGTTTGGCGGCTATTGAAGCCGCCGAAGCCGAGGGTGGTCGCGGCGGTGTCGCCGGTGGTGACCGCGATATTGTCCATGTCGTGGCCGAGCTGATCCGCGACGATCTGCGCCAGCATGGTCTTGGTACTCTGGCCCATCGCCACCGCGCCGGACGAAACCTGAACCTTGCCGGCATTGGTAATGCGGACGGTGACGGGTTCATAGGGTCCGCGACCGGTACCCTCGACGTAATTGGCGACGCCGAGACCGACATAGCGTCCATCGGTCCGCGCGGCGGCTTGCCGGTTGTGAAAACCATCCCAGTCGGCGCGGTCCAGCGCCTGCTGCTGAGAGGCCGGATAGTCGCCGCTATCCATCACGACCTTGATGCCGCCACGGGTGACGAAGGGTTTGGTCCGCGGCATCTGTTCGGCGGGAACGAGATTGCGTCGCCGGATCTCAGCCCGGTCGAGGCCGAGTTCATCCGCCATCATGTCGAGCAGCCGTTCGATGACGAATATGCCCTGCGGCTGTCCGGCGCCCCGAACCGGGGCCACCGGCACCGTATTGGTCAGCACCAGTTTCACGCCCATCCGGTAGGTCGGGACCTCGTAGGCCAGCGGCAAGGCGGACAGTGAGCCGTAAGGCACGTTGACGCCGCGCGCCGTATAGGCGCCGTGGTCATGCAATACCAAACCCCGGACGCCGAGAATAAGGCCGTCATGATCGTAGGCGATCTCGACGTCCCAGCGCTGATCGCGTTCCTGGGCCGACGAGATGAAATGCTCGCGGCGGTCTTCGATCCATTTGACCGGATTTCCGAGCAGTTTCGCGGCCAGGCAGACGACGGCTTCTTCCTGATAAAACACCAGTTTTGGGCCGAAGCCGCCGCCGAGGTCAGGTGTGATCACCCGTACCTTGTCGTCCTCGAGGCGCAGAATATCGCACAGAAGGCGTTTGGCGGCGTGTGGCGTCTGCGTGGAATTATACGTGGTCAGAATGCCATCGATCTTGTCGAAATACGCGATAAGGCCGCGTCCTTCCATCGAATGGCTGCCGCCACGGTGCAGGAAGAACTGCTCCGATCTGGTGCGCGGCGCGCTGGCGAATGCGGCGTCCACATCGCCGAAAGCCAGTTGCATCTCGGCGACGAGATTGTGCGGCGCGTTGCGATGGGTCCGTGGCGCGGCCTCGTCGAGCGCGTTCCTGATGTCGCTGACGGCGGGGAGGGGCTCGTAATCGACCTCGATCAGGCCGGCGGCATCTTCGGCGATATATCGATTGTCCGCGATCACGACCGCAATCGGTTCGCCGGCATAGACGACCTCTTCGCCCGCCAAAATCGGACGGTCGACGATCTGCCGATAGCTGGGGCTGGGCAGGCCGACGGCCAGCAGGTGGGTGGCAACATGGGGCAGGAGGTCGGCGAGCACAAAGACGCCATACACGCCCGGAAGCGCCAGGGCGGCAGCGGTGTCGACGTGTTTGATCAGCGCATGAGCGTGCGTGCTCCGGACGAACGCCGCCTCCCACGCTCCGGGCAGGTGAATGTCGTCAACGAAGCGGCCGGCTCCGCGAACGAGCGGCAAGTCTTCCAGCCTCGGGACCGAGACGCCGATTGTTTTTCCGGTCAATGTAGAGGCTCCGATTGAAATCGTCCTGACATTGTTACTACCATTGATGTCGCTGAGGTCCAAAGCAAACCGCCATGTGAATAGCTTGGCGCGACGCGTTCACGACTTTGTCTCTTGGATAAGTTGCCAAATATGTGGCGGCGTCAAAGGCAGCGACCGCGGTTCGACTCCGAATGACCGCAGCGCGGACGCGATCGCGTTAACAACAACGCCGCCAACAGGAATGATACCGCCCTCGCCCGCACCTTTGGCTCCCAATGGATTGTTGGGCGATGGGTACTGTTCCAGCGAAATGGCCCGAATGTGCGGATAGTCCGTCGAGATGGGAATCATGTAATCCGCCAGCGAACCGACAAGCAGTTGCCCGCTTGAATCGTATTGCAAGTGTTCGCTGAAAACGCCACCAAACCCTTGCACGGCGGCACCGACCACCTGTCCATGCAAGGTCAGAGGGTTGATAACACGGCCAACGTCATCGACCGTCACGTAGTCGAGTATGTTGACGCGGCCGGTCTTCGGATCAACGCTGACATGGACCGCAGCCGCACCGAACGTATAGGTCTGCTTAGACCCATGATAAGTCGCCTCGCGCGAAATCAATTCCAGAGCCGCAATCTCAATAAGAGGCACAGAACGGCCGTCCCGTGTGCGTGCAACGCCGCCTTCTACGGTCACCTGATCGGAAGGAACGCGCAAGCGTTCGGCAGCCGCATCCTGAAACGCAGCCAAAAATTCCTTGGCAGCCACAAGCACAGCAGACCCGCCCATCACGGTGCCGCGAGAACCATATGAGCCAAAGCCCTCTTTCAAATTGCTGGTCGATCCGTGGAACAGTCTGATCCGGTCGAGAGAAATCTCGAGCGCGTCCGCGGCGATCTGCGACATGATCGTCTCGACGCCTTGGCCAACACCGGAAGAGCCCACATAGACTGAGACGGAGCCATCGCGTTCGAGCTCTATCTTTGCGCTCTCGCGCGGACCGGCGGCACCACCCTCAATAAAGTTACCGATCGCGATGCCGTGATAGAGCCCATCGATGCACTGACCGTTTAACGGACTTTTCTCCTGCCAGCCGAACTCATTAAGGCACTGATCGAAAGTGGTGCGATAGTCGCCGCTGTCACAAGCCGTTTCAGCGAAGCCGTCATTGGGCGAGACGGTCGCGAGCGCATAGGGCATATCGGCTTGAGTAAGCAGATTGCGCCGGCGCATGTCGACGCCATCGAGATTGAGATCCTTGGCCGCGAGGTCGATCATTCGCTCGCAAAAGAAGCAACCTTCAAATCTGCCGGGGCCACGATAGGTGCCAGCCGGCGTTTTATTACTGACCAAGGCGCGCCCATCAAACGCAAGGTTTGCGATACGATACGGACCGGCGATGAATTGCGTCACGTTCCGAACCGGCGTCATACCATTCGGGCGGACATAGGCACCGATATCGACATTGATCGTGCCGCGCATGCCGAGAATGGAGCCATCAAGGTCGCAAGCGATCTCAAGTTCCGCCTCCATTTCTCGCGCATGAGCTATCGCAAGGAAATGTTCGCGCCGATCTTCTACCCATTTTACCGGCCGTTTGAAGTGCTTTGCACTGAAAGCAACAAGGAAATCCTCGGGGTAGAACTCGCCGCGGGCACCGAATCCACCGCCAACATCAAGCTCCAGATAATCGACGGCAGTTTCCTGCAGCCCCATCATCCCAGCCATCGCGCGACGGTTAAAGAACGGCAATTTCGCCGCGCCCCATACCGTCAGGTGAGACGTCGCTTCATCCCACTCGGCAAGCAGGCCCCGCGTTTCCATCGGCATGGCCGTGTGACGTTGAACGCTGAACCGCTCTCGGCGCACATACGGCGCCGCCCTGAACGCTTCTGCTGCGTCACCGCTTCGAGCTTCAAAGACCGATGCGATATTTGTTTGCGTGCTGTCAAAAAGCAGCGTGGCGCCGTTCTCCGATGCGCGCCAATCGACAATCGGGTCGAGAGTGTCGATTTCAACCGAAATGAATTGGAGCGCGTCTTCTGCGATCTCGGCGCTGTCGGCAAGAACAAATGCGATTGGCTCGCCGACATATCGGACCTTATCGACCGCGATCACCGGCTGAGCATAGGGAGCGATAGTCGGATTTGGCCGACGGAACGGGATCGTGGGAATGACCGACGGCAAGTCGGCGGCCGTAATAACGGCATGGACACCGGGTATATCAAGCGCCGCCTTCGTATCGATATTGACAAGGCGACCGTGGGCTACCGAGCTGCGCAACACCGCGCCGCACCACTGCCCCTCCTTTTGCAGGTCGTCGAGGTATTGGCCCTTGCCGCGCAGATAGCGCAGGTCCTCCACACGCTCGACCGGCCTTCCTACAAACGTATTGACGGCTGGTGTGACCTTCATAACGGGGCGGATTCTCGGCTGCGCTGATAGGCTTCACGCGCATCGAGGGCGGCCTCGACAATCGGTATGTAACCGGTGCAACGACAGAGGTTGCCGGTGATCACGTCGCGTATCCGCTCCTCGCTCGCGTATGGCTCCTCGGTCAGCAAGGCGTGCAATGTCGTAAGCATGCCGGGTGTGCAGAAGCCGCATTGCAGCGCATGGTGCCTTCTGAAGGCCGCCTGCAGAGGCGATAGGTCGTCACCGTGCGCCAGTCCTTCCACGGTCGTAATCGTGGCGCCGCTGGCTTGAACAGCGAGCATAAGACAAGAGCGAACCGCGCGTCCGTTGACGATGATCGTGCAGGCGCCGCATACCCCGTGCTCACAACCGATATGCGTTCCGGTCAATTGAAGCTTCTGCCGAAGAGCGTCGCATAATGTCATGCGCGGTGGAACATCGACTTCAATCCTGGCCCCGTTGATCGAAAGCGTGATGTTCATAGTGCCTCAGCTCGCTCTGCTGCAGCTTTGAGAGCCCGCTCCAGGAGCGTGCCGACCAGCGCCTTGCGATAAGCCGCGCTTGCATGAATATCGTCTTCGGCGTCGGCTTCAGACGAAGCTAATTGAGCGGCAGCTGCTATCGTCTCGCCATCAAGCCGGCGGCCGTTAAGCGCAGCTTCCGCAACGCCCAGGCGGCGCGGCACAGATGTTGCGCCGATCAGCCCAATATGTGCGTTCTCGACCAAACCAGTAGCACCGGTCTCGTGGAACAACGCTATGCCGGCATAGGCAAAGTCACCACGACGCTGCGCAAACTCTTCAAATGCCCATAAACGCGTGGCCGGCCACGGAGGAAAACGAACCGCGGTCAGAACCTCATCAGCGCTAAGACAGGTCGTCAACGGTCCCAAAAAAAACTCATTTGCCGGCACCGACCGCATCCCGTTCGAGCCGACAATCTCAAGACAAGCATCACATGCCACGACCACCCCGGGCATTTCGGCCGCGGGGTCGGCATGAGAGAGGCTGCCGCCAATCGTGCCACGGTTGCGGATTTGATAGTGCGCAATATGCTCGATGGCAGCAGAGACCAGCGGCGCCGCCGTCCGCAACCGCTGATCGTCCTCGATATCTCGCCACGTCGTCATCGCGCCGATGCGAACGCCGGTGTCGTCGATACTGATGCCCTTCAGTTCCTGCACGCCCGACAGATCGATGAGGATCGCGGGCGCCGCAAGCCTGAACGCCATTACCGGTAGCAAGGTCTGACCGCCCGCCAATAACTTGGCCTCGCCGTCCGCTTCCATGAGCATGCCAACGGCCTCCGCGACCGTGGCTGGACTCTTGAATTCGAAATTGGGAAGCTTCATTGCGCGATGGCTTCAGACGCGTGGTGGCATGGCGTTGGGAAACTTCGCTCGCACGTGCGCTTCGAGCTCTTCACTGGCGCGCACAACGATTGGAAAAGTGTTGCGCCGCAGGAACGGCCTGGTGGCGTCGATCACGACGCGCGCGTTGCGTGGGTCCGTCTCGGAATATGCCATGGGATCGAGTGCGGAAGACCAGCAACCACGCAGAATTTCCAGTCCCTCTCGCGGATCGCACCGCGTGCACATCGCCCAGATTACCTTATCCATGTCCGACGGATCGATATCATCGTCCACGACAACGACGAAGCGGTTGACATAAGCCCCCGCGTGGCATTGCGAAGCGATCAGGCCGGCTTGCTTGGCGTGGCCGCCGTATTGCGCCTTGATCGATACCGTCAACCAAAGCCGCGACCCGCCGGCCGCATGCGACCACACGCCCTTCACCTCCGGTACGCCGGCTGCTTCAAGCTGATTCCACACAGCGCCGGAGCGATACGAGCCACGATAGAAAGAATCGTCGTCCGGCGGGATGCCGGGGATCGCACCGGTGAGGATCGGATTGTCACGATGCATCATCGTTTCGATGCGGATGACTGGCTCCTGCTTGAGGCCGCCGGCATAATAGCCGGTCCACTCGCCCAGCGGGCCTTCGTTGATCTTGTCGTTAGGATGGATGAATCCCTCGAAGGCGATCTCGGCATGAGCCGGGATCGGCAATCCCGTCTTTGGGCCAAGAATGACTTCCACCGGCTCGCCGATCAACCCGCCCGCCGCGTCGTACTCATTCTTGCCGTAGGGAATTTCCAGGCCAGCGATCATGAACAAGGCCGGATGCACGCCACAAACAACGGCAATGGGGCACGGTAAACCACGCTCGTGGTATTTGCGCTGGATCATATCGCCGTGCTTGCCCTTGGAACACATCACGGTCGCAATGTTCTTGTCGTGCGCCTGCACGCGATAGGCACCGTAATTGATCCAGCCGGTGTCGGGATCACGCATGATCACCATGTCGCCGGTGCCGATATAGTAACCGCCATCGTGCTCATGCCACTTCGGCACGGGAATCTTGAAGAGGTCGATCGCGTCGCCGGTAAGCACGTTGTCCAAAAGCGGGCCAGCCTTGACTTCGACGGGCGGGATCGCTTTCGCTTCCTTCATGTAGCGGCGCCAGTGTTGCACCAGTTCGATCTCTGTGCCGTTGGGCGGATTACCCATCGTCATGTTGATACGGGGAATGGACGTCAGAAGATTGGCGAGGACACGGTAGCCCTTGGGATAACCGGGAATATCGTCGAACAGCGCGAGCGGATTTCCGATCTTGCGCTGATAGATATCGACGATCCCGCCGATCTCGTTCTCGCGATCAGCACCTGAGATATGTGTAACCTCACCGATCGCCTCCATTTGGGCGAGCCATGCGCGAAGGTCCTGATTCGGCTTTGCCGCGGCGCCTTTCTGAGAGGTCATTCAAACTGCTCCATTTCACATTTAGGTCTAAGCGGCACGCCGCCGTTGCCTTGAATTATTGGCCTGGACGCAACTGGCTGCCGACGGCCTTCCACTTCTCGAATTCCCGGCTGACACGCGCGGCGCTTTCCTGCGGCGTCAGCGCCATCGGCGTAAAGCCATACGAGTCAAATTTCTGTTGTATGTCGGACCGCTCGATGACCGCGCGAAGCTCGCCATGGAGACGATCCGTGATAGCGGCCGGCGTGCCAACCGGCGCCGCAATGAAGATCAGCGTCTCGGCCACCAGATCCGGATAGCCGACTTCGCCCACAGCCGGCAAATCAGGCAAGGCCGGAAGCCTCTTCTCGCTGGTCACCGCCAACCCGCGCAGCGTGCCCGCTTTGATGTAGGGGACGGCGGCCGGAAACGCCAACACGGCCACAGGCGTGTGTCCACCGACGACGGCCTGTAACGCCGGTCCAGCGCCGTTAAACGGCACGGCAACGATATCGGACTTCGTCGTTAACTTGAACAACTCGCCGCTCAGATGCGGTGTAGTGCCGACGCCCGAATGCGCATAGGAGAACTTCGTCGGGTCTTTGCGAACGGCTTCTACCAATTGCCGCATCGTCGTGATGGACTGCTCCGGATGAACGAGGAAAACATTCGGTGATGCCGCGGCGATCGTAATCGGGCTGAAGTCTTTTGTCGGATTGAAACCCGCATCGACGTTAATGCTGGGGTTAACGACGAAACTCGAGCTCGTCACCAGCAGCGTATATCCGTCTTTGCCCGCATGGGCGACGTTGCGCGTACCGATATTGCCACCGGCACCAGCGACATTGTCGATGAAGAAGGTTTTGCCAAGGCGCTCCGATAGACTTTGCATCAGCAAGCGCGCCATCACGTCGACGACGCCGCCGGGCGCAAATGGAACGACAACACGAACAGATCTGTTCGGATAGTCCGATTGTGCCGCCGCTGATGTCAGCGAAGCAACGGCTGCCACTGCACATACGAGAATTGTTCGCGCCAAATTCAAGATCATGACCAGCCCGTGTTTGCTCAAGGGAGAGTGATAAGCTCAATGTTGACCCCGTGAAGCTGGCCCCGGCGCAAGGCCCACACGGGTTGTAACATTATTGGTACTTCTGACCGTAATGTTTCGCATCTAGTTGTCGTTGTAAAGGGGGAAAGAGCCAGCCGCTCAGCGTCGTCAGCACTCACGCCAATCTCATAACTCTAATTTTTCTGTTGTTTCACTGATGCTTATGTCTATTTTTCAGGCATGGCTTTGCTGGCTTGTTGGCGCAGATCAAAACAGAACACGCTCCACCAGGCGTTTGACCGGCAGGTTTTATTTTTGCTACAGACGGGCTTCCACTGGTGTATTGACTTGCCTCGTCCGCCCGCCGCACCCTCTGTCAGCTTGGATATGTCGCCACCGGTACAAACCGGAGATCACGCGTTTTCGCGCGGTTCCGATGCAGATCTCATTGAGATCTCTACCCATGCGGTCATCTGCTGCCGATGCGGCTCATCCGTATGGGCGCAATTTTGAGCATCCGAACAGGAGACGAGCATGGCGATGAAAATGGCCGGTGAAGTGACGCTTCCGGCTGGTCGGGAGACGGTCTGGCAGAAGCTCAACGACCCGGCGGTGCTCAAGGCCTGCATTCCCGGCTGTCAGTCGCTGGAAGCGACGCCGGAGGGCGGCTTTGCCGCCGTGGCCAAGATCAAAGTCGGTCCGATGAGCGCGACCTTCAAGGGCGCCGTCACCCTCTCCGATCTCGACCCGCCGAACGGCTACAAGATTTCAGGCTCGGGCGAAGGCGGCATAGCGGGTTTCGCCAAGGGGCGGCGCAGTGGTGAAGCTGACCGACGCATCCGCTGGCGGCACGCTTCTGTCGGTATGACGTCGAGACCAATATCGGCGGCAAGCTCGCACAGCTAGGTGCCCGCCTCATTGATGGCGTGGCCAAGAATATGGCCGACCAGTTCTTTGCCAGATTCGCTAAGGCGGTGAGCGGCGAATTGCCTGCGTAAGCCATTGAGGACTTGCGAAGCCCTGACATTCCTCGGAAGTCGGAGGGCAATGACTGCACGCACGGACAATCTCGCGCCTTCCGTCCTGAAGCGCCAGCGCATTTCGCTGGCGCAAGAAGGATTCGAAAGCTACCGCAGCTTTATTCAACCGTGACCCAAGCTATCGGCGGCGGTGCCTGGCGACGCAGCTCTGACCGGCACGATCGAAGCAACCTCGTCTGATCTGCTTACAGCCTGACCGCTGAAGCATCAAAAATTGCCCAATGCGCCGACTCCGTTCGCGAAGGCCACCGCTGGCTCTGTCCGACGATAGCACCCGCTTCGCCTCACATGCGGTATTTTTGAACAAGTTGCTCAAATTTACACTCAACGTCGCGATCTCCTATAAGCATTTGTTATTTCGTGTGTTTTTGCCATTTTTCCACCCAAGCCATTCCGCGATAATGTAGATTCTTGCACCTTGTGCCATTTTTGTTACGCGATACATTATTCACGCGATTTCGAATTTAGTCTTCGCTTTCATCTGCACGGGCAGACACGGCATGCGACGATGGTCCCTGTGTCGGCATCGGGGCCAGCTCACCTCAGCCTTCTAAGGGAGACAAAAAGTGAGCATTAAGTCATCGACCCACTTTTCCCGCAGGTCATTTCTTGCAGGAGGCGCCGCAACCAGCTTTGCACTTGCCAGTGGAAGCAGGGCTCTCGCGAATGATTGGCCGTCGCGAACGGTTTCAATCATCGTACCTTATGCCGCCGGCGGGCACTCAGACTTATTGGCCCGTTTATTGGCTCAGTACCTGAGTGAAAAACTTTCAAAGAGCTTCGTTGTCGACAATAGACCAGGCGGCGCCGGCGTGCCGGCGGCCATGGCGGTCTCCGAGGCCAGACCCGATGGATGTACCATCCTTTTCGGTCCACCGGCGCCTTATATTGCCACGCCACTCCTACAGAATGTCAGTTACTCGACGGAATCCTTCGCCGCGATCGGCAATTTTGTCGGATTTTCCTATCTCCTCGGCGTGAAAGCATCGTTACCTTTCAAAAATGTTGGTGACCTTGTTAATTACGCCAGAGCCAATCCTGGCAAACTGAATTACGCCTCCGCGGGAGTCGGTTCCGGGAGCCACCTGTCGACAGCGATGTTCCTTGCGAAGGCTCGGATGGAAACCGTCATGGTTCCGTACAAGAGTGCGATGCTCAGCACGGGATCCGTATTGGCGGGCGAAACGGATTTCGTTATGGCGAGTACGGCTGAGCTCGTTCAGTATATGAATTCGACCGATCGAATTCGCATTATTGCGACAACACACTCAAGCCGGTTGCCGGACTATCCGGATCTGCCGACCGTCCAGGAAACCGTCCCAGGCTATACGTCTATCACCTGGAACGGAATTGTCGGACCTCGCGGCACGCCGCCAGAAATTATCGAACGGTTCGGGGCAATGATCCGAGAGGCTTTAACGTCGCCTGCGGTCGTCGCCAAGTTTAAGAATCTGGGCGTGTATGCGATACCGACGACGCCGTCGGAATTCGCGCAGCAGATAATGGACGATAAGGTCACCATCCACGATAGTTTGAAGGCCGCGGGCCTACTCAAAACATGAGTTGAGACTGCCAACATCCCACCGGCGTGCAGCTCCTCACAGGAGACGCAGGATCGGGGAGGTGTTCGCAGCAAAGAAGCCGCACTGCGTCTGCTGCAGGGCCGGGTCCTGCCGGGCCCATCAGCCTTCCAATTGTCGGAAGTCTACGAACTTGGTAGCGCTGTGTTTTGACGCATCCTTGGCGCGTGGTGCACGGCCAATGCTCCGAGAAAAAACCACAAGAGACTCGCGGTCTTGATCGTGAAGGGTGAATTGCTCACGCACAGGATCGCCCCGTAATACAGCGCTATCATATTGCGGAACGTATCGAACTGTCGGTCGGGGCCTTTGATCGAGAACACAATGCCCCAGGCGGCCAGCAGGCCAAAGATCCCGATGCCGCCGATAATATAGGCGTAGCCGGAATCGAAGGCGGCGATGCGCAGCGCCTTCAGCCCCATCCAGGTCAGTACATCGAAGTCGCCAAGGATCTGCCCGGAAAGCACGAAGCGCCCGACAAAGCCATTGTCGACATATCGGTTCTGCGGGTCGTAGCTCCCAGTGACGATCATCGGCACCAGGGTCAGCAGCGCCAGCGCAATCAATGGCATGGCCACGGTGCAGAGCGTCGCGAGTTGCACCGGCAGCAGCATGACAACGAGCGCCAGAATGCAAAGGTAGGCGCCGAAGCGGCTGTCCGGCAGAATGACGAGCGCCATGCCGGTCAGCAGCAGGCCGATTTGCAGTTTGCCCCCGAATTTTGAGCGTACCATCCCGATCATGAAGACAATGAAGCCGAAATTGCCCAATGATACCGGCTCCAGAAACATCGACGAAACCCGGTGATCGCCGAGGAATGACAGCAGATTGCGACCACCCTGTGCGCCGGCCGGCCGCATGCCGCTAACGAACAGGTCGGAGGATTGCAGGGCCTGACGCGCTTCCATGGTGCCGCGCGCGATGTAATACTTCGCGACGCTGAACAGCTTGACGTACAGGTCCAGCGAGAAATATTCGAACAGCGCGACGATCAACACAGCCGCTGCCGCCACCTTGACGATGAAGTCGGCGGTCTTCAGGTCACGTACCCGCGTGCCGAGCAGAAAGAACGCCACGGGGATCATCAGATCGCGCGCAATCTTGATGTCGATGGCATCGTCCGTGCCGATCGCCACCCGAATGGAGGCCAGCGCCAAGGCCCACAGCACGACGCAGCCCAGCAGAATCAGGTGGATGCGTTCGATCGACGGGTAGGCGACCAGGAACGCCACCGAAATGATCAGGATTTCGGATGCGATGACATGAATATTGCCGACGCCCATAAAATGCGTATTGGCGAAGCATAGCCACAGGTTGAACGACATCGCGCCGAATACGAGAGCGAACAGCGTCCAGCGCGACGCCGGCGCGTAAGCCGACTCAATGGGCAGGGCTGCGATGGCGGCGCTTCGGTTCACATCGCTATTCCGTCTTCCGAAATCGGCTGTCACGCCATTCGGCACCACGTCAACGCATTATGGCGCGATGTGCCTCAATAGAATCTGCATCTGCGGACGATCCACGCCGCCGCTTGGCTGCACGCTGGTAAAATAGTTGTTCGGCCAGGGTCCGGCGGCCCAATAGGTCCAGCCCAGCCAGACGTCGCGGTTCTGCGCCATGAACTCGAGCATGCCGTCGAGCGCCGCCAAACAAACGGCATCGCTTCCGCCGCCGAACTCGCCCAAAAAGCCGCGCTTGCCATGCTGCCGCAGCCAGTCGGTGAAGGCCGTGAGGGCCTTGACGCCGATCTGCTCGTTGCGGCATTGCGGCTTGGTGCCGGAAAAATCGGCGTCGAGATACTGGTGCGCCTCGTAGGCGAAATTGTTGGCCGGATCGGCCACGCCCAGCATCGCTTCCGCATTCGGCGTGCCATAGCCGCGGCTCAGCCAACTATGCGCGCCGGTCCAGCCGTTTCCGGGAACCAGAATAAGATTCTTCGCCCCCGTGCTGCGGATCGCCGCGACGGCGGCGTTCGCGGCCGCGAGCCAGGTCTCGGTGGGCAGTCCCTTCGGCTCGTTCATCAGGCCGAAAATGACCTTGTCGTTTTTGCCGTATCGTTCGGAAATCCGCTTCCAAAGATCGGCCAACGTGTCAGTCGGCGTTTCCGGTGTGCCGATCGGCTTCTTGTTATAGGCGGCGTAGTTGTGCACATCTAGGATAACCTCGGCGCCCTTCGACGTCGCATAGCTGACCAACTCGTCAAGCAGCTTGAGTTCGGCTTGGTCGAGCCCGCCGCCGAGAGCAGGTTGCAGTCGTTCCCAGCGGAACGGCACGCGCAGCGTCGTCAGGCCCTTCGAGACAAAATAATCGATGGTGGTACGTGACGGATAGAAATAGTCCGTGCCATGGCGGCCCGGCATCTTGTTATGTCCGAACTCCGCGCCGGCAATATTGACACCGGTCAGCCGCAACGTGCCCTCGGCGCGCGCGGGAACGGCGCCGAGCATCGGTGCGGTGATCAATCCTATAGCGAGAAGACATCGAAGAGATCTCTTCATGCGCGCTGGATCATGCATGAGCCTCCAAAGATAAGACGCGAAAGATAAGACGCGATCAATCGTTGTTGATCTGCGACAGCAGACCGCGCGTCGAGCACAATGCCTAAGAGTGCGCTGCGGCGAGACGGTGGCAGCGATGCGTTGCGATCGTGGAAAGTTGGTGATGATGGAACTAGGCCGGAGTGCCGCCGAAATTTGATCAAACATACTTTGATCAAACATATAGCGCGTTGCTCTCATGATGCTCATCTCACCGGCGAAACTTTCAGCAGTAAAAAATGCTGCGATGCGAAACCAAACAGACCCTGCGGCGTTGCCGTCGAAGCATAGGGGTGTTTGTTGACATGCGAATTGTTCACGTCGTCCGCCAGTTCCATCCGTCGATCGGTGGAATGGAAAGTGTTGTGTGGGAGCTTGCGACCGCGCAACGTCATAAGGCGCACGACGTGCAGGTCGTCACCCTGAACCGTGTGTTCGGCGATGACAGCGCGATGACGCTGCCAGCACGCGAGAACCTGGACGGATTGGACGTCGTCCGCATTCCGTTCTTCGGGTCTTCGAGATACCCGATCGCTTGGCGCGTCATGCGTCATATCGGCGCCGCCGATATCGTGCATGTTCATGGGCTAGACTTCTTTTTTGACTTTCTGGCATGGATGGCGCCGCTCCATCGCCGCCATCTCGTCGTCTCCACGCATGGCGGCTATTTCCACACAGGCTATGCGGCCCGACTCAAGCGCCTCTACTTCCCGACCATCACGCGCCTCTCGCTCAGCCGCTATGCCGGCGTTGCGACTGTCAGCGAGGCCGACGACCGATTGTTCCGGTCGATTCGCAGCCGTGGTATTTCGCTGATCGAGAACGGCGTCAATATCGACAAGTATCGAAACGCCGCCGCACATGTGCCGACCAAAGTCATGATCGCGCTGGGCCGGTTCTCGTCCAACAAGCGCCTGGATCGCGTTATTGCCTTCGTGGCGGCGCTGCGCCGTCACGATCCGGAATGGAGGCTCAAGATCGTCGGTCGTCCAGCCGATCTGTCGATGGCCGATGTGGTGGCGCTCGCCGATGCGGCCGGGATACGCGATGCCGTCGAAGTCTTCACATCGCCGTCCGATCTCAAAATCCGAAAGCTCCTCGGCGAATGCTCTGTCGTCGTCAGCGGCTCGGACTACGAAGGATTTGGTCTGGCTGCTGTCGAAGGCATGTCGGCCGGGCTGTTTCCCGTACTCAGCGATATTCCGCCGTTCCGCCGATTGGTTGAGCAGACCGGGCAGGGGATGATCGTGGATTTTTCGAATCCGCGATCTGCCGCGGCCGAGTTTCAGTCGTGCTGGCAGGAGATTGCCGCACACTACGATTCGCAGCGCTCAGCCGCCATGGCGGCGGCCGGAAACTACGCGTGGGACCGAGTCAGCGAACAATACGAGACGTTCTATCAATCCGTGCTTGGTACAAAGGTTCGGGCGATCCTCGATGTTCCGGTCGGCGTCACGACCATTCCGGAAGCGGTCGAACTGCTGGACGACCGGGTACAAAACGAAGCTCCATCGACCGTCATTTTCGCCAATGCTCACACGTTGAACCAAGCGACCTCCAGCGAGCGAACTCATGCGGCGCTGCGCAAGGCCATCGTGTTCAATGACGGCGTCGGTGTCGATATTGCCAGCCGCCTGCTGTTCGGCAAAAGCTTCCCGGACAACATGAACGGCACGGATTTCGTGCCGTACTACCTGAAGCAGACCCGACACCGGCTTCGGATTTTTCTTCTTGGCGGCGTGCCGGGCATTGCCGAACGCGCCGCTGAAAATCTGGCGAACATCGCGCCACATCACGAGATTGTCGGTTGCAGCCACGGATATCTCTCACCCCGCGGCACGGTCGATATGGTCGAGCGCATCCGCCAGTCGCAGGCGGATCTGCTGCTGGTCGCGATGGGCGATCCGAAGCAGGAACTATGGCTGACCGATCATTTGCCCAAGACCGGATGCCGTCTGGGCATCGGCGTCGGCGGGCTGTTCGACTTCATGGCCGGTGCCGTGCCGCGCGCGCCGGCCTGGGTGCAGTCCATGCGCCTGGAGTGGCTGTATCGCATGATGCAGGAGCCGCGGCGGCTGTGGCGGCGTTATCTCGTCGGCATGCCGATATTCCTGCTGCGGGTCGGCAAGCAGTGGATCGGCGGCGCGCGCGTTTCCGGCGCGATGGAGTAGGCATGTACGGTCCACAGCAGGGTGCGTTTTCCGGGCCGAAGACGGTGCGCAGCCGCGCGCCGGCGTTGCTAAGTTCGGCTTGGGGCACCGCGCGACGCTGGAAGGGGCGCATCCTGCTCGCCATTGTCGACCAGGGCGCGGCCAGTACGGCCAACTTCGCCCTCACGATCTTCTATGCGGTCTATCTGCCGCTCGATAGTTTCGGCCGCTACGTCATTGTCTGGTCGATCTCGCTTTTGATCGAGAACGCGCAAGTTTCTCTGATATTGGACTCGATGCCGGCGATCGTCAGTCGGTACGGCCGGCACAGTCGGCAACGGCTCGATGTCGCGGGCACATGGGTGGTGATGCTTTATGGCGGCATCAGCAGTCTGCTGATCCTGGCGATCGTGCCTATCGCCGAACTATGGTCGCCTTATTTCGCGATGCCGCTGCTGTGTCTCGCAGCCGTCAACCCGTTTCAACGGCTGTACATCTATCTGCGCCGGCTCTGCTACATCCGGGATCGTCAGGACGCGGCGGCGACAGCTTCGGTCATCTACGGAGTGACGTTGCTCGGCGGCGCGTGCACGTTGCTGCTGCTCGGCCGCATGTCGGTCGAGTCCGTGGTGCTGCTATGGGGCGTCGCCAACGGCGTGGCGGTGCTGACCATCGGCCTGATGGGAGTGGTTTGCTTTAGAAGGCCGATGCCAGCGACGATTGTCTGGCTCATCCGGCGGCTGTGGAGCACTGGCCGCTGGCTCGCCGGCGCGGCGATCGGGTTCTGGATCACGACCTGGGGCATGTTCCCAATCATCGCGGCTATCGCCGGCACCGAGGTAGCCGGCATCATCCGAGCCCTGCAGAACCTGTTCACGCCGATCGTCCAGTTCAATGCGGCGCTGAACTTGGCGATCCTGCCGCGCGTCGCCGACAAGGTGGCGGCCGGCGGCCAGCATCTGGCGCGGTCGTTCGCCATCCAGGCGACCGTCGGATTCACGACCATTGTCGTGGTCTATGCCGGTCTGGTCATGTTGGGATCGCATCGCCTGCTGGCGCTGATCTATCACAAGCCGGAGATCGTCAACGCAGCCTATCTGTTGTGGCCGCTCGGCCTTGCGATGATTATCGAGTCGGCCCGGCAGGGATCCTCGATGGCGCTGCTGTCGGTAAATCGCACCCGAATGTTCTTCATGTCCCGCGTGGCGGGCGTCAGCGTCTTCCTTATTGGCGTCTTGATCTTAGGTCACCTGTTGGGTGCGCAGGGCATTCTTTGGGCCAACGTCGTCGCGCATGCCGTCGGAACCGGTCTGCTGCTGCGCGAGGCGCTGAGCCTGCAGCGTTCCGCGACATCGCTTCCGGTCGCCGATGCCGCTTTATCCGAGCCTTCGGCCGGGGCCGCCAAATCAACTGCCTGACTGCAAGAGGAGAGAATTGCGATGAATGTAAAGTATCAGCTCAAGCGTCTCGCCCGTAGCGCCCTCGCGCCGTTGCTCTATCGCTATCCGCCGTTCGCACTGGCGCCGGAGCGGCTCTATCTGTTTCTGCATCACCTCGTCGAGACCAAGGACGTGCCCGGCCCGATCGTCGAGATCGGCTGCAATCTCGGCGGAACCGCGGTCATCGCCAAGCAGATGCTGAACCGGCTCGGCGTCGATAAGCCGTATGTCTGTATCGACACGTTCGATGGCTTCGTCGACGAGCAGTTTGCCACCGATGTCGCGCTCGGTACGCCGTCCGGCGATCAGAACCTGTTCTCCGGGAACTCGCGCGATCTGGTCGCTAAGATCATGCAGCGGCACCGTTGCGGTGATGTTGCGCTCGTGCAAGGCGATGTCACCACCATTCCGGACGCGCTGCTGCCGCAGCCATGCTCCGCCGTACTGCTGGACGTCGATCTCACTGAGCCCACCTATGTGGCACTCAAACGGTTCTGGCCGCGCATGTCGCCGGGCGGCACCATTCTGGTGGACGACTGTCAGGAGTCGTCCAGTTGGAAGGCCCGGGTCGGCTACAGCCGGTTCTGCGAGGAGGCCGGTCTGGAGCCGCGCTATCGCTACGGTATGGGCCTGCTGACCAAATAACTAGGCCGCCAGCGCCCGGTGCAGCGTGGTGACGCATTCGTCAAGCCGCTCGACACGATTGGCCAGGATGCGATCATCGCTAAGATAGGCCCGGCTGCGTGCCGCCCGAGTCAAGGCTTCGGCGGCGCGCGGAATGGTGAACTTGTCAAATAGTGTCGTCATCTTCATCACCGCGGCCTTCATCGGTGCGTTCAGTCCCGGCTTGGCGACGAGGTCCTCGGCAGCCGCGTCACCGTAACGCTGATAGAAGTCCCGGATCAGATCCTGGTCGGGCAGCTGCGCGAGGGATTTGCGGACCTCGCGCCGCTCCGCCATGCGGATCTTGAAATGCTTCAAAATTTCCCAGCCTGAGCTCGGCGGCAGTACCAGCGGCCGGTACTCGAGGTTCAACGATTGCGTCCAGTCGACCCATTTGAATGAGACAATGGATGGTGAACACACAACCGGAACCCACGGTACGCGCAGCGTGTCGGCCACGATGGCGCCGTGCATCGCCTCGGTGATGACCAGACGGGCGCGGCCGAGAATCTGCAAGATCTCGCGCGGCGGACGGTGCGGGTCGACAAACAGGATGTTGGCCAGCTTGCACACTTCCGGCCAGCGGCTATACGGCACGGAATTATAGTGCGGCAGGAACACCACCTCGCCCTCGTCAGCGCCCGTGGGCCGTGGCAGCAGGCGCGGTGTGGTCGCCAGTAGCGCGGCGCTGTCGGTGACGGCGGTTTCCGGCCGGCCGATCAGTCTCGCGGTCAGCGGGCCGCGCACCGCTAGCACCGACCAGTTGGCGCGCGGCCAGAGCCGGGGCAGCGGACCGGTGCCGGCGCCGCTGCCGATGACGAACACGCGCTTGTTTCGGGTGGCTTCCTCCGACAGGAAATCATCGCGGAAGATCGAGCCGATGCCGAGCAGCACGGTGTCGTCGGGCGCGAAACAGTCTGGTGGCAACAATTCCCGCCACAGGATCTGGTTCAGGTCGTCGCCGAAGTTTCCAGACGGACTATGGTAATGGATGATCCGCATGCGGTTCACCTCTTCTATTGGGCAGCTCCGGCCGGTACGGGGACGGGAACAAACGCCACGAAGCAGCGTACCCCCGGCAGATCACTGGCTTGCATGAGGGGCTGGAATGGGCCGCCATCCTCGTCGCCGAGATAGGCGGCGTAGTGCTTAGCGGGAAAGAACGACAGAGCGTCGCTGTTGCGGGCACCGTATTGCGCCAGGGTGGCATCGCCATGTAGCTCGATCAACCAAGTACAGTGCCGGGCGATGGTTTCTCGCGCTCCCTTGAGGGCTTCGATCTCGAAGCCTTCGATGTCCATGTAGACGATGTCGGGCGACCCCGCCCGCCGCGACAGCTCGTCGATGCTCAAGGAATCGACCAGCGTCGTGCCGACGGCACCGCCGCTGCCGATCGCGTGGCTGGAATTGAAGCTGTCGACGGCGCGTTCCTGGCCGACCGAGCTCGAGATCAGGCCTTGGACGATGTGAACGTTCTCAACGCGGTTGACGGCGAGATTCATCGATCCGACCTCCGCATTATGCCGGCTGGCCTCCACGGCGATCACCTCACCGCGCGGCGTAACCAGCTTTGCCAACAGCATGGCGATCAAACACTGATGCGCGCCAAGGTCGAATACGCGCGCGCCGGGTTTGAGACCGTGCTGTTCCAGGAATGCGAACTCGGGCGGCAGATCCCAATCCTTATCGTACCACTCCTCTGCGACACGATCGTGGATGTTCATGGTCAGTTGATGCGGCCCATACCAATGCGAAACCAAGCGTTTGGAGAACGACCAGGTTTCGAATTTGTATTTTGCACCGCGCAACATGTCGGTGACCGGGGCGGGGAGATATTTTTTGGCCGAAGTGCGCAAGTCCATGGTCGGTCTCCTTACGTTCCTAAAACGGTGTCCGGAAAGGCGCGCGGGTCGACGAGGCGCCGGACGACGTCTTCCCAGGTCAGAAAGCTCTTCGGTGTCGTGGTGCGGCCCTTGTCGAGCGCCGCGCGCATCGCGGCTTCGATCGATGCCGGTTCCCCAGGCAGGTAGCCGAAGCGGTCGCCGCGCTCGCCGGCCGCGAAAGTCGGACACACCGCCGGAACGCCGAAATATTCGTACTGCATCAGCTTCATGCTGGTGTCGCATAGATAGTCGCAGCCCGGCGCGGCACGATATGGCGCAATGCCGACATCGGCATGGCGTATGAACCGGACGGTGTCACGAAACGGCATTTCGCGGTGAAGGTGAACATTTTCCGGCGCATCGAAGTCCTCGCCGGCCCCGATCACATGAAACTGGACGTCGGGCAGGCGCGCCGCCGCATGCGTAAACACCGTCCGGTCGAACAGCATGGAGCCGACCGACACCGCATTGCGCGGCATGGCGTAAGGCGTCGGCTCGTCATCGGGAAAGTCGGCGGCGTCGAGGCCGTGCGGCACGTAGAATAAACGGTCTCGCGCCCATTCAAAGCGTGGCGCCATGCGGGGCGATGGCACACATACTTGGTCGATATCGTCGATGGCGGCTTCGAGCTGTGCCTGCACGAACGGATGGACGCCGACGGTCGCGAGTTCGTCGGATGCCACATAAACGATCGTGGCCGAAGGATTTCGATCTCGCGCCCGCTGCATCAAAAGCGCGCCGAGACCTGACTCGACGACGATGAACGAGGCGGTCCGCATCGCTTCGTCGAGAAACTGATTGGGCCAATGCGCATAGGCCCGATATGCCAGCGTCGCGACGTCATTGATGATCGGCATATGGGGGTGAAACGGATGGAACGGCGTCTTCCATAGATAACATTGCACGCCGTTCTGCATTTCCGGCCGGTTGGCGCGATCCCAAAGGAATGTACGTGAATCGCCCTTGAGCCGGGACAACGGACTGAAGCGGACCGACACGAAGCATACCTCGCAGCCAAGGCGGGCCAGTGCATCGGCAATCGGATGCATGTTGGCGCGCCGCGCCGTTCGGTAGTCGTGGTCGGAGATCAGCAGCACCCTGCCCTGCAGAGTACTGCTCGGAACTGCGTCGCAGAGGCTTGGAGAAGCATTCAGCCGATCGATGGTCAGGCCATTGCCGAGCGTCATTGCCATCACCCGCCTCCCGAAATTTTCTGGCAGGGCGTGGACTGCGTCGAAAGCCGGACCGCGCGGGAAATGCTCGCAGCCTGTGCTTGAACCTTGCGGCCGATGAAGTGCAGATTTCCCTTGGGAAAGCGTGTGCAGAACTGCGCCAGCGTGCTGGCGGTCGCCGATAGGCTGTCATTGCGCGGAATGACCGCTATCGCGCCGGTCTGCAGAATGAACGCATCCTTGACGTTGGAAAGCTGCAACGTCTCCAGGCAGTTCTTGAACAGCTGCTGATAGACTTGCGGCTTCTGCGGCAGGTCGGAGGCGTTTTCCAGGATGTAGTCGCGGCTCTTGCCGCAACTATCGGCTTGCGCCGCGCTTGGCATGACGCATCCAACACCAGCCATGAGGAAAATTCCCGCGCGGATCATGTGCGCGCGACTTCCTGGTTGGGACGCGTGCCGTAGCCATAGGGTATGGCGTAGCTGGCGCTGTCGTAGGATTCGTAGAAGCGCTGTCGGTTGAGATCGACGCGGGTCAGCACCGTGCCGATCAAACGATCCTGTACCGGCGCGATCAGATCGAGGGCGCGGACGACGACGTCCTGCGGTGTGCGATCCCAACCGATCGCGAGTAGGATGCTGTCGGCGCCCTCGGCCATTGTACGCGCATCGACCACCGGCAGCAGCGGCGGCGCGTCGACCACGATCATGTCGAAGTGCTGCCGGAGTTCGGTCAGAATGGCCTCCATGCCTTCGGACGGTACGAACTCTGCCATCAGCGCGGCGTTTGCAGGGAAAGGTGACGGCAAGACAGCCAGCCCGGTGGTGGGCTCAACCACGATGGCATGATGCAGCGGCGTCTCGCCCATTGCGGCCTGCAGCAGGCCGAACCGGGCATGCGGGCAGAGCGAACGCGACATTTCCGGATTGCGCAGATCGCCTTCGACCAGAATAGTGCGCACTCCCATGGAGGCGAACGAGAACGCCAAATTCGCCGCGAGGGTCGTCTTGCCTTCGCTGTCGATCGCGGATGTTACCATGACGACTTGGGTGGCCCTGGTCCGGGCGACACGCAACACGGCCAATCGGATCGCACGTACCGCCTCGGCGAAGGTCGATGTGGGCTCCTCGATTGCATAACGCATCAACGGTGGTTGCAAAGGCGTCGGCAGCAGGCGCGCCGTCTTGGCATCGTAGTGCTTGAGTTCATCGCGGCCCCGCTTTGCGAGGCGAGCCAGTTCGCGAAGCCCAATCGCCGGAATGGCGGCCAGACTCGGCAGACCTGAAACACTCTGCGCCTGATCGAGCGACTTGATCCGGCGATCCAGATAATCGGCGATCAGCGCCAATACGCTGCCGAGGCCGAGGCCGAGCAGGATGGCCAAGCCGAGCGTCAGCATCGTCTTGGGAAATGAGGGTCGTATCGGAACGCCGGCCCGTGTCACCACGCGGGATTCCGGCATTTCCAGGCTCTCCTGCGCGCTGGTCTCCTTGTAGCGGGCCAGGAACGATTCATAGAGCGTTCGGTTGGCGTCGGCCTCGCGTTGTAGTTCGCGAAGCTTCACCTGTGCCTGGCTAGAGTCGTTGGAAACGCCCTGCAGCGCATCAAGGCTCTTCCGCAGCGATTCCTCACGCGCCGCAGCAACTTCATAAAGCTGGCGTCGGCCCTGCAAAATGCGCTGCACCTCCTCGTCGATCAGCTTCTGGGTATCGCGCAACTGTGCCCGGATGGTGCCGACCTGCGGATGCCGCGATCCGTATTTCGTCGACAGTTCGGCTTCGTTCTTGGCCAGATCCGCATATTGGGTGCGTAGGCGTGAGATGATGTCGGACGACAGCGCCTCGGCAACGGACCCGGGATCGCGGCCGCTCTTCGCAATCTGGGCGACCTGATCGTATTTGGCGCGCGCCTCCGCCGTTTGAACCCTGGCCTCGACCAGACGGTTGTTGAGATCGGTGATCTGTTGGTCGTTCAGCGTCACGCCCTGGGAGGCGACGAGATTATTGGCGGTGCGGAAATCCTGCACCGCCTTGTCCGACGTCTGAACCCGAGCCTTGAGATCCTCGATCTGCTTTCCGAGCCATCCGCCGGCAATCTTGGCCGTGTCGTATTTCGAGCGGACCTGCTCGGTGAAATAGCCCTCGGCGATAGCGTTGGCGATGGTGGCGGCTTTGGCCGGATCGCGCGAACTCGCACTGATGTCGACCAGGAAGGTGGTGCGCTGGCGGACCACCTTTAGGCTGCGCTGAAGGTTCTCGACGGCCTGCGATTTGATCGCGGCTTCGCGGCGCGTGATCGCGGCCGCGTCGTCCTTGCCGAACAGCCGCTTCACGCGATCGAGCCATCCGGGCTGTGGTGCGAACTCCGGATCGTCGGTCAATTTCAAGCTTTCGACGACCCGCTGCAGCACCGCGACCGATTGGATGAGCAGCACTTGGCTTTCGATGGTTGAGTCGTCGGTATTGAAGTTGGACAGGACCTGGCCGCTCGGCTCGCCGACATTTGACCGGCGCGGGTCGATGAAGACCGTCGAGGTTGCTGTGAACAGCGGCGTGACCGACATCACGAAAACGGTGGCCAGCAATAGCAGGACCAGAGTCGAGAGCACGATGATCCGGCTCTGTCGTCGCAAAATGCGAAAGATCTCGCGCGGGTCGATGCTTTGCGAACGGTTCACGCCAATTGCACGTTCGGGCGGAGGCGTGGCAGGGACCGCTTCAATATTGCGCTGTAACATTGATCCCCACCTCGTGCTTGTCGTAGATGAACGATGGAAGGTTGCTGTCGCGGTTGACGTAGCGATGCCAAAGCGAAATCGAGCCGAAGCGGTTCGGCATGTATTTCACCTCCGCGAGGCTCGCGAACACCTCGTCCTTGCGCGCCTGGCCGTAGAACGTGTCGGTCTCGTAGGTGCCGGATAGCGACAGGACGACGTTGCGGCGGAACTCATAATCGATGCCGATCTGGAAGGCGTCGGCCCGGATGCCGCTGGCATCGGTGTCGGATGCCTGCGTCACGAGTTGTTCGGCCTTGAAGCGCACATCGACCGTACGGGTCGGGCTCCAGGTCAGCATTGCCCGATAGGTTGGCCCCTCGATCGTGCCGATTGACGCGGCGTCGAAGTTCTGGCGGGCATAGCCAACGCCGAACTCGCCAGTAATTAAGTGCGTGAACTCAAGATTGACGCCGGCCAGTGCGCGATAGCCATCCGAATTCAGCGATCGGGTAGGTGTACCGCGGATCTCCCGCTTGTTGCCTTCGACGGCGGTGAACACGCCGAACTTCGGCGACACGGTGTAGTCCAGGCGACCGTAAACCGCATAGACTTGGCCGTCTCGGCTGTCCTGGTTGATGACGCTGCCGTCCTGCGCACGGGTTGAACCGAAGTTATACGAGTCGGCCTTTACGCCGGCCGCGGCCGTCACCCGGTTGAACGTCTGCCGGTAGGTGATATCGCCCGAGAACAGGTCGTAGGGCGTTGGTTCGACGGCGGCGGTCGGAGAGCTGAGACTGCCGACGCCTTCGTTCAATCTGGCGGCGCGAAAGCTGGTCAGGATCGCGGCGTCATGTGCGAGGTCGATACGCCCGCGGCCCTTGAAACTGGCATCGGTGGTGTCGAGGCTTGGATTGGCGCGGTAGAATGTCGACCACACGTCCGCCTGAAGCGCGATCGCGTGACGCTCCCACAGCGTGTTGGCCCGCAAGCTCGGATGAACCTTCAGCGATAGATCGCTTTGCTTCATGGTGTTCGACGCGTAAATATTGCTGTCGTAGGTCGTGCCGACGCTGAGCGAGGGATGGAACATCCAGGCGCCGGCGCGGACACCGAGCGGCTCGTATCCGGGATGTTGCCGTGTTTTCACCGGCGTATCTTCCGGCGCCAGCCCTTCGCGCGTGGCCAATTCCCACATTTGTGCGAACGGCACGGGCTCGAATACTTCCTGCGCGTTCCAAGGCGGACCGACCGGCGCCGTTGGCGGCAAAACAATCTGCGCGGAAGCCGAACGGCTATCCGTCAATAACACGACGGTCGAGAGGGCGATGATCGTCGGTGTTACTCCGAGCCGCCAAGAGTTTGTCGCACAGGATCGCATCGAAGTCGCGCGTGCGTCGAATCGCTTGGCAGAAGTCTGCCAAGGCCGACCAAATATCGATGTGCGCGACGGCGTCAGTTCGAGATACAAATTTCGATCCTGTGTTGGCTACATAAGGGCGGGCCGGCGCATCCTTTCCAAAATAGATACGTTCAGACTCTTGAACACTCGCCCGGATCGAAAGAGCGTCGCGTGTCGAATCTCACCTCTGCCGACACGTCTTCCAGTCGTCGACACATTTTTTTGGAGACACAGAGTGTCTCCCGCGACTTGCGCGCCGCTGACGATGGACAGCGCAATCCTCAAGCTTACAACGGCCACTTTGAAGAGTGGTTCCGCATCGCAGCAAGCATTTCTGCATTGCACCAAACATGCGAGTGTGACGTTTGTGCGGTGAAATTTCGTCACGTTCGAAGTTGCTGACGTAAAGGGTCATACAGCGACCGCAACAGCGTGTGGCTGTGCTGCATGTATGTGCACACTGCAAAGGCGATGATCAGAAAAAGCGTTCTGGAATGCGAATGTTGTCGCCAGGGAACACGGCGATCCGCGAATCAAGTGGATAGGCTTGCTCCGCATCCATGCCAGCGCGCCGCACGAACACCTGACTCTCATTCGCCCGATAGGTGTATCCGCCCGCCGTGGCGATAGCGTCCATCACGGTCAGGCCGGGACGAAATGGGAATTCGCCGCTGCGTTTGACCTCGCCGTGAATATAGAACGGTGCATGACCAGCTATCTGGATGCTGACGCGTGGGTCCTTCAGCAATCCGTTGTTCAAGCGCGACGCGAGCGCTTTTTCGAGCTGCGCGGTGGTCACGCCGGAAGCCTTGACGCGCCCGGCCAGCGGAACTGAGACGAAGCCGCTGCTATCGATCTGATAATCACCGGAAATATTCGGTTCGTTGTAGACCTGAATTCGCAACTGATCCGTCGGCCGCAGCACGTAAGGCCCGTGCGATGCCCTAGCATAGGCTTCCGACGCCTGCAGGTCGGATGTTTGCCACATATGTGGTTGAGGGCCTGCTGCTGTATTGCAGCCGGCGCAAAGCAGAGGAAGCGCGACAATCGCGAACAGCCAATTATGGAACTTGAACATGAACTGCGGTCCCCCACACTGGAAACAAACTACCCCTCCTTCAAATCGCGACTTCGCAATTCGGTTCCTAAAAAATCGTATGTACTGAAAAATAATCCGGGCAAACGCTCGCGAAGACAATTCTATCAGAACAGCCAGCGGACGATGAGAATAAGAAGTAGCCATGTTGCTGCATTCGCAAGCAGCAAGCACATTATTATCCGGCGATCCATCGGTATTATCCGGCGATCCATCGGTCGTGGAACTTCGTGCATGTGCTTGTCACCGCACACGTTAGGGACGCGCTCGCAAGCTCAGAAGGCGAGCGTCCGTAAGCATCATAGACCTTGGCTTCGCTTGTGGGCTGCTCACGACAGGGTCATGACGATAAACTTCTGAGCAGTCGAAGCCTCTGAATCCGCCACTCGTTCTTCGTTCATGAGTCTCTTGACCCTCGCCGCATAAATGCCGCGCCGGCTGCCATCAAAAGAACAACTCCGCGCGTTGAATTCCGCACTGCAAAATGAAATCGCATTGAATGCGGCACGACATCGCGATTCGCAAAATGGAGCGGTCCCATGGCACTTTCGGCGTCACTCACACGGGACGATGTCGTCTCTCTCTGGAAAGAGCGCAGGCTGGTCTTTCTGCAGCCGTCCTACGCGCCGTCAAGACGCCGTATAAGACGTACCCGTAGCCGCGCCGAGCGTTGCGATCCGGCTCATTCCATTCTGAAACGTATATTCGACCGTTCGGTGGCGGGCGCGGCGCTGTTGTTTCTGGCGCCGCTGTTGATCGGCATCGCGATCACGATCAAGCTGACGTCGACCGGTCCCGTGTTCTTCAGTCACGCCCGCTATGGCTATCGCAACCATCGCTTTCGCATCTATAAATTCCGCACCATGCATATGCATCTGTGCGACGCGTCGGGAACACGGCAAACGGTTGCCGATGATTCTCGCACGACGTCACTCGGTCGACTTCTGCGGCGGACAAGCCTTGACGAACTGCCGCAACTGATCAATGTCGTGAAGGGTGAGATGTCGCTGGTCGGCCCGCGGCCGCATGTGCCCGGCATGCTTGCGGCGTCGCTGCTCTACGAAGATCTGGTGCCGTACTATTTTCATCGTCACGCCGCGCTGCCCGGGATCACCGGCTTGGCGCAGATCAGCGGATGTCGAGGCGCTACCGTCAGGCCGGATGCCGCAATCAACCGCATCGACTACGATCTTGAGTACATCGAGACGTGGTCGCTTTGGCTTGACGCCAAAATCATCGCGCAGACGATCCGACGCGAGTTCCTCACAGGCAGTGCAGTCTAGCGGCTCCTGCCTGACAACATCCATGACCGGCGATTGGCCAAGGACCGGCCGTCAGGCACTCGGGATCGTCGTTCGAAACTTCGTTTCCGTTTTGTGCCGAAGCGGGTCGAAGTTCTTCATCATTCCCCGCATTCGAGCCGACGTATCCGCCGTCTGCGAGCAGGGGAGTGCCATTGTCATGGCCTTCTGCGCGAGCCACCGACGGACCCAGTCAAATATCGAAGCCCGCCCTCGATGACCAGTGTACCGCACGTGTGGGGCCGGCCGGCGCGTCTTCAACAGAGGAGATGAGCGCCGGGGGCGAAACCCAGACGCAATCGGGCGCTCAAGCGAAAGTCTTCGGCGGAACTCTACGAGCGCCTGAGCAACCGGGGCACTTGTCCGGCTGCGGTGACGAGCATTGGTTCCGCAAACCACATTCAGCGCAATTTCGAGCAAGCTGACGTCAAAAGTTCAGTTTACATATTTCCGTCAATGCCGCTCGGGCTGCTTCTAGAGCGTTTTCAAGTGAAGTGGAATCCACTTCACTTGAAGAAAACGAGTCTGTCTAAACACTTTGAGCGCGTCCGGACGCAACACCGGTGCCCACTTTTGCTGGACGCGCTCTAGGTATAGTTTACAGGCATGTGAGACTGTTGAGAACGCCGATGCTCCAGGCAGTTGCACGTGCGATCAGCCTTGGA
>JAQGJU010000049.1 GCA_028290465.1 Xanthobacteraceae bacterium | reverse complement strand
ATGAACATGCCCTTGAGGTTGGACCAGCCGGCGCGCCACGGCTCCATCCAGCCGCGCCGCTTCATGTGGCTGATGCGGCCTTCCGGGTCCTTGAGGAAATTGATCGGCACTTCGGTCGTGCGCAATTCCATGTGCACGGATTTAAGCACGGTTTCGGACGCGTATTCCCAACCCTGCGAGCGCATATCCATGCGCAGCAGCGCGTCCCTGGCGATGCCCCGCATGCCGCAATGGATGTCGGAAAATTTGCTGCTGAACATCACGTTGAGAATGGCTGTCGTTACCGGCGTGCCGAAATATTGGTGTAGCGGCGGCATGGCGCCGGGCGCGATCGAGCCCTTGAAGCGCGAACCCATGACGAATTCGGCGCCGGCCCGCCACGCATCGATGAAAGGCTTGATGACGCGGAAATCGTAGGTGCAGTCGGCATCGCCCATGATAATGAAGCGGCCGCGAATGTGCGGGATCGCATCGATATAGGCGCGGCCAAGTCCGCGCTTCGGCGTTTTGAGCACGCGCGCGCCCATCGACACGGCGATCTCGGCGGTGCGGTCGTCGGACGAGTCGACGATCAGGATTTCGACCGTGGTGCCGCTCGCCGCGATACCTTCCAGGCACCAGGAGACGAACTGCCCGATGGTCAGTTCTTCATTGAGAGCCGGCACCAGGATGGTGACTTCCGGCGCCGCGACATCGTTCGCCGGAACGAGCAGGCGCACGTCTGCGTCTTGCGACATGTGAACGCCATCCATCATCGCGGACGCGGCGGATGCGGCAGGCCGCAGATCAGATCGAGGATGGCGTGACAGATGGTCAGGTGACCGATCTCGACAAAGCCATATCGATCCGACGCGAGGTAGAAGTTCAACTCGCCGAGCCG
This sequence comes from Xanthobacteraceae bacterium, assembly GCA_028290465.1. Classification (GTDB taxonomy): domain Bacteria; phylum Pseudomonadota; class Alphaproteobacteria; order Rhizobiales; family Xanthobacteraceae; genus FEB-22. The sequence goes on along the minus strand of JAQGJU010000049.1, from coordinate 32,146 downwards.
GCGCAGCGGATTGTCCGGCGTGAAGCCGCTCAGCGTGATCACGGCGCAACCGGCGGCACGCGCCGCCGCGACGGCGTTCAGGATGTTGGCCGACTTGCCGGAACTGCTGATCGCGAACACCAGATCGCCGGCGCGTGCGTGCAGCTCAAGCTGCTTGGCGAACACGCGGTCATAGCCGAGATCATTGCCGAGGCAGGTCAGCATCGAGGCGTCGTTGAGCGCCATCGAGCGCACATTGCCGTTCTTGGAATAGTCGGTTGCCATATGGCTGGCGATCGCCGCGCTGCCGCCATTGCCGACGAAGATCAGCTTATTGCCGGCATCGTGTGTCGCGCGGGCCTTCTGCACGGCCCATTCGACCGCCTGCGCGGCGTCACGCGGCTCGCCACTCTCAGACGTGACCTCGGCCCGGCACAGCAGATCCGCCTGAGTCTGGAAATAGCCGTTCAGGTCTCCGCCCACGGCGGCGGGTTGCGCTGCGATTGACATGTAAACCGACGTTCTTTGCTGGATAAACGGCTCGATCCCGGCCGGAAAACGCCAGCGTTTCTAGGGCCCTGGCCGGGCGAGGTCAACCTTCAATCGGCCGCGGCTGCCGGCCTCGCTAGGCGCTCGGCATGGCCATGAAATTGACCCCCGTGCCGGGCCGAAGGCTGGCCGCCAGGGCAGCCGGCTCCAACGGTTCCTTGCTGAGCTGGTCGGACGCCGTACTGGGGCTGAGCTTGTAGAACCGATAGCCATGGACGGTCAGGCGATCGAGCAACTCGCAGATCGGGCGGCCGTGCTCGTCATAGGGCCCGAGTTCCAGGATGATCTTCGGCCGGAAGCGGGCAATCGTGGTCCAGCCGTCCAGCACCTCGCATTCGTGGCCATCGACATCCAGCTTGACGAAGTCGACCTTGGTGACGCTGGCCTCAACCAGGAAGCGGTCGAGCGTCTGGGCGCGGGCGCCCTGCGTGGACTGATACGTGCCCTGGTGCTGGGCGTGGCGCTCGTGTTCACCGTCGACCGGCCAGCTTGAGCAGATTTCCGTCTCCAGCATCGCCTCGTCGCTGGCCGTCAGCATCATCTGCACGGCCGTTATGACGGGCGCGAGGTCCGGATTGAGGGAAATGTTGTCGAGCAGCTTGCGGTAGGCGTATTGCGTCGGCTCGAACGCATAGACGCGTCCGGCCGGGCCCAGCAGTCGCGCAAGTTGCAGCGTGTGCGCGCCGATATTGGCGCCGATGTCGAGCACGACGTCGCCGGGCTTGATGAGGCGCTTGTACGATTGCACGGTGCGCCACTCGAATGCGCCGATCAGGTAGATCGACAGATCGATGCCTTCGCGCAGATCGAGACGCCAATGGATGCCCTTTCGGTGCACGTCGACGATGTCGCTCGACGCGCCGACGATCCGCCGCGCGGTCCGGACCGACTGCGACAGGACCTGAGCGATACGCATCTTCTGACGGGTCGTCATCGACATCGGCGGAACTCTCATTAAAGGCGCGACGATCGCTTTCTGCTCGGCCGGGATCGATAAGGCAACGGGCTGGATGGGCGGACGGTGCCGCAGCCTATCGAGGTTTCGGCGGCTTGGCCGCGCGCTGGATCTGTCAACACATTGATTATACTAACAAATAGGTTGTTCACGCCCGCCCGATTGGGCTATTGAGCGGGTGCCATGTTCATGTTATGAACATGCAGATTGAGGCTGGCATAGCCGGATTGCATGCGCTTGTGTCTGCTGGCAGAGAGCCCGGCGGGCTGCGGTAGCCATCCGGGCTCATAAAGGCTACTGAACGCGGAAATCCAGGCACGTCTTGCACGTCCGTCCCTATAAACCGTGATTTGATAATGCCCCGTACAGCGGCGTCGGCTTGCGCTATTTGGCAAGGCGCCCTGTACCCATCATCCGATCCGATCAACGCAGCGAACCACGATGCTCGCCATCGATCTGTCTTTTGAAGCGGCGGCGTTGAAGGGCAAACGCGTCCTGGTAACGGGCGCGGACGGCTTTATCGGGTCCCATCTGACCGAAGCCCTGGTGCGGGCCGGCATCGATGTGCGGGCCTTCGTTTTCTACAATTCGTTCAATTCATGGGGTTGGCTCGACACCGCATCGCAGGACGTGCGCAGCAGCCTCGACGTGTTCGCCGGTGACATCCGCGATCAGGGCGGCGTGCGCGCGGCCATGAAGGGCTGCGACGTGGTGCTGCATCTTGCGGCGCTGATCTCGATTCCGTTTTCGTATCATTCGCCCGAAGCCTTCGTCGACACGAACATCAAGGGCACGCTGAACGTCGTGCAGGCGGCGCGCGATCTCGGCGTGTCGCGCGTGGTCGCGACCTCGACCAGCGAAGTGTACGGCACCGCCCAATTCGTGCCGATCAACGAAGACCATCCGCTGCGCGGTCAGTCGCCCTATTCGGCCAGCAAGATCGGCGCCGACCAGATCGCGCTGTCGTATTATTATGCTTTCGGCACCCCGGTGATGGTGCTGCGGCCGTTCAACACCTACGGGCCGCGGCAGTCGGCGCGCGCTGTCATTCCGACTATCGCCACGCAGATCCTCGCGGGCGAACGCCGCCTGAAGCTTGGCGCCCTGCATCCGACCCGGGATTTCTCGTTCGTGTCCGATACGGTCGCGGCCTTTGCCCGCGCAGCGGTCGCGGACGGTATCCTGGGCGAAACGATTAATGTCGGCTCGGGCTTCGAGATCACCATCGGCGACACCGCCGCAATGATCGCGGAGGCGCTAGGTATTTCGGTCGAGATCACGGCGGACAATCAGCGCATGCGCCCGGCGGCGAGCGAGGTCGAGCGACTCTACGCCGACGCCGGCAAGGCCGCGCGGCTGATGAACTGGACGCCGCGCTATGGCGGCCGCGAGGGCTTTTGTCGCGGGATCAAGGATACGGTGACCTGGTTCTCCGATCCGGAAAACCGCGCCCGCTATAAGCACGACCGCTACAACATCTGAGCGTGTTGGATAAATGACCGCAACAGCGCAGCCATTGCCGCCTACCGCCGGGGCTCTCGATCCGAACGAGGTCGTGCGCCGTATTCGCGCGGCGCTGCCGCCGGGCGAGACCAAGGCGGCGCTGCACGAGCCGCGCTTCGGCGGCAATGAGAAGGCGTATTTGGCCGACTGCATCGATACCAATTGGGTGTCCTATGCGGGTGGCTATGTAAAAAAGTTTGAACAGGCGCTCGCCGAGGCCTGCGGCGTCGCCCATGCGATCTCGGTGACCAGCGGCACCGTCGCGTTGCAATTGGCGATGCATATGGCCGGCGTACAGGCCGGTGACGAAGTGCTGGTGCCTTCGCTGACCTTCGTGGCCAGCGCCAACGCCATTGTGCATGCCGGCGGCGTTCCGCATTTCGTCGACGCCGATACGGCGACGCTCGGTATCGATCCGGTCGCGCTTGCCCGCTATCTCGACGTCACCGTGGAACGTCGCAACGGCGAATCCTGGAACAAGGCGACCGGCCGTCGGATCGCGGCGCTGCTTCCGGTTCACATCTTCGGCCATCCGGCCGACATGGATGCGCTGAATGCGATCGCGGCGCAGTACGGCCTTGCCGTGATCGAGGACGCGACCGAATCGCTTGGCAGCCGCTATAAGGACCGGCCATGCGGCTCGCTGGCGCCGCTCGCGGTGCTGAGCTTCAACGGCAACAAGATCGTCACCACCGGTGGCGGCGGCGCGATCCTGACTGACGACGCCCAATTGGCGGATCGGTTGCGGCACCTCACCACCACGGCGAAGCTGCCGCACCGCTGGGCCTTCATCCATGACGAAGTCGGCTGGAATTTCCGGCTGCCCAACATCAATGCCGCGCTCGGCCTTGCACAGATGGAGCGGCTCGACGTGATGGTCGCCGCGAAGCGGCGGCTGTGGGATGCCTACAACGCGGCATTCGCCGATTTCGCGCATGGCCGCGTGTTTGCGGAGGCTCCGGCCACGAAGAGCAATCATTGGCTGGTGACACTGATACTGGCGCCGGGCAGCGAAGACCGTTTGGACGCCGTCCTGGCCGCGACCAACGATGCCGGCCTGATGACGCGGCCGATCTGGACGCCGATGCATCAGCTGCCGATGTATGCGGAAAATCCGCGCGCGGCGCTGCCGGTGACCGAGGATCTGGCGCGTCGCGTCATCAATCTGCCGTCCAGCCCGTTTCTCGCGCCGGCATGATGCGCCCGCTGAACATCTGCGTGGTGTCCGGCGGACGCGCCGATTACGGCCTGCTGACTCCGGTGCTGCGGGCGCTCAACGCCGACGCGGCTTTCGCGCTATCGCTGGTGCTCACCGGCCAGCATCTCGTTGCGGAGCAAGGCGACACCGCAGCCCGGGTGCGGGCCGACGGCTTCGCGGTCGCGGCCGAGGTCGACATGGGATTGGATGGTGACAATGCGGTCGCCATCACCCAGGCGGCCGGGCGCGCGCTCGGCGGCATCGCCGGCATATTGGACAAGCTCAAGCCTGACCTGATGCTGCTGTTGGGCGACCGCTACGAGATCCTGTGCTGCGCGCTGGCGGCGTCGCTGGCGCGGATCCCGATTGCGCATATCGCCGGCGGCGACGTGACCGAGGGCGCGTTCGACGACGCCTTCCGCCATGCGATCACCAAACTGGCGCATCTGCACTTCGTCACCAACAGCGACGCGGCGCGCCGCGTGCGCCAGCTTGGCGAAGAGGCTGCACGTGTGCATGTGGTCGGCAGCCCCGGGCTCGATCTGGTGCGCATGACGAAGGTGCCGGCGCGTGAGGCGTTCTTCGCCAGCGTTGACCTTGAGCCGCGCGCGGTCAACGTCATCGTCACCTTTCACCCGGTCACCCTTGCGGATGACAGTCTTTCCCAGCTCGACGAGCTGTTGGCCGCGCTGGCGCAGTTGCCGGACGCCGCGATCCTGTTCACCGGCTCGAACGCGGATCCCGACGGTCGCCGCATCGATGCGCGGGTCCAACAGTTCGTTGCCGGGCATCCGGCGGCTCGCTTCGTGGCCTCGCTCGGTGCGGAAAATTATTTTGCCGCGCTGACCCACATGGATGTCGTGGTCGGCAATTCGTCGAGCGGCCTCTATGAGGCGCCGAGCTTCGGTGTTCCGACGGTCAATATCGGCGACCGCCAGAAGGGGCGGCTGCGCGCCGCCTCTGTGATCGATTGTCCGGCCGAGCGGAACGCGATTGGCGATGCCGTCCAGGCCGCTCTGGCGCGTGGCCGGCGGCCGACCGAGAATCCGTATGGTGACGGGCACGCCAGCGAGCGCATCGTCACGGTCTTGAAATCATTGGCCGATCCAAGACAAGTGCTGGTGAAACGCTTTATGGATATGGCGGCGCCATGACGAGCAAGATATGACAGGCAGGGTCTACATCATCGCGGAAGCCGGCGTGAACCATGATGGTTCGCTCGACGACGCGCTGCGGCTTGTCGATGCCGCCGCAGCGGCCGGCGCCGATTGCGTCAAGTTTCAGACCTTCGTCGCCTCCGCGTTGGCCTCTGCGACGGCCGAGAAGGCGCAATACCAGAAGCGCACGACCGACGCCGAGGAAAGCCAGCTTGCGATGCTGAAGCGGCTGGAGCTGCCGCCGGCCGCCTATCGCACGCTGCAAGATCACGCCCGCGCCCGCGGCATCGATTTCCTGTCGACGCCGTTCGATCCAGCTTCGCTCGATTTTCTTCTGCATGATCTACATCTACAGCGGCTGAAAGTCGGCTCCGGCGACATGACCAATGCGCCGATGCTGCTGGAGATGGCGCGCGCCGGTCGCGAAGTGATCCTGTCGACCGGCATGGCGACGCTCGACGAGGTCGAGGAGGCGCTTTCGGTGCTGGCTTTCGGTTACGCCGGACGCCGTGAAGCGCCGTCGCGTGCGGCCTTCGCGCAGGCCTTCGGCGATCCGGCGGTGCGCGCGGCGCTCATCGGCAAGGTGACGGTGCTTCATTGCACCACGGAATATCCGGCGCCGCCGGCCGCGGCCAATCTGCGCGCCATGGATACGCTGGCGGAAAAATTTGGCCTGCCGGTCGGCTATTCCGACCACTCGCTCGGGCTCGAGGTGACGATCGCGGCGGCGGCGCGCGGCGCCGTGATGATCGAGAAGCACCTGACGCTCGATTGCGGCCGTGACGGACCGGACCATGCCGCATCATTGGAGCCGGAGACGTTCGGCCAGATGGTCGCGGCGATCCGGCTGGTCGAGGCCGCGCTGGGCGATGGCCGCAAGGCGCCGCAGCTGGCGGAGGCCGCCAACATTCCGATCGCCCGCAAATCGCTGGTGGCCGCGCGCGCCATCGCGGCCGGGGAAGCGTTCACCGCAGACAATCTGGCGCTGAAGCGGCCGGCCACCGGCCTGGCGCCGATCGCGCTGTGGGACATGTTGGGTAAGCCGGCGCGCCGAGCTTACGCGGCCGACGATATAATCGAACCGTAGGATCTGCTCCGAATGACAACCGAAAAATACATTTTGGGTCTCAATCACGGCGAGGTTAACTCGTCGGCGGCCCTCATTCGGGGCGGGCGGGTTGTTGCCGGCAGTCCGGAGGAACGTTTCAACCGTCAGAAGCTGAGCAGAGCATTTCCCCGTAAGGCGATCGACTACTGTGTCGGGCGAGAAGGGATCGCGGTTGGCGACTGCACGGCGATTGCCCAGGCCTGGAATCCCGGTGCCGGCTGGCAGAAATTCAATCCGTTGATCTCCGCGCAGCGTAGTCGGCGTGAAGATTACTTTTACTCCGTGCCCGACAATCTGCTGGATATGACCGGTCGTCGCGATTCCGATTGGGTTCGCATGGACTTTTCTGGCAACGGTTTGCCGCCCATCTACTACGTGCAGCACCATCGCGCACACGCGGGAAACGCATTTTTCCTGTCGCCATTTGAAGAAGCCGCGATCTTGACGTGCGATTGGCGCGGCGAATTCGAATGTACGACTTGGAGCCATGGACGCGGCAACAGCATCGAATTGCTGCAGTCGCAAAGCATCCCGAACTCCTTGGGCATGTACTATGGAACATTCACTGAATTTCTGGGCTATCGTCCGGACAGCGACGAATGGAAGGTCATGGCGCTTTCCGCCTTTGACGTGGATAGCCGAAAGTTCGAGGAAGCGATCCGCGGCACGATGCGTCTCAACGACGACGGGACATTCGAGCTCGACCAGTCGTTCTACAAGGGCGCGTTGCTCGATCAGCCAAAGCTCTACACCCAGAAGTTCATCGAGCTGTTCGGTGGCCGCGAAGGCCAGCCCGGTGAAGAGGCGACGGAGTGGCATTGCGCGGTCGCTCGCGCCATGCAGGTTGTGGCCGAGGAAATTGCGGTCCATTTTCTCAATCATCTTCACGCACGCACCAAATGTCGCGCGGTTACCTTGAGCGGCGGGTTCTTCATGAACTCGGTGTTCAACGGCAAACTTATCGACAAGACGCCGTTTCGCGACATGTATGTCTCTTATGCGCCGGCTGACGTCGGTAACAGCATCGGAGCGGGCCTTTACGTTTCCCATTGCGTTTACGGTGCCAAGCGGGACTTCGGCTACAATTCCAGCGGGATCGGTCCGGAATTCGGCGAGGCTGAGATCGTCGAGGCGCTGCGCCGGCGCCGGATTGCGCATCGGCGCGTTGACAATCCTCAAGAAGTTATCGCGGAATATCTAAACGACGGCCGGGTCGTCGCGCTGTTTCAGGGGCCGATGGAATTCGGTGAGCGGGCGCTTGGCCATCGCTCGATCTTGGGAGATCCAAGGCGCCCGGATATCAAAGACCGTATCAATGCCAGCATCAAATATCGCGAGGCGTATCGTCCATTTGCGCCATCGGTCTTGTATGAGAAGGCGCCGCAATATTTTGACGTTCCTGAAGGTTTCGAATGTGCCTACATGGAAAAGGTCGTGCCGGTTCGCAACGATTATCGGGCACAGCTTCCCGGCATCACCCATGTCGACGGGTCGGGCAGGGTGCAGACCGTCAAGGCGGAGCATGATCCGTTCTATTATGGGGTGATCGAGGCTTTTGGTAAGAAGACTGGAATTCCCATCGTCCTGAACACATCCTTCAATATCAATGGCGAGCCGATCGTGCTGTCTCCTGACGATGCGTTGACGACCTTCTTCAACAGCGGGCTGGATTGTCTGGCGCTTGGGCCATTCATCGTTGAAAAGAACCTCGCAGCCTAGATCGACAACGGCGCAATCGGAGACGGCCACGATGGCAAGCAATGATCTAGCGAACGAGACACGGGCGGTTTACGACAGTATTCACGTCGAATATGCGAATAATCCTGACATTCTCAATCGCATCCGGAGTTTGATCACGCCGCAATCGCTTGGCTTGCCGGACGACTATTTCGTCGGGAAGGTCTGTGCCGATCTGGGGTGCGGCTCCGCGGTTCCTGGTACCTGCAACCTGCTCGACCTCGGTGCCAAATATGTTCATGCGATGGACGTAAACGAGTCCTTCGTGCCCACGGCAAAGCAAGTGCTTGAGCGCGAACCGGCATTCAACGAGCGATGGCAACTCGACATCGGTACCGTGGAAGAATTGCCCTACGAGAACGACACCTTTGACTTCGTTCTGTGCCAGGGTGTGATCCACAGCGTCGACAACGACCTCACCGCATTGCGCGAAATCTCCCGCGTTCTAAAGAAAGGCGGCATGGCGAACATCATGGTGCTCGGCAAGGGCGGCCTGATGACGCGGATCGGCATGGAAACGATGCGGGATGAATATCGCGCTAATTCCATGTTCAAGGCATTGGTCGATCAGGATATGACGCCCGATTGGATCAGACAGCAGTTCGACTGGCTGATCGGGCAAATGGATGACGATGGAACGGAGTCATACAAGAAGTGTGTGACCCTGCTTGAATGCTTGCGCGATCTGCTCGATCAGGATTTCATTCTGACGTTGCGGGATCGTATGCAGACGCCGAAATACCTGACCTATACGTTAGAAGAGATGGAAGAACTGCTGCGTAGCGCCGATTTTACGTCTTGGCGGCGGTTGGCGCGCAAGCCGACCTATCGCAATGTGCGAAAAGTTCTGGCGCCGCTTTACCACGAATATGATAGTCCGCTGGCCAAATTGATGTACGGAGAGGGTTCGCTGATCCTCATCGCAACGAAATAGCGGCTGCGCGGCAAGCCAGTATGGCGTCGCGTCATGTCGACATACAACAGACGATTCGATTGCATCCCATGCGAATGATAAACGGCCTATTGATCCCCCCTGACACTCCGCTCCTGCAAACTATGCAGCGAATCGAGAAAGGGGCCGCCCAGATCGTGCTGGTGGTCGACGGCGACGGCCGGCTGATCGGTGCGGTGACCGATGGCGACGTGCGCCGGGCGATCCTGCGCGGCATCGGCCTCGATGCGCCGGTGTCAACGGTGATGAATTCCAATCCGACGACGGTCGCGCAAGGCACGACGCGCGACGCCGCGATTGCCTTGATGAAGAGCCGGGCCCTCCATCAACTCCCGGTCCTCGACAGCGAGCGGCGGGTGGTCGACCTCATCACGCTCGACGAAGCGCTGCGCACCGAGCGCGAGGACACCATCGTGGTGCTGATGGCCGGCGGGCTCGGCAGCCGGTTGCGGCCGCTCACCGAAGCAACGCCGAAGCCGCTATTGCCGATCGGTGGCCGTCCGCTGCTGGAGATCACGATCTCAAATTTGGCTAGGCAGGGCTTCGGACGTTTCTTCGTGTCGATCAACTACAAGGCGGACATGTTCCGCGATCATTTTGCTCAAGGTCAGCATCTCGGCGTCGACATCGACTATTTGCAGGAGGACGAAGCCGAGAAGCTCGGCACCGCCGGAGCGTTGCGCCTGCTGCCGGAACGGCCCAAGGCGCCCGTGCTGGTGATGAACGGCGATATTTTGACCAACATCGACGCGCGTCGGCTGGTCCAGTTTCATCGCGACGAGGGCGTCGCCGCGACCATGTGCGTGCGCAGCTATGAATGGCGCGTGCCCTATGGCGTGGTGCAGATGGCCGACGGCCGGCTGGTCAGCCTGGAAGAGAAGCCGACCCGCGCCGAATTCGTCAATGCCGGCATCTATGTGCTGTCGCCCGAAGCTCTCGATCATCTGCCGGCGGATGGCGCGGTCGACATGCCAGCGCTGTTCGCGAATGTGATGCAGAACATCGGAAAGCCCGCGGTCTATGTGCTGCAGGATTATTGGCTGGATATCGGCCATATCGAGGATCTGCAGCGCGCCCGCGACGACATCCATCTGTTCAAATGAGCATGCGGGCGCTCGTGATAGGCTTCGGGTCGATCGGCGCGCGCCATGCCGGCGTGCTGGAGCAGCTTGGCGTTGCCGCAACAGTGGTCAGCCGGCGCGGCGCGGCCGAAGGACGCCCGGCCTATCGCACGCTCACAGAGGCCTTGGCGGCCGGACCTTTCGACTACGCCGTCGTGGCGGATGAAACCGCCCGGCATCACGAGACGCTTGCCGCGCTCGCCGCGCGCGGCTTCGCCGGACGCGTGCTGGTCGAGAAGCCGCTATTCGCAACGCCAGAGCCGCTGCCGGCACATGGGTTTCGCAGCGCCGGCGTGGGTTACAATCTGCGCTTCCATCCGGCGGTGATCGCGCTACGTGAAGCGCTGGCCGGTCGCGAAATTCAGATGGCTGACTTTCATGTTGGCCAATGGCTCGGCGACTGGCGCCCGACGCGGGACGTCGCGAAAACGTATTCCGCATCACGGGCTGCCGGCGGCGGAGCGCTGCGCGATCTGAGCCATGAGCTCGATCTGGCGACCTGGCTGCTGGGTCCGTGGACAACGGTCGCGGCGCTGGGCGGACGGCTCGGCTCCGTCACCGTCGATGCCGACGATGGCTGGGGCCTACTGCTGTCCTGCGAACGTTGCCCGGTCGTGACCATTCATATGAACTGCCTCGACCGCGTCGGCCGCCGCAGCATCACGGTACAGGCCGATAGCGAGACATTCCATGCCGATCTGGTCTCGGGTACGGTCACGTTAGGTGGCACAGTACGAACTGTCGAAGCCGTTCGCGACGACAGCTATCGGACAATGCACCGGGCTATGATCGAGGAAACAGGCGATGTGTGCACGTTGCAGCAGGGGCTTGATGTGGTGGACTTGATCGCGGCGGTCGAACGGTCCGCGCAAGAGCGGCGCTTCATTGAGCGGGTGTCACGATGAAACGGCTCTGCACGATCTGCGCCCGCGGCGGTTCGAAGGGCGTGCCGAACAAGAACCTGCGGCCGATCGCCGGCAAGCCGCTGCTGGTCCATTCGATCGAACACGCGCGGGCGAGCGGACTGTTCGAGCGCATCGCCGTGTCGTCGGACTCGGCCGACATTCTGGCATTGGCGCAAGCGAGCGGCGTTGACGATGTGGTCGAGCGCCCGGCCGACATGGCGACCGACACCGCCGCCAAGGTGCCGGCGATCCGCCACGCGCTGGCGACCGTCGAGGCACGCCATGGCGTGACCTACGACACGCAGGTCGATCTCGATGCGACTTCGCCGCTGCGCATTCCGGACGACATTCGCGGCGCGGTGCGGCTGTTGGAGGAAAGCGGCGTAGCGTCGGTGATCACTGGCGCGGCGTCGCATCGTTCGCCCTATTTCAATCTGGTCGAGACCGCGCAAGACGGGTCAGTAGGTCTTGCGAAGACGCCGCCTTCCGACGTCGTCCGTCGGCAGGACGCGCCCGCGACCTACGACATGAACGCGTCGATCTATGCGTGGAACGCCGCGCGTTTCCGCGCCGATCCGCGCGTGTTCTATCCCGACACCCGTCTGTTCGAGATGCCGGCGGAGCGCTCTCTCGATATCGACAGCACGCTCGACTTTGACATTGTCGAGATGCTGATGCGCCGCGCGGGCGCCCTGCCGTCGGCGCGGCGGCGCTTCGACCTGAGCGGCAAGGTCGCCGCTGTCACCGGCGGCGCCGGCATTCTCGGTCCGCATTTCGTCCGCGGGCTGGCCGGGCAGGGCGCGGCAGTCGCCGTCATAGATCTCGATCAAGGCGCCGTGGAGGCCCTCGCCGAAGAGGTGCGCGGCCAGACCGGCGCGCGTGCCATCGGTGTCGCCTGCGACATCACCGATCCGGCATCGTTGCGCGCGGCGGTCGAGCGTATCGAGGCCGAACTAGGGCCGATCGATATTCTGCACAACAACGCTGCCACCAAGGGCAAGAGCCTTGAGGCCTTCTTCGCGCCGATCGAGGATTACGATCTTGCGGTGTGGCGCGAGATCATGTCGGTCAATCTCGATGGCATGTTCCTGGTCGCGCAGGAGATAGGCAAGCGCATGGTGGCGCGGCGGCGAGGCTCGATCGTGCAGACCGCCTCGATCTACGGGATGCTCGGCGCCGACCAGCGCATCTATGACGGATCATTCTATCTCGGCCGGCAGATCAATACGCCGCCGGTGTATTCCGCCTCGAAGGCCGGCGTGATCGGGCTTACCCGTCATCTGGCCGCCGCGTGGGGGCAGGCCAATGTGCGGGTCAATACGCTGGTGCCGGGCGGGGTCGAGAGCGGGCAGAACGAGACGTTCTCGCAGAAATACAGCGCGCGCGTGCCGCTCGGCCGTATGGCGAATGCCGACGAGATGGTCGGCGCGCTGATCTATCTGGCCAGCGACGAGGCGAGTTATCTCACCGGGCAGACCCTGGTGGTCGATGGCGGACTGAGCGTCTGGTAGGCGCAGCTCGTCGTTACTGTCGTACCGCTAACTAGCGTGCCCAGATCAGGCGCCAGATCGTATTGCCGACCCGCAGGATGTTCTTGAGTTTGAAGGCGCGGGTGTTCGGATCGCTATGGGCGAGCGGCACCGCGACCGTCACCGTGGTGGCGCCACGCCGCAACAGCTTGATCAGCGCTTCGGACTGATACGAATAGCCGTTAGTCTCGATGGTAATGGTGCGCAGCAGTTCGGTACGATGCAGCACCAGACCGTTGTAATAGGGCAGGTTGAGCCGGAACAGGAAGTTCAGCAGCTTGGTGTAGGCCGCCGAAATGATCATCCGTTTCAGACCGCGCACCTGCGGATTGGAGACATACGGCACCACGATATCGGCTTGGCCGATCAGATCCAGGATCGGCGTGACCCCGTCGGGCGGGTGATTGCTGTCGCCCGGCACCATGATCACATAGGGCATCCGCGCATGGGTGACGCCGACCTTGTAGGCGCCGCCAAATCCCATATTGCGTGGATTGTGCACCACCCGAACACGGGGGTTTTCGCGGGCCAGACCTTCGGCGATTTCGCCGGTACGGTCGGTGCTGCCGTCATTGACGATCACGATCTCATAATCGTCGAGGCCGCCGGTCGCCGGGATCAATTCGGAAACGGCATGCGCCAGATTGGCTTCTTCGTTCAGAGCCGGCATCACGAAGGTGACGGACCGCGGCTCTGTCACGGCTTTGTTCGATCCGACATTGTCCGATCCAGTGTCCGCCATCGAGACGAAAGCAGTCTGCCCCGCGGCGGCGCCGGCAACTTCACCCCCCGACAATGCAGCTCTCCCCGTCTACGCCGTTACAAAACCATCAGACAAACAGGTAAGCCGCGCCCCGTCATAGAGACGTGCGTCAGACGAAGTTGAGATGCATCGGCGGCTGTTGGCCGGTCAGATCCGGCAATACGGTCTGTCCCTTCATATAGCTGTCCAGCGCTTGGTTCACACCGTGCTGCAGGCACAGTGAACCGCACATGCGCTGGGCGTTGAAGCTGGGGCCGGCGATGTAGTTCATCACTTCCCAGTACCGGTCCGAGCGCCACATATCGCCGAAGCGCTCATCGACGATATTGCCGATATGGAATTTCTTGTAGCGCTCATTGAACAGCATGCCGCACGGCGCGACGAGGCCCGAGCCGGAGATCTGGATCATGAACGGCGCGCCGTAGCAGCGCTGATAGGTGCGCTTGCCCTCGGCCTCGATCTTCGACCACTTCACCTGGACCTTGTAGCTCTCGTCCGACAGCGCTTCGGCCGCGTGCAGCGTGTCGTACAGCCGCGAATAGCCGCCGTAATTGACGCCGAGATCGCCGTCTTCGTTGTCGGAGCAGTGCTTGATCACCAGATAGTCCGGGCGCAGCTCCTTGCCGAGCAACGCGAGCGGCATGATCTGGTCTTCGTATTGCGGCATCAGCACCATCTGCAGGCCGATGGTGACATTGAGGTTCTGCTGCTTCTTGATCTCGACCATGTCGCGGATGTTCTGACAGACGCGGTCGAACCAGGCTTCCTTGACGCCCATGATCTCTGCGTAGCGTCCACGCTCCCCGGCCGAGATGTTGATGCGCAGATAGGTGAGATGCGGCAGCACTTCTTCCAGCTTGCGCCGGTTCAGAACGAAGCCATTGGTGCCGACCGCCATCGACATCCCGAGCTCGCTGCCGTGCCGCGTCGCATCGACGAACACGGGCGAAATGGTGCTTTCGCCGTCGGACACAAACGAGATGCCCTTCACGCCGATATCGGCGCAGTCGTCGAGGAAGTTGAAGATGACGTCCTTATTGATGACCTTGCGGTCGTTCTCCTGCAACATCGCGTAGCAATAATGGCACGCGTAGTTGCAGGCGCGCGTCAGCGCCATATCGATGGTGATCGGTGCGATGCGTTCGCCGCGCTCCCAAGCGCGGATGCGGTCCTGATGCCAGGCGATCTTGGTCCCGTCGAGGATCAGATCGGTATGATCGGTCATCCCAGTAATGGTCAGGCCCTCCGCATCACAGACGCCGAAGCTTATTGGCGTCCTTCACTTCTTCCATGAATAACTCGAACGGATCGCCAGTTTCCTCGCGAAGCCGCTGTTCGATCATCATCATCAGCTTGGGCTTCAAAGAATAGGAGATGCCCTCGCTGAACGCAATGGTGACCCGGGTTCCGCGGTCGATGCCGCTGATCCAGATATCGCTTTCCGTGAGCCCGTTTTTGCTCAAGAAATCAGCGATAATCGGCTTCAACACGGTTGCCTGTTCGGCTTCATTTTTGGCCAGCCAGTCCGTAGACGCACGCATATACCAAGCGTTGTCGCGATGCCCTACGTTGAAATGCTTAAGCGCTTGGGCATGGATATTGCGCACCAGATGTTCCGCCAGCGCGAATTCCGGACCGGCATTGCGCGGTGTGCGAATCCCCGAAATCGGCGCGCAAAGATCGGGCAACGCCGATGCGGCATAGATCGCGCCGTGATCCGCGGCTTCCTGCAACGGACGTCCGGCGATGATCAGGCAGAACTGATCGAGCACCTGGATCGTGCGCGGATCCGCGCTGCCGGAATGGCTCGCGGCGCGAACGATCTGACGCCGGCCGGTATCGATGGTGATGGACAGCGTGGTTCCGCCTTCGTCGGCGATGAAGGTCATTTCCGGGGCGGGCGCATCTCCGCGCAGTTCCGAAACGGAACCGTCCTGCACGTTCGTGGCTTCCGTGACTTCGATCATTGCTGTCCGATTTCCGTCACCGTAATGACGGTCTGACCGTTGTCGGGACGCACGTCAGCCCGTCCCAGTTTGCCGATATGCGCGACGAGCTCTTTCAACTGGTCGGCGGTTAGCGTGTTTGGTCCGATCCGGACCGCGATGTCGCTACGGCCATAGGCCTCGGCGGCTTCGACCATATTAAGGATGCTTTTCACCGGATTCTCATCCGGAACCCACATTTCAAGATATTCGGCCGCATCCGCGCCGAAGCTTCTCAGCTGGGTGACGAGCTTGCTCTCGAATTCGGCAACCAATTGATCGTAATCGAGAACCTCCACGCCTAAACTCCGCTGCCGTGCTGGTTCTGATGGTTGCAAGGGCTCGTCCGCCCAGGGGTCTTCCTGTCATTTTTGGCAAGGTAGATCAACCCCGGCGGGCTGCCGGCGCCTTTTAGGTTGGGCACTGTGGCTGGTCTGCTACGGCGGTCAGAAGGAAATATATCCCAATTATATACTTTACACCACAAGCCCCGATATCTAGAAAGGAGGGACAGGAGCAAGCAAATGTCCGCTTTGAACGCCCCGCACTTTCAAGACCCCACGAAGGCCCGCGAATATCTTGAAGCCCTTCGTTGGGCGGGCGAGCCGGTGTGCCCGCACTGCGGCACGGTCGATAAGGCGTTCGCGACCAAGAAGCCGGGTGTCTGGCGCTGTTCCTCGAAGGAATGCCGCAAGGACTTCACCGTCACGACCAAGACCGTGATGGAAAGTAGCCATATCAAGTTGAACGTCTGGCTTCAGGCGTTCTACCTCATGTCCTCGTCCAAGAAGGGCATGAGTGCCCACCAGCTTCACCGCACGCTTGGTGTGACTTACAAGTCCGCTTGGTTCCTTGCCCACCGCATTCGTGAAGCAATGCGCAATGGCGGCTTGCTTCCCCCGATGGGCGGCGATGGCAAGATCGTCGAAGCCGATGAAACCTACTTCGGCAAAGTTCCTAAGGCGCAACGTCCGACGAAAACTACTAGCGGCCGCCCCTTCGCGCGCGGCAGCAAACAAGGCCGCGGTCCCGCCGGCAAGCGCGCCATTGTGTCTCTTGTCGAGCGCGGCGGCCGCGTCCGTTCATTCCATGTGCCAACCGCAGACGCGGCGAGCGTGGCAACTATCGTCAACGAGAATATCGACCGTGAAACTCGGCTCCATACCGATGAAAGCCGGCTTTACGTTAAGGTCGGCGCCGAATTCTCCGCGCATGAGACAGTCAATCACAGCGCCAAAGAGTACGCCCGTGGCGACGTCACCACCAATTCAGTTGAAGGCTACTTCTCGATCTTCAAGCGCGGCATGAAGGGCGTCTATCAACACTGCGGCGAGAAGCACTTGCACCGTTATCTCGCGGAGTTCGATTTCCGTTACAACAACCGCACCGCTCTCGGCGTATCCGATGGGGAACGTGCAAACCTTGCCATCAAAGGTATCGAAGGCAAGCGTTTGACGTATCGTCTGCCTCACTAAGCCAGATTTCAGCAAGGCCGCTGCACGCTTCCTTAAATGGCGCCGCAAATCCGCTCCTAAACCCCCGAAGCCTGCTAAGGTTCGGAAAGCCCGGCGCTGGACCGATGGCTAAAAAAGGGGGGGGCTATGGCGCACGACCCATTGCAAGCGATCAGCGATGCTGAAATAGAAATCGCCGCCAGAATGGAGCTGCGGAAGAAGTCGTCAGAGGACAAGCGTAAAGTTGCTGCTGTTGAACAAGTCGCAGATGAACTGACTCGCATTCGAGCGGAGATGAAAACTCTGCGAAATCTGTTTGCGACCTATTCAGCAATGAGTCGGTCCCGCTAGTAGCTTCCATATGAGACTCCCTAGCCTGGGCTGATGCCGGGCTTCCTCTTCTTTGGCTTCATTTGCTTGCGCGTGCCTAGCTTCCTTTCGGAAAGGGGCTTCGGGGGCGTGCTAAGGCCACCGCGTAGCGCTGCTTCAAAGCGCTCCTTCGCTTCTTTCTCTTCGTAGCTCTCGTTTTTGTCGCGGGGTGTCATGGCTCACGACCCTAAAAACTCGATCTTTAGCAAAGCCAGTTGGGACCGACCAGCAGGCGCCGCCACAGGCGATACTACACCGGAGCCAATTTTCACAGCAGTCGGGCAAGCTCTGACGCAATGGGAGCTTGCTGACCAATCTCTTGCAAGCCTGTTCTCAACGTTTTGCGATTGTAGATCGCCCCTGTCGGGCATCGCTGTTTCTCGCGCCTATGGCTCTATCAATGGCAATGCGGGGCGCCGAACTGCCGTGGAATCCGCAGCAGAGGTTTATTTTTCCAGAACTTGGGACACTGAACGTTCAGCACTTATGGGCGTTATCAACGCTGTTCAATGGGCGTCTGTTCTACGTGATGACGTGGCCCACGGTGCCGTCTTTAAGGTCAACGAACAGGGACACTTTCACTTGCCGCCTGACTACAACACCAAACGGACCTTTGCTCTTTCTGCAATGCCCGTAGCTGGTGCTTTCACCTGGGCTAAATACCACTACGTGGCTGCTCAGATTGTCGATATATCTGCCAAGTTCACCGCGCTGCGCCACGCTATCCTCGATTACGAGGACGACGTTATCGCGCGCTCCAAAGACCGAACAATCATCTAGCCGAATTTAGTACCCGTCCAACAATCCAATCGGCGGCTCTCTCAGCCGAGAGAGAGCCTATGTCGGGTGATATGCCTTCGACGTAAGAAGCAATATCTCGCTTCATCTCCACGATTATTTCGGGAGAGATTTCGGTTTTTATGCACTCAGGGACTAGCGCCGGCCTGTCTGGCACTGACTAAATCTCGCGGTCTGTGGTGTCAAGTATATAATTGGGAAATATATCCTAGTTGCGCGTAGGTCAGACGAAGAACCGGTTGACCGCGCCGGCGATTCGTTCGATTTGCGCGACGGTCAGCGACGGATTGACCGGCAAGGTCAGAATGCGTTCGGCCTGTCGTTCGGTGACCGGGAAGTCGCCGCGCTTGTGCCCCAACGCCGCCGCTGCCGGCTGCAGATGGATCGGTATCGGATAGTGGATGGCGGTTCCGATGCCCTGGTCGGCGAGATGGCGCTGCAAGGCGTCGCGCCGGTCCGTCTGGATCACGAAGGTATGGTAGGTGTTGAACTCGATCTGCCGGTCGGGCGGGATGAAGACGTGCCGCGGATCGAGCAGGCTGCGGTAAAGCGCGGCGTTTTCACGCCGCCGCTGGGTGATCTCGTCGAGCCGGCCCAGGCGATAATCGATGATGGCGGCCTGCAGCGTGTCCATGCGCGACACAAAGCCGAAGCGCTCGACCGTATTGCGGTCGACCATTCCATGATTGCGCAGCGAGCGCGCGACGGCGGCCACGCTATCGTTATTGGTGGCAATAAAACCGCCATCGCCGGCGGCGTTGAGATTCTTCAGCGGATGCAGCGAGAAGCAACCGGCATCGCTCAGATTGCCGGCCGGGCGCTCGCGGTACGTCGAGCCGATCGACTGTGCGGCGTCCTCGATGACGAACAGGCCGTGCTGGCGCGCGAGATCGAGGATCGGGTCCATATCGGCGATACGGCCGGTCAGGTGGACCGGCATGATGGCCTTGGTGCGCGGCGTGATGGCGGCCGCGATGCGCTCCGGATCGATATTCTGGTCGGGCAGCACATCGGCGAAGACCGGCGTGGCACCGACATGCACGATGGTGGAGGTCGACGCCACGAAGGAATTCGGCGGCGTGATCACCTCGTCGCCCGGGCCGATGCCGAGCGCCCGCATCGAGAAGATCAAGGCGTCGGTGCCGGAATTAAGCGCGACCGCATGTTTGACTTGGCACAGCGCCGCCAGCTTCGCCTCAAGCTTTTCAATGATGTCGCCGCCGACATAGCCGCCCGAGGCCAGCACGCCTTCGATGATCGGCAGCAATTGTTCGCGCTCTTCCGCGTATTGCGCGGCGATATTGACGTACGGAATGGGCTGCTCGGACATTAGCTGCTCGGATCTGGCGGGATAACGTCGACTATGATTTGGCGTAGAACGACCGCACGGTCTCGATCACGTAGTCCATCTCTTCCTGCGACAAATGCTGGTCGCACGGGAAGGTGATGATCTCGTGGGTGTGCCGGTCGGTGACCGTGAAGTCGCCTTCCTTGTGACCCAAAAAGTCGAGGGCCGGCTGGCGATAGATCGGCACCGGATAGTGCACCTTGGCCTCGATGCCCGCATCGATGCAATGCTTCAGCAGCGCGTCGCGGTCTTCCGCAAACACGATGTACAGATGATAGACCATGCGCATATTGGCGATGCGCGGCGGAATGCGGATCTGCTTCAGCGCGCCGAGATGCTTGTCGTAATGGGCGGCGTTGGCGATGCGCGCCTCGGAAATGTCCACCGCCTTCGGGATCAGCCAGTTGCCGACCACCGCCTGCAACGTATCCAGGCGCGAATTGTAGCCCATGCGGACCACGGTATCGCGGCCGGCCAAGCCGTGATTGCGCAGCAGGTTCAATTCCTCGGCCAGCTTGTCGTCATTGGTGGTGATGACGCCGCCGTCCGACCACACATTGAGGTTCTTCAGCGGATGCAGCGAGAACGCGCCGGCATTGCCCCAAGTGCCGGCTTTGCGGCCGTCGATGGCGCCGAGGATCGATTGGCAGGCATCCTCGACGATCGGCAGGCCGTGCTTCTGCGCGATCGGCATCAGCGCGTTCATGTCGGTCATGTAGCCGGTGAAATGCACCGGCATGATGGCCTTGGTGCGCGGCGTGATCGCGCGCTCAAGGAGGCTGACATCCATGCAGAACGTGTCGTTGCAATCGACGAAGACCGGCTTGGCGCCGATCTCGCAGATCGCGCCGACGGTGGCCACGAATGTGTTGGCCGTGGTGATCACCTCGTCGCCGGGGCCAAGGCCCAGCGCCTTCAACGGCAGTTTGAGAGCGTCGGTGCCCGAATTAACGCCGATGGCATGCTTGGTGCCGATCAGATCGGCGAAGCGGCGCTCGAATTCCCGCAGCGGCTTGCCGAGCGTGAAGTCGCCGGTCGGCACGAAGGCGCGCAACTCCTGCCAGAGATCCTCGCAATCGGCGAACTGCTGCGCCAGATAGGAATAGCGAACCTTCATACGCGTCGAGCCTCGGTCAGAACCAGAATGAAATCAGAACGGCCCCTTGAAGGCGGGGTCCGGCTTGTCGATCGGCACGCCCTGGCGCAAGGCCACGACCTCTTCGCGCGCTGCCGCGGCGTCGTCTTCCTTCAGGTCGCACAGTTTCTGCACCGCCGCGATGATGTCGACCGAGCCCGGATAGTAGGCTTCGGCCAGCGACAGGCTGGAAGGCGTCGGATAGTCGGGCAGACCGATGCGGATCGGCGCGCGCTTAAGCGCGTCATGCGCTCCCTCGACGGTCTGGGCGACGATTTCGGCGCCGAGGCCGAGCGTCTTCCAGCCGGTGTCGCAGACAATGAGGCGACCGGTGCGGCGCACCGAGTCGAGGATCGCCGAAAGGTTGAGCGGACGCAGCACGCGCAGGTCGAACAAGTCGACCTCGCAGCCGCGCTTGGCCAGCGCGGTCACGGCGCGCAAGGCTTCGAGCGTCATATAGGAATTGGCCACGATGGTGGCGCGGTCGCCGGAATGGACCTTGCGCGGGCCGTCGAGCGGCGCCGTGTACCATCCGGTCGGCACATCGCCGGACACATAGTGCAGCCAGCGGTGCTCGATGAAGATGACCGGATTGTCGTCTTCGATCGAAGCCAGCAGCATGCCCTTGAAGTCCGCCGGCGTCGACGGCATCGCGACCTTCAGGCCCGGCACGGCGGCGAACATCGCCTCCAGGCTCTGCGAATGCTGCGGCCCCTGGCCCCAGCCGCGGCCGATGACCATACGCACCGTCAGCGGCACGCGATGCGCGCCGTTGGTGACGTAATGGCTCTTGGCCGCCGTGTTGAACAGTTGTTCGATACACAACAGCGCGAAGTCGATGCGCTGATGCGTCATGATCGGCCGCCGGCCCATCAGGGCGGAGCCGATCGCGATGCCGGTCAGGCCGTTCTCGGCCACCGGCATCTCGACCACCCGGTCGGGACCGTATTGGTCGACAAGCCCCTTGGTGGTGCCGAAGATGCCGCCCGGATCGGCGACGCCTTCGCCCAGCAGATACGTGTCGGACCGCTGCGAGAGCGCAAGATC
This sequence comes from Xanthobacteraceae bacterium, assembly GCA_028290465.1. GTDB lineage: Bacteria > Pseudomonadota > Alphaproteobacteria > Rhizobiales > Xanthobacteraceae > FEB-22. The sequence continues at coordinate 10,554 of JAQGJU010000049.1, read as the reverse complement.
GAGCGCTTCACGAACCGCCTCGGCGGCCGTGATGATACGAGGTTCAGGCATAGAGGCCGACTCCATCTGCGCCCGGTACCGGCATGGGCGCGGCCTCGGCGGCCCCGAAGGCCTGCGTGACTTCGGCGTCAAATTCGGCCTTCATGGTGTTTTCCGTTGCCGTATCGAGCTGGCCGAGCGCGAGGAGTTCGGTGTGCAGGCGTGCGATCGGATCGCGGTCGCGCCACTGCGTAAACTCTTCGACGGTCCGATAACCGTAGTCGTTGTCGTAGTTCGGACCGCAATGTTCGCGCCACCGATAGGTGTCGGCCTGAATGAAGGTCGGGCCATCGCCGGCGCGCGCCCGCGCTACGGCCGCGACGGTCGCCCGATGGACGGCCTGCACGTCATTGCCATCGATATGCGCGGTCGGCATGCCGTGCGCACGGCCAAGCTCGGTCAGTGGGCGCGGCGGCTGGCGGTCCTGCAGGTTGGTATAGACGGAATAGAGATTGTTCTCGCACATGAAGATCACAGGCAGCTTCTTCAGCGCCGCGAAGTTCGCGCTCTCATGGTAGACGCCTTCTTCGAGCGAGGCATCGCCGAGATAGATCACGGCGACGTTGGGCTTGCCTTCCTGCTTGAAAGCCAGCGCCGCGCCGACGCCGACCGGGATCGATGCCGCGACGATCGGCAGGCTCAGCAGCATGCCGGCCTTGAGATCGAACAGGTGCATCGAGCCGCCACGGCCGCCACAGCAGCCGGTCGTCTTGCCCATCAGCTCGGACAGCATGGCGGTGAGATCGCCGCCCTTGGCCAGATAATGCGCATGGCAACGATGCGTCGAGACGACCTGATCCGCGGCCGTCAGCGCCGCGCTGACGCCGACCGCGACGGCCTCCTGGCCGATCGACAGATGTACCGGGCAACGCATCTTCTGCTCGCCATAGCGCGCCGCGATTTCTTCCTCGATGGTGCGGATGCGCAGCATGCTGCGATACAACGCCACCAGGTCAACGCGATGCGGATCGACTTTCGCTAAACGCTCGTTCACACCCCACCCATCATTGTTGCGCATCCAATAACGGCCATCGTCGGCCTGCCGGCCGACATGGTGCCTATTTCAGAAGAGTGCCGAGATATTTCATGAGCGGGATCCGCTCGACGGATTCGCGATGCCCGACGATGCCGATCTTGATGGCCCCGACCGCGTTGCCGATGAAGCCGATCATTTCCATATCGTAGCCGCTGGCGACCATCGGCGATGTCACCGCCAGGAACGCGTCGCCGGCCCCCATGGTGTCGATCGCCCGTCCGGTGAAAGCCGGGATCCGCCTGACGCCGATCTTGTCGTCATAGGTGACGCAGCCATGGCGGCCATGGGTCAGAATGAGCCGCGAACATTTCATGCGCGCCGGGATCATCTCGCCGGCGATGAGTTCGATTTCGACATGCGGGTCGCCGACGGCAAGCCGCGCCTCCGGCGCGTCGATGCAGACATAGTCCGCGCGCGGATATTTGGTGACCAGATTGTAGCCGTGATTGGCGCTGTTGCTCTGTGCGTTCACTGCCAGGAACCGGCTGCGCGTGGTCATTTCCTCGCGCACATTCGGCGTAATCATGCCGTGGCCGAAATCGGTGGCGATGACCACGTCGTACTCGACTGCGTGCTTGGCGATCGCGCCGATCAGGCTTTCCTCGACTGCGCCGGTGAGCGGCGAGTCGTCCATGAAGTAGACTTCAAACATCTTGCGCAGATAGTCCGCATCGACAAACCGCCGCTTGCGGGTGGTTGGGGACGCGGGCCGGTGGATGACCGTCAACTGCACGTTTGGCTTCAGCGCCGCGCGCACCAATTGCTCGGCTTCCGGATCTTCGCCCAGGCACGTGATGACGTGGACGTCGCGGCAAAAACCGGCGACATGATTGGCGGCCGCGATCACGCCGCCGGCAAACATCTCGGCATTACGATACAGCGTCGGAATGAGGTTCTCTTTCGGGGATTTCCCGAGCGGCGACACATAATGATATTCGTCGATGATCGTATCGCCGATCAGCAGCACCGACTTGTCCTTGATCGCATCGACGATCTCAAGAAAGTCGTTGAGATTGCGGCGTTCCCGCATCTGATCGAGGTAGCTGCGCAGCCCCGGTTCGAAGACGTCGAAGTGGCGGTTGAGCAGCGACGACGACGAGAAGGTAATATCGTAGGTGAAGTGGATGCGGCCGCTATGCGCCTCGACGGCGTCGCGCTCGTCGCGGATCTTGCCGGTGACGTCGTTTTCGTCCTGGGCGTAATCCGAGCCCTTCACGTAGACGTCGGGCTTGATCAGGTTGATGACGTTTTCGGCGGTCGCCGCGTCGTTGACGGCGACGCGTTCGACATAGGCGAGTGCCGCGACCATCTCGGCGCGCATAGTGCCCGAAAACACCGGCCGGCCCGGCCCCTTGTTGACGAAACGGTCGGCCGTAATGCTGACCAGCAGAACGTCACCGAGCGCGCGGGCTTGCTCGAGATGACGTACGTGTCCCATATGCAACAGATCGAAGGTGCCGTGCGCCAGCACCACGGTCTGCCCGTTTTGGCGCGCGGCTTCGGCGTAGTGCGCCAATTGGTCGAGGGTCAGAATTTTCTGTCGGGCCGTCTCTCCGCCAGATCCTTCAGGACCGCCGCGGGAGCGTCGAACTGGCTCGATAGTCGACATCGCTTCGTCCCCGCACTCAACCCCGGAACCATGTCCTGCTGACCGCTGGTGTCTATTCGAGTGATCAGCCCAACACAAGCATAACAGCTTGGTTGGGCCTGAACTGTCAGGTGCTGCAAACCCGGAAAGGCTCTCTAAGGCTCTATAATTTCTTATGTTTTCCGAACCGCCAAGGGCCGCCGGCTGGCCGCCGCGGCGGCGCAGCGCGCCGAAATGGCCGTGCACAGACCGTCTATTGTCAAGGCGGAGGCCCGCCGCGTACATAGGCCCCCGCAGAGGAGATCGGAAATGGCAAGAGTGCTCGTCACGGGAGGCGCAGGCTATGTGGGACATGTGCTGGTCCCACGCCTGCTGGACCAGGGTTATGAAGTCATCGTCTACGATACGTTTTGGTTCGGCGACCGCTTGCCGCAAGTTCCCAATCTGACCCGCGTCAAGGCCGACATCCGCGACCCCGCAGGCATTGCGCAGGCCGCAGAGGGGGCCGACGCGGTCATCAATCTCGCGTGCATCTCCAACGACACATCGTTCGCCCTGGACGAGAAGCTGTCGACCTCGATCAATCTCAATGCTTTCGAGCCGATGGTGCGGGCCTGCGAGAAGGCCGGCATCAAACGCTTCATCAACGCGTCGACCAGCTCCGTCTACGGCGTGTCGGACGCGCCCGAGGTGTTCGAGGACAATCCCAAAGTTCCGCTTACCTACTACAACCAGTACAAGTGGGAGTGCGAGGAGATCCTGGCGAAGGCCGATCCCGACTTCGAGTGGGTGACCATTCGCCCGGCTACCGTTTGCGGATATTCACCGCGCTGCCGGCTGGATCTTTCGGTCAATATCCTGACCAACCTCGCCGTGAACAAGGGCAAGATCACCGTATTTGGTGGCGAGCAGAAGCGGCCCAACCTGCATATCGGCGATATGGTCGATGCCTATCTGATGCTGTTGTCGATCGATGGGGGCAAGATCGACCGTCGCACCTATAATTGCGGGTTCCAGAATCTGACGATCATGCAGATCGCCACCATGGTGAAGAGCACGGTCGAACAGGCGTTCCCCGACCGGGCGCCGATCGAGATCGTGGTGACTGAGTCCGACGACAAGCGCAGCTACCACATCAATTCGGACAAGATCCAAAAGGAGCTTGGATTTGCCCCGCGCCGGACCATCGAGGATGCGGTGCGCGAATTGTGCGAGGCCTTTAAGCAGGGGCAACTGCCGAATTCCTTCGACGACGTCAGCTATTTCAACGTGCGCGCCCTGCAGGCGCTTGCGGTCAGTTAATGACAAAGCCGATCGCGGTCATTACCGGCGGCGCCGGTTTCGTCGGCAGTCATACGGTCGACTTGTTGGTCGGGCGCGGCTTTCGCGTTCACGTGATCGATAGCCTTGTCGGTGGCCGCGAGCAAAATCTGGCGCAGCACGCCAGCAATCCGGATGTCGTGCTGGAGACGCGCGACATCCGCTCCTATGCGCCCGGCGATCCGCTGTTCGCCGGCGCGACCCTTGTGGTGCACTACGCCGGTATCGGCGATCTTGTACCGTCGATCGAGCGGCCGACCGAATATCTTTCGGTCAACGTTCAGGGCACCGTGCATATGCTTGAATGCGCGCGGGCCAGCGGTAGCGCGCTGAAAAAGTTCGTCTATGCGGCGTCTTCGTCCTGTTACGGCCTCGCCGATGTGCCGACGTCGGAGGACCATCCGATCCGGCCCGAACATCCCTATGCGCTGAGCAAGAACCTGGGCGAACAGGCCGGCATGCATTGGCACAAGGTCTATGGACTGCCGTTCAATGCGATCCGGCTGTTCAACGCCTATGGTCCGCGGTCGCGTACCTCGGGCGCCTATGGGGCGGTGTTCGGGGTGTTTCTACGCCAGAAGCTCGCCGGCAAGCCGTTCACGGTGGTCGGTGACGGCACGCAGTCCCGCGATTTCGTCTTCGTCACCGATGTGGCGCGCGCGTTCGTGGCCGCCGCCGAAACGCCGCTCAGCGGTCACGTTTGGAACGTCGGCGCCGGAAATCCGCAATCGGTCAACCGTCTGATCGAATTGCTGGGTGGCGAGAAGGTCAACATCCCGAAGCGCCCCGGCGAACCGGACTGCACCTTCGCCGATATTTCGCGGATCAAGCGCGATCTCGGCTGGCAGCCGGTGGTCTCGTTCGAGGACGGCGTGAAGCAGGTCGCCGACAATATTCAATACTGGCGCGATGCGCCGCTCTGGGATCCGTCCTCGATCGCGCAGGCGACCGAAACATGGTTTCGCTATCTGGATAAGTGAGATTTATCCGCCGGGTCTATCCGCCGAGTCCCGCGCCAAGGATCTTGCGCCAGGCGACGAAGACGCGGACCAGCATCAGACCCTTGGCGGTTGCCTGATAACGTCCATCCCTGAGCACGGCGAGGCCTTCGTCGACGAGATCCTGGATACGCGGCAACACCAGCACGGAATCGTCCAGGCAACGATGGAACTCATCGACCTCGATCCCTTGGTTACCACGCTGGGCGATCACTTCGATAATGACCAGCGTCGGACTTTCGATCTCCAGCGCCGGATAGGTCATCACGTAAGACGCGGCGAGCGCCAGCGCGAGTACAAGCGCCTGCAGCCACGCGAAAATGTCGGGCGGGACAGAGGTCGTGACGCCTGACGCTGCCGTGAGTGCGACGCCCCAGCCGACAAGGATCACGACCGTCAGCAGACAGATCAATGTCTGGCCGGAACGGCGCGGTCGGCCACGCCGCCACCACGCGACATGCGCGGCAAAGGCCAGCACGAACAGGCCTACGCCAATCACAACGACACTCAATTCCGTCTCCTTTGGCCCGTTTGCTTGACCTGTATCACGCCGTTGAATAGTTTTCACCGCCTCGCGCCCGAGCAGCGCGATCAATAGCAAATTGAGGCAGCGTTTCGTGGCCACGTATCACAAAGTGGATGGGTCGTGGCATGTGACGGGTCGTGGTGCGCGCCCGTCCGGCAACCCAGTTTGCGACGGCGAAATCACGTCCGGGAGCGTTCGATGAACGTCTCTTGGATCTCCGCCGGCGTTCTTTTCATCCCGTTGGCGGTCGCCGCCGTGACCGTCGTCGGGCAAATTGCGTCGTCGCGGTTGTGGCCGGCGCTCGGCATTTACCGAACGCAGTTGATCGGGGTCGCTCTGGGCGTGCCGGTATTCGGGCTGCTGACGTGGGCTCTCTGGGATGTGCCCGCCGCCGGCGATCGAACGCTGGCGAATGCCGGGATATATCTCTGCTTCTGCTACGTCTATTTCCACTTCAACAATATGGGCGAGACCGCGCGCCGCATCCGGCTGCTGCGGGAGATGGCGTCCGCGACAACACCGCTCACCTGTCCTGAAATTCTGCAGCGCTATGGCGCCAGCGAAGTGCTCGGCCGGCGTATGGCGCGCCTTCTGGAAGCAGGCCAGGTGGTTCAGTCCGGCAATCGGTTGTTCATCGCCAATCGCTCGGCATCGGCGATGGTCTGGGCGGTTAATCTTGTGCATCGCATCGTATTCGGCTCCCACCGCTCCAACCCGCTGGAGGGGAAATGAGCGACGAAGTGAACGCACGCTGGTGCGTCGTCGCCATGCTGGTGCTGACGTTCGCCGTCAACATTCCGCTGCTGGTGACCACGACGGTGTACGGCGACGATTGGGCGTGGGTTTGGGTCAATCATTTCCAGGGTGCCGCCAAGATTCGCGAGTATATGTGGCAGATTGCCCATCCAGGTTACGGGCCGTTCTTTAATCTGTGGTTCTGGCTCGGCGGCGATGAGCCCGGCCGTGTCGCGCGCGCCTCTGCATTGGCCGTTCATCTGGGCAGCGGTTGGCTGCTATGGCGCATTTTCCTTTTGGGGCGCGTATCGCCAGCTTTCGCCGCGACTGTCGCGGTACTGTATCTGGCTTCGCCTTTTCTCGGCGGCATCCGGGGAACGCTGTCGCACGCCGAATACGACGTGTTCATTTTCAGCTATCTGCTGTCGATCCGGTTCAGCACGGATCGGCGCCTCATCGTGATCGCGGGCGCCGTTGTCGCCTTGTTTGTCGGCCTGTCTCTGGAGACGCTGCTTGCACTCGAAGCGCTTCGCTGGTGGCTGCTGTACCAGAACGGTTATCGCGGCCGTAAATTCATCTATCGGGTTGCGCCGTTCGCAGCCGTCGTACTGGCTGTCGCGATTTCGCGCGTGACCTGGCTGGTCCCGTATGGCGAGGTCTATGCCAGCCATAACACGATGAAAGCGAAGTCGCTGTCCGACTTGGCATTCCAGATCGCGCTGCACTGCTATTACTACATTCAGGCGCTTGAGCCGATACGTTACGTCGCAAGCCTCGTAGCCTACGAGAATGTCATCGTCACGCTGTTGCTGGCTGCCGCCGCGGCTGTGGTCGGCCTGCTGTATCATCGGGTGAAGACCGAGCTGCGCGACCGGGATCTTGTTATTCTGTTCGGTCTCGGTCTTGTGGTGCTCGGCCTCGGTATGCTGCCCTATGTACTGATCCAGCGGGCGCCGAATTGGGTCAATACCTATTCGCGCTTTGTGGTCGCGTCGCAATTTGGCGCCTTTATCCTGATGGCCTGCTTCATTCATGCGTTGCGCGGGCGGCTGGTGCGTGCCGCGGCGGTCGGCATGGCCGTCTTTGTGTTCGCCGGCATGCAGGTGCAATTCGGCAAGTGGATGATGTACGACCAGCTTGTTGTCGCGGATCTCCAGAGGCAGCTTGGAGACCATTTCAAGGCCAATCCGCCGGAGTTGCTGATCGTGCGCTTTTCGCAGGACAGCCACGAGGTGCTCTATATCAAGCGCTGTCTGGCCAATTATGATATCAATGTCGCACTCGATATCGCCGGCACGCGCCATGGCAGCTTTGCCTATGACCGGGACTGCGATGGCGAGGAATACACCAAGGAAGGAAAGTGCGGCGTGACGGGATTCGATCCGGTGCCATGTCCGGCGATCCGGCGGACCGCTGAATTCCGTCTGCGGCCGGAGATGGAACGTTTCACGCGTCTGCGCATCGTCGATCTCGCCAAACAGGTGATGACTGGATCGCCAGTCCAGACCGGGTCGCTGGTGATCGATCAGGCGCCCGGCGCGACGCGGCCATCGGGAGCCGCGCGTTGACGCCGTCAGAAGCCCAACGTGAAGGCGTGCCGGCCTCCGGTGGCTCCAACGTCAAGACGCGTGTGCTGTTGGCGCTCAAGTTCGTCGCTTCCTTCGTGCTGATGTGGGTCATCCTGCGCCACCTCGATTTCGACCAGCTCCGGCGGCAGATCGCGGCAGCTTCCGCGCTGCCGCTCATCGGCGCCGTCGCATTGTGCGCCGCCTCGCTCTGGGTCGTTACCCTGCGATGGCAAATCATCCTGCGGCACGCCGGCCATGAGGTGCGCTACCTTCGCCTCGTCAATCATGTCTTTGTCGGTTACTTCCTGAGCCAAGCGATGCCCTCGACCGTCGGTGACGGCGTCCGCGCCTGGCTGGTTTATCGTGATGGCGTTCCGTTGGCGCCGGCGATCCGCTCGGTGTTCATCGAACGCCTCGTCGGGCTGGGCGTTCTGGTGCTTCTTGCGGCGGCGGGCTTTCCCTGGCTGCTGCGCGAGGCTGCCGGCAATGTGAACATCTGGCTCATCGAAGGCGGCATCGCCGTTATGTTCGTGATCGGTGTCGTTGTCCTATGGGCGATGCAACGTAGCGTTTGGCTCGGCCGCTTTCGGGTCGGCCGTGAATTGGTCGGGCTGGCGGCGGACCTGTGGTCCCTGCTGCGCCATCCGGGCGCTCTCGTCCTGGTCTGTCTCGTCAGCCTCATCGTCCAGGTCGCGGGCTGCGCCCTCATCTGGCTGGCGGCACTATCGGTCGGCGCCGACATTCCATTCGTGCAGACCTTGATCGTGATGCCGGGTGTGATGGTGCTGATCGGACTGCCGATTTCGATCGCGGGCTGGGGCGTGCGCGAAGGCGCCGTGGTTTTCGGTCTTGGCCTGTTCGGCGTCTCGGCGACCGATGCCGTGCTGGTATCTGTCTTGTTCGGACTCGTGACCCTTGTGGTCGGGCTGATCGGCGGCGCGGTGTGGTTGATCCAGCGCGATCGCATCGCATTGCATCCAAGCAGCGTCGGCGTTGATGCAACAGTGGAAGAGGCCGCTCCGGCGCCGCCGCCTTCGCAGAAATCAGCGACGTAGCCATCATGGCAGTGTGGGCGCAGCTTGGATCGACGATCGGCGCCTTCGGCGCGGCGTGGCAGCGCGTCGAGCGCCGATATCTGCCCTCGGAAGCTTCGGGTGCGCGCGCCTGCGTATTGATCGCGCTGGGCCTGATGCTGGTGGTTAACATCCCGATGCTCGCCATCGGCACCGTGTTCGGTGGCGACGACTGGGCGTGGCTATGGGTGTATCGCGTGCAAGGCTCGGCCGCGATGCACCAGTACCTGTGGGAAGTCGTTCATCCCGGCTTCGCGCCGGTCTTCGACATCGTGTTCGGGCTAGATGGCGATAATTCGGGCCGCATCGCCCGCATCGTCGCGATTGTATTTCACCTGGCGAATGGCTGGCTGGTCTGGCTTATTTTCCGTGACGGCCGCAGCGCGCCAGCATTTGCGGCCATCGTTGCCGTGCTTTATCTGGCCGCGCCATTCAACGCCGGCCTGCATGGCAGCCCCGCCCATGTCGCGTACGACGTATTCATTTTCTTTTATTTATTTTCGATCTGGATAAGCGCGCGCCAAGGCCTGCTCGCATTGGCGATTGCGGTCGTGGCGATGTTGATGGCGCTCTCGATCGAGACGCTGATTGCGCTGGAACCCATTCGCTGGTGGCTGCTGTATCGGCGCAACGGTAACGTTCGGGCGGTGCTTCGTCGGGTCTGGCCGTTTCTGGTTATCATTCTCGCCTTCGCCATCGTCCGCGTCACATTGTTGGCGCCGACCGGTCATTACGAAGGCTACAACGCGCTCAAGAAACTAAACGCGTCCGAATATGTGATCGTCCTGTTTCAGCATCTGCAGTTTTTCGCCAACCTGATCGAGCCGGTGCGCCTGGCCGTTGTGTTGGTGCGTTATGACAGCTTGTGGCTTGCTGTACTCTTAGCGGCCGGTGCTGGTGCGATTGCGCTGTTCCTGCGGCAGGCGACTCGTGAGCCGTCGGATCGCGATCTGACGATTTTCTTCGTGCTCGGTGCTGTCGTGCTGGGCGCCGGCATGCTGCCCTATATCGCGATCGGGCGGGTTCTCAGCCGGGTCGATTTCGATGCACGCTATGCTGTCGGCTCGCAGTTCGGTGCGCTGATCCTGATTGCGGTTGCCATCTATCTCCTGCGATTCAAGATGATGCGAATTGCCGCGGTCGCCGGGCTGGTGTTCGTCTTCGCCGGCGTGCAACTGCAACTGACGAAATGGATGCTGTACGAGCAACTGGTCGTCGCCGATTTTCACCGGCAATTGGCGCCGTATCTGGCCCGGAGCGCCCCGCAGATATTGGTCGTGACGTTCACGCCGGCGACCAACGAGTTCGTTTCTCTTGGCCGATCCTGTCTCTCCAGCTACGAAAACAATGCCGCGCTCGATCTGGCCGGCAAGCGCAACGGCAGCATGGTCTACGACAAGGGTTGCGGCGTCGAGCCGCCTGCTGCGTCGGGCGATTGCCGGATCCTCGCGTTCGATCATGCGCGTCCCTGTCCGACGGTGCGCAAGACGGCTGAGTTCCAGCTTCATCCTGGCATGGATCGCTTTGTCCGTTTTCGCCTCGCTGACCTTGCCTATCGGGCGCTGTCAGGATTGTCGCTCGATGCCGGCAAGCTGGTGATCCACGACGGTGATACGCGCTAGAGCGCGTCCAGCAAAAGTGGACACCGGTTTTGCGTCCGGACGCGCTCTA
>JAQGJU010000040.1 GCA_028290465.1 Xanthobacteraceae bacterium | reverse complement strand
CCGTTGAAAAGGACAAGGGCCTCGTTCCCTTCGACATCGTCAAGGGTGACAACGGCGATGCCTGGGTCGAAGCTCAGGGCAAGGCCTATTCCCCCGCACAGATCTCCGCCATGATCCTCCAGAAGATGAAGGAAACGGCGGAGGCCTATCTCGGCGAGAAGGTCGAGAAGGCGGTCATCACAGTTCCCGCCTACTTCAACGACGCCCAGCGCCAGGCCACCAAGGACGCCGGCAAGATCGCCGGCCTCGAAGTCCTGCGCATCATCAACGAGCCGACCGCCGCGGCGTTGGCCTATGGCCTCGACAAGGAAAAGGCCGGCATCATCGCGGTCTACGATCTCGGCGGCGGCACCTTCGACGTGTCGATCCTGGAGATCGGCGACGGCGTGTTCGAAGTGAAGTCGACCAACGGCGATACGTTCCTCGGCGGCGAAGACTTCGACATGCGGCTGGTGAACTACCTGGCCGACGAATTCCAGAAGGAGCAGGGCATCGACCTGCGCAAGGACAAGCTCGCGCTGCAGCGGCTGAAGGAAGCCGCCGAAAAGGCCAAGATCGAACTGTCCTCGACCACCCAGACCGAAATCAACCTGCCGTTCATCACCGCCGATGCGTCGGGTCCGAAGCATCTGACGCTGAAGCTGACGCGCGCCAAGTTCGAAGCCCTGGTCGACGACCTGATCCAGAAGACCATGGAGCCGTGCCGCAAGGCGCTCAAGGACGCCGGCCTGTCGTCGGCCGAGATCAACGAAGTGGTTCTGGTCGGCGGCATGACTCGCATGCCGAAGGTCCAGGAAGTCGTGAAGCAGTTCTTCGGCAAGGAGCCCCATAAGGGCGTCAACCCGGACGAGGTCGTTGCGATCGGCGCCGCCATTCAGGCCGGCGTGCTGCAGGGCGACGTCAAGGACGTGCTGCTGCTCGACGTGACCCCGCTGTCGCTCGGCATCGAGACGCTGGGCGGCGTATTCACGCGCATCATCGATCGCAACACCACGATCCCGACCAAGAAGAGCCAGGTGTTCTCGACCGCCGAGGACAATCAGGGCGCGGTGACCATTCGCGTGTTCCAGGGCGAACGCGAGATGGCCGGCGACAACAAGATTCTCGGCCAGTTCGACCTGATGGGCATTCCGCCGGCACCGCGCGGCATGCCGCAGATCGAGGTCACGTTCGACATCGACGCCAACGGCATCGTCAACGTCCAGGCCAAGGACAAGGCGACCGGCAAGGAACAGCAGATCCGCATCCAGGCGTCGGGCGGCCTGTCCGAAACCGACATCGAGAAGATGGTCAAGGACGCGGAATCGCACGCCGAGGAAGACAAGGCCCGCAAGGCCGCCGTCGAAGCCAAGAACCACGGCGAGGCGATGATCCACGGCACCGAAAAGGCGCTGACCGAGCATGGCTCGAAGGTCGGCGAGGCCGAGCGCACCGCGATCGAGAACGCGATGGCGGATCTCAAGGAAGCCTTGAAGGGCGACGACGCGGCCGCGATCGCAGCCAAGACCAACACGCTGGCCCAAGCCTCGATGAAGCTCGGCGAAGCGGTCTACAAGCAAGGCCAGGACGGTCCGGCGGCCGGCGGCGACGATGCCGGTTCGGCGGGCGGTGCCAAGGAAGATGTCGTCGACGCGGAGTTCACCGAAGTCGACGACGACAAGAAGAACAAGAAGTCCGCGTAAGACGGCTGGAGCATCAACATGGCCCTCGTGTCGAGGCCGCCATCGGGTCCCGGGGTCACCCGGGACCTGCGTTTCTGCTCCATGCTGGCCGGTAACGGAATTCGACCTCATCGTTTTACAAATCGCCTCGTCCTTCGAGGCGCGCTCTGCGCGCTTCGGGGCGGGGCGACTTTTTTTGTTCGGGCCTGACCGATGTCCAAGCGCGATTATTACGAAGTCCTGGGCGTGCAGCGCGCTGCCAGTGACGCCGATCTCAAAGCCGCTTTCCGCAAGCTGGCGATGAAGTATCACCCGGACCGCAATCCGGGCGATGGCGAGTGCGAGCACCAGTTCAAGGAAATCAACGAGGCCTATGAGATCCTGAAGGACGGCGACAAGCGCGCCGCCTATGACCGCTTCGGCCATGCCGCCTTCGAGCAGGGCGGCGGCGGCCAGCAAGGCTTCGGGAACGACTTCGCCTCGACCTTCTCGGACATCTTCGACGATCTGTTCGGCATGGGCGGCCAGCGCCGGGGCCGTGGCGGCGGACGCGAGCGCGGCGCCGATCTTCGTTACAACATGGAGATCACGCTCGAGGAGGCCTATCACGGCAAGGCGGCGCAAATCCGCATTCCGACTTCGGTGACCTGCGAGGCCTGTTCCGGCACCGGCGCCAAGCCTGGCTCCAAGCCGAAGCCGTGCCCGACCTGCGCCGGCCAAGGCAAAATCCGCCAGGCGCAGGGCTTCTTCACGCTGGAGCGCACCTGCCCGAATTGCCACGGCCGCGGCCAAGTGATCGATAACCCTTGCGCCAACTGCTCGGGCTCGGGCCGCACCACCAAGGAGCGCACGCTGTCGGTGAATATTCCGGCCGGCGTCGAGGACGGCACGCGCATTCGGCTGTCCGGCGAAGGCGAGGCCGGCGTGCGCGGCGGCCCGACCGGCGACCTGTACATTTTCCTGTCGCTGTCCGGCCACGCGTTCTTCCAGCGCGACGGCGCCGACCTGCATTGCCGTGTGCCGATCTCGATGGTCACGGCCGCGATCGGCGGCGAATTCGAAGTGCCGACCATCGACGGCGCCAAGACCCGCGTGAAGGTCCCGGAAGGCACCCAGTCCGGCCGCCGCTTCCGCCTGAGCAGCAAGGGTATGCCGGTACTGAGATCCAAGCAGACCGGCGACATGTATGTGCAAGTCGTGGTCGAGACCCCGCAGAACCTCACCAAGAAACAGCGGGAACTTCTGGCCGAATTCGACACTTTGTCGTCCAAGGAAACCCAGCCGGAATCCTCGGGCTTCTTTACCAAGGTTAAGGATTTCCTAGGCGGCGCTGCCAACCGCTCAAGTTGAATTTGTCAATGGCTTGACCCTTGGGCGGGAGCGCGATACCCCTCAGAAACGCGATCTTCCGTCGCGAGATTGTCACAAAAGACAAATGCCCGAGACCAGCGTATCCGTCGCCAAGAAACCGCTCCGCTTCGGCGACGAAGTTCGGTTCATTCGTTCGTGGCTGGAAAAGCCGCTATCGACCGGCGCCGTCATGCCGTCCGGCAAGGCGCTGGCCCGGACCATGGCGCGCTATGTCGACACCAACTCGACCGGCCCGGTGATCGAACTGGGCGCTGGCACCGGCCCGGTGACCGAGGCGCTGGTCGCTCACGGTGTCGATCCGTCCCGGCTGGTTCTCGTCGAATTCAATCCCGGTTTCTGCCGCCTGCTGCGCTCGCGCTTCCCGAAAGCCACGGTGGTGCAGGGCGATGCCTATAGCCTGCGTCGCCTGTTGGCCGATGTGCTCACCGAGCCGGCGGACGCCGTGGTGTCCGGCCTGCCGCTGATGACCAAGCCGCTGCGCACCCGGCTGCGCATGGTGTACGACGCCTTCAGCCTGCTCAAGCCCAATGCGCCGATCGTGCAGTTCACCTATGCGGTGGTGTCGCCGATCCCGCGTGGCCTCGGTGGCATCCATTCCGAGGCGTCCGAGCCGATCTGGGCCAACCTGCCGCCGGCGCGCGTCTGGGTCTATCGCAAGGGCTGACGCGCCTGTAAGAACGCTGTTAAAAGCGTTCACGCTGGCGGGTCCGACCGATGCCGATTCCTAAAATCCTGGTTCTGTCCGGCTCGCTGCGCACCGGATCGTATAACTCGCGCCTCGCCGCGCTGGCCGCCAAGGAACTCGCCTTGGCCGAAGCCGACGTCACCCGCATCTCGCTCGGCGATTTTCCGCTGCCGCTATACGACGCCGACCTCGAAGCCAATGCCGGCATGCCGGACCATGCGCTCAAGCTGAAGCAGATGTTTGGCGCGCATCAGGGCGTGTTTATCGCCACCCCGGAATACAACGCCTCGGTCACGCCGCTATTGAAGAACGCGATCGACTGGGTGTCGCGGGTCCGCGAAAAGAATGAACCGGCACTCGCCGCGTACAAGAACCGCGCCTTCGCGCTCGGCGCGGCGTCGCCCGGTCCATACGGCGGCATGCGCTCGCTGATGGCGATGCGGCAGGTTCTCGAACTTGGTTGCGGCGCGATCGTTATTCCGGAGCAGCTTTCGGTCGCCAGCGCGGCAGATGCCTTTGACGAGATGGATGAATTCAAGGACAAGCGGTACGCCAATCAGCTCAAGAACGTGGTGCGGCGGCTGATCGAAGTGGCGCGGTTGGTTGGGTAAGTAGGAGACATTCGTGAAGCTGAATCCGAAGGACCGTCTGATCGTGGCGCTCGATCTGCCGTCGGTGGCGGACGCCGAGGCGATGATCGCGCGGCTGGGCGACTCCGTGTCGTTCTACAAGGTCGGCTATCAACTCGCCTTTGCGGGCGGCCTGCCGCTGGCGCAGAAGCTGGTCGGCGCCGGCAAGCAAGTGTTTCTCGACATGAAGCTGCACGATATCGGCAACACGATCTCGCGCGGCGTCGAAAGCGTCGCCAAGCTCGGCGTGACGTTCCTGACCGTGCACGCCTACCCGCAAACCATGCACGCCGCCGTCGACGCGCGCGGCGACAGGGGCCTGCGCATTCTGGCCGTCACCGTGCTGACATCCTACGACGATGCGGATCTGGCGGCCGCCGGGTACGACTTCACGGTGCCCGAACTGGTCGCCGAGCGCGCCGCCCAGGCCCGCGACATTGGCATCGATGGCCTGGTGTGCTCGGCCGAGGAGGCCGCCAACCTGCGCCCGATCTTCGGCCCCACGGGTCTGCTGGTGACGCCCGGCATCCGGCCGGCCGGATCGGACACCGGCGACCAGAAGCGCATCATGACGCCGGCAGCCGCCATCGCGGCCAGCGCGGATTATCTGGTGGTCGGCCGTCCGATCGTCGCCGCGGCCGATCCAAAGCACGCCGCCGACAAGATCGTCGCCGAGATCGCGCAAGCGGCAACGTAAGAGGTTGCACCATGGCCAAGGGCTATTGGATCGCGCATGTCGATGTGTCGGACCCGGAAGGCTACAAGGCCTATCAAGCCGCCAATGCGGCCGCGTTCCGTAAATACGGCGGCCAGTTCCTGGTACGCGGGGGAACGAACGAGACCATGGAGGGCAAGGTGCGCTCACGTCACGTGGTCGTTGAGTTTCCGGACTATGCAGCCGCGTTGGCCTGTTACCGATCGCCCGAATACACCGCCGCGATCGCGCTGCGACAGGGCAAGTCCGATGCCGATCTAATCGTTATCGAAGGTTACGACGGACCGCAGCCCTGAGGGGTCTCGGCTTTCCTTCGCCAATGCGGCTTTGTATACCCGCCCCGTAAACGTCCACAGGACGGGAGAAACCTGATGTCCGATATGCGGCTGATCGTGGCCGGCGCCGGGGGGCGCATGGGCCGCGCCTTGATCCAGGCCATTGCCGAGACCCAGGGCCTGGTGCTGGCCGGGGCCACCGAGGCCGCCGGCTCAAAGCTGATCGGCCAGGATGCCGGCACACTGGCCGGCCTGCCGGCCAACGGCATCGCGCTCACGGCAGACGTGGCGGCGTTGGTGGCCAAGGCCGACGGCATCGTGGATTTCACCGTGCCGGCCGCTACCGTGGCGCTGGCGGCGCTCGCGGCCGAAGGCGGCAAGGTCCACATCATCGGCACCACCGGCCTGTCAGCCGCCGACGATGCCAAGATCGCGGACGCGGCCAAGCGGGCGATCGTGGTGAAGTCCGGCAATATGAGCCTCGGCGTCAATCTGCTGGCCGCGCTGACCAAGCGCGTCGCCAAGACGCTGGACGAGGACTTCGACATCGAGATCGTCGAGATGCATCACAACAAGAAGGTCGATGCACCGTCCGGCACCGCGCTGCTGCTCGGCCACGCGGCGGCGCAAGGGCGCGGCATCGATCTCGCGCAGCGTTCGGACCGCGCGCGCGACGGACATACCGGCGCGCGCCAGCCCGGCGATATCGGTTTTGCATCGCTGCGCGGCGGCAGCGTGGTCGGCGAGCATACCGTGATCTTCGCCGGCAATGCCGAGCGCATCGAGCTCACGCATAAGGCCGACGATCGCATGATCTTCGCGCGCGGCGCGCTTAAAGCCGCGACCTGGGGCCGCGTACAGAGGCCGGGCCTGTACTCGATGATGGATGTGCTCGGTCTTGGCGATATTTGAGCGCTGTCGTCGCCGACCATGCTAAAGCATGATCCCGAAAAGTGGGAACCGGTTTTCGGAAAAGATCATGCTCTAGTCTCGGTGCGAGGTCGCAGGAAAATGCCGAACCCGCCTACTTCTCGGAGGCGTGTTTGAGCAGCGAAACGCCGGTCATCTCCGGCGGCTGCGGCAGGCCCATCAAGCCCAGCAGTGTCGGCGCGATATCGGCCAGCCTGCCTTCGGCCAGCGACGTCTGCCTGCCGCCGCCGAACAGCATGAGCGGCACCGGATTGGTGGTGTGCGCGGTGTGCGGCTCTCCGGTTTCCGGATCGCGCATCATTTCGCAATTGCCATGGTCGGCGGTGACCAACATCGCGCCGCCGGACCTCTCGATCGCGTCCTTCAGGCGGCCAAGACCGGCATCGACCGTTTCCACCGCCCGGATGGCGGCATGCAGATTGCCGGTGTGTCCGACCATGTCGGGATTGGCATAGTTCAGCACGATCAAATCGTACTGCCCCGAGTCGATCGCTTCCACGGCCTTGTCGGTCAATTCCGGCGCCGACATTTCGGGCTGCAAATCATAAGTCGCGACTTTCGGCGACGGCACCATGATGCGTGCTTCGCCGTCATAGGGCGTTTCGCGGCCACCATTCAGGAAATACGTGACGTGGGGGTATTTCTCGGTTTCCGCCATGCGGAGCTGCGTGCGTCCGGCATTGGCCACGACCTCGCCGAGAATGTTGGGCAAGGTGGACGGTGCAAAGATCGTGGACAAGAAGGCATCGAGTTCTTCGCTGTACTGCGTCATGCCGACCGCCGCGGCCAAACGAATGGCGCGGCCGCGCGGGAAGCCGGAAAATGTCGGATCGACGATGGCACCGAGAATCTCGCGCACCCGATCGGCGCGGAAATTGAAACACAGCAGGCCGTCGCCGTCCCGCATGCCTTGATAGTTTCCGATCGCCGCCGGCAGAATAAATTCGTCGGTGATCTTGTGCGCATAGGCGTCCGCGATCGCCGCCTGCGCGGTGTCAAATCGCGGCGCATCGGCCTCCACGATCGCCCCATAGGCTTTCGAGACGCGATCCCAGCGATTGTCGCGGTCCATCGCGTAGTATCGGCCGCACACGGTGGCCACCGGAACGGACGCAGGCAGCGCCGCGATGAGCTTGCTGATATAGTCTCGGGCGCTTTCCGGCGGCGTATCGCGACCGTCGGTGATGGCGTGCATGACCGTCGCCACGCCAGCTTCGCTGAGTATGGCCGCGAGAGCCGCCGCATGATCCTGATGCGAATGCACGCCGCCCGGCGAGATAAGCCCGACAAGGTGGCACGTGCCGCCACTCTGTTTCAGGCGTTCGATCGACTGAACCAGCGCCGGAGCGCTTTTGATCTCGCCGCTGGCAATCGCGTCGCTGATGCGCGGCAAGTCCTGCATGACGACGCGGCCGGCGCCGATGTTGAGGTGGCCGACCTCGGAATTTCCCATCTGGCCTGGGGGCAGGCCGACGTCCTTGCCCGATGTGCGCAGGAAGGCGCGCGGACCGGTGGTCCACAGCAGATCGAATGTCGGGGTTTTCGCTTGGCGGACGGAGTTGTCGGCGCGTTCGTCGCGCCAGCCCCAGCCATCCAGAATGGTGAGCATCACGGGGCGGCGTTTTTGCGCGAATGGTGTCTTCATACGGGTTAGATAGTGGCAAACAGCACCCGGATCAAATCCAACGTTATAAGCTGAAGCCCAGGGCTCTCGTGCATAGAAAAAGCCCCGACCTTCCGGCCGGGGCTTTTAATTCAGATCTATCGAAAATCGAGATTACTCGATGATCTTGATGATCTTGCGAGTCTTCGGCTCCACGATGACGCGACGATCGTTCACCACCGCGTAGCGGTATTCGGTGTGCGACGGCACGCTGCGCAGTTCGACCGATGCGTCGAGCGGCTCGCCGACCACGACCTGACGTTCGTAGCGGACCGACGGTGCACGCTCGCGCTGCACGTAGGTTACGACTTCACCCGGAGGCTCCGCCGCCATGCCGACCGTACCGCCGATCGCGGCACCGACAACGGCGCCCGGAGGTCCACCGACCGCGCCACCCACTACCGCGCCGCCTACCGCGCCGCCAACCGTCGAGCCCTGAGCGAACAGTGCAGTCGGTGTGAGTGCGACCGACGCGACGAGAGCAATCATCAAACGAGTGCGCATAAGTTCCTCCTGTGTTGAAACCTTAATTGTGGCCCATCCAACGAACCACAACGCCCATGGTGGCGTGGCGTTCCAAATGGAGCAGGAGGGAACCCGAAAATTTCACGGGAACTTCAAGCGGACAAGAATTCCCTCGCAGCCGCAGGCGAGTGGGGCGCCTCGATATCAATCGATAAAAAAGTTGATTGAAATGCAAAGATTTAAGCGACCTTGCCGGCTTCCCAGCCGAGGATCGCGCGCTTGCGGGTCAGGCCCCAATGGTAGCCGGTGAGGTCACCGCTCTTGCCGATCACACGATGGCACGGCACCACGAAGCAGACCGGGTTCTTGCCGACGGCGGCGCCGACCGCGCGCGACGCCTTCGGATTGCCAAGCTTCGCCGCGATGCCCGAATAGGTCGCGGCGCGGCCCATCGGAATCGCTAAAAGGGTTTCCCACACGCGCACTTCGAAATCGGTGCCGATCATCACCACGCGCAGCGGCCGATCCGGGCGCCACAGTTCCGGATCGAAGATGCGCTGCGCCAGCGCGGCAGTCGCGGCGGTGGCTTCAACGTAAGACGCTTTCGGCCAACGGCCGCGCAGATCGTCGAGCGCTTTGGCTTCTTCGCCCGGATCGGCGAAGCCAAGTCCGGCGAGCCCGCGCGGCGTCGCCATCACGACCGCGATGCCGAACGGCGACGGATGAAAGCCGTAGGTCAGCGTCAGGCCTTCGCCGCCGGTCTTCCATTCGCCGGGCGACATCGCTTCATGCGTGACGAACAGATCGTGCAGCCGGCCCGGTCCCGACAGGCCGACTTCATAGGCGGCATCGAGCACGCTCGCGGAATCGCGCAGCATGCGCCGCGCCTCGTCGATGGTGAGCGCCTGCAAAAATGCTTTCGGCGTCAGGCCGGCCCAGCGGCGAAACAGTTGATGCAGTTCGGTCGGCGTAACGCCGGCCGCGTCCGCCATCGCGTCGATCTCGGGCTGCTCGCGCCAATTGCCGCGGATGAACGCGATGGCGCGCCGCACGACGTCATAGTCGGCGACAGCCGCCGGCAACGGGGCGGGCGTGATCATGCGGTCGGCAGATAGGTGAGGTGTGTGAAACATGGACCCAAACTAGGCCGCCGGACGCTCCGTCGCCACCCGATTCCTGGAAGGTTGGTCAAAGGCAAAATCACTCAAAAACCGTGCGGGTCGGACCGCGCCGGGCCTCACCCAGCGCGGCCCCGAGCGCCAGCGCGAAGCTTTCCTTTTCGCGCGGGCCGAGAAAGCCCGCGACCGGCAGACGGCGCTCGCGCACCACCAGGAACAGGTGGGCGATACCAAAATCCTCGACGGCTTCCCGGTCGAGCCGCACCCAGCATGGATTGAGGCTGTATTCGCACACCTTGCCGCGATGGCTGACCTGCCGGACGGTCAGCGCCGACGCCGTGACGATAACTTCCTCATAGGCTCCGGCTGCGCGGTAATTGGCCCGGAACGCCCAATAGATCAGGAGCACGTCGAGGCCGAAAACACCGAACACCGGCCACGCGCCAAGCAGCAGGAACACCACGCCGGCCACGAAGCTGACGCCGGCGACAATCGACATCAGCACCACGAAGCCGGTCCGGCCGAGCGACCGGTGCGGCGTGATGACGGCCGAAAAGATCGTGGGTTCGCGCGCCGACGCGTTGTCGGAGGTCATAAGGCTCAGTATACCCAAAACATGGCAGCAAAGGCGATCAGACCGGGCGGCGCGGCGGCACAAAAAGCCGTGACAAAGCTAAGCAAAGCCAAAACCGGCACAGCAAAACCCGGCAAGGCATCCCCTAAAAAGACCAAAGCGATCAAACCCTGGACGTCGGCCGAAGCCGGTGAGGCATTCCGGCGTTTCCGGGAAGCGATGCCGGAGCCGAAGGGCGAGCTCGAACACGTCAACATCTATACGCTGCTGGTCGCGGTGGCGCTGTCGGCGCAGGCGACCGATGCCGGCGTCAACAAGGCGACGCGCGCGCTGTTCGCCATCGTCGACACGCCGCAGAAGATGGTCGATCTCGGCGAGGCCGGGCTGATCCCATACATCAAGACCATCGGCCTGTATCGCAACAAGGCCAAGAACGTCATCGCGCTTTCACACAAGCTGATCGCCGAACACGGCGGCGAGGTGCCGCGGCTGCGCGAGGCGCTGGAAGCGCTGCCGGGTGTCGGCCGCAAGACCGCCAACGTCGTGCTCAACATGGCGTTCGGCGAAGCCACCATGGCGGTCGACACCCATGTGTTCCGGGTCGGCAACCGCACCGGGCTGGCGCCCGGAAAGAATCCGTTGGAAGTCGAGTTGAAATTGCTCGCCGTGATCCCGGCGGAATATATGTACCATGCGCATCACTGGCTGATCCTGCACGGCCGCTATACGTGCAAGGCGATCAAGCCGGAATGCCCGCGCTGCGTGATCAACGATCTGTGCCGATGGCCGGAGAAGAGAGTGTAGACAAGGGCCTCGATGAGCGACTCGCTTCAACCGTCACCCTGAGGTGCGAGCGAAGCGAGCCTCGAAGGGCGACGTCGAGGTATTGCAGCGTCGGGGCCGTTCATCCTTCGAGGCCCGGCTGCGCCGGGCACCTCAGGCTGACGGTCAGGGTCATTACGCCTATCGCTGACACGCCCTCACCAGACTCGCCGCCGCGCGGCCAGCGGCTTCGATGTAGGCCGTCTTGCGGTGCACCAGCATCGTTGAGAATGCGCCGTCCATCAGGATGACGATCTGGCGGGCCAGCTCGGCCGCGTCCTTGACGCCACCAGTCTCCAGAACACCGGCAAGCCAAGCCTCGACGTTGGTCTTGTGCCGCGCGCTCACCTTCATGGCCGGATGGCCGGGCGTCGCCGTCAGTTCGGCGGCGGTGCGCAGGAAGCCGCAACCCTTCCATTTCGGATGCCTGGCCGACTGCGCCAGATTCATGAACAGGTTTTGGATGCGGGCCGGCAGCGGGCCTTTGGACGCCTCGAACCACTGCGCGAACAGCTTGAGATTGGGCTGGTCCCGCGCGTCCAGATAGGCGGCGATCAGCTCATCCTTGCTTTTGAAATGGTAATACAGCGTCCGCTTGGTGAGGCCGGCCTTTTCGGCGACGGCATCGACGCTGACGGCACGCACGCCCTGGCCGTAAAACAGCTTGGCGGCGGCATCGATGATGCGGGTGCGGGTCAGGCTGGAGTCTCGCGGCATGGCCGTATGTATACCGTATAGTGTGTATACATAAAAGATCGCTTCGAAGAGGCTGAGAAGGACGAAAGATACTCAGTCGAGGGAAGTCGATGCCGAACCATATGCTCGTCGAGATCAGCGACAAGGTCGCGCTGCTGACCTTGAATCGCCCGGAGAAGCTCAACGCGCTGAGCTACGCCTTGATCGACGAATTGATGGCGCTACTCGACACCATCGAGGCCGATCGCGCGGTGCAGGCCGTCATTCTGACCGGTGCCGGCGAGCGGGCGTTCTCGGCGGGTGGCGATATCCCGGAGTTTACGCGGAGCGTGTACGCCGGTGCCGACATCGCGGTCCGCGAATTCGTGCGGCGCGGCCAAACCATGACGGCGCGGCTCGAAGCCTTCCCCAAGCCGATCATCGCGGCCGTGAACGGCCTTGCTTATG
Source organism: Xanthobacteraceae bacterium (assembly GCA_028290465.1). Lineage (GTDB taxonomy): Bacteria > Pseudomonadota > Alphaproteobacteria > Rhizobiales > Xanthobacteraceae > FEB-22. The sequence continues at coordinate 7,171 of JAQGJU010000040.1, read as the reverse complement.
GGGGCGGCTGCGAGATCACCGAGGCGGTCCACATCGCCATCGCCAGCGATCGCGCCATGTTCGCCAAGCCCGAGATCCATCTCGGTATGCCGCCGACGTTCGGCGGCACGCAGCGGCTGCCACGCTTGGCCGGACGCAAGCGCGCGCTGGAACTGCTGCTGACCGGTGATCCGTTTTCCCCGACGCGGGCGCTGGAGATGGGTCTGATCAACCGGATCGTGCCGCATGAGAACCTTCTAGAGGCGGCACACGATATGGCGCAACGCATCACGCGGCATTCGCCGCTGGCGACGGCCGGCATCATCACGGCGGTGACGCGCGGTCTCAATGCCAGCATCGGCGAAGGGCTTGCGATCGAGCGCGAACAGTTCGCCCGCATGGCGCCGACGTACGATCTTCGCGAAGGCCTGGAGGCGTGGAGCGTGCGCCGCACGCCGGAATACAATGGGTCGTGGACGGCAATGCCTGCCGACTAACGCCTTGCGACCAGATCCTGCCGGGTCAGCTTCTTGTGCATGTGTACCATGAAGGCCATGCCGAACAGCGGCGTCGCCAGATTCAGGATCGGGATCGACACGAAGGCTGCGATGAACATGCCGGCGACGAACACCGTCATGCCATGGCGCTTGCGCAGCAGCTTGGCCTCGGCGGCCGGGCGGAACCGCATCGCGGCCAGTTCGAAATATTCGCGGCCGAGCAGGAACGCCGTGGCAAAAAAGAAAATCAGCAAGCCAAAGCCGGCGAACAGCAAAAACGGCGTCGCGCACAGATAGACCAACACGGCCAGCAACGCGGTCTTGCTGCCTTCCCACAGCGCGCGGCCGACCGGTAGCGGTTGGCCGGGCGCCTCGTTCGGGTAATAGGCCTTCTCGACATGGTCGGCGATCTCGTCGACGAAGAAGCTGGCGACGAGGGCGGTGACGGCCGGCATCAGGAAGATGGCGCCGACCAGCACGCCGAGTCCGGCCGCGATCGACAGGATCGTGGCCGCGATGCTGAGCGCGCCATGATAGGACGAGCCGACCGTGCCTTCGACATAGACGGTGCCCCAACGGGCCAGCCAATCGGCGCCGGCCCCGATACCGATCGCCAGCACGACGATGAGGAAAAGGGCGAGCCCGATGGATTTGAGCAGCACCGACCGGAAGGGCGGCGAGAACATCTGCGACAGGGCTTTGACGGCGGCGTCCAGCATGGCTTCCTCCACGGAGACGCAGAGGTAGCGAGCGTTAGCGCCGGGTACAAGAGCGGAGGGCGGACGGAGAGCTGTGTTAGACCGTCGCGGTCGCCCGCTTGCGGCGCCGCCGCACCGGCTTCGGCGCGCATGTCATCTCGGGAGCCAGCGTCGCCTCGGCGGCGTAGGCCTCCTCGATCGGATCGTCGATCGGATCGTCCGGCGGGCGTTGCAGGTCGGCCCAGTGCATCTTGGTGTAGTCGAAGCCGCGCACGATGGTCGGCTTGACGACCTCGAAATACGGCGAAATGTCAAAGTCGCGCGGCGCATAGAGCGACGAATGGCGGATCTCGAGAATCTCGCGCCGCGCCGCCTTGCTCTCCATCACGGTGACCTTGGGCAGGATCGGATAGCGCACCGACTCGAAGGCCTGCGCGATCAGCGCCGAGCAGATGATGCGAGTCGGGTGTCCGGAGCCGAGCGTCATCAGGCGGCGGCGCCAGCGCTGCGGCACCGGCAGCGGAAACAGATAGCGCAGCAAGTCGGTGATGTTCTTCAGGTCGTAATCGAAGCCGATGCGCTCGGCCGCGTAGGAACATACGCGGGCGCAATCCTCGCGGGTCAGCCCGGTCGGCCGGCAGACGCGGGTATGGTAGCGGGCATATTTCGACAGCGGCGCCCCGACCACGCCCTCGCCGAGATTGGCCTCGACCAGCACCAGCGGCTCGTCGTCCTGCGTGGTGCGGTCGCCGATCGGCCCGACATAGAGCGCGGCATGCGACCAGGTCGACTGCGTGAGATATTTGATGACGCCGGAAATGTGATTGTTGCCTTCGACCAGCAGCACGTCGCCGGGCCTGAGCGAAGCCTGCAGCGCACCGAAATCGCTTGGCGTGAACGGCTCATAGCCGGAGGCCGGACGCTCCAGATAGTCGGCGATCCAACGCCCGACATTGTTCATCATCCACGCCATGACACGCTATCCCCAGCCGCACGGAGTTTCCCGCGTTTTTGGTTGGAGCGCGTCAGCAAAAACACGCTCGAGCCTATTCAACCCGAAACTGATTGTAATTTGGTTCACACGGGATTCGACTTGGTAACGGATCCTTAGCCATGATTGCTCGCGCACGCGCCTTCAGGCATGGTGTCGTCTCACTACAAAGGTTTGTCGCTGCAAAAAGCCTGGAAGTTCATGTCTGCAATGAACCGCCGTTCGTTTCTCGCCGCCTGGGCCGCGCTCGCGGCTAGCCCTGCGCTGGGAGCCATGCCGTCCTCCGGTGAAGTCGATATCGTGATCGTCGGTGCGGGAGCCGCCGGCATCGCGGCGGCGCGCCGCGTCGCGGCCGCCGGCCGGCGTTATGTGCTGCTGGAAGCGTCCGACCGAATCGGCGGGCGTTGCTATACGGAAACGAAGACGTTCGGCGTGCCGTACGATCATGGCGCACATTGGCTGCACATGCCGGACATGAATCCGCTGGTGAAGCTGGCGCCGCAGGCCCGAATCGAGGTCTACCCGGCGCCGCGCAGCAACAAGGTACGGATCGGCCGGCGCAATGCGCGGGCCGGCGAACTGGAAGATTTTCTCGCCGCGCTGGTGCGCAGCAATCGCGCCATCGCCGACGTGCAGCGCGGGCGCGCCGACATCGCCTGTCAGGCGGCGTTGCCGAAGGATCTGCTCGATTGGCAGCAGACCATCGAATTCGTCCTCGGCCCGTTCGGCTGCGCCAAGGATCTCAATGAAATCTCTGCCTTGGACTTTGCGCGCTCCGGCGAACGCGACATCGATGCGTTCAGCCGCCCCGGTTTGGGCGCGCTGCTGGCCAAGCTCGGCGAGGGCGTGAGCGTTGAACTTTCGACGCCGGTGACGCGGATCGATTGGAAGAGCGGCATTGAGGTCGAGACGCCGCGCGGCAAGGTGCGCGCGAAGGCGGTGATTGTGACGGCTTCGACCGGTGTGCTCGGCGCCGGCAAGATCAAGTTCACGCCCGACCTGCCGAAGCGTCAGCAGGAAGCTGTCAATCAGCTCAAGCTCGGCAGCTACGATCACGTCATGCTGGAGCTGCCCGGCAATCCGCTCGGCCTGCAGCCCGACGAATTGGTGTACGAGAAAGCGAGCGGTCGGCAGACCGCCGCGCTGCTGGCCAATGTCGGCAAGTCCGATCTGTGCATGATCGATGTCGCCGGCAGCTTCGGCCGCTCGCTGGCCCAGCAGGGCGAAGCCGCGATGGTGGCGTTCGCCATCGAGTGGCTGGTGAAGCAGTATGGCGAGGACATCAAGAAGTCCGTCAAGCGCACCCATGCGACGCGTTGGAACGAGGCGCCGTGGGTGATGGGCGCGTTCTCGGCGGCCGCCGTCGGCGGCTCCGGCGCGCGGAAAATTCTGATGGAGCCGGTGCGCGGCATTCATTTCGCCGGCGAGGCGATGCATGAGACGCTGTGGGGAACGGTCGGCGGCGCCTGGGAGTCCGGCGAGCGCGCGGCCGATGCGGCGCTCAAATCATTCGCACCGACGCCCAGCAAGCAGCGTCAGCCGCGGCGTCGCGACTGAAATGACAAAAGCGCTGATCGCATGGTCCAGCGGCAAGGACAGCGCCTATGCGCTGCATGTCGCCCGGCAGACCGGCGACATGCCGATCGTCGGCGCGTTGACCACCGTCACCGAAACCTTCGACCGCGTCAGCATGCATGGCGTGCGGCGCGACATCCTGATGGCGCAGCTCGAGGCCGCCGGACTGCCGGCGATCATCGTGTCGATTCCGTATCCGTGCACGAACGAAATTTACGAAGCCCGCATGGCCGAAACGCTGATTGAGGCGCGCCGGCAGGGCATCACGCATATCGTGTTCGGCGACCTGTTCCTCGAAGACGTGCGGGCCTATCGCGAAGAGAAGCTCGCCGGCACCGGCATTACGCCGCTGTTTCCGCTGTGGGGTCTACCGACCGAACAGCTTGCGCGCGACATGATCGCGGCGGGCGTCGAGACCTATCTGGCGACCGTCGATCTCAAGAAACTTCCGGCCTCGTTCGCCGGCCGCAGATTCGACGCGGCGCTGCTGGCGGACTTTCCGCCCGGCATCGATCCGTGCGGCGAGCGCGGCGAGTTTCACACCTGCGTGGCCGCCGGGCCGATGCTGTCAATGCGCATTGCGATCACCGTCGGCGAGACCGTCGAACGCGACGGGTTTGCGTATGCGGATTTGATGCTAGCTTGACCCTCATGGTGAGGAGCGTCCCACCGCTCAGGTGGGACGCGTCTCGAACCATGAGGCCAGGGAGTTCTACGTCCATCCTTCGAGACGCATTGCTTCGCAATGCTCCTCAGGATGAGGTCGGAGGACGCGGTTTACCCCCGCAGCGTGGCGCCGGTGCGCTTGCTGACTTCGGCGACGATCTTCTGCGCGACCGCTTCGATGTCCTGATCGGTCATGGTCTTGTCGCGCGGCTGCAAGGTCACCGCGATGGCGATCGACTTCTTGTCCGGATCGATGCCCTTGCCTTCATAGACGTCAAACACGCCCACATTCGTGATCAGCTTGCGGTCAACGTTCTGGGCCGCCCGCACCACGTCACCGGCCTTCACCTTGCGGTCGACCACGAAGGCGAAATCGCGGATCACCGGCTGCAGCGGCGACAGCTCCAGCACCGGCTTCATCCGGGTCGGCTTCGCCTTGGCGTCCGGGATGCGCTCCAGGATGACTTCGAACACCACCAGCGGTCCCTGCACGTCGAGCGCCTCAAGCGTGCGCGGGTGCAGCTCGCCGAAATAGCCGAGCACGTTTTGCGGACCGATCTGGATGGTACCGGAGCGGCCGGGATGCAGCCACGCCGGACCGCCGGGCACCACTTGCAGCGCCGCCGCGGGCGCGCCGGCGGCCGTCAGCACGGTCAGGGCGTCGCCCTTGACGTCGAACACGTCGACGGTGCCGCCGCCGGTCCAATGCCGGCCGATGCCGGTCGCCTTGGCGAGCGCGCGGCGCACGCCCGAAGCCGCCGTGAACTGGTCCTGCGGCTGGTCGCCGGTGAAAACCTGCCCGACCTCGAACAGCGCCACATCCGGGAAGCCGCGATCGGCATTGCGCTGCGCATTGGCGATCAGGCCGGGCAGCAGGCTCGGCCGCATGTCGGACAGATCGGCCGCGATCGGATTGGCCAAAGCGAGTTCCGGCTTGCCGCCGCCGAACAGTTCGGCTTGGGCTTTACCAATGAACGACCAGGTGACGGCTTCCATCATGCCGCGCGCCGCGAGTGCCCGCTTGGCTCTGCGGGTGCGGGTCTGGATCGCGGTCAATACCGGCTTGAACGCCGTGTCGCTGGGCGGGAATGGCGTTGCCGGCACGCGGTCGAGGCCGATGATGCGCACGACTTCCTCGACGATATCGGCCTTGCCGTGCACGTCGGGCCGCCACGACGGCACCGCGACCTTCACGCTCTTGCCCGGACCGGCGACGAAAAAGCCGAGATGCACCAGCACGCGCCGCACGTCGTTCGGCGATACGTCGAGGCCGGCCAAACGCTTCAGGTCGTCGAGCGGGAATTCGATGACGGTGTCGGGCGCCTGCGGCTTGCCGGCCAGCACGACCTCGGACGGCGTGCCGCCGCAGAGATCCAGCACCATCTGGGTCGCGAGGTCGAGACCCGGCAGCATGAAGTTCGGATCGACGCCGCGCTCGAAGCGATAGCGCGCGTCGGTCTGGATGCCGAGCTTGCGGCCGGTCTGCGCGATGTTCAGCGGATCCCACAGCGCCGATTCGACCAGCACGTCGGTGGTCTCGGCCGAGCAGCCGGAGGCTTCGCCGCCCATCACGCCGGCCAGCGATTCGACGCCGTTCTGATCGGCGATCACGCACATGGTTTCGTCGAGCGTGTAGGTCTTGCCGTCCAGCGCCAGCACCTGCTCGCCAGCCTTGGCGCGGCGCACCGTGAGGTCGCCATGCACCTTGGCGGCATCGAACACATGCAGCGGCCGGGCGCGGTCGAAGGTCAGGTAGTTGGTGATGTCGACCAGCGCGTTGATCGGCCGCAGTCCGATCGCGGTCAGGCGCTTCTGCATCCATTCGGGCGACGGGCCGTTCTTCACGCCCTTGATCAGTCGCAGGCCGAACGCCGGACACAGCGACGGCGTGCCGGCGAAATCGAGCGTCACCTTCACCGGACACGGGAACGTGCCCTTGATCGGGATCGGGGTGTTTTCCTGGAACACGCCCATGTCGGCCGCCGCGAGATCGCGCGCGATGCCGTGCACGCCGGTGCAGTCCGAGCGGTTCGGCGTCAGGTTGATCTCGATCATCGGATCGTTGAGCGACGCCCATTGCGCATAGGGCTTGCCGATCGGCGCATCGGCCGGCAGTTCGATGATGCCGTCGGCGTCCTCGGAGAGTTGCAGTTCGGCCGCCGAGCACAGCATGCCGCGGCTTTCGACGCCGCGGATGTTGCCGATGCCGAGCGTGATATTCTTGCCCGGAATATAGGTGCCGGGCGGCGAGAACACGCTGACCAGATCCGCGCGCGCATTCGGCGCGCCGCACACCACCTGCACCGGCGTGCCGTCGCCGGTGTCGACCATGCAGACGCGCAACCGATCGGCTTTCGGATGCTGCTCGGCGGAAATCACCTTGGCGATCGTGAAGGCGGCAAGCGCCTTGCCGGGATCCTTCAGGCTCTCGACCTCAAGCCCGATCATGGTGAGCTTGTCGGCGAGCGCGTCCAGCGTCTCGTCGGTGTCGAGATGTTCCTTGAGCCAGGAGAGGGTGAACTTCACGTGCTCAGCCCTCCGGCCAGCGTCGGAAAATCGAGCGGGCGGAAACCGTAATGCGACAGCCAGCGCTGGTCCGCCTCGAAGAAGGCGCGCAGATCCGGCATGCCGTATTTCAGCATCGCGATGCGGTCGATGCCCATGCCCCAGGCAAAGCCCTGATACTCATCGGGATCGAGCCCGCAATTGCGCAGCACGTTCGGATGCACCATGCCGCAGCCGAGAATCTCCAGCCAGTCGTCGCC
>JAQGJU010000150.1 GCA_028290465.1 Xanthobacteraceae bacterium | reverse complement strand
CCTTCACGCCGACCAGCAATATCGAGGACACCACCAACATCGTGTCGGTGGCGTCGAGCTACACCGATGCGGCCGGCAATGCCGGCAGCGCCGGAACCAGCGCCAACTACACGGTCGACACCAAGGCGCCGACGGTATCGTCGGTGACCATGAGCGACGCCGCGCTGACGGTCGGTGATACGTCGACCGTGACCATCACGTTCTCGGAAGCGGTCACCGCCTTCGACAACACTGATGTGACGGTGCAGAACGGCACGCTCGGCACGCTGACCACCGCCAATGGTGGCGTCACCTGGACCGGCACCTTCACGCCGACCAGCAATATCGAGGACACCACCAACATCGTGTCGGTGGCCGCGACCTACACCGACGCGGCCGGCAATGCCGGCGGCACCGGAACCAGCGCCAACTACACGGTCGACACCAAAGCTCCGACGGTGGCGTCGGTGACGATGAGCGACACCGCGCTGAAGTCCGGCGAGACCTCGACCGTGACCATCACGTTCTCGGAGGCGGTCAGCGGCTTCGACAACACCGACGTGACGGTGCAGAACGGCACGCTCGGCACGCTGACCACCGCCAATGGCGGCATCACCTGGACCGGCACCTTCACGCCGACCACGAACATCGAGGACACCACCAACATCGTGTCGGTGGCGTCGAGCTACACCGACGCGGCCGGCAATGCCGGCACCGCCGGAACCAGCGGCAACTACACGATCGACACCAAGGCGCCGACGGTATCGTCGGTGACCATGAGCGACGCCGCGCTGACGGTCGGTGAAACGTCGACCGTGACCATCACGTTCTCGGAAGCGGTCACCGCCTTCGACAACACCGATGTGACGGTGCAGAACGGCACGCTCGGCACGCTGACCACCGCCAATGGCGGCATCACCTGGACCGGCACCTTCACGCCGACGGCCAACATCAACGACGCCACCAATGTGATAACGGTGGGAACCGGGTATACGGATGCGGCTGGCAATTCCGGTACCGGAGTCACAAGCTCCAATTACACGGTCAACACGGTTGCATCGAATGCCGCACCGGATGCCGTCAACGACACGCTGAGTTTCGGCGGCGGTCCGACACCGCCGCCGTCAGGAAGCGGCTGGCAGTTGAATTCGGACAACGGTCACTACTACAAGTTCGTCAACAACGCGGTGTCCTGGTCGGCGGCCAAAACCGCCGCTGAGAACGCCGGCGGCTACCTCGCGACGATCACGAGTGCCGCGGAAGACACGTTCGTCAAAGCCAATATGACCTCTAACAAGTTCTATTGGCTTGGCGCGTCCGACGCCGGCACCGAAGGTGTCTGGAAGTGGGTCACCGGCCCCGAGGCCGACACGGTGTTCTGGACAACGACCTCGGTCGGTTTTGTCTCCGGCGTCGGTACCGTCGCCACTGGCGTGGCATCGGGCTACGTGTCTTGGCCGGTTGCCGCTCCGGGCTATTACTGGGAGCCGAATGACGGAGTCTTTGGCGGCGGGTCGGAAGATTATCTCGTCGCCCGGAGTGACGGCTGGTGGAACGACGGTACCGCTTCGTCGGGCGCCGACGGTTATGTCATTGAAGTGGGCGGAGCCGTTACCAATGGCGGTGTGTCCGAGGACGCGGTCACCACTTTCGCCAAGAGCCTGGTGCTGTCTAACGATACCGATGCCAACGCGGACGTCCTCGACGTAACGTCGGTTTCGGCTACCAGCGCGAAAGGCGCCTTGGTCTCGTACAACAGCGCAACCGGTCAGTTCTCCTACAATCCCACCAACGCAGCAACGATTCAGGCGTTGAATGTGGGCCAGAGCACGACGGACACCTTCACCTACACCATCACCGACGGCCACAGCGGCTCCGACACGGCGACGGTCACGATCACCGTCAATGGCGTTAACGACGCGGCGACGATCACTGGAGCCAGCACGGGATCGGTGACGGAAGCGATCACGGGCGGCGCGGCCGGTACGCCGACCGCGACCGGAGACCTCACCGCGGCCGACGTCGACAACACCGCGGATGCCTGGCAGGCGGTGGCGAGCGCGACGACAAGCACGGGCGGATACGGCAGCTACACCATGACGGCGGCCGGCGTATGGACCTATACGCTCAACAACGCCAACGCGACCGTCAACAACCTCAATAACGGCGAAACGTTGACCGACACGTTCACCGTGCTGACGGCCGACGGCACCTCGAAGCAGGTTTCGATCACGATCAACGGTGCGACCGATCCGAGCCTGCCGAATTCGGCAACGTTCTATAATTTGGGAACGACCCCCGGGAGCAGCACGGGTTCCGCGTACGATCTCAACAGCCTGAATTTTGTGAAATCGAACGATACCGAAGTGACGAATGCGGCGACTAATCCATCTGTGACGATCAGCGCCAGCGGTAACAGTAACCAGACTGATTATTACAAGCTTGTTGTCGCTTCCAACGGCACGAAGGTGGTGTTCGACATCGATCACGCCAACTTTGACAGCGTGATCAGGCTTACAAAGTCGAGCGGAAGCTTCACTACGCTCGTGAGCGATGATAACATTGGCGATGTCGGCACTACGAATACCACCGACTCGTATATTTCGGCGACGCTGAATGCCGGAACGTACTTCTTGCAGGTTGGCCGGTTCAACTCTCAAGCAACCGACGATCTCGGCAATCTTTCGGGTTCAGGAACCTACGAACTGCAGGTCTCGGTCACGCCGCCCGGCGGCGATCCGATCGTGCTCGATCTCGGCAACCCGGGCATTGCGCTGACGTCGCTCGAAGGCGGCGTTCAGTTCGACGTCAATGGCGACGGCGTGACCGATCAGGTCGCGTGGACCGCCGGCGATGACGGCATTCTGGCCTTCGACGTCGATGGCTCGGGCAAGATCGAGAACGGCACCGAGATCTTCTCGCCGTACTTCGCCGGCGGCAATTATGTCGATGGCCTTGAGGCGCTGGCCACGTTGGACAGCAACCACGACGGCAAGATCGACAGCGCGGATGCGGACTTCGCCAAGCTGACGGTCTGGCAGGACGTGAACCATGACGGCGTGAGCGAAGCCGGGGAGTTGAAGTCGCTGGCGGATCTCGGCATCACCGGCATCTCGTTGGATGCCACGCCGACCGACGGCTATCTCGACGGACAGAAGCTGCTGGCGCAAGGCACCTTCACGAATGCCGACGGCACGACTGGCAACTTTGTCGAGGTCGATTTCGACAAGGATATCGCGCCGACGCCTTACGTGGAGCCGATCGTCGCCAACACCGACGGCAATGACGTGCTGATCGGCACCGCGAAGGCCGACGTCCTGATCGGCGGTCACGGCAACGATACGCTGACGGGCGGCGAGGGCGCCGACACCTTCGTGTTCGCCGAAGCCGGCGCCGCGCATGTCGATCTCGTCACCGACTATACGGCGCACGACACCATCGATATCTCGGGTCTGCTCGACGAGCACTTCGGTGAAGGGTCGAACGCGGCCGATTTCATCCGGCTGGTGAATACCGACGGCAATGTGACCTTGCAGGTCGACACCGACGGCGCGGGCTCAAACTCGACCTGGGCCGATGTCGCGGTGCTGCAGGGCTATCACAGCGTCGGCAACCAGGTGCTGGTCGAGTTCGAGCAGCAGGCGCATCAGCTGACCGTGGCGGCCTAAACGGGAGCGTTTCCGGCGAACCGAGTTCGTTCCGCCGGAGCCCGTTTGGCGCAGGCGCCTATCACATAGAAAAAGGGGCGCGGTGAGCGCCCCTTTTTTGTGGCCTATTCGGTTCGGACGAGAGTTCAGCTCGTGCGCGTGCAGCCCGTCGTGGCGTATTTTCCGAGATGCAGTTCCGCGTCGCCGCGGATGCCATCGAGCCAGATGCCGCGGCCGGCGTAGCGGTAGCCGTTGCCCATCGGAATCAGCCGCACCTTGGCGGCCCGGCGCGGCGAGGTATACAACCGGCCGGTGACGACTTCGCCAACAACGGTCACGGCGTGCGGCTGCAGCGTATAGGCGCGGCCGTTGTCGCAGGCGAACCGGATGCCCTCGTAGCGGCCGCCGGCTTGCGCCGCCGACATTGCGCCGGCCAGAGCGAGCACCGTAAGGGCGGTTTTGACCAACAGTTTCATGGGATTGTGCTCCGAAGTCGACCGGGCGCCACTTCGGGCGCGGATGAAAAATCACTGCTTTTACTGAGTATCACGGCCGCTTGGCGGCTTGGCAAGCCCGCTCGCTGCACGGCAGAGAATTCGTCGGTCCGTCGTAATTTACCACTAGATCCGAATAGGAGTGCAACCAGAACCTGAATTCTTGACCCCCCTCACACGTTAAGAATACGTTAAGGCAACTCCTGCGGGAGGATGGCTTTTTTCTGCTCGTTGGGGGGCTGGCTGATGAACGCGCCTTTTCTCGTAGCTCAGTTAGGTGCCGCAAATCCTTCGCCGGCACCGCGGGTCATCAGGTTGGCCAAGCCGGCCTCCGAACAGGCGATCGTTATCAACCTGGATGGGCCGATCCGCTTCGATTCCGCCGGCATCGCGGACGACAAAGTTACCTTCGTCCATGTCGGCAACCGCCTCGTCATCCTGTTCGACAATCAGGCCACGGTGACGCTCGAGCCGTTCTTCGGCTCTGATGGCAGGCCGCTGCAAGACATTACGTTCGATCTCGGCCCGAACCGCATTGTCAGCGGCGCTGAATTCGCCACGCTGTTTCCGATCAGCGACGATCAGTCGATCCTGCCGGCGGCCGGCCAGCAGGGCGGCGCGCGCTCCAGCGCGAATTTTTCCGACCATGGCCCGATCGATTCGCTGAATTCTAACAACCCGCTCGATCTGCTCGGCGGTGAGCCGGGGAGCGCCGGGCTTGGTGCAAATGAATCTGAAACGGCTGCTGCTGCTGCCGCGGCTCTCGTCATCACGCCGACGATCACGGGCGGCGCGACCGGGACGGTGGACGAGGATGGGTTGTCCAATGGACTCGCGGGCGGCCCTGGCGATGTGGCCGGCACCGCGACCTCGGCGGGCGGATCGCTCAACATCGACTTCGGCGCGGATGCGGCCGGTCACTCACTGGCGTTTTCCGCTTCTCAGCCGGCGCTGAGCGGACTGACGTCCGGTGGATACCCGGTCACTTTCATACTCACCACGGTTGGCGGACTGCCGGCGATCGTCGGATACGCCTTCGACCCCCAGGCGGAAAGCGAGAGCCCAGTATATATCGTCACGCTAGATGCCGGCCCGGAGGCGGGCGCCTTCAGCTTTACGCTGCTGCGGCCGCTCGACCAGCCGACCGCCGGCACCGAAGACTCGATCGTGCTGGCGATCAACTTCATCGCCACCGACGGCAGCGGCGATACCACCAACGGCACGTTGTCGATCGCCGTCAACGATGATTCGCCGGTCGCGAACGACATCGCGTTCCCTGAGGTGATCTCGCAAGAGACCCAACTGACCGTTAATCTCGTCGCCGGAGTCGACTATCAGTTCGGCGCCGATGGCGCAGCTTCGGAGGGCGCGATTTCGGTCGGCACGCCGACCGTCAGTGGTGGCCCCCCCGGAGACAGTTTCGGAACTCCGACCGTCGTGGTCGGGCCGGACGGCCACTCGGTCGAGATGACACCGAACGGTGCCTTCGCGGCGCTCGGCGCTGAGGAGCAGGCGACCGTGCACATTCCGTACATGGTAACGGATCGTGACGGCGATACCGTCACCCAGGAAATCACGGTGACGGTGACCGGCGTCAACGATGCGCCGACCGATCTGGCGCTGTCGCCCTCGACCATCCCGGCCGGCAATGCCGCCGGCTATCGGATCGGCGAGATCGCGGTCACGGACCCGGACGACACCTCAGGATTCAGTTTCTCGGTGGCGGACAGCCGCTTCACCGTGGTCACGGAAACCGTGAGCGGCGTCGAGCATTATTATCTTGAGACGACTGTGCCGGTTACCAATCTGCCGGCTTCCATCAACGTAACTGTGACCGACGCAGGCGGCCTGTCCTACTCCGAGGGCATGGTCATCACGCTGCCGGTGCAGCTGTACACCAATGACGAACTCACTTTGCTGGGCTCGTTCGCGACGATCCAGGCCGCCGTGAACGCGGCGGCGGAAGGCAACCACATCCTGATCGGGGCCGGCCACTACGCCGAGCAGGTGGTGATTGATCCGACGAATGGCCGCGGTGCGGACGGCATCGCGCTGATCGGCGTCGGCGCCGTGTTCGTCGACGCGCCGGACGTTTTGTTTACTAGGGGGACGTCGCCGACCAACGGTAATGCGCTGGCCAGCCTGATTACCGTCAAAGGCGCGGCTGATATCTTTATCCAGGGCATTACGGTCGACGGACTCGGACGCGGTGACAGCGCACACCTGAATGCGGCCGGCGCGCAGTCGATGATCGGCATCGCCTATCTGGACGCGTCGGGCACGGTCGAGGGCGTGACCGTTACCGGCATACGCGAGAGCTACGGCCAGATCGGCAACCAGCGCAACCTCGGCATCTATGTTTCCAACACCGATCCGACGCCCGGAACGGCCACGCCGACCTCGTTGGAAGTCGACGCGCTGAAGACGATCACCATCGCCAACTCGACGGTGACCGATTTCCAGAAGGGCGGCATCGTGGTGGTCAATGCTGCCGTGGATATTCATGGCAACACCATCACGGGCATCGGCGCCTCGATCCAGGCGCAGAACGGCATTCAGGTGTCGGGCTCGGTCGGCTCGATCGCCGACAATGTCTTGACGAACATGGGCACCACCGCGGAAGGCTGGGCCTCGACCAACATCCTGACCTTCAACAGCCGCGGCCTGGTGATCACCGGCAATACGATCACCAGCGCGCTCGACGCCAATGGCGATGTTCTCAATTCGACCATCGGCGTCTATCTGCAGGACTCGACCGGCGGCACGGTCAGCGGCAATTTCATTCACCTGACCGCCTATGGGGTCGCGGCCTATGCGGGCGGGTTGAGCGCGAGCTGGGCGATCACCGATAACGTGGTCGACGGCATCCATGCCGACGGCGCCGGGATCTATTTCGATCCGCCGGACGTCAGCGGCATCAACGCCTTCGATCTGGTCATCGTCAACGGAACCGGAGTGGCGGACGTGATCGCGATCACGCCCGGTGAGGACACGGTCGCGGCCGGGCAGGGCGATGACATCATCATCGTCAAGAGCGGCGCATATCTCGACGGGCTCGACACCGTCGACGGCGGCGCCGACAGCAATACGCTGCTGTTCACCAGCCAGACCGCGGGCGATACGCTCACGCTCGGCGGCAATGTCAGCAATATCGCCGAAGTTGACCTCGTCAATGCATCGTGGTCGGCCAGCGACACCACGGCCAAGAACGTCGATGCGTCCGGCTTCGGGGCCGGCCTGAAAATCGTCGGGAATGAAGGCGCCAACAAACTCTGGGCGACGCAATTCGCCGATATCGTCAATGCGGCTGGCGGCAACGATACGTTGGGCGGCAATGGCGGCGACGATGCGCTCGATGGTGGGGCGAACATCGACAGCGCCGCGTATGCGCAGGACATCGACGCCGGCATGATCGCGACCAACGGCCTCGGCGGCTGGACGGTCACGACCGGCGGCGCCGAGGGCACCGATACGCTGTCCAATATCGAGATCGTCGACGGCCTTGAGGCGGGCCGTTTCCTGCTGGTCGGCAATGGCGGCTTCGCCACGCTGGCGGACGCCTATACGGCCGCGCTCGACGGCGACACCATCGTGCTGGCGCCCGGCACCTATGCGGGCGACTTCACCATCTCCAAGGCGATTTCCATCGTCGGCGCCAATTTCGGCAAGGACGGCACCGATCCGTCGCGCGGACCCGAGTCAATTCTCGACGGCAACTGGGTGGTCAATGCGGCCGGCGCCGTCGTCATCGATGGCGTTCGCTTCCTCAACGACGAGGCGCCGACCAGCCCGGACGCGGCGACGCTGACCTTCAACACGGCCGCCGGCCATGCGGTGCGCAACAGCGTGTTCTTCAGCACCATCGACGGCGGCGACCAGACCGCGAGCGATCTCGATCCGGTGGTGCAGGCCTATGCGGTCGTGATCAACGGCGGGCTCGGCAGCGGCGCGATTACGGTCGAAGGCAACTACCTGACCGGTTCGCACACCGGCAAATACGGCGATGCCGCCTGGGCGCGCGGCGTGTCCTATGTGTCCGCTGGGCCGACCTTCGTCACCCTCGACATCAGCGACAATACGTTCGAATTCAACCGCAGCGCCATCAATACCGGCGGCACGCCCGGCACCGCCGGCTCACTGACCATCGACGGCAACACCTTCACCGAAAACGGCACCGGCATCACCTTGTCCAACGCGACCGGCACGCTGGACCGGATCACCGGCAACACCTTCACCAATGTCGACAACGAGTTCAACGCGCGGTTTGCGGGCGCGATCACGGTCGACTTCGGCGGCCAAGCCAATTCCTCGAACCAGTATTTCAGCGTGCTCGGCGGACAGGGCGGCGATACATTCTTTGGCACAGTCGGGCAAGACGCGATCCTGACCAATGCGGGCGACGATACGGTGCGCACCGGCGCCGCTGACGACACCGTGTTCGTCAATGCCGGCACCGGCTCCGACACCGTCGACGGCGGCTCGGAAACCGACAAGGACACGCTGGTGGTGTCCAATGTGAATGTCAGCGGCGGTGTCGGCAATGCGCTCGATCCGGGCGAGGTCGGCCCGCCCGACACCACGACCTCCGGCACCCCGAGTGCGACCCGGGTCACCTTCACGATGACGCCGGACTCCACCGACACCGTGCATCCGACCGATGGACCGGACGCCACGGACGACATTCTGATCACGATGGCGCAGACCATCGGCGGCGCGCCGCTCGGCCAGGTGAGGGCGGACGGCATCGAAGATGTTCGATTCAATCTTGGTACGAATGGCGACACCGTCAATATTTCAGGCGACTTCTCGAATAGCAGCCTCGCGATGGCGACCATCACGGTACAGGGCGGAGCCGGCGCCGACATCGTCAATGCCGGAGGTCTGATCAGCCCGCATGATGTCGTTTTCACCGGGGGCGGCGGCGACGACATCTTCACCAGCGGCGACGGCGACGACAATTTCAATGGCGGTCAGAATACCGATACGCTGATTTACGGCACCGATTTCGACCTGGGCGACATCGAACTCAACGGCACTTCGCTGGTGATCGACTGCAATCGCGGCCGCGACACCATTACGGGCGTCGAGCGGATCAAGTTCGACGACGCCACGGTGCTGATCGTCGACAATAACCCGGTCCATTATGATGGCGCCTACAGCACGATCGGTGCTGCCTTGACGGCTGCGAATGCGATTTCCGGTCATGTCGCCATCCTGGTGGTGGCCGGCACCTATAACGAGAACGTCAACATCACGCGCGCGGACACGGCTATCATCGGCCAGGGCGACGGCACGGTGATCCAGGGCACGTTCCGGGCCGACAATGGCGGCTTCGCGGGAGCGACGGCGGACTGGCTGAAGACGGCCGCGGGCTACAATCCCAATTCGGGCACCGGCGTCACCATCGCGGCCGATGATGTCACCGTGCAGGGCCTGAAGATCGACAGCTTCAACGTCGGTATCGATCTGGCCAATGGCACCGATGGCGCTCGGGTCGAGGGCGTCACGATCGAGGATACGGTCAATGGCATCCGCAAGGGCAGCGGCGCCGCGGTCAGCGACTTCCAATTGATCGGCGGCACCATCGCCGACAGCTATATCGGCATCTACTTCGCCAAGGAGACGGCGAGCGGCCTCGACATCGATGGCGTTATCATCGCCGGTACGTCGTTCTCCAATCTGACCGAAAAGGGCATCTACGCAGAGACGCTGTCGAATGCGTCGATCTCCGGCATCAGGATGATGGATGTTGGTGAGTTCGGCCGTGCGCCAGCATTCGGACCTCCCGGCCAGCTTGGCGGTTTCGGTGCCGGCATCGATCTCAACTTGAAGTGGGACTTCGAGTCGACCACCGATACGGTCGAGGATCCGAACGCGCATTACGGCGGAATTATCATTACGGGTTTTAATTTCACGGATGTCGGCTCGTCGAACCGGGATGGCGCGGCGGCGTCGCATGATTTCGGTGCTGCGATCACCGTGAAAGCACGGGACGCCGGGTCTTACGTCAGTCCGGAAAAGGCCTCCTTTGACGGCGCGATCGTGATCCAGAACGGCACGATCAACGGCACCTCGACAGGTATCCGGGCCGGCGAACCCGGACAGACCATCTCGGATCCGGATGTGACGGTCTCTGGCGTGACCATCATCGGGGCGGACGTGGCGGACGTCAACAATGTCACGCTGTCGGTGCTGACCGTGAACATGACGGCGGCGTCCGAAACGCTGACGACGGCCGCGACCGCGACCGGCAGCATTGTTGTGCACGGCAATGGCGGCGCGGACGACATCACCACCGGGCAGGGCGCCGATACGCTCGATGGCGGCGCCGACAATGACACGCTGGACGGCAAAGCAGGCTTCGACACCGCCTTGTTCAGCGGTGCCTATGCGGCGGCGACCATCGGGCTCAATGCCGGCACCATCACGGTCACCAGCCAGGATGGACTGGACACCCTCAAAGGCATCGAGCGGCTGCAATTCGCCGACCGCGGCCTGCTGATCGTCGATGCCACCGGCACCTATGGGTTCTCGTCGGTGCAGGCCGCGATCGACGCGGCGCAGGCCGGCGACGCGATCTGGGTTCTGCCCGGCACGTATACCGAGACTTCGGAATATGTGCCCGGCGATGACCAGGGTCTTTACATCAACAAGGCCGGCCTGACGCTGCAGGGCGTCAAGGCGGACGGTTCGTTGATCGCCACAGCGGCTGACGCGCAAACCTTCGGCGCGACGATCATCGCGGGCGCCCAGAACATGTTCGGCGCCAACCACTGGATCGATGTGGGCGGCGACGGCACCACCATCCAGGGCCTGCATCTGCAGGCCGGACCGGAAACCGACAACAAGCTGCTGGAGATCTGGGCCGACGGCGTCACGGTCACGAACAGCTTCCTTGACGTCTATGTCGGCGGCTCTGCCTATTCCGGTGCAGCGGCGATCTATGTCAACGATACCGGGATCGGAGCCGCTGACGAGGTCACGACCTACAATATCGACGGCAACATCCTCAACGAAGGCATTGTGTTGGCCAGCGGCGTCGGCGATCCGACGGGCGGCGCCGTCGGCGCCAACCAGCGCATCACCGACAATGCGTTCATCGGCGCCTTCGACGACAATACCGGCCTCGGCCGCTACGATACCATCGTGATCAACGGCAATGTGCCGGGCGTTGGCTGGATGGTCGAGGCCGTGCAACTGCCGACCGTCTCGGGCAATTCGATCGCGGACAATTCGGTGCCGATCTTGTTCCGGATCTGGGAAGAGAACCCGGCCTACCTGCCGACGGCGGCCCAGGTCGCGATGATCGTCGATGGGCTTACCGATACGTCCAACAGCTACGCCTATGTGCTTAATGGCTCCGGAAATCCGGACACCTTCGAGCGGCTATCGCTGAACGGCGTCGATACATCGCCGTTCTTCCTGGTGACCAATTCGATTGCGACTCTGAACCTGGCCCAGGACACGACTGGCGACAACGTGTTTGGCGGCAAGCGCGTCGACATGGCTGCCGGCGACACCATCGTGGTGCAGTCGGTCGGCACCACCGACGAAACCATCGTGGTCGACGGTCTGAAGGTTCTGGCCAGTGCCAGTTCTACCGACCTTAATCTCATGCTCGGAACGATGCTGCCTGACGGCACGCCGTCGGTCGTGCAGTCGCTGACGCTCCTCGATTATGCGTTCGGGCTGGGCGCCGATGTCGACGTCACCGGCAACGCATTGGCCAACGTCATCACGGGCAATAGCGGTGCCAACATATTGTCCGGCGCGGGCGGCATCGACACGCTCACCGGCGGCGACGGCAACGACACCTATTATGCCGATTCCAGCGACAGCGTTGTCGAAGGCAACGGTGCGAACAGCGGCACGGATGAGATCCGCACCACCGACAGCTACACGCTTGGCGCCAACGTCGAAAACCTGACGCTGCTGGACGGCGCCACGCACACCGACAATTTCACAAACTTCGATATCGGTCCGATCACCAACGGTGAGAACGGCTGGAAGATCGGCGGGGCACCGCGGGACCAGGGCGTCGTGGACGATAGCGGGAACCACGTGTTCCGCATGTCGAGCGACCCCAGCGTGCCGGACTTCGCCGGGCCGTATTCGGCATCGCTGCCATTTACGGCGGGCGAACCGTCGACCACGGCGGACTACAGTGCGCAATCGGTCACGTTCCGCTTCAAGGCGGTCGATCCGTCGGGCGACAATTCCCGTCTGGAGATCGATTTCGGCACCGAGGCTGGCAACGACCGCAACAACTTCATGGTGATCGAGGCGACGGCCGCCGGCATCCGGATTGCCGTCAACGAGCCCATGCTCGACGGCAACTGGAGCACCAACGACTTCACGGCCTTTGCCGGCAATGTGACGCTGGCGAGCGGCGCGAGTCTGTCCGCCTGGCACGATATCGAGCTGCGCCTGACCTATGTCGATGGTCCGGACAATGATGTAATCCAAGTCTACCTGGACCACCAGTTGATCGGCGCCACCACGACCTTCGAGAATTATCGCGACGCGCTGGGGGGGCTGCATGCGGCCAACGCCGAAGCCAACCAGACCAACCGGATCTTCTTCCAGCCGAGCGCGAACGGCGCGCCGACAGATGGTCCCGGCGGGGCCAATGAGGGCTTCCTGTTCGATGACCTCACGACCAGCGTCTACAACGACGCCGAGGGGACTGGCAACGAACTCGCCAATGTGATCACCGGCAATAGTGGCAACAACACCCTGTTGGGGTTGGACGGCATCGATACGCTGGCCGGCGGCCTCGGCAACGACACGCTGATCGGCGGTAACGCGGCCGACATCTTCAAATTCAGCGAAGCCGGCGCCGCCAATGTCGACCGCATCTTCGACTACAGCGGTAGCGGGTCGGGCGATATGATCGACGTGTCGGCCTTACTCGATCCGACGTTCACAACGGGCGACGCCGAGTCGGATTTCATTCGTCTGTGGAATGCCGGCAGCGACGTGAAGGTTCAGGTCGATGTCGATGGCGCCGGCAGCGGCTCGACCTGGACCGATGTCGCGGTGCTGGACAACTATCACCACGTCGGCCAGCAGGTGCTGGTCCAGTTCGAACAACAGGTGCATGAACTGACGGTGGCAGCCTGACCCTCGCCCGCCCGTTCAGAGCAAATAGGGCAGGTCTGAAATATTGCCGCTCGACTGGTCGCCCGCCATGGCGGGCGCCACATCCATCTCGCTCTCGTGCAACGGCCGGGCCGCATAAGGCGCCGCGAACAGTTTGACGCCGTTCTGGTCGATGGCGAACAGCGGCAGATAGTGCGGCAGTTCGCGATCCTCGTAGAAGCCGAGGCGGCGGTTGTCGAGAATGTACCAGCGGCCGTCGTCGCGCACCGACAGCACCGCGTGGTCTTCGCGGCTCTGGCTGTCGCGCAGAAGCACGAGACGCATGTCTTCCGGCGCGACGCCGGCGTCGCGCAGCACCGCGTATTTCAGAATCGCGTAGTCTTCGCAGTCGCCGCGGCCGCTGCCGAGCGTCGCCAGCGGCGCCGACCACAGGTCCGGCACGCCATGCTGGGCATAGTCGCTGGTGTAGCGGACATTGGCATTGACAGCGTGGCTGATCGTCGACAGCCGGTCGCGGCCGCTCTGGCGGCTCGCCACGGTAACCAATTTATTAAAGCGGAGGGCTTCGGCCGAGCAGGCTTCCGGATCGGCCCGGCAGGCGGCGATGGCGGAGGCTTCCTCGCGCATCTCGGCTTCCAGCTTGCGCCATTTGGTCCACAGCAGCCCCTCGGGCGCCCGGAACACGAACAAGCCGAACGGCTCGGGGCCACGCTCGCGCATCGGCGCGGCGGCATTCGGAGCGTCAGACGCGCCGTCCTTCGGGTCGACGGCCGCGACGCGCACGCCATTCAGCGCGGCATCCCGCTTGGCTAATACCTGGTTAATCGTGAAGAAGCGCGCCTGCACGGGAGCGGGGGGCGCAATCGTCAGCTCGGCCGGCGGCGAGATGGCTTGCTCGCGCGGTTTCTTGCCTTTGGCTTTGGCGTCGGCCGGCCCGGTGAGGGCGGCCGCAACCGCGAACGCAAGCGCGAGACCTACGAGGCGCGCAGGTGCGCGCTCCGGCAAGAGCGGATTCATGTCCGACGTCCCTGTAGTCCGAGGCGTCGGTCGGTTCTCTGTGGAGCCGATCCTCGTCCCTGGATATCTTCCAGATGACGAATAGACCGGGGGCACCCAAAGCTGGGTTAAGTGGCGTCAACCAATGGGCTTTTCATCGTTGCGACGGTGAGCGCCGGGTCATCGCGAACGGTCGAATTTTAGTCTGTAGGATTTTAGTAAAAAGGGATCAGAGCATGATCCCGAAAAGTGGGAACCGGTTTTCGGAAAAGATCATGCTCCAACAAAAGGCTAGAGCGCGATGGCGATTCAGCTCAAGCGCATGGCGCTCTAGCGCTCGCGCAGCGCTTCTTCGCGCAGCATGCGGGCCGGCTTGATCAGATAATCGAGCACGCTCTTCTCGCCGGTGAGAATTTCGACGGTCGCCACCATGCCGGGGAGGATCGGCAGCGGGCGCTCGGTGGTGCCGAGGTGGTTCTTGTCGGTCCGCACCATCACCCGGTAGAAGGTGTCGGCCTGCTGTCCGCCGCGCTGTGCCTTCTCGTCCGTGATGGTGTCGGCGCTGATGCGCTCGACCTTGCCCTTGAGCGAGCCATAGACCGAGGAGTCGTAGGCCGAGAGCTTGACGACGGCGTCCTGATCCGGACGCACGAACGCGATGTCCTGGGGCCGGATGCGGCTTTCGACCAGCAGCGAGTCGTCGAGCGGGACGATGTCCATCACATTGGCGCCGGGCTGCACCACGGCGCCCACGGTCGTCACGTTCAGTTTGTTGACGATGCCGCGCACCGACGCGCGCAATTCGGTGCGGCGCACGCGATCCTGCGCCGACTTGATGGTTTCCTCGAGCACCGCAAGATCGCCTTTGGATTTGGCGAGGTCGTCCTCGGCCTGGGCGCGGAACGTGGTGTGCACGGCCGCGAGGCGGGAGCGGGCTTCCTCGATGCCGGACTGCGCCTTGGTCATCGAGGCCTGGATGGTTTCAAGCTGGCCGCGCATTTCGCTGGCCTGGCGCTCGACGCGCAGCATTTCGATTTCCGGCACGACGCGCTGCTTGAACAATCCACGCGTGAGTTCGACTTCGCGCGCCAGCAGCTTCAACGTCTCGGTCAGCTTGCGCTCGGTGGCCTGATATTCCTCCAACTCGCGCTTGCGTCCGATTTCCTGCTGGCCGAGCACGTCGGCATCCTGCGCCAGCTTGCGCATATGAGAGTCGAACACGGCTTTCTCGGCATCCACGGATCGCCGGTCGCCTTCCAGTTGCTCCGGGGTCAAAGTGAACTTGTCGACGCCCAGGGCTTCGAATTCCAGACGCGCGACGCGGGCCGCCATGGCGCGGCGGCGCTCGCGCACTTCGCCGAGTTGGGCGGCAAAGTTGGTGTCGTCGATCCGCATCAGAGACTGGCCCTGCTGCACGATGGCGCCTTCCTGCACCAGGATCTCGCCGACAATGCCGCCTTCCAGCGTTTGCACGACCTGGACCTGACGCGACGGCACGACCTTGCCGTCGCCGCGCTTGACCTCGTCGAGCACCGCGAAATGCGCCCAGATCAAGGCGCAGAACAGCATCGCCACGGTGGTGAACAACAGCATGCGCGCGGTGCGCGGCGTCTTGAGTTCGGCCGCGGCCCGTATGTCGTTGACGAAGGCGAAGTCGGACTTATGCATTGGCTTTTCTAATCGGCGCGGCGGCCGGAGGAACGGGGACAGGGCCGGTCGCGGTCGGCTGCGGGGGCGTGCCGCGCAGTTTGTTCAGCACCTCGTCGCGCGGCCCGTCGGCGACCAGACGGCCGCGTTCGAACAGCAGCAGACGATCGACAAAGGCCAGCAGCGACAGCCGGTGGGTCGAGATCACCACGGTGGTGTCACGGGTCGCGACGGCTTTGAGCCGCTCCAGGAATTCCGCCTCGCTGCGCACGTCGAAATGCGCGGTCGGCTCGTCGAGGAACAGCACCTTCGGCTTGCGGATCAGGATGCGGGCGAGGCCGATGGCCTGCTTCTGGCCGCCCGACAGGCTGCGTCCGCCTTCGGCGATTGGCATGTCGTAGCCGAGCGGGTGGCCGGCGATGAAGCTTTCGACGCCGGACAGTCTCGCGGCAGCGAGGATCTCTTCGTCGGTCGCGTTCGGTTTGCCGAGCGCGATATTGTCGCGCAGCTTGCCGTAGAACAGATCGGTATCCTGCAGGATGAAGCCGACGCCGGCGCGCAGATCCGCCGGATCGTATTGGCGGATGTCGATGCCGTCGACCTGGATGCCGCCCTCGGCGGGTTCGTAAAAGCCGACCAGCAGTTTGCCGACGGTGGTCTTGCCGGAGCCGACGCGACCGACAATGCCGACGCGCTCGCCCGGCGCGACCTTGAACGAGATCTTCTCCAGCGCGTTCTCAGGGGAGTTCGGATATTTGAAAGTGACATTATCGAACGAAATGCTGCCGTGCTCGACGCGCCGCGCGACATAGCTGCGCTGCGGCGGCCGCTCGCGTTCCAGCGACATCAGCCGGTCGATCGATTTCATCGCCGAGAAGGTTTGCGTCGCGCGAGTGATGACGGCCGCGATACCGGAAATCGGCGCCAGCACCCGGCCGGCGAGCATGTTGGCGGCGACCAGCGCGCCCATCGACAGCTTGCCGTCCAGGATCAGATATACGCCGATGATGATCATCAGCAGGCTGGTGACCTGTTGCGCGGTGCTGGCCGCGGTCAGCGCCAGAGACGACCAATGGTGCACGTCCTCGCCGGAGCGGGCGGTCGCGGCGACAGAGCGTTCCCAGGCCATCTGCATCCTGGCTTCGGCACCGGCCGCACGCACGGTCTCGATGCCGGACAGCGATTCGACCAGCACGCCGTGCCGGGCGGCGGATTCGGCCTGCAGCCGCTTCATGGCGCGATCGAGCGGCCGCTGCAGCAGGAAGCCGAGCGCGATCATCATCGGCAGCACGAACAGCGGAATCCATCCGAGCGGGCCGCCGACGATGAACAGCACGATGATGAACAGGACCGCGAATAGCAGGTCGGTGGCCGACACCACGGTACCGGATGTAAAGAATTCACGCACCGAGTCGAAGTCGCGAAGCTGGTTGGCCAGAATGCCGACGGACTGCGGCCGCGACGCCATCTTAAGCGCCATGACGTGCTCAAAGATGTCGGCGGCCAGCACCACGTCGATCTTCTTGCCGGTCATGTCGATGATCCGGCTGCGCACGATGCGCAGGATGAAGTCGAAAATCAGCGCCAAGCACACACCGATAGACAGCGCGATCAGCGATGCGGTGGCGCCGTTCGGCACGACGCGGTCGTACACGTTCATCGTGAACAGCGGGGTGGCGAGCGCCAGCGCGTTGACGACGAAAGCCGCGATCGCCACATGGCTGTAGTTGGCCCAAAACTTTTTGACCACGGTCCAGAACCAGTGCGACCGGGGCAGGTCGCCGGCCGCGACGGCGCGCGGATCGGCGGCGGCAACCGGGCGGGCGAAGAAGGCGTAGCCCAGATAATTGGCGTCGAGCGCCGCGAAGCTCACGACTTCGCGGGCATCGCCGCGGCTCGGGTCGCAGACCGTCGCCTTTTTAAGTTCAGCGTCGATGGTGAGCAGGATGCGGCAGGTGCGGTCGGCCATGATCAGGACCGCGGGCAGCACCAGGCCGGGAATTTCGGCGAGCGGCCGCTTGACGGCCTCGACTTCGAAGCCGGCGCGCTGCGCGGCGCGGCTGAACAATTGCGGGGAGAGCCGGTCGTCGGCGATCGGCAGGCCGGACAGCAGGGCGTTGCGGGTCAGGGCGCGGCCGTGAAACGCCGCCAGGAACAGCAACGCATCAGCCAGCGGATCGCCGTGCGGCGGTGGGGACGCAGGTGCGTCTGTCGGCTGTTGCTCATGGCCGGCGCCATGGGATGACAGAGCCGGTATCTTGGCTAGCAGGTTCATTCGGCCCCGTTACGCAGCGATCAAGACAGCCCGCGAAGTCGCCGCGATCCGCGTCGGGCGGTGAGCAATCGTCGCTGATCTTACAATGCGCTTAGGGGCAACAGCAGGGCGAACCGGGAATTCTCTCGGACTATCGTAAATTCAGATGCTTAATTCGCCGCTGTTTTGATCGGCCAGCGCAGGCTCAGTCCCTGCGGTGCGAAGGACAGCATGTCCGAGCCGTGCCAACGCGGCGTCGTGGTCGACCCGCTCGGCTGGTCGGCCTGGGCGGTCTGTGTCTGCGGAAGGCTGCGTTGACCCTGTTCGGCGAGCCAGAGGTTCATCACGGCGGCCGTCATGGCGCTCGGCTGGGTAGGCCAGCGCTCGCCGAAGCGGATGATGGCGCGGGGCTCGGCCGCAACGGCGCCATCGGTCTCGACGGCGGCGACCTGCAGCGGCTCCGGACCCGGGCCGGGCGCCTGGATCAGGATCGGCGGCACCTTCAGGGGAACCACGAACAGCGACGGCGCGTCGAGCGGCTCGGATTCCATCGGGTGATCGGTCTTGAGATACTGCAGCAGATGGCCCATCACGGCGAGCATCTGATAGTCGGCGAACACCGCGACGCCGCGGCTCGACACCAGCGAAACCGACGAATTGAAATACTGGTTCTCGGCATTGAGCAGGTCGATCAGCGTCCGCTGGCCGAGTTCGTACTCCTTGCCATACGCGACCACGACCTTGCGGGCCGCCACCACGTCGCGCGACAGCGCGGCGGCGCGTTCGGCCGTCAGGGTGCGGGCCGCCCAGGCCTTGTCCAGCGACTCGAACGCTTCGCGCTGCAGGCGGGCTTCGCGCATCGTCTGCTCGATCATGCGCTCGCTGGCTTCGACGCGCTTCCAGCTATCCTGTCCGCCGCGGAAGATGTCCCACGACAGCACGACCTTGCCGCTCACTTCGTTGCGGTAACCGTCATAGGTGACCGAGTCTTCGCCGCGCAGCGCGCGGCCTTCAAGCGAAACCTGCGGCACGAAGCTGCCGGCGGTGGCGTGGAAGCCATATTTGGCGGCCGCCACGTCGGCGCCGGCGGCGCGGATCGTCGGATTGAAGCGCAGCGCGACCGCCAGCGACTCATCCCGCGACTTCGGCAGAGCGGGCAGGCGGCCCGGGAAACGCAGATTGAACGCTTCGAGGCCGACGACCTTGCGGTACTTTGCCCGCGCGTCCTCAAGGCTGCGCTTGAATTCGAGCAGCGTAGCTTCCGCGGCGGCGAGCCGCTCCTGGCCCTGCTGCAGGTCGCCTTCACCGGCGCGTCCGCCCGAGAACCGGGCTTTCACATTACTGAACAGGCGGTTGTGGCTGCCGATGTTATCCTGGGCCAGCGCCACGAGGCGGGTATAGCGCACGACGTCGATATAGGCTTCGGCGGCGTCGAGCGCGATCAGCTCGGTGCGCTCGTGAACCCGATAGGCGGCGGCATCGACTCGCGCCGCTTGGCGCCAGATCTCGTTGATCGAAGAGAAGCCGTCGAACACCAACTGGCGGACGACCACGGACATCTGGCGTCCGCGATTCCAATCGCCATTGCTGGTCGGCTCGGGAGTAATGAAACGGGTGAGCTTTTCCGGGCCGGCGCTGGCTTCCATGCGGACTTGCGGCAGCAGCACGCCCTGGCTCTGGCGCATCTCGGCATCGGTCGCGCGACGGTTCGCGGCGGCTTCGCCGACGCCCGGATTGGTGCGAACTGCTTCCTTGATGGCGTCATTGATCGTGTAGGCTTCAGCCGCGAAACCGGCCTTCGCCGCCACGACACAGCATACCACCGTCAGAATTGCCGAAACCCGCATGCCCCACCCTTTAACCTCAGTCTTGCCATTTTTTATACCGGTGGAACTCGGGCTTAGCAACCCAACGTTCATGTCCGGCAGCAACCTATCCATTTTCTTCAAGGGGGTTGCCTCCAAGCCACAAATCCTTCCCGCTCAAGGCAAAATCGATTGCCGCTGCGTACGCAGAGGCCGTGAATTGGTTAATTTGGGACCGGATTTAGCTCGTATAAGTTGTATTTAATTAAGGTATCTCGCCAACGGAATTAAGGCGTCGATTCGGTGCCAGGAAACCTCCAGGCTTCCCCACCCATCACGAGAAGGGCCGTCCTGTTGGAGACCGAACTGAGGTTCGGGATAGGCGAGGGCAGATCGACGCGCTTGCGGTGCGGGGCGTCCGCGTTCCAACCGACGATGGCGAGCATCACGAAGAAGCCGAGCACATAAGCGACCGCAACAAACCAGCCTTGCCGCAGCCAGAGGCCGACCGACTTGGCCTCGGGATACATGTTGGACAGCGCGACACCGGCGGACGATCCAAACCAGATCATCGAGCCGCCGAAACCGACGCTGAACGCCAGGAAGCCCCAGTCGTAGCCACCCTGCTTGAGCGCCAGCGCGGTCAGCGGGATGTTGTCGAACACCGAGGACAGAAAGCCGAGACCGAGCGCGGTCTGCCACGAGGCCAGTGGCAGTTCCTCGACCGGCATCAAGGACGCGCTGGTGACCAGCGCGAGCAGAAAGATCGTGCCCTTGAAGGTCTCCGGCATGATCTCCCAGTCCGGCCGCCGCAGCGGCGCGGTCGCCAGGATCACGATCCAGACCGCGAGGCCGATCACCGGCACGACGGCGAGCAGGGCCGGAAATTTCAGGTTCGCGGCGACATTGGCCACGACCGCGATGATCAGGATGAGACCGACGATGACCAGATGGGCCCACTCGATTTTCAGACCACGCGCAGCGTCCTTCAGGATCGGCGAATAACGATGCTGTTGAACGGCTGCCGGAATCGCGAACACGAAGAAGGCGGCGCCCGCCGCCACATAGGCTTTGAGCACCGATAACGGATTGACGCCGTCGATCCACATCATGGTGGTCGTGGTGTCGCCGACGACGCTGCCGGAGCCTCCGGCATTGGAAGCCGCCACGATGCCGGCCAGGTAGCCGATGTGCACCTTGCCCCTGAAGACGTGCCGGGCCATCGCGCCGCCGATCAGCGCGGCCGCGATATTGTCCAGGAAGGCCGAGATCACGAACACGATGGCCAGCAGCGCGACGCCGCCTTTCGGGCCGTCCGGCAGGAACGCCGGCATCTCGTCCGGAATGCGGCTCTTCTCGAAATGCCGGGACAGCAGCGCAAATCCCATCAGCAGCAGGAACAGGTTGGTCAGGACGACCGCCTCATACCGCATGTGCAGCCCAAGGCCGACAAGGCCCGGACCGAACTTGAAGCCCGTGAAGGTGAGTTTGTAGAGGACGATCGCGGCCAGCCCGGTCAGGGCGACCTGCAGCGTGCGATGATGAAACACCGCAACGCCAAGCAGCGTCAGCCCGAACAGGATGAAGTCGACCGGGATGCCGAACACGAACACGGGCTATCCACTCCCTTGATTTCTGCGCCGCAGCGCGGAGCGAATGGAGGAAACGATTGCTGCATTAACACCTGCCGGAACGGTGGAGTAAATCCTGGCTTTGGGTGACTTCACGGTTCAATTCGCCGCCAAGCGAAAAACAAAAAGAACTCGAAGCCCGGCTGTTGGCGATGGGGACGAACTTAGCAAACAGCAGGGCCTGAGCCGCCGCGAATTCTTTCAGACCGCCGCCGACGGCCCGATCAAGAACATGATCTTCGGCGACACCAATGCCAAGCTCTACGACTACGACATCAGCAAACGGACCGACATCGGCCCGAACCGAGATCGCTTCGCGCGCATGAAGGAAGCATACGAGAAGAGCGGCCCGGCCCGCAGCAACCTGCGTTACGGTTATGTGCCGGGGCCGGTCGACTGGTCGGCGTTCGCGTAGAGCGAGTCCAGCAAAAGTGGACACCGGTTTTGTGGGAAGCGATCAAGCTTGCGCAGATCGCGTAAACTTATCTGCGGACGCGCTCTAAATGTTTAGAAAGACGCGTTTTCTTCACGCGAAGTGGATTCCACTTCCCGTGAAAACGCTTTAGGAAGACGCTCGTACAGGTTGATTGCGCCCGGCACGGCTCGTGCGGTGCCGGGCGCGGCTTTTCGCCGATAAAAATGCACGAATTCCATTAACCTATTTTCAACCCGAAATTTACACCTGACGCGCCAATGTGTTGGCAGGGCTGTCTGGGGGCAGCCGATGTCGGGACAGGCTATGCCATTGATATCGGAAGCTGTCGCTGAGGCGACGATGCCTCGCGCCACGGCGAGCGCTCGTCGTCGATCCTCCGGATCGGGCCAAGTCCGATGACGGCGGCCCAATCGGTTCTGCACGATATCCGGAATTCAATTTCAACCGGGTCGGTCGCCGCCCGTGGCGCGCTGCTGCGCTATGTGACCGACCTTTTCATCGTCGGATCCGAACAGCTTTCCGAAGACGACATCGCGCTGTTCGACGATGTCTTCGCCCGTCTCATTGTCGACATCGAGTTCTCGGCACGCGCGTTGCTCTCGATCCGGCTCGCATCCGTTGCAAATGCGCCGCGCGGAATTGTTCGGGCGCTGGCGTTCGATGACGATATCGATGTTGCACGGCCCATACTGATCGATTCCGTGCAGGTGGATGATCCTATTCTTGTTGAGACGGCCCGGACGCAGGGGCAAGAACATCTGCTGGCGATCTCGCGCCGGCTGTCTTTGAGCGAGGCCGTCACCGACGTGCTGGTCGAGCGTGGCGACCCGCAGGTGCTATTGAGCACGGCGGAAAACCAAGGCGCGCGTTTCTCCGCTTCGGGTTATGCGACCGTGGTGCGGCGCTCGGAAGGCGACGACCGGCTCGCCATATGCGTCGGCGCTCGATCCGACATTCCGAACCATCTGTTTCTTAAGCTGCTGGCCCATGCCAGCGACCGGGTTCGGACCAAGCTCGAAGCCGAGCATCCTTTCGCCAAGCGCGAGGTCGGCCGGGTCGTCGATGAGGTGGCGGGCCGGATTCGTGATGAGGCCGTTAGAGGGGTGCCGGACGGTCACGATACGCCACTTCAATTAGGTGAGTTCGACGACGACAAAATCCGGGCATTCGCGAAGAATGGCCGTATCGAAGAAACCACCGCCGCGCTGGCCGCGATATGCCGGCTTCCGATTTCCTTTGTCGAGCGGACGCTCGCGGAAGAACGCGCGGAGACCTTGCTGGTCCTCGCCCGGGCGATCGGACTGTCCTGGCCCACGGTGAAAGCCATTCTGCTGTTGCCGGCCCGGAAGCGTCCCATCCTGGCCGTCGAAATCACGCAATGCCTTGCGAATTTCGAGCGGCTCAGCCGCACCACGACCCAGGAAATCGTCGGCTTCTATCAAGTGCGCGCGCAGGCCGGGACGCTGCAGGTTTCCTGAATCAGCGATGCAAGGCCCGCCATCGTCCGCGAGCAGGCCGAATCGGATTCGGGCCAATACACAGAACCTGGCAGCTTGACGTGGACATCGCGCTAGAGTTGTGAAAAAGTAAAAATGCACTAGAGCCTTGCCCGTTAAGTTGAACCGGGGAAGGCTCTGGATTCGTTACTTGGTCGCATTTCCTGGCGAACCGGTTCCCACTTCGCCGGGAAATGCTCTAGCGGTCTGAATCCGACGGCACAGGGCGTGCGGCATTGACGACGTTGTCCAAAATCGCGGCCACATCGCACCAAGCCGCTTCCGCGTTACGGGGGCGTCGCCAACGACTGTTCGTGCGACGCCAGGGATTTCACGCCGGTTATGGCCTCAAAAATTCCGACTCACGGCCGCTTCCGACGCGTGCAACGAGGTCGCCTGACGGAACCTAAACGCGTCAAATCACCAGAGCCGAGGACACGCGCATGACCACGTTCACGGGCCCCCCAATCGGAGCTGTTCGGAATAAGCCGATCTCGGCCGAACTGAAGCAGGTTCTGGATGCGGCGGCCCAGGCCGCCGGCGTCGACACCATCAAGATCACTTCCGGTGGCCAGGATACGTTGGGCGAAGGCACGCGCCGGACCGGCTCGACACGCCATGACAAAGGGCGGGCCGCGGACCTCAAGCTTGTCGTCAACGGGACAACGCTCACCTTCACGGACCAATCGGCCCATCCCGTTGTCCTGGCCTTTGTCACCGCGGCCGCTGCCGCCGGTGCGACCGGTATCGGTGCCGGCGTTGCCTATATGGGCAATGAGACCATTCATGTCGGCTTTGGCACCTCGGTCCACGACACGTCGGAGCTGACCTGGGGAGCAGGCGGCAAATCGGCCAACGCGCCGCAATGGCTGCGCGACGCGGCGCAGGCCGGTTGGGCCGCGCCGGGCCCCGCGCTGGGAAGCGCCGCCGCTCAAATCGTCGCCCCTGGACGTTATGTGGTCAAAGCCCGCGATGGTCTGAAGCTGCGCGGCGGGCCCGGCACCAATTTCGACTCCGAGAAGACGCTCCAGGTCGACACCGAACTGACCGTGGTCGCGATCAGCAGCCAGGATCCGGCCTGGGTGAGTGTCGACCTGCAAGACGATGGTCTGCTCGATGGCTTCGTCTTCGCGGCCTTCCTCAAGCCGGCCGGCACAACCCATCACGAAAGTGTTCCGGAGCCCGGCGGTGACCATGGCTGAGGCCGCGGCCCGCCGATATTCGTTCCGCGACGGAGGCCGCCATGCCGACCGCTGACAACATTCGTTGGTTCAAACAACAGTTTCGCGCGCAGATCGAGGCGGCCCTGATCGGACTACCGTTCGATCTCGACATGATCGTCGCGATCGCATGCCAGGAGACGGGTTATATCTGGTCCGTGCTGCGCAAGAAGCCGTTGTCGCTCGACCGGGTTGTCGCGCTCTGCGTCGGCGACACGATTGACTTCAAAGGTCCGGGCAAGGGCCGGCAGGCCTTTCCACGCAATAAGGATGCGCTGGTCGCCGAGCCGAGCGGGCCATTGATGTTCGACATTGCCCGCAAGGCGCTCGAAGACATGGCGGCCTTCATTCCCGGCTATCAGGATGCGGTCGCCAATCCGAAAAAATTCTGCCACGGCTTCGGCGTATTCCAGCGCGATCTGCAATTTTTCAAAGACGATCCGGATTACTTCCTCGAGCGGCGCTATGAGAGCTTCGCCAATACGCTGACCCATTGCCTTAGTGAATTGCGACGCGGGTTGAAGAAGCTCGGCTTCGAGTCGCGGACCAGCCTGACCGACTTCGAATTCGCGAAAGTCGCCATCGCCTATAATACGGGCGGCTATAATCCGTCCAAAGGCCTGAAGCAGGGACATTTCGACGGCGAGAAATTTTACGGTGAGCGGATCGC